>CACCGT010000005.1 GCA_902545635.1 uncultured Pelagibacteraceae bacterium | reverse complement strand
TTCAAAAATATGAAAAAGGAACTAACGGTGTAAGTTCAATAAGATTATTACAACTTTCTAATTATTTAAAAGTTCCAATAAGCTATTTCTTTGAGGATTTTTCAGAATATTTAGTAAATCTAGAAAAATCTAAAGAAGGTCATATGAATGTAAACTATAACTTTTTAGTTAAAGTTTACTCAGAGTTAACTCAGGATCAAAAAACAAAATTTGCGAAAAATTTACAAATTTCTCAAATAAATATAACAAAGGCTGTTTAATTAATTTGGCTCCTCGGGCAGGACTCGAACCTGCGACCAATTGATTAACAGTCAACTGCTCTACCAACTGAGCTACCGAGGAATATTTTTCTCACAACTTACTTTTTTTAAAACTTATCTCAATACTTTTTTTGGAGGCAACGCCCGGAATCGAACCGGGATACAAGGATTTGCAATCCTCTGCGTAACCATTCCGCCACGTTGCCATCAAATACAAAAATATTTGTTAATCGATCTTTGTATAATTCATTTTGATCATTAGTCTATAAATTTAGCAATGATTTTCATTATTGTTTATTAATTTGATTAATTTATAAAACAAATCAATGAGTTTTGATAAATATGAGCATATAAATGTAGAAAATAAAATCTACGATTATTGGGAAAAAAAACAGCTATTTAAACCTAAAGAAAATTCAAAAAAATTCTCAATTGTAATTCCTCCACCAAATGTAACAGGAAGCCTTCACATGGGCCATGCTTTAAATAACTCAATTCAAGATGTTTTAACAAGATTTCATAGAATGAATAATTATGAAACTTTGTGGCAACCAGGAACAGATCACGCTGGTATTGCAACCCAGGCATTAGTTGAAAAAAAACTTGCAAAAGAAGGTATTAAAAAAAACGATTTAGGTAGAGAAAAGTTTATAGATAAAGTCTGGGAATGGAAGAATGAATATGGAGATATAATAATTAATCAACTTAAAAAACTTGGATGTTCTTGTGATTGGTCTCGTAATGCATTCACAATGGATGAAAATTTATCTAAGTCAGTCATAAAAGTATTTGTTGATCTTTATAATAAGAAATTAATCTACAAAGCAAAAAAACTTGTAAATTGGGATGTTGTTTTAAAAACAGCAATATCTGATTTAGAAGTTGATCAGCGTGAAGTAAATTCTCAACTTTATTATATAAATTACCCTATAGAAAATTCTGATAAATTTATAACAATTGCAACAACTAGACCTGAAACTATGTTGGGAGATACTGCAATAGCTGTAAATCCTAAAGATGATAGATTTAAAGATTTAGTAGGAAAGTTTGTAATTATTCCTTTAGTAAAAAGAAAAATAAAAATAATAACAGATGATTATGCTGATCCTGAACAAGGAACAGGAGCTGTAAAAATTACTCCAGCTCATGATTTTAATGATTATGATGTAGGTATAAGAAACAAGTTAGAAGTAATTAATATATTTACTCCTGATGGAAAAATAAATGACAATGCACCTGACCCATATATAGGTTTAGATAGATTTGCAGCAAGAAAATTAATCTTAGAACATCTTGAAGAGGGTAAATTTTTAGAAAAAATAGAAAAGTTAGTAAACAAAGTTCCTTATGGAGATAGATCTAATTCTATTATTGAACCTTATTTAACAGAACAATGGTTTGTTGATGCTAAAACTTTAGCAATTAAAGCAAAAGAAGTAGTAAATAATGGTAAAACTAAATTCTTTCCTGAGAACTGGTCAAAAACGTATTTTCAATGGATGAATAATATTGAGCCTTGGTGTATTTCTCGTCAATTATGGTGGGGACATCAAATTCCAGCATGGTACGGGCCTGATGGAAAAATATTTGTAGCTGAAAATGAAGACGAATGTAAAAAACAGGCAAAAGAATTCTATTCAAAAGATGTGGAATTAAAAAGAGATGAGGATGTTCTAGACACTTGGTTTTCCTCAGGTCTATGGCCATTTGCGACTTTAGGTTGGCCAGAAAAAACTCCAGAAGTTGAAAAATTTTATCCAACAAGTGTTCTTGTTACTGGTTTTGATATCATATTTTTCTGGGTTGCAAGAATGATTATGATGGGAACTCAGTTTTTAGATAAGGAACCTTTTAAAAATATATATGTTCATGCTTTAGTTAGAGATGAAAAGGGTCAAAAAATGTCTAAATCTAAGGGCAATGTAATTGATCCTTTAGAATTAATTGAGAAATATAGTGCAGATGCATTGAGATTTACACTTTTATCAATGGCATCACCAGGTCGAGATGTAAAATTATCTGAAGACAGGGTTAAAGGTTATAGAAATTTTTTAAATAAAATTTGGAATGCAAATAACTTTTTAACACAAAATAAGTGTGATTTTGGTGATGTGAAAAAACCTGAAAAAATAAAATTAACAATCAATAAGTGGATACTATCTGAGCTTGTAAAAGTTAAAAATGACACGGAAAATAGTTTGAAAAACTATAGGTTTGATGAGTCAGCTAAGATTATTTATCAATTTGTATGGCATTCATTTTGTGATTGGTATTTAGAGTTATCTAAAACAGTTTTAAACTCTGATAATGAGGAAGATATTAAGGAGTTAAGACAAACATCAGCATATGTTTTTAAGGAAATTTTAATAATACTTCATCCATTTATTCCATTTGTAACCGAAGAGATATGGTTAAATAATAAGCTAGATAAAGAAGGCAAAGATTACTTGATGTATGCCAATTGGCTAGAAGATGATTATCATGAAAAAAAATCGTATGATGAGATAAATAATATCATTAATTTTATTACATCAATTAGATCATTTAAAAATGAATTAAATATAAGTCCTGGATCATTTATTGAAATTTCAACAGAAAATACAAACAAAGAATATAAAAACTTTTTATCTTCTAATGAAAATATAATGAAAAAAAATGGTAGAATTAAAAATTTTCATGAAAAAGATCTAGATAAACCCTCTGCAAGTATAGTGATAAGTGGTGAGTTATTTAAATTATATTTTGATGAAGATGTTGATTTAAATATGATCAAATCAACATTAGAAAAGAAAATTACAAAAATTAGTGAAGAGATGAAAAAAATTGATGTTAGATTATCAAATAAATCCTTTGTAGATCGTGCACCACAAAATATAGTAGAGCAGGAGAAAAGCAACTTTGCTAATCTTGAAAAAAATGTTAAAAAAATAGAATTAACTCTTAAAGGTTTATAATGAAAAAATTTAATAAAAAGAAATTACCAAGTAGACACACAACAATAGGTGCTGATAAAGCCCCTCAAAGATCTTTTTATTATGCAATGGATCTTACAGAAAAAGATGTAGCAAAACCATTTGTTGGTGTTGTTTCAACATGGAATGAGGCCGCTCCTTGTAACATAAATTTAATGAAACAAGCTCAATCAGTTAAAAAAGGAGTTAAAGCTTCAGGTGGAACTCCAAGAGAATTTTGTACTATTACAGTAACTGATGGTATTGCGATGGGTCATGAAGGAATGAAATCGTCATTAATATCAAGAGATGTAATAGCAGATTCAACCGAACTTACGGTTAGAGGACATTGTTATGATGCATTAGTTGGATTAGCAGGCTGTGATAAATCATTACCTGGTTTAATGATGTCAATGGTACGTTTAAATATTCCAAGTGTATTTATATATGGTGGTTCAATTCTACCAGGGAGATTTAATGGAAAAGATGTAACCGTTGTAGATGTATTTGAAGGTGTTGGAAAATACACGTCAAAAAAAATGACAGCTCATGCATTAAGAAAATTAGAATTAAAAGCATGTCCAAGTGCAGGTGCTTGTGGTGGACAATTTACTGCAAATACAATGGCATGTGTTTCTGAAGCAATAGGATTAGCTTTACCTTTCTCAGCAGGAACACCAGCGCCATATTTAGAAAGAAATAAATATGCAATAGACAGTGGTAAAGCTGTAATGAATTTGTTAGCAAAAAATATTAGACCTAGAGATATAGTTACAAGAAAAGCTTTAGAAAATGCAGCAACAATTGTTGCAGCAACAGGTGGATCAACAAACGCAGGATTGCACTTACCAGCTATCGCAAATGAAATTGGAATTAAATTTGATTTAATGGATGTTGCAAAAATATTTAAGAAAACTCCTTATCTTGCTGATTTAAAACCTGGTGGAAAATATGTTGCAAAAGATATGTGGGAAGCAGGAGGAGTTCCAATGCTATTAAAAACTCTTATGGATGGTGGTTACATTCATGGTGATTGTATGACAGTTACAGGAAAAACCATGAGAGAAAATTTAAAAAATGTTAAATTTAGAACTAACCAAAAAGTAATGAGATCTTATAAAAATCCAATTTCACCAACAGGAGGAGTTGTTGGATTAAAAGGAAATTTAGCTCCAGAAGGTGGAATTGTAAAAATAGCTGGTTTAAAAAAATTACAATTTACAGGAAGAGCCAGATGTTTTGATAATGAAGAGTCTGCGTATAAAGCAGTAATAAACAGAAAATACAAAGATGGAGACATCATTATAATTAGATATGAGGGACCAATAGGAGGTCCTGGAATGAGAGAAATGCTTCAAACAACTGCAGCAATATACGGTCAAGGAAAAGGGGAGAAAGTAGCCCTTATTACGGACGGTAGGTTCTCTGGGGCTACTAGAGGCTTCTGTATCGGTCATGTGGGCCCTGAGGCCTCCGTAGGCGGTCCTATAGCCCTTTTAAGGAATGGGGATATCATCGATATAGACGCTAAAAAGGGCACAATTAACGTAAGGCTTACAAAGAAGGAATTAAGTGCAAGACGCAAAAAATGGAAACCAAGAAAAGTGAATTTTGGTAATGGAACATTATGGAAATATGCACAAACGGTTGGTCCTGCTTATAAAGGTGCACCAACTCATCCAGGTGGTAAAAACGAGGTTAGAACGTACGCTGATATTTAATGAAAATTAGACCTGTAATACTTTGTGGTGGCGCAGGAACAAGACTTTGGCCAGATAAAAAAAAACATCAAGCAAAACAATTTATTGATTTTGGTGGATGGAGTTTAATTCAAAAAACTTTAGAAAGAGTAAATAAAGCAATTTTTGATTTTCCTATAATCAGTACAAATTTAAAATACTTAAAACAAGTAAAGCAAGCTTTAAAAAAAAGTAAAATTAAAAAGTTTAAAATAGTTCTAGAACCAGCTAAAAAAAATACCGCACCAGCAATCCTTGCTTCAGCTTTGATAAAGGATATTCCATTAGAGCAACCATTAATGTTTTTTGCAGCAGATCATTTAATTGACAGGTCTAATATTTTAAATAAATCCCTTTTAAAAAATAAACCAAATTTAGATAATCAAAATTTATTTATTTTTGGAATAAAACCTACAAACCCATCAAGTGAATATGGATATTTTTTAACTAAAAAAATTAAATCTATAAATAAAGTTACAAAATTTATTGAAAAACCAAAATCATCAAAAGCAAAGGAAGTAATTAAGAAAAAAGGTTATTGGAATTCTGGCATGTTTTATTTAAGAAAAGATTCAATTATTAATAACTTTAAAAAATATCAAAATAAAACTTACAAAAGTTGTGTTGAGGCAATTAAAAAAGGCAAATATAAAAATAATACCTACTACTTAAATAAAAGAGCTTTTGAAAAATCAATCGAGAAATCTTTTGATTATGCAATACTTGAGAAAACAAATAAAATTAATGCTATTAAACTAGATATACCTTGGTCTGATCTTGGTAGTTGGAAAGAGATTTTAAAAATTTATGATAAAAATAAAAGAAAACACTTTAAGAAAAAGAATATTTTTTATAGACCATGGGGGAGTTATTTAAATTTATTCGAAGGAAAAGAGTTTTTAATTAAAGAATTATCAGTTAAACCTAAAGGTATATTAAGTCTTCAAAAACATCATCACAGAGCAGAACATTGGTTAGTTACAAAAGGTAATCCAAGAATAACTTTAAATAAAAATATTATTAATAAAAAACCTGATGAGCATATATTTATTCCATTAGGAGCAATTCATAGAATACAAAATCCTGGAAAAAAACCTGTAAAAATTATGGAAGCTCAAGTTGGTTCAATTCTAAAAGAGACTGATATTGTTAGATATCAAGACATTTATGGTAGAGCAAATAAACTTTAATTAAATTGTAATAATCTATAAATATTTTTGTCATAAACATTAATTATAAAATTTTATATTATAAAACATCTTTATTTCCCCTTAATTTTAAAATTTTGTTGATTAACTACTTTCCCCTTTTTTAATTACAAAAAGGGGAAAGAAGATTTAGAAATTAATTATTTACAGATGCGGAACTCTCGATAGTCTTCTTTTTAGCTAGTTTTTTTGTTTTTTTTTCAGCAACTCTTTTTTCAATACTTGCAATTTTAATATTAATTTTAGATAATTTTTTTTCTTTTAAATTGATCTTATTTTTAAGTTTTTCTATTAACTTGATAACCTTTTTTTTTCTTTTTTCATTTTTCTTTAACTTTTTACTCATAATGACCTCCTGTGTAATTTTATAATAATTATATTTAAATTAAATATCTTAGTAAAATGATTTTTTGATAAATTCTCTTATTTAAAAGTTATGCTGTTAATATGTTAAAATATTTTCCTGATTTCCTTAATTCTACGTTATCACAATATTGATATTTATCACCATCAATTTGAATTGGAATTTTTTTCCCTTGTCCATCAATTTTTAGCTCACTGGAATAAGATGTTATAACACTCGTAGACTTCGATAAATCTCCAAAAAAAATAATCAAATAAATATAATAAAGTATTTTTATTCTTGTAAGGTCTTTGAATACATAAGTAATAATTTTGTTATCAAATATATTTGTTTTATTAATTTTGTAGTGACCCGCATAATAATTGGTATTAGAACATAACACCCAGTCAGCTATATGATTTTGACCATCTATGTTAACTTTTAATTTTTGATTTTTCATTAACAAAAATTTTTGCAATCCTTTATATCCAAAAATAATTTTACCTAACAGTTTTTTTAGAGAACTATTAATTGAATGGACTATCGTTGCATCCCAACCTATACCTGCCATTAAAATAAAATAATCATTATTGATTTTTACTAAATTAGTTTGTTTTAAATTGTTTGATTGTAAAATTTGAACAATTTTACTTATTTTTTTACTCATATTTAGTTCAGCTTGAAGTAAATTAGCAGTTCCAGCTGGTATATAACCAATAGCAAAATCTTTTTTTGGAACAAAATTATTTTTAATAAGTTTGTTTATTGCAAATGATACTGAACCATCGCCTCCAGCAACTACAAGTCTATCTATATTTAACTTAGAAATATTTTTAAATACTGCCTCTGCTTTATCCACGCTCTCAGTTTCAAAAAAAGAAACATCGTTATACTTAGAAAGTTCATCAGAAATTTTTTTTATAAATTTAGATTTTCTGCCAGAGGAAGCGTTTTTGTTGTAAATAATGCAATATTTCATAATAAATTTTAATATTTCCTTAACATTACTATGGCACAAAGAATTAAACGATTCTAGTGCAAATTGAATTAAAAAAAAAGGATTAAATGAAACCTATATTAAAATACAAAAGTATATTCATTTCAGATGTGCATCTTGGTACTAAAGGTTGCCAAGCAAATAAATTGCTTGAATTTTTTAAAAATACAAGATCAGAAAAACTTTACTGTGTAGGCGATATAATAGATGTTTGGGCACTTCAAAAAAATTTTTATTGGCCACAAGAACATAATGACGTAATTCAAAAAATATTAAGAAAAGCAAGACATGGAACAGAAGTTTACTACGTTATAGGTAATCATGATGAAGTGTTTCGAAAATTTATTCCTATGCATTTTGGACAGATAAAAATGATCAATAGAGTAATTCATCAGTCTGTTTTAAATAAAAAATATTTAGTTGTTCACGGTGATGCTTGGGATGGTGTTATGAGATATGCCAAATGGTTGTCGAAGTTAGGCGCAATAGCCTATGAAATGCTATTGAAATTAAATGTAGTGATTAACTTTTTTAGACGTCTAAGAGGTAAAGGCCAGTGGTCTTTAGCAAAGTTTCTTAAATATAAGGTAAAAAATGCAGTTAAATATATGGGAGAATACGAAAAAACAATTGCAGAATATGGAAAGAAAAAAAAATTTGATGGAATAATCTGTGGGCATATTCATCATGCCCAAAATGAAAATTATGATGGTGTTAATTATTTAAATTGTGGAGACTGGGTTGAGTCTTGTACTGCCTTAGTTGAAAACTTTGATGGAACGTTTGAAATAATTTATTGGGATAAATTAAGAGAAGAATTTTCAGATAGTCGTAATAATTCAGATAAAGAAGTAATTGAAACTCCAGGTCTGAAAAAGGCATCATAATGAAAATATTAATTGTAACAGACGCTTATTTTCCACAAGTAAATGGTGTGGTAAGAACTTTAAATGAAACAGGAAAAAAACTTGAAGCAATGGGTCACGAAGTTGAGTATTTAAATCCCCAACTTTTCTTCACTGTGCCAATGCCTAAATATAATGAAATAAGACTTTCTGTGAATATTTGGCCAAGAGTAAGTCATTTAATAAAAAAAATAAATCCTTCAGCCATACATATAGCTACCGAAGGTCCTTTAGGATTTATGGCAAGAAGATATTGTCTTAAAAATAATCTAAAGTTTACCACAAGTTTTCACACAAGATTTGATAAATATATGAAATTATATTTACCTTGGGTTCCTGAAAAATTATCACAGAAATTCCTAAGCAACTTTCATAACAAAGCAGAAAAAATTTTGGTTACAACCGAATCTATGAAAAAAGAACTAATTCAAATTGGAGTAGATGAAAGTAAAATGGTTGTTTGGACAAGAGGTGCTGATCATGGATCATTTAAAAATCCAAAAAAAATCAATTTAGAATATAAAAGGCCTATATGGATATATGTAGGTCGAGTGGCTATTGAAAAAAATATTCGTGCTTTTTTAAATCTAAAATTAGAAGGAACAAAACTTCTTGTTGGTAAAGGACCAGATATTGAAAAGTTAAAAAAAGAATTTCCAGATGCTCACTTCTTGGGTGAAAAAACTAATGGTGAATTAGCTTCATATTTTACATCATCTGATGTTTTTGTCTTTCCAAGCAAAACAGATACGTTTGCAATTGTAATATGTGAATCCCTCAGTTGTGGTACACCAGTTGCAGCATTTCCTGTTCCTGGTCCTAAAGATATTTTCAAAGATAGTGAAATTAATTGTTTAGATGAGGATTTAGAAAAATCCGCAATGAAAGCTCTAAAAGTTGAAAGAGAAAAGTGCCTAGAATACTCTAAAAACTTTACTTGGGATAAAACCGCAGAAATTTTTATTAATAATATCTCCCCTAATTAAGTAACTAAAATTTAAATAATTGCATATTAAATTTTTAATATGTTAATTATATACTTAACTTTTAGAACATCATGATTGGCCTCTTTGAAATACTATTAATCTGTGTAATTATATTTCTACTAATAATAATTTATTCAAACAGAAATAAAAAAAATACTGATGATAAAATTATTATTTCAAAGTATGAAAAGGATGATAGCAAAACATTTATATTAGATGAATTAGAGGATCAATTTATAGCATTAGATAAATTAAATATTATAAAATATGCCAATCCAAGTGCCGAAAAAAGATTTGGTAAAAATATTTTAAATACACATCTCGGCACAATTTTAAGAAATCCTAATCTAGATGAAAAAATCAGAGAAGTTAAGTCTTCAAAAAAAACCAGTAATTTAGATTTAGAAATAAATTTGCCTTCATATCAGTATTACAGAATTTATGTGATTCCTGGACCAACTGTAATTTTTACAGAAAAAGACTCTGTTGTTTTATTTTTAAAAGATCTTACTGAAATTTCAAAAGCACAAAAATTTAGAACTGACTTTGTTGCTAATGTTAGCCATGAATTAAAAACTCCTCTTGTTTCAATTAAAGGCGCTATAGAGACAATAGAGGGTCCTGCTAAAGATGACGAAATAGCAAAGATAAACTTTCTTAAAATAATCTCTTCACAAAGCAAAAGAATGGAAAATTTAATAAGTGATCTATTAATATTAAGCAGAATTGAACTCCAGGAGCATATAAGACCTGACAAACCAGTTAATTTGAAGAATGTATTCACAAAAGTAAAAGATATTCATTTTACTAGCTTAAAAGAAAAAAATATTAATCTTGAAATTAATTTAGATATTGTAAGTGATGTTATTGGTGATGAAGATAAATTAATAACAGTTTTTTCTAATTTATTAGACAATGCTATTAAATACTCAAAAGAAAAATCAACTATAAATATATTAGCTTCTCCAAGCAAAGGGAAACTCATAACAAAAGGAATTAAAATATCTGTATCTGATCAAGGTATTGGAATTCCCGAGGATCAAATTAACAGGGTAACTGAAAGATTTTATAGAGTAGATGTTGAAGAGAGCAGGAAAGTTGGTGGAACAGGTTTAGGTCTTGCAATTGTCAAACATATAATTTCTCAACATAGAGGTGATTACGAAATAAAAAATCTTAATGGTAAAGGAACCGAAATTAACATTCATTTGCCTAGTGAATTATAAACTTTATATAATTTAACAATTTTCACAATATAATTTAATTTGTAAATAACGGATTTTTTCAATAAAGTTGTTAAATGAAAAAAATAATAATAAATTTTTTTATTTTTTCTTACTTATTCTTTAATTTTATATCAAATTCTTACTCTGAAGACTCTAATAAAAAAGACATTACAACACTTTTAAGGAACCAACAACTTACTGTATTTGATATTGGTATTTTTAGAATGAAAAATGACTTAGAAAACACCAAAAGCACTGTCAGTAAACATTTTCCATCTGACAAAGTAAATGTTGATCATATCTATACTGATGTTTTAACTTCATTCTGGAGAGATACAATTGATTTGATTGTATCAATCCCAATGAACAAAAACTTAAAAAAAGAAAATTATATGTCTGACATGTATAGATGTAAAAATATTTTCTTTTCTGTAAGAGATCATTTGTTAAGAAAACAAAATGAGAGTAATTATAATTTTAATAGAGCCTCAAGTTATATAATTACTACTTTTTCTACCCCCACAAGTTGGCCTTCATGGAAATATGATCAAAAACAAGTAAAAGATCTTATATCAATGATACAACTAGAAGTTACTTTAAGACCAACAAATAGCTTAGCACTAAGTGAAAATGTGAGCCCAATTCGTTGTAGAGGAGATTTAGCTGCAGATAATGATACTTTAATCATCTCTAAAAAATACAACTAAAAAGTTACCTATTTAACAAAACTGTAACAAATTTGTAATACTAGAGTCCTCAATAAAATTTATTAAGCGAGTCGTTAATTAAATTTAATTCACGAAAGGACATTAAAAATGAAAAAACTAACTATAGTCCTTGCTTCAATAGTTGCCATTTCTGTTGCCACTATTGCTCAAGCAAGAGATCAAATCAAAATAGTTGGATCATCTACTGTATTCCCTTACGCAACAATAGTTGCTGAAAGATTCGGGCAAACTGGATTTAAAACACCAGTAATCGAGTCAACTGGTACAGGTGGTGGTGCAAAATTATTTTGTGCAGGTGTAGGAGAAGCTCACCCTGATATAACAAATGCATCAAGAGCAATGAAAGATAAAGAAAAAGCTCTTTGCAAAAAAAATGGTGTTAATGAAATTGTTGAAGTTATTATCGGTAACGATGGTATTACTTTAGCATACAGTGTTGACGCTGAACCAGTAAACTTCACTAAAGAACAACTTTGGAAAGCTTTAGCAAAACACTCAGTTGTTGATGGTAAATTAGTAGACAACATATACAAAACATGGGATCAAATAGATCCAAGTTTACCAAAACAAAAGATTTCAGTTATGATTCCCCCAGGAACATCCGGAACAAGAGATGCTTGGAATTCGTTAGTAATGAAAAAAGGTATGCCTAAAGAGGCTAAAGCATTATACAAAGCAGGTTTCGAAGCTGGAAATAAAAAATATAAAAAACCACAAAAACTTTACAGAGAAGATGGTGCTGCAATTGAAGTTGGAGAGAATGATAGTTTAATTATTCAAAAATTATCTGAAGACAAAGAAATGTTTGGTTTCTTTGGATTTAGTTACTTCTTAGCTGCTAGAGATAAATTGCAAGCTGCAAGTATAGAAGGTGGTCAACCATCATTAGAATCTATCCAAGACTATAGTTATGCTGTTGCTAGACCATTATTCTTTTACGTAAAAAAAGCTCATGTTGGTGTAATTCCAGGTTTACATGAATTTGTAAAAGAATTCACTACAACTAAAGCTATTGGTAAAAGAGGTTACTTAGCGGAAATAGGACTTGTTCCACTTGATGCTGCAACTTACAGAACAGTTAGAGATAATTCGAAATCTCTTACTGCAATGTCAATGGAGTAATATAATATTTGTTAATAAACTCAAAAGGGGCCCTATTAAATGGGCCCTTTTTTTTGTATAAATCTAAAGGAGCCAATAATTGAATTCAGTAATATTTTTAACCATCGTTCTTTTAGCTTTATCCAGTTACTTCTTTGGAAGAAAAAAAGCTATTTTAATTCAATCTAACAAACGGTTAACAGCTCTTCCAAAATTTTATGGGTACTATCTTGCTATATGGTGTGGCGCACCCGCTTTTCTTTTGTATGCTTTATGGTCGATATTTGAACCTAGCATAGTAAGATTTTTTATACTTAGTGATTATTCTTCGCAAGGACTTCTAGAAGGAGAGTTGAATTTATTTTATGAAAAAGTAAAATCACTTTCTCGAAACCAGTATTCAGGAGAACTTACTGCAGAGTTACAAAGATCAGCAGAAAAATATTTAAACTTTAGAGACATAGCAAAGTGGTCTAAGGTCGTTATAGTTTTATCATTATTAATTGCATCAACAGGTTATGCGTATACAAAGATTTCAAACAACACTAAAACAAGAGAACCAGTTGAAATATTTCTTAAAGGAGTATTTTTTTTATCATCACTGGCAGCGATATTAACAACTATTGGTATTATTTTTTCCCTTTTGTTTCAAACAATAGAATTTTTTCAAGTTATCCCACTATTTGATTTTGTATTTGGAATGCACTGGTATCCTGCAAAAGCTTTTGTTCGAGATGCAAGTGAAGCACTTGATCCATCAATGTATAGTGATACTTTTGGTGCGGTTCCGATATTTGCAGGCACCTTTTTTATAGCTTTGATTGCAATGTGTGTTGCAATACCAATTGGTTTGTTAAGTGGTATTTATATGGCGGAATATGCGAGCAAACGTTTAAGACAATATGCGAAACCTGTCATTGAAATTTTAGCAGGAATTCCAACTGTTGTTTATGGTTTTTTTGCTGCTTTAACAGTTGGACCTTTTTTAAAAGACCTTGGATTATCATTAGGATTAGAGGTGTCAGCAGAAAGCGCACTGGCAGCCGGTGGCGTTATGGGAATTATGATTATTCCATTTATATCAAGCTTAAGTGACGACGTAATTACAAGTGTTCCTCAAAATCTTAGAGATGGTAGCTATGCCATGGGAGCAACAAAATCTGAAACAATAAAAAGAGTAATCTTTCCAGCTGCTTTACCTGGAATTGTTGGATCTATTTTATTAGGTGTTTCTAGAGCTATTGGTGAAACAATGATTGTTGTAATGGCATCAGGGTTGGCAGCAAACCTAACTCTTAATCCATTAGAGTCCACTTCAACAATAACTGCTCAAATTGTTGTTATCTTAATTGGTGATCAACAATTTGGGGATCCGAAAACCCAAGCAGCTTTTGCATTGGGATTAAGTTTATTTATAGTTACTTTAGTTTTAAATATTGTTGCCTTATCTGTTGTGAAAAAATATAGAGAGAAATATGAATAAAGAAGAACGTTTAATTAAAAGATACAAAGCTGAAAAAAGATTTCAATTTTACGGTAAAGCTGCAATATTTATGGCTTTATTATTTCTAGTGGTATTTCTAACAAAGATATTTTCTACTGGTTACACAGCATTTCAAAAAACATGGTTGGTAATACCAGTCAATTATAATGCAGATTTATTATATTTGGATCCAGATAAAAAACCAACAACCGAAGATATTAATGATGCAGACTTTTATGAGTTTGGGATAGAAACATTTATCACTCTCGATCCAGATGCAAGTGAGGATCAAATTATGGAATTAAAAAAAATGTTTGCATTTACTTTTGAGAGAGAATTAAAATATTATCTTCTAGACAATCCTGATAGCTTTGGAAAAACAGTTGATGTAAAATTAACAGCCTCTGACGACTTAGATCAAGTATTTAAAGGAAATTATCCAAGAGATATACCTGAAAATAGAAGAAGAGCATCTGATTATCAATTAAAAATTTTTGATAAATTAAATGAAGATGGAAGAGTTATAAGTGAATTTAATGCCAGTTTTTTTACAAATGCTGATTCTAGAGAAGCTGAGTTAGCGGGGATAGCAAGCTCATTTATGGGTTCATTATTTTCCATACTTGTCTGTCTGTCAATTGCCTTTCCTGTTGCCTTACTAGCTGCAGTTTATCTAGAAGAATTTGCACCAAAAAATAGATTTACAGATTTTATTGAAGTAAATATCAATAATCTAGCAGCAGTTCCTTCAATTGTTTTTGGATTGTTAGGATTAGGTGTTTTATTGGCTGTATTTGGTTTACCTAGATCAACACCCTTAGTTGGAGGTATAACCCTTTCATTAATGACTCTTCCAACAATTATAATAGCAGCCAGAGCATCATTGAAGGCTGTTCCACCCAGTATAAGAGAAGCAGCTTTAGCAATGGGAGCTAGCAAAATGCAAACGACGATGCATCATACCGTGCCTTTGGCTTTACCTGGAACTTTATCAGGTACTATAATTGGCTTAGCTCAAGCATTAGGTGAAACAGCGCCTTTAATATTAATTGGAATGGTTGCTTTTGTTAACACAATACCAGGAACCCCTATGGATCCAGCAGCTAGCTTGCCTGTTCAAATCTATATATGGGCAGAGAGTGCCGAAAGAGGATTTGTAGAAAAAGTGTCTGCTTGCATAATGGTATTATTATTTTTCCTAATATTTATGAATTTAGGAGCACAATTAATTAGACATAAATTTGAAAAGAAATGGAACTAAAATATGAATAAAATAGAAGCAAAAAATGTTGATGTCTATTATGGAGCGAAACAAGCTTTATTTGATATCAATATGGATATCGAAGCAAATAAAGTAACTGCTCTTATTGGACCTTCTGGTTGTGGTAAATCAACATTCTTAAGATGTTTAAATAGGATGAATGATGTGATCGATATTTGTAAAGTCAGTGGTGTCGTAAAAATTAATGACTATGACATAAATCAAAAAGATACAGATGTTGTAAGGCTTAGAGAAAAAGTTGGAATGATTTTTCAAAAACCAAATCCTTTTCCAAAAACCATTTATGAGAATATTTCTTATGGACCTGAGATACATGGGATAGCTCAATCTAAAAGTGAAATGGATAATATTGTTGAAGAGAGTTTGAGAAAAGCAGCACTTTGGGAAGAGGTAAAAGACAGAATTCACGAACCAGGTACTGGTTTATCAGGTGGACAACAACAAAGACTTTGTATTGCAAGAACAATATCAATTAAGCCAGAGGTAATACTCATGGATGAGCCATGTTCAGCTCTTGATCCAATTGCGACAGCACAAATAGAGGAGCTAATTGATGAATTAAGAAAGGAACATACTATAATAATTGTTACTCACTCAATGTCCCAAGCTGCAAGAGTCTCTCAAAATACTGGTTTTTTTCACCTTGGCAAATTGATTGAAGTAGGTTCTACTGATAAGATATTCAAGAATCCGACTCAACAACAAACGCAGGATTACATAACAGGAAGGTTTGGATAATGAATGAAAAACCACACACAGTAAAATCTTACGAAGACCAATTAAAAAAATTAAACAATGATTTAGTTGAAATGGGGGCAAATTGCGAAACCGCTTTAGGTAATGCAATGAAAGCAATATCAGCAAATGATCATAACCTTGCTGATGATGTTATAAATTCAGATATGGTTATAGATAATTTTGAGTCTCAGATAGAGAATGAGGTAGTAAATTTAATTGCTTTAAGACAACCAATGGCTGTGGATCTTAGAGAAACAGTTGCAGCTCTAAAGATGTCTTCAGACTTAGAAAGAATAGGTGATCTTGCCAAAAATATTGCAAAAAGAACAAAACTTATAAATACGCATTTGCCAAATAATTTAATTGAAGCAATGAGTAGAATCTGCATTTTGGTTCAAAAACAATTAAAAATTGTTTTAGACTCTTATCTAAGTAGATCAAGCGATGTAGCTCAAACAGTATGGGAGAGTGATGAACAAGTTGATGATTTAACAAATAAATGTATGGAAGAAGTCATCTCATTAATTAAATCAAATATGGAAAATATTGAATATGGCTCACATCTTTTATTTGTTACTAAAAACCTTGAAAGGATAGGAGATCATACAACAAACATTGCTGAGCAAGTATATTATTTAGTTACAGGTGATTATTTAGAGGGTGAAAGACCCAAGGGTAGCGATACAGAATTAACAAAGTAATGAGTGCACACATATTTATTGCAGAAGATGAGGCGCCAATTTCAACCTTATTAAAATATAATTTAGAAAAAGAAGGTCATAAGGTTTCTTCAAGTGAAAATGGAGAGGACTCTTTAAAATCAATAAAACAAAAAATGCCAGACTTAATCTTATTAGATTGGATGTTGCCAGATTTATCAGGTGTTGAAATATGTAAACAGTTAAAAAGGGATAAAAAATATAATGACATTCCAATTATTATGCTTACTGCAAAAGGAGAGGAGGAAGATAAATTAAAAGCATTTGAAACCGGAGCCGATGATTACGTCACTAAACCATTTAGCCAAAAAGAATTAAATGCAAGAATTAAATCTTTGTTAAGAAGGGCTAAACCTTTGTCATCAACTGATGTTGTGGAATTTAAAGACCTTAAAATTGATAGATTAGCAAAAAGAGTTTATAGAAATGATAAGGAAATAATTTTGGGACCCACAGAATTTAAATTATTAGATTTTTTTATTAAAAATCCAAAAAGAGTTTATTCAAGAGAACAATTACTAAATAATGTTTGGGGTGAAAATATTTATGTAGAAAGTAGAACGGTTGATGTTCACATAAGAAGATTGAGAAAAGTTTTAAATGTAAGTGGATTAGAAAATTTAATTCGCACAGTGAGATCTGCAGGCTATTCGTTAGATAACTAAATCTTTAGGCCTTACAAATTCAGAAATAATTCCTTTCTCTTCAATATTTATCCAATCATTCGTATCGAAAACTATTTTAGCAAATGCACAAGTTGGGAATTTATAATTTAATAGTTTAAAATTACTATTATCTTTATTTTTAGTTAATTTTATAACTAAATTTTTAAGAGCAGGTTCATGATTTATTATCAATACTTTCTTAAACTTTTTATGGATATTTTTTATATTAGCTATTATTTCATTTTCATTAACCAAATAGAGTTTTGAGGAACTTTTAATTTTTTTTGGTTTATTTATTTTATTCAGTATTAAATTTAGAGTTTTTTTTGTTCTTTTTGATGAAGATAAAAGCACGTAGTCAAAGGAGTATTTTTTTTTAACAAAAAATTCACTTATAATTTTTGCACTTTTGATGCCTCTTTTATTTAGTGGTCTTTCAAAATCACTTAAATTTGGGTCTTCCCAACTAGATTTTGCATGTCTCATGACATATAATTCGCGCATTAAATCTAAATATATGACTGCATTAAAAAAACAAGACAAAGAAGAGCTTAAATCCAATTATATAAATAGAGAATTATCATGGTTAAAATTTAACGATAGAGTTCTGTTAGAGGCGCAAAATATTGAAAATCCTCTTTATGAGAGAGTAAAATTTTTATCTATTGCAGGCTCTAATTTAGATGAATTTTTTATGGTTCGAGTTGCTGGACTATACAGTCAAATTAAACAAGAAGTCGACTCACTAAGTTCAGATGGACTAACACCTGAAGAACAGATGGAGATGGTTATTAATGATACAAAAAATCTATTAAATAAACAAAATACCATATTTAATAATCTATCAAATCAGCTGAAGAGAAATAATATTTTATTGACTAAGCCAGAAAACCTTAACACAAAAGAAAAAAAGAAATTATTAGAAATATTTAACGAAGAAATTTATCCTCTACTTACACCATCAGCGATTGATCCTTCTCATCCTTTTCCATTTATTATTAATCAAGGTAGAGCTTTAGTTATGAAGCTGAAGAAAAAGAAAAAAAAGAGAATTCTTAATTCAATTATCGTAATTCCTAAAGCTTTATCAAGATTTATTGAAATAGATGGAGGAAAATCATTTAAGAAATTTTTGGTTCTAGACGATGTTATTGGTTACTTTGCCTCTGAAATTTTTCCAGATCATTTATTAGAAAAGAAAATGATATTTAGAGTAATAAGAGATAGTGATGTAGAAATTCAAGAAGAGGCTGAGGATTTAGTCAGATCATTTGAACTAGCATTAAAGCGAAGAAGAACTGGTGATATTGTTAGATTAGAAATTTTAGAAAAAAGCGACAAAGAACTTGTAAAATTTATAACAAATAAATTAGAAATTAATCCAAATTATATTTATGAAGTAGCAGGTTTAGTTGGAATCCAGGATATAGACCAAATTTGTAAAATTAAAAATTCTAAATTAAAATTTAAAAACTTTACACCAAGAGAAGTAGAAAGATTAAAAGAATACAATAATAATTTTTTTGAGACAATTAAGAAAAAAGACCTAATAGTTCATCATCCATTTGAGACTTTTGATGCTGTAATTGAATTTTTAAATCAAGCTGCTATGGATAAAAAAGTAATTGCTATTAAACAAACATTGTACAGAACTACTTTAGATTCACCAATTGTTAAAGCATTAATTAGCGCTTCCGAAAATGGCAAAACAGTTACTGCTTTAATTGAAATCAAAGCTAGATTTGATGAAGAAGCAAATATACAGCTGGCAAGAAGTCTTGAAAAAGCTGGAGTTCAAATTGTTTATGGTTTTGCAAAATACAAAACACATGCTAAATCATCACTAATACATCGACGTGAGGGTGGTAAAATTCAAACATATTTCCATTTAGGTACTGGCAATTATCATCCTGTAAATGCAAAAATATACACAGACTTATCTCTATTTAGCTCTGATAAAAAAATGGCTGCAGATGTAGAAAAATTCTACAATTACGTGACTGGATATTCTAAACCAAGAAATTTAAATAAAATTTCCATTTCACCTGTAAATTTAAGAAAAACTTTAAATCAGAATATAGATAAGGAAATAAGTAATGCAAAAAAAGGGAAACACGCTGAGATTTGGGCTAAAATGAATTCATTAGTTGATTCACAAATAATTGATAAATTTTATGAGGCTTCTAGTGTCGGTGTAAAAGTCTCTTTATTTGTAAGAGGTGTATGTTGTTTAAGACCTGGTATTAAAAATAAATCGGAAAATATTATTGTAAAAAGTATCATTGGAAGATTTCTTGAACACTCAAGAATATATTGTTTTGCAAATGGAAAATTAATGCCTAACAGAAATGCAAAAGTTTATATTTCATCTGCAGATTTGATGCCAAGAAATCTAGATAGAAGAGTCGAACTTCTCGTGCCAATTGAAAATCAAACTGTTCATGAACAGGTTTTAGACCAAATAATGATGGCCAATTATCTAGACACGAATCAGAGCTGGGAACTTTATCCTAATGGAAATTATCAAAAAATTAAATATAGTCGAAAAGATTCTTTTTCTGCACATGATTATTTCATGAATAATCCAAGTTTATCAGGAAGAGGAAAGGCAAAACTAAAAATTAAACCTAAAAAATTAAACTTAAGGTTGGTTAAAGATGGAACTTAAAGTAATTAAAAATAAGCAAAATTTAAAATTAAGACAATCAAAATTAGCTATTATTGATATAGGTTCAAATTCTATAAGAATGTTAATTTACGATGATTTTACATCATCTAGAGTACCTTTTTTTAATGAAAAAGCAGTTTGTGAACTTGGTAAAAACTTAGATAAATCAAAAAAACTTCATAAATCAGGCAAGATATATGCTTTAAAAGTTTTAAAAAGATTTTCAGAAATTCTTAATGTTTCAAAAATTAATAACCTTAAAATTATTGCAACAGCTGTATTAAGAGAAGCTACAGACGCAAAGCCCTTTATTGAAGAAGTAGAATACTTATTTAAAAAAAATATAAATATTTTAACTGGTGAAGAAGAAGCTGAATCATCAGCTGAAGGCGTTAAAATTGGATTTGAGAATGTGGATGGACTTGTTGCTGATTTAGGTGGTGGAAGTTTAGAGCTTGCTAGAGTTGAAAACAATGTTGTAACAAATAAAACATCACTTCCAGTTGGTGTATTAAGGTTAATCAACAATCCTATTGTTAAAAAAAGAAATTTACCTAAATATCTCAAAAATCTTTTAAGAGATGAAAAATGGTTATCTAAAAAAAAATTTAATAATTTATATTTGGTGGGAGGTACGTGGAGAGCTTTGTTTAAATTACACTTATTTCAAAATGAATATCCAGTCCATATTATTCATCAATACTCAGTAGAAAATGAAAAACTTACAAAATTTTTAGAAAAAATTTCTTCATTTAATAAATCTAAATTGAAATCAGTTGAATACATATCAAAGTCTAGAACGCCTTATCTTCCTTATAGCTCAATAATTCTAGAAGAAATTATGAACATAGCAAATCCAAAAAATGTTATTTGCTCAATTAGCGGTATTAGAGAAGGATCTCTTGCCAAAGATTTATTTAAAAACTCAGATAGTAATTTTGTTTTTAATAAATCATTAGAGCATATTTCAAAAAAAAGAGGCGATTTAGGATCTACATATAAGAAATATTTTGATTTTATAAAACCTATATTTGAGGGAAATGAGCATTTTAATCAAAAATTGCTTCATCTATCTTGCGTACTAAGTCATATGGATTGGGGTTTGGGAGCATTCCAAAAAGCAGAGTTGGTTTTTCAAGAAACATTAAATACGCCTTTATTAAAACTTTCACATAAAGAAAGAATACAATTGGCACTTTCTTGTTACTGGAGATATTGCAGTATAAAATACAACCCAAAGATAGAATACTTAACGTTTTTAAATAACAACGAGATATATTCATGCAAACAAGTTGGTGCAGCCTTAAGATTTGCTAATTCTCTTACATCAATATCTACAATTTTTTTAGAAGAATTTAAACTTTATAAAAGAGGAAATGCTGTTTTTTTAAAAATACCTTCGCAGCATCAAGAGATAATCTCAAAACAAGTTACGAAAAAATTCAAAGCTTTAGCAAGAGAATTATTTTTAGATCCTAGGGTAATTTATTCAAATTAATTTAATGTTAATTTAAATTAGATTTAATATTTTATTAATTTATCAGTAATATTTCATCATTAATTACATTAACGAAATCATTATTTTCTCTTATAAAAGGTGCTTACTTTGTAGGCACCTTTATAACTTTAAAAAATGAAGCCACATGAGAGGCATTACAAAATTTTTCATTTAAAATTAATTTGTTTATTTCTTCTTTAGACAGAAAATGAATTTTAATAGCTTTCTCAGGTCCTTTTTTTTTAATTATTCTATTTGAATAATAGCAGTATATTTTAGTTGTTAACCTTCCTGGCTCACAATTAATTGTAAATAATTTTTTTGGTCTTCCTAATATTTTATATCCTGTTTCCTCATAAAATTCTCTACAAGCAGCACTTATAGAATTTTCTCCTTTATCAATCATACCAGATGGAAATTCATAGTTGATTTTATTAACTGGAATTCTTTTTTGACTAACTAGAACAAAAACGTTTTTCTTAATTTCCGCAACTACCAAAGATAAATCAGAGGTTTTTAAGAAATGATAATATTCTTTTTTTTTTGAATGGCTTATTAATTAAAGTTATATTATTTGTAAGCTTAATATTTTTCAAATAATTCATAAGTTATTATATTTTAATAATATTAAAGATATTTTACAGATAAAGTAATTATATTGTTTTTTCTTTAATTAATTTAGAGACTTTGTTTATTTGATTTATTGTATCAGTATTCATTGGGTTTATATATGAAGCTTCTAAATAACTAGTGTAGGCTTTTTCGTAATCTTTCATTTCCATGTATACTTGTCCTTTTCCAATTAGAGCACCGAAATGCCTGCTTTCAAGTTTTAAGACCATATCAATATCTCTAAGTGATTTTTTATACTTACCCATAAAATATAAAGATGTTGCACGTCTATTCCAAGCTTCAGCCCAATTAGGATCTTTTTCTATAATTTTACTAAAAATCCTATATGCCCTTATATAATTTCCATTTTGAACTAGTCTTGAACCTTCTTTTAAATCAATAGTTAATTGAAAATTAGATGGATGTGTTTCCCACAAATTCCATATGCTTTTTTCTAAAATTTTTGCATCACTTTGTGTATTACAATCTTTTAACTTACTCAAAAGTTTGTTTAAATCTAACTCATTTGCTTTTGCTGCTGAAGTCAAACATACTGTTGAAATTATCAATAAGAAATTTAGTATTTTCAGCATATGTAATAAATCTGTAATATTTTTGTAACATTAATAAAACAAGTTAAAATCAAAATAAACAGCAATAAAATCAGTATTATTATTCAATTAAAGATATGATTAATTTCAAATATTAAATTTTAATTAAAAGATTCGAAAAAAAACATATGAAAAATTCCAATATAGAAGGAATTGTATTTGATTTAGCTGGCACATTAATAGATTTTGGAAGCCTTGCGCCATCTCAAGTTCTTATAGAATTATTTGATAGGTTTGGAATTAAAATTACACGAAAACAAGCCATAGGACCAATGGGTATTGAAAAACGAGCCCATATAAAAGCATTGCTAACAACAAGAAAAATTAATTCGCAGTGGAAAAAAAAATTTAAATCAAAACCAACAGATAAAGATATTGATAAATTGTTTAAACTTTTTAATCCAGAATTAAAAAAAATAATTAAGAAACATTCAAAATTTATATCAGGAAGTAAAAAAACTTTAGATTTTATAAAAAACAAAAAAATAAAAATAGGAATCAATACCGGATATTCAGAAGAAATTCTAAATGTTATATTGCCAGAACTAAAAAAACAAAGATTTATACCTGATGTGTCATATAGTTCTTCATACACAAAAATTGGAAGACCCTCAGCTGAAATAATATATAAAATTTTTTCTGAATTAAATATTACCAAGGGATCAAATTGTATAAAAGTTGATGACACTATTCCTGGATTGTTAGAGGGAGTAAATGCTGGGATGTGGGTAGTGGGTGTTATATTTTCAGGTAATGAATTTGGTAAAACAGAAGTCGAATTTAATAGACTTTCTTTTAAAGATAAAACTAAATTTAGAAAAAAGATCAAGAATAAATTTAAGAAAGTAGGCGCTCACTATGTAATAGATACAATTAAAGATTTACCTAAAATTATCAAAATAATTCAAACTAGAATTAAATAAAATTACTTAATGAAAAGCATTTTTTAAGACTATGGAAATTAAAAAAGCTTCTTTTTGTGTGTCCATGGACCTTTTTTTGTTTTAGGTAAAAATTTTTCAAGATCAATAAGGACTTTTTCAGACAATTTTCTGTAGGTGGTAAGTTTTCCTCCATAAATATTCAATAAAGGTAATTTTTTTATAATTTTTAGATCAAAAACATAGTCTCTTGTGACTTTTGAGGCTGTTTTAAAATCTTCAATTAGAGGTCTTATCCCAGAATATGTATCTACGATGTCCTTTGATGTTATTTGTTTTTTTAAGTAATTATTTACTGAACTAATTAAATATCTAATTTCTTTTTTTGATATTCCTTTATTTTCAGGTGATTTCACCTCTTCTTCAGTTGTTCCAATTAAAGAAAACTTCCCTTTGTAAGGTATTACAAATATTATTCTTTTATCAGTATTTTGAAATGTGAACGCAACATTTTCTTTGTACAATTTTTTTGTAATAATATGACTTCCTTTAACCAATCTAATTTTTTTCTTAGATTTAATTTTTATATTTTTATTTAAGGTTTCATTTATCCATGGTCCAGATGCATTAATCAAAATTTTTGACTTTACTTTTTCACCATTTTCAAGACTAATAATCCATTCATTGCCAATAATTTCAGCTTTTTTAACTTTGTTGTATTCTAGTATTTTAGCGTTATTTCTTTTTGCATCTTTGGTATTTAATTTCGTTAATTTTTTATCGTCAATTTGTATATCAAAATATTGAAAACCGGTTTTGTATTTTTCTTTAAGAATATTTGAAAATTTTTTTCTAAGATCAAATGTTTTTGATTTTGGTATATTACTTTTGCCACCTAAATTATCGTACAAAAATAAACCAATTTTAATTAACCAGGCTGGTCGAATTTTATCTGCATAAGGAATTATAAAAGGAATGGGTTTTGAAATATGTTTAGCAATTTTATAAACAATTTCTCTTTCTTTTAAAGATTCTCTAACTAATTTGAATTCATAATTTTCTAAATAACGAAGACCACCATGTATTAATTTCGTTGACCAGGATGAAGTTGCTCCACCAATCTCACCTTTGTCAGCTAAACAAACTGATAAACCTCTACCCGCAGCATCCCTTGCAATACCTGCACCGTTTATACCGCCACCTATTATGAATAAATCGAATATTTTAGACATTTAAATTATGATTTGTTTTAAAATATACAACCTCTTTTAGAAACATTATATATTTTTACATTTAAGTAATCAAAATTTAACGATACTTTAATATAAATAATTTATTCATAATGAATAATAAATAAACAAAGAGGTAAAATGAAAAAAATATTGAGTGTTTTAACAATTCTATTTACTTTCTCTTTTACATCACACAGTTATTCAAAGACAGAAATTCATTGGTGGTATGGAAATAGTGGATTTCTTGGTGATGTAATTATTGAAATTGCAAATAGATTTAATGCTTCACAAGATGAATACACCGTCATTCCTACAGGTAAAGGAAGTTATGAAGATAACATGGCGGCAACTATAGCTGCATTTAGAGCGGGAGACCAACCACATTATTCACAGGTTTACGATGCTGGTGCTGCAATTATGGTAGCCCAAGTTAAAAATGGCGTTGTTATTGGTTTTGAAGATATGGCTGAGAAATATGGAATTAAAGTAGATGCAGATAATTATATTCCTGGAATTAAAAACTTCTATGCTGACTCTGATGGAAAAATGATAGGTGTTCCTTTTAATAGTTCAACTTGCTTAATGTATGCAAATATGGACATATTGAAAGAAGTAGGAATAGAATCAGTTCCAAAAACTTATGAAGAATTTGAGGCTATGGCTCCAAAAATTAAAGCTGCTGGATATATTCCTTTAGTTCAAAGTCACTCTCCTTGGATCTGGACAGAAAATTTCTTTTCAAGACATAATCTCCTTATGACAGATGGAAACAATGGTTACGATGCTGTTCCGACAAAAACTTTATTTGCTGAAACAGATGCATTTGTTTATCATTGGAAAAAAGTAAAAGAATGGTACGAAAAAGGTCTCTACGGCTATAAAGGAAGAGCTTGGGGAGATAATCAAGCACCATTTATAGCAGGTGAGGCTGCTTTTTGGTTTGGATCTGCTGCATCATTTGGTGGAATGAAAGGTGTTGTTCCAAATTTTACAGTTAATCATATTCCTTATTGGGACTCAGTAACTGGTGGCAAAGAGTATCCAACATTTATTGGTGGCGCAGCAAACTGGATCTTAAATGGTCATACAGAAGAAGAGTATAAAGGACTTGCTAAATTCATAGAATTTATGGGTTCTCCTGAAATGGATTTATACTATCACAACATGACAGGTTATTCTGCTGTAACTAAAGGTGGTATAGAATTAGCTGAAACTATAAACTTTTATAGAGCTTCTCCATATCACAAAGCTGTTGGTGAACAATTAAGCTTAGAAGGTTCAACTATTCCTGGTGGATATAGAGCTGGTAACTGGCCTCAAATTCGTGAAGTAATTTACGAAAATGTTGAGCCAATGTTAAATGGCAAAATATCAATCGAAAAAGGATTAAAGAACATGGATAAGGGTGCAGCTAAATTGTTAAAACAATTTGCTAAGACTCTTTAAAAAATAATATAAATTAGGAGGGTATTAATATACCCTCCTATTTATTTTATGAAAAAAGTTCAGTTTAAATCAAACTATTCACAGTATTTTTTTTTAGCACCACAGCTAGGTATTTTATTAATATTTTTATATTGGCCAATAATACAAACTTTTAGAGATGCATTTACCATGCAAGATGCATTTGGATTTGGAAGACAATTTGTATGGTTTGATAATTTTTTATTTATTTTTGATGACCCGGCTTATTTAATAGCTTTCAAGTTTACTATTATTTATAGCTTTGTGATTACACTTGTTACAGGAGCCATTGGATTGTTACTTGCTGTACAAGCCAATAATGTAATGCATGGAAAAAGTGCCTACAAAACTCTTTTGATTTGGCCTTATGCTATTGCGCCAGCGGTGGTGGGTGTTATGGCAAATTATTTTTTTAGTGAAAGATTTGGATTATTGTATCATCTATTTAACGATTTATGGGGTTTTAATTGGTATGAAAGTGTTTTTGATTCTTATATCTACTTAATAATAGCAGGATCATGGAAACAAATAAGTGCTAATTTTATTTTCTTCTTAGCCGGTCTTCAAGCAATACAACAATCTGTCATTGAAGCATCGATAATTGATTGTAAAAGTAGTTTCAGAAGATTTTGGACAATCACTTTCCCTCTATTGATGCCCACAACTTTCTTTTTAATCATTATCAATATAACTTATGCTTTTTTTGATACTTTTGGAATAATTGACACTACAACAATTGGTGCACCCTCAGGTGAAACAAGAACTCTTGTTTATAAAGCATACATGGACGGATTTAGGGGGTTAGACTTAGGAAGTGCTGGTGCTCAATCAATTATGATGATGTTGATTGTTTTAGTTATTACAATTTTTCAATTTAGATACATAGAAGGGAAAATACATTACAATTAAAATGATTAGATATTTTTCATCAAACTTTTCTCATTTAATTCTTTTGATAGGCATTTTTATTATGATAATTCCTGTTTGGTTAATTTTTGCAAGCTCAACTCATACAGCTTCGATAATTAATACCCAAGGTCTTCAATTTTTTTTAGGAGATAAGTTTTTAGAGAATTATACAAAAGTTTTATTATATGAAGGTGGTTTTTTTAAAGAAATTACTGCATTAAAGATGTTTTTAAATAGTTTTTTAATGGCAACTGGAGTTGCGTTTTTATCAGTTATTTCATCTCTTATGACTGCATATGTCTTAGTTTATTTTAGAGTGAAATATGCAACATTATTATTTTGGATAATTTTTATTACTATACTAGTCCCTCTGGAGTTAAGAATTTTTCCTACCTATTCTGTTATGTCTACACTTAACTTAGTAAACTCATATTGGGGACTAATTATTCCAATTTCAGCTTCTGCTATAGCTACTTTATTTTTTAGGCAGTTTTATAAAACTATACCTGATGAATTACTTGAATCAGCAAAATTGGATGGTGCAAATACTTGGAGATTTTTTATTGACTTTTTAGTGCCATTGTCAAAAACAATGATTGTTGCAATGTTCATATTTATGTTTGTATTCGGTTATAATCAATATTTATGGCCGATATTAGTAACTTCTTCTGAACAATATTGGACTGTTGTCATGGGATTAAAGATGATGTCTGGATCAATTGTTAACAAATTTGCATTTGTTATCATGTCAATGATACCACCAGTATTAATTATAATTGTATTACAAAAATATTTTATTAAAGGGATCTTTCAAGACAAATGAAAATTAAATTATCACAAATTTTAGCACACATTGTACTTATACTAGGTGTTTTATTAATGGTAATTCCGATTTGGTTATCATTTGCTAGCTCTACCCACGATACTGTAACTATTTTAAAAGAGGGAATGAAATTTGGTCTTGGCGATCAATTAACAAGAAATTATAACGAAGTTTTAAATGAGAAGGGTGGTTGGTCAGAGGAAGTGACTGCTGCAAAAATGTTTATAAATAGCTTTATAATGGCTTTAGGAATTGCAACCCTTAAAGTAATTATCTCAGCAATGTCAGCTTATGCTTTAGTTTATTTTAGATTCAAATTAGCTGTACCAATTTTTTGGTTAATCTTTATTACTTTACTTGTGCCTCTGGAGGTTAGGATTTTTCCAAGTTATAAGATTGTATCAGATTTAGGTTTAACTAATTCATACACAGGTCTTGTTCTTCCATTGGTTGCATCAGCCACCGCTACCTTTTTTTTTAGACAGTTTTATAAAACTATACCTGATGAATTACTTGAATCAGCAAAATTAGATGGTGCAAATAGTTGGAGATTTTTTATAGATTTTTTAGTTCCATTATCTAAAACAATGATTGCAGCGATGTTTATATTCATGTTTGTATACGGATATAGTCAATATTTATGGCCGTTAATAATGACTACGAGTGAGGAATATTGGACTGTAGTAATGGGAATGAAAATTATATTTACTGAAAGTTATGAGGGAGTTGCTTTACCAAGAACAGCAGAGAGATTTGCTTATATTATTTTATCAATGATCCCCCCAGTTTTAGTGGTAGTATTTTTGCAAAAATGGTTCATAAAAGGATTAATTCAAACAGAGAAATAAATGAGTTTTTTAGAATTAAATAAAGTTACTAAAATCTATCCAAACGGAACTAAAGCTGTTCATGAGACAAGTATGAATGTAGAAAATGGTGAATTCATGGTTTTTGTTGGACCGAGTGGATGTGGAAAATCTACTCTTTTAAGAATGATTGCTGGGTTAGAAGACATAACTGAAGGTAATATAAATCTTGATGGAATATTAATTAATAAAGTTGACCCTTCAGAGAGAGATGTTGCGATGGTTTTTCAGAATTATGCACTCTATCCTCACATGAATGTTTACAACAATTTGGCTTACGGATTAAAAAATAGAGGTATTTCAAAAGAAGATATTGAAAAAAAAGTTAATGAGGCAGCAAAGCTATTACAAATTTCTGAATACTTGCAAAGAAAACCATCCATGTTGTCAGGAGGTCAAAGGCAGAGAGTTGCTATGGGAAGAGCTATTGTAAGAAGTCCTAAAATATTTTTATTTGATGAGCCATTATCTAATTTAGATGCAAAACTAAGAATACAAATGAGGCTTGAAATAAAAAAACTTCAGCAAAAAGTTGGAGTGACAAGTATATTTGTAACTCATGACCAAGTAGAAGCTATGACCTTAGCTGATAGACTGGCAGTAATAAATAATGGCCTTATTGAGCAGCTTGGAACACCGATAGAAATTTATAATAATCCTAAATCTATGTTTGTCGCAGGATTTATAGGTTCGCCACAGATGAATTTTCTTGAAGGAGAATTAAAAAATAAAACTCTTACTTCAGAAGGTTTTGAAATTAATAATGTTACAAGTGATTTTAATGGACCAGTTATATTAGGAATTAGACCAGAGCATATGTCGCAAACTGATAAAGGTTTAATAAATTTATCTGTAGATCTTGTTGAACAATTAGGTTCAGATAATTTGATTTATGGAGAAATAAAAAATAAAAAAGATTTTTGTTTTAGATGTCCTGGAAGTCAAATTATTAAAAAGGGAAGTAAATTATCTTTGAACATAAATGATAACAATTATTATGTTTTTGATAAATCTAATGGTAATCGAGTAAATTAATTTTGATTTTATCAAAGCCAAATTATATTAAAATTTACGGCCATAGAGGCGCTAGAGGAGATCTTCCTGAAAATACTCTAGAAAGTTTTAAATATTTATTTAAAAACAATATTAATGCATACGAAACAGATATTTTGATTTCCAAAGATCTTATTCCTGTGATTACACATGACTTTAGATTAGATCCAAGTTTTACAAAAGATAATGAGGGAAATTGGATAACGGATGAAAATATAATAATATTTGACTTAAGTGACGATGAGCTTTTAAAATTTGATGTTGGGGCTTTAAATAAATTATCTAGATATGGAAGAAGATTTGTTAATCAAAAAACTTTAGAAAATCAAAAGATACCAAAACTTTCTGAGTTATTAGAATTATCTTCAAAAAACAAATCTGAAAATTTATTAATAAATTTAGAAATTAAATCTACACCTGACGAGGAAAATTTAACTCCAACCCCAGAGGAAATGGTAAAACTTGTTATGCAAGAAGTAAATAAATCAAATTTACAAAATAAAATAATCATTTCTTCATTTGATTGGAGAACACTGACAGAAATCAAAAATCATTACCCTGAAATTTCAAGAGCTTATTTAAGTTTTCAACAACAGACAGGAATTAAAATTAAAAATACAATTTACAATAGATCTCCATGGATGAGTTTCTTACCTTTTTTTGAAAAATATGAGTTACCAAAAATTATAAAATCACAAGGTGGAAAGGCTTGGCATCCATACCATAAAGATATTACAAAAAAACTAGTAGAAATTTCTCATCAGGAAGATTTGCCAGTGAACGTTTGGACAGTTAATGAAGAGTACGATATGTTAAAAATGATTGAGTATAGCGTAGATGGTATCATGACAGACTATCCATTAAGGCTGAAAGAACTTTGTGATAAAGAAAATATAAACTGGTTTTAGTTTATTTTAATGGATTTAAATATAGTTAATAACCAAGAGCAATTTTTAGCAGGTAAACTTAGAGGGTATAGTTTAAAAGGTGCAGAAAATAAATTTGACGATAAAGGAAAACCTTTACCATTTCCAGGGTGCACAATAATTTGTAATATTCCTCTTAATACATATTTATCTGATCAAATTATTGGTTTTCAAAAAAATTTAGAAAATTTTAATCCTGAAAAAACTTATTCCTATTTACCTCCATCTAGTTTTCATATGACATTATTTGACTGTTGTAATTTAAATACAAAAAATACTTATTATTGGCCAACAGATATAGATCTTGATATGGATTACAAAGATATAGCTATTCAATTAAATAAAAGAATTGAAAACTATAATTTTCCAAAAGAAATCAATTTAAAACTAAAAACATTTTTTGGTGGTTACAGCATTGTTTTAGAACCCTTTTCTGAGGAGGACGAAAAAATTTTAAGAAATTGTAGAGATGAACTAAGTAATTTATTGAAAATTAAATTTGAAAATCATCAAAGATATACTTTCCATGTTACATTGGCTTATATCTTGAGACAACTTAATGAGACTGAAATAAAAAATTTAATTAAATTTAATAAACAATTATCCTCTGATTTTAATAAAAAATTTCCAAAAATTACTTTCACAAAACCTGAAATGTGTACCTTTAAAAACATGCTGGAGTTTGAAAGTATTAATCCTTCTAGCCTGTAATAGTTTTTACTTATAGATATTCTTCATTATTATTTTAATCTTTAATATTCAATAAATTTTTTAAAAACTGATTTAGAAAATTGACCTTAAATCTTATAGGTTCAATTTTTCTACGAAATAGTTTTATCTCTTGTCCTGTTATTGAAAAGCATTTTTTTAGCCACAAATACAGCAAAAAGTGCACCGATAATTTCTGCTAATATATAAACTGGAGTATACATATAATTAATTCCAGTAAAACTTTCTGTAAATGTTCTCGCTATTGCTACAGCAGGATTTGCAAATGATGTAGATGATGTAAACCAATAACCAGCAGTGATATAAAAAGCTACACATGAGGCCACTACCACACTTCCTTTCTTTAATGATCCAAAAATTATCAGTATCAATCCAAATGTTGCTACAATTTCAGATGTAAATATATTTATTCCGTCCCTTGATTTTGTTGATAATTCAAAAATTTGATGTTCGAAAAAGAAATTGGCAAGTGCTACACCTAACAAACAACCTAAAATTTGCGCAGATATATATGTGGGTAATAAATTTCCTTTTAATTTTTTTGTAAGAAACATTGCTAGACTTACAAATGGATTAAAATGTGCTCCTGAAACATCACTAAAAACAGTTATTAGCACAAAAAGTCCTGCGCCAGTTGCTATAGTATTGGCTAAAAGCATAATACCTGTGTCATTTGTAAGATTTTCAGCCATTATTCCTGAGCCAACAATAATCATTACAAGGAAACAACTACCAATAAACTCTCCAAGAAAAAACTTACTATATTTCATAATTTTTTATCCAATCATTAATTCTTGTTTCTAAATTGGAATAAGTTTTATGTATTTCTGTTGAAATCAGCTCTTCTTTATTTGGTTTATCACTCTTCTCTAACTCATTAATGATATAAACAGGATCTTCAATATCCCAATGAACTATTTTTTCAGGGGATGGCCAGACTGGACAAACTTCATTACTAGCATTGTTACATACAGTAAATACCTGATCAAAGTTTGTTTTCTCATTCAAGAATTTGTTGAAGTTTTTTGATGACAGATTTTTTGTATCAAAATTATTTTCATTTAGATACTTAATGACATATTTATTAATTATTCCAGATGGTTTGCTACCCGCACTGTAACCAATAAATTTATTTTTATGAAATTTATTAACTACACTTTCGGCCAATATGCTTCTGTGAGAATTGCCAGTACAAACAAATAAAAGTTTTTTCATTTTTAACTTTTATTACTATAAAATATTTTTTCTATACTTAATGAGTACTAAATCTAAATTGTAATAAAACTGAAACATTTTTAATTTAAAAGAATATGATGGATAATATGTCAAATATTGCCAATTTATTTAAAATTATAGAAGAAATTGGATCAGACAAACAATATGGAAATGAAAAAGTTTCACAACTAGAACATGCAATTCAATGCGCATTATTGGCAAAAAAAAATAATGAAAACCATTTTTTTATTACTGCAGCCCTATTCCATGATATTGGTCACTTAATTAATAATGACAAAGAAGCCATAAAAAAAGGAATAGATAAAAAGCATGAAAATTCAGGATCTCTTTTTCTTTCTAGATTTTTTCCAGAAGATGTTACAATATTAATTAAAGGACATGTTCCGGCTAAAAGATATTTGGTTTATTGTGAAAAAGGTTATTATGAGTCTTTATCTATTGCTTCAAAACGAAGTTTAGATGTCCAAGGAGGAAGTTTTTCCAAAGAGGAAGCAAACGAATTTATTAAACAACCTTTTATGCAAGATGCAGTTAGATTAAGAAAATATGATGATCTTGCTAAAATTGAAAATTTAGAAATTCCAAATATAAATTATTTTTACAAACACGTAGAGAGAAGCTTTAAATAAACTTTTTTTTGTTTAAAAAAATTGCTGTCGAGTTACCAAATATTGCTAAAACAAAAAATACTAATATTAACAAATCATATCCTCCTACATTCCATACCAACGAACCAATCCATGGACCAGCAATACTACCAATCATATATTGCAAAGCTAAAATACCATGAATATTGCCAAAGTTTTTTTGGCCAAAAGTATCATTTTGAACCAAAGGTTTTAAAATAGCCATACTGCCATATGCTGAACTATTAAATAAAACAAATAAAAATGCTAAGTAATGATTAATATTTATAAAGTATAAAAATATCATTCCAACTACCATCGAGTAAAAACAAATTACAAATAATTTTAAATTTGACTTATCACCTCCATATATCATAACTAAAATTCTACCTATTACTTGTCCTGGTCCAAACAGAGATGCTGTCAATACAGCTTGGGATAGACTCATCCCTTTTTCCTGCAACATTGGAATTACATGAGTTGTAATAGCACCAATATTAAATCCAATAACAAACAATGAAAAACTAAATAACCAAAATCTATAATCTTTAAGTATTATTTTAAGCTTTGAATTTTGATCTGTTTTCTTTTCAATTTTTTTAAATTCTTTTATAATTATATTTTTGAAACCAAAATAATTAGCTGGTGAACTAATCAATATATTTAATATTCCAAAAATAAATACAGTAAACCTCCAGTCATATTGTTCTGTTAAATAAGTAGCAGTAGGAAATGTGTATGTGCTTGCAAATCCAGCAAATAAAGTAATTATTGCAATAGATGTTTTGGCCTTTGATTTTAAATTAATAGTAATGACACTAAAAAGCATCGTATAAAGACAGCCACCCGAGGTTGCACTGACAAGTATCCAAGCAAGTAAAAATCCACCATATGTATCTACTGATGAAAGATAAATTACACTTAGTCCTAACAGTATAGGACTGGTCCACATCATTGGAAAACTTAGATTTCTATCTACAATCTTACCTAGAAAAGGTAAAAGTAAACTATGCACAACTAAGCCTAGAGAATAAATAAATGTTAAATTATTCCTTGAGATACTAAGTTCATTTTCCCAAGTTAGCAACAACGCTGAGAACAGATACATACAACTGCTGTAACAAAAGGTAACTGATATACCTATTAAAAATGCAGACAAATATTTCACAAATTTTTTTATTTCTTTAACATTTTTTTAACAAAAGTAAGTTAATAGATTATTATGAATAAAATCTTAATCTCATTTATATTAACTTTATCCACAATTTCTATTACTCAAGCTGAAAATCATGCTAAAATAACAGAGCAACAAGCCGGCAGTAGTTATTCACAAAATACTGAGGATACATTTAAAAATGAAATAGGGAATTGTGAAGACCCTGGCGTACTTATGTTAAGAGCCACTGTTAAAAATGATATTTCAAGATCTAGTCCCGAAAAAGCATCTGAGGCAGAAGCATTAATGAAAGAGGGCATGAAATTGTGTAATGAAAATAGAGTTTTTGAGGCAAAACTAAAATTAGAAGACGCTAAAACAACTGCTAGAGCAGGATTAGTAGATGGAGAGGATCCATCTATAACTAAAGTTGTTGTTGACAATAATGAAATAACAAAGGAAGAAAAACCTTGGTGGAAATTCTGGAAAGATTGATTTTTATCTTTTTAAATTCCTAAATTAAAATTTCTAGAAAAATTTTTGATAAAGGTATTTTTTCTATTTACCTTACAATTAATTGATCTGATCCAATTAATATTCTTCTAAGCCAAGCAGATAATCTATCCATAAATATTACTACAGCCAAAACTAATATTGCCATGTAGGCGACATTTTCAAAATCATTTCCAGTAGCTAGCGCACCTAAAAATTGTAACCCAATTCCTCCTGCACCCATTGCACCTATTATTACGGCTCCTCTAGTATTTGACTCTAAATAGTATAAGGATTGAGATACAAAAATTGGAAGTATTTGAGGAATTATACCAAATCTATGTTGTAGAAATTTGCTAGCCCCTGTAGATTGAACTCCTTCTTGTTGTTTCTTCTCAGTATTTTCAATTGCTTCAGAATATAATTTACCTAAAGTACCTGTATCAGTAAAACCAATTGCAAAAATACCAGTGAAGGGTCCTGGACCAAAAGCTCTTAAAAATATTAAACTCCAAATTAAAAAATCTATTCCTCTTAAAGTATCAAATAATCTTCTCAACATAAATCTCAGAGTTTTAATTGGGGTAACGTTGTATGCCGCAAGAAAAGATAAGGGAAGAGCCATAACTGTAGCAAACATTGTCCCTAATACAGCCATAACAATTGTTTCAAGCATAGCCCACCAAACTCTACCGTGCATAAATGCTTCATTATTCTTAATCTCTGTTAAGAAAAGTTTTAAATTAGACATTTCAGGAACAACTCTTTCTTTAGAAAAAGTCAAACCTAGTGCTTCGAAAAAGGTATATGGTTCTAACGGACTTGAGAAATCAAACCAAAAATATTTCCATCCGATACTGTAACGATGAATTTCAACTTTTTTTGGATATACTTGAATTCTCTCATACAAAGTTGGTCTAAATTCAACTCTATTTTCTGTGATTCTAAAACCTTTTAAATCTTCTATGACCAAATCCTCTGAACCTACAAGGTAAGGTTTGCCATTAGAATTTAATTTTATGGTAAAATCTCTCTCATATTTTGGAAAATTTACAATCTCGACTTTATCTTTGTACAATATTGCCTTACCTTTATTATTAAACTCAACTACATTGCCAACATTATCAGAATTTTTGTAAAACCAATCTGGAATTGATTTATCAAGATTATCTCTTCCATAAACACTTCTATAATTTCCTTCAAAAGCTATTTTAATATCCTCATGATTTTCCCATTTCATTGTTACATGATCTTTGTGTGCATATGTGTCTAAGACAAACATAGCAGCATTTTGTGGTTTCCATTTTTTTGGGATATCAACAACATCTAAAGTAAAAAAACCTACTATTAAATATACTAAGACGAGAAAAAAAATTATTTGGCCTCTTAATCTACTCTTTCTGGCTTGTTTAAATGTGTCAGGAAATAATTTACGAATATTTTCTCTTTGAATAGCTAAACTAGAACTCATTGATTTGCTCCAATTAATTTATGTCTCCAATATGCAGACAAATAATCTAATGCAATTATTGTACCAACCAGTAAGAACATACACGCTAAAACATCAGCTCCATAATTCCACTGAATTAGAGCCGCTAACATTTCTCCAATTCCACCTGCACCAACAAAACCTAATATTGTAGATTCTCTAACATTAATTTCTAACCTCAATATTCCATAACTTAAAAACAAAGGTAGTACCTGGGGAAGAACTGAAAATCTTATCTTCTGTGTCCAAGTTGCACCAACAGAACTTAAACCTTCAATAGGTTTTCCATCACAATTTTCTATAGCCTCTGTAAATAATTTACCAAGTGCTCCAGCAGTATGTATTGTTATAGCAATTACAGCTGGTAAAGATGATTTACCCATTAGATATAAAAACACCATTGCTATTATTAATGTTGGAAATGATCTTGTCACATCCATTAAAAATTTTGTAAATTGAATAACTTTTTTGTTTCTAATTAGATTCCTACTTGAAAAAATTGCAAATATAATTGCTAAAATAAAACCTATAGAAGTTGAAAATAAAGCAATATTTAAAGTAATAATTAATTCAGGTATGTATTTTACAACTCTTGGCCAATATTTCCATCCCATCTCAAAAGTGTCTACAAATAAATCTCTAGGGTAGTTAAAAAAATTAGCTATACCTCTTCCAAAAGACCCTGCATTTGCTTCTAACGATACCAAGGTACCACCAAAAAAAATTAATATTAGAATTGCAATTCCAAGTAGCGAGGACCTAGTTCTCTGGTTTGTTAATTTTTTTAAATTAACTTCAATTTGTTCTAGGTTGGCAGGTAAGGCTTTTGTCATAATTTTTAAAAATAAATCAGAGGCAAAGATTTACAGTCTTTGCCTCTGATTATAGGGGGTTTAATTAATTATTTTTTTGCGCTTCAATTTTAGCTTTTCTTGCAGCTACAACTGATTCGTAAAAAGAATGATCCACCGGAACCCATTTTTTTACAATCCCGTTTGCAACGTTTTCGCTACATTTTGGATCGTTCTCGTGTATCCATTGCTTTAAACCAATCATTACTTGGTGTGCTCTAACAGGTAAAAAAGTAGGCATCACAATTGGACCATTAGGAATTAATTTTGAAGACCAAATTTGAACAATGTCGTCCATATTTAAAATCCCTTTATCAACCATTTTTCTTAAATTCCCTGACGAATATCCTTCTTCCCAGCTACCAACACCAGATACCCATGTTACACCAGCATCAACATCACCATTCATTACCGCTAATACATTGTTTTCATGTCCTCCAGAAAACTGTGTTTTTGAAAAATATGTATCTGGGTCCATACCCATAGCCTTTAATTCAATTGAAGGAATTAAAAAACCTGATGTAGAGTTAGGGTCAGCCCAACCAAAAGATTTACCTTTAAGATCTGCCATTGATTTAATTCCAGATGCTTTAGTTGCTACTGCAACAGAGTAGTAACCCATATCACCTGTTGGCTGCATTCTTGTTAGTACTGGTACTACTGCAGTTGGATCTTTAAGATACATACCCGCATATCCGGATGAACCAAACCATGTGTAATCTAGATTACCACCTAGCATCGACTCCATTGTTCCTGCGTAATCTTTAAATGTAAAGAATTTAGCAGGTACACCATAAGCGGCTTCGATATACGGCATGAAACATTCATTTCTAGCTATAATATCTTGAGCTGCTTCGTCACCTAAAAAACCAACTCTAAATTCTGGTTGGTGTTTACTTAAGTCCATTTTTGGACCTGTGTAAGTTACTGCATTAGCTTGAGTTGAAAAAAACACCATAGCCAAAAGTGCAATAACTCTTGTTAGTTTATTAAACATAATTATCTCCTTTTTATAATTTTAGTCTAACGACTTATTTGTAACGATGAGTTATTGATCTCATGCAGTTGCAAATTCTTTCTCAACATCTCCATTTATCTTTTTTTTTGTTTTAAGCTCAGTGGATGTTACTTGTGGTTCAAAAGCTTCATCAGCCTCTGCACCATAAATTTCTCTTGCAAGTTTATCAGATAATTTTTCAGGCAAATCATCAAAGACTATTTCACCATCTTTCATTCCAATAATTCGATCACAATAAGTTTTCGCTGTATCAAGTGTATGAAGATTTGAAATGACCGTTAAATTTTTTTCATCATGAATTTTTCTTAATGACTCCATTACCATTCTTGCATTCATTGGGTCTAAAGATGCTATAGGTTCGTCTGCTAAAATCATTTTAGGATTTTGCATCAAAGCTCTGCATATAGCTACACGTTGCTGTTGACCTCCAGATAATGTTTCAGCTCTTTGGAGAGCAGTGTTAGCCATACCTAAGTTGTTAAGTAAAATCAAAGCATCAGCTCTTTCATCTCGAGAAAACATTTTTAAAGATGCTCTAAATGAGCCCTGATAGTTTAATCTGCCTAATATTACATTTGTTAGAACATCTAATCGTGGGACTAAATTAAATTGTTGAAAAATCATTGCACAGTTTCTTTGCCATGATCTCTTTTCCTTACTTTTTAAATCTAGAATATTTTGACCTTCAATTTCAATCGACCCATCTGTTGCGTCGGTAAGTCGATTTATAATTCTTAGTAATGTTGATTTACCAGCCCCAGATCTACCTATAATTCCTATCATTTGAGGTTTGTTAACCTCAAAAGAAACGTTTTTAACGGCATGATTATCACCGAAAAATTTGTTAACTTTTTTAATAATCATTTGAGGAATTTATTAATCCTCTAATCTTTAATAAATGTTAAAATATTATTAATGAATCTTTTAAATTTTGTTTAAGTTATATGAAATTTAAACCTAAGGTAGAAAATCTAATTTTTTATTAAAAATTGAATTTTAGATCCAATAAAATGACTTTCACTTAACTCTATAGGATTGTTTTTAAAATCGACATTAACAGATGTAGTTTTTAATAATGCTTCACCCTCATTTATATTTAATAAATTTGATTTTATTTTGTCTGCAATTTCTGCATTGACTAGAGTTTTTGATCTTTTAATTGATTTGATATTCAATAAATGAAAAGCTTTTGTTACTGATTGTTTTTTAACAAAAAGATTAATAAATTTTGGAAATTTTGTATAAGGAATTGATCTGAAGGTTATAACAGAAGGTGACTTGTTGACAAAACCTATGCTATTTATGCGTGTAACTTTATCATTTTTTTTTAAATTGAGTTCTTTTTTTTCAAAAGGATTGCATTCAGCAATATCAAAACTCTTTATTTCAATTCTTACAGATTGGTTTTCTTGAAGTATATTCTCGGTAAATCGTACGTTTTTACTAATTGAGTAATTAATTTTTGATGATTTAACAAATACTCCAAGACCTCTTTTTGAATATATTAAATTATCATCTTTAAGTTCTTTAAAAGCTCTTCTTATAGTGTGTCTATTGACATTAAATTGTTTTGCATAGTCATTCTCAGAATCTAACTTTTTATTAATTTTGTACTTATTTAAAACAATTTCTCTTTTGATTGAATTGTATATTTCCTTCCAAAGCAAATCTTTTGTTGTCATAAAATTTTAATAAATAATATATTGAAATTATTTTTAATTTTAGTACTTGTCTAGTTGTATAGTATTATGAAAAATGAATCAAGAAAACAATGGTTAAGTTATTTAGCAACAGCAGATGAAAATTATCTAATATCGCTTTGGGACAATTTAAATATGAAAATAGAATATAATTGGTTAAGAGAACCTGAGATTGGCAGTGTTATGGTTCAAGGAAAAGCAGGCGTCACAGGTGATAATTTTAATGTTGGAGAAGTAACTATAACGAGATGTTCATTAAGTTTAGATAAAAAAATTCAAGGACATGGTTATGTTCAAGGTAGAAATAAATATAAATCCAAAATTGCAGCTTTGTGTGATGCATTGATGCAAACTGAAAAAAAAGAAATAATTAAAAGAAATATAATTGATAAATTAATTAAATATAAAAATAACAAAAGAAATGAAATATTATCTAAAACAGAAGCTACTAAAGTTGATTTTTTTACCTTGGTAAGAGGTGAGGATAAATAATCTATGGAAGTTGTTTCTAAAAAAAATAATTCTCAAACAAGTGCTGATTATTTTAGAAGTATTTTGTTTGCAACTTCATATCCTGGTTCGATCGAAATATTAGACAGTATAAATTCGCCTTCAAAAATGTTTTCAGCCAGTTGTTCAATTATAAAAACTTTTTGTGACAGTTATTCGAATATTTTTTTAGGTCGTGATATTAACAATCCAGAAACTATTGATTGGATTAAATTTAATACAGGTGCAAATATTACAGATAAAAAAAATGCAAATTTTGCAATTGGTATTTGGGATGATCTTTTACCATTAGATGAATTTAAAAAAGGGGACGACCAAAATCCTGATCAATCGTGCACTATTATTTGCCAGTCTAAATTTGAAAAACCAAATGCCATAATTACTGGTCCTGGTATTAAAAGTTCTAAAAGTATATTTTTACCTGATAGAGAGATTATAAAAAAAAATAACCAGCAATTTCCATTAGGACTTGATTTTTATTTTGTTGATAATGATAAATTTTATTCAATACCAAGATCATTGAAAATAGGAGAGCTATAAAATGTATGTATCAGTAAAAGGTGGGGAAAAGGCAATAAATAACGCACATTCCTGGTTATCCGAAATAAGAAGAGGGGATGTAAATATAGCAGAACTAAATATTAAACAAATTAGTGAACAACTAACTTTAAGTGTTGATAGAGTTATGTCAGAAGGATCTTTATATGACAAAGATTTGTCTGCTCTTGCAATCAAACAGTCTAGAGGTGACTTGATTGAAGCAATTTTTCTAATGAGAGCCTATAGAACTACTTTACCTAGAATTGGTTCAAGCAAACCTATCGAAACTGGCAAAATGTTATGTCTAAGAAGAATATCTGCAACATTTAAAGATATCCCAGGTAAACAAAAGTTAGGCCCAACATTTGACTACACACACCGTTTACTTGACTTCAAACTTCTTGCTGATGGTGAGTATGAAAAAGCTAAGATTGAAAAATATGATGATAAAGAAATCCCGCATGTTTTAAGCTTTTTAAATAAAGAAGGATTAATTCAGAAAGAAATACCTAGTGGCAAAACATCTAAAGATATTACAAGAAACCCAATTAATTTTCCTTTAACAAGATCTGAACGATTGCAATCTCTTTCAAGAGGAGATGAGGGTTTTCTTCTTGGTTTAGCTTACTCAACACAGAGAGGTTATGCTAGAAACCATGCATTTGTTGGTGAATTAAGAACTGGTTACGTTGAGGTTCAATTTGAAATTCCAGAATTAGGTATAGAAATAAATATTGCTGATGTCATGTTTACTGAGTGTGAGTCAGTAAACCAATTTAAAGGTAGTAAAAAAATACCTGCTCAATTTACCCGTGGATATGGTTTAGTTTTTGGTCAATTAGAGAGAAAAGCTATTTCTATGGCTTTGGTTGACAGATCAATGAGATGGAAAGAATTTGGTGAGGAGTACTTAGGTGTTGCTGCTCAAGATGAAGAATTTGTTATATCTCATTGTGATAATATTCAAGCCACAGGTTTTTTAGAACATATCAAATTACCTCATTATGTAGATTTTCAGGCGGAATTGGATTTAGTAAGAAAAATTAGAGAAGAGTATAAAAAAAATGAACAACGTACTTAAATTTAAAAATAAAAAAAATACTGTTGCAGCTCAAGATGAAATTTATAATTTTGCTTATTTAGACGAAAATACAAAAAGAATGATAAGAAGAGCTTTGATTAAAGCTCTTTGTATACCAGGTTATCAAGTTCCATTTTCATCTAGAGAAATGCCTATGCCATACGGATGGGGAACAGGAGGGGTTCAAGTAACATCGTCATGTTTAACAACTGACGATGTGATAAAAGTTATTGACCAAGGAGCAGATGATACTACAAACGCAGTTTCAATTAGAAATTTCTTTAAAAAAACTGCTAATATTAAGACCACAGAAAAAACAAGCCAAGCTTCGATAATTCAGACAAGACACAGAATTCCAGAAGAAAAGTTAAAAGAAAAACAAATACTTGTTTATCAGGTTCCAATACCAGAACCTCTTGCGTTTTTAGAACCAAGATATCAAGAAACTAAAAAAATGCATGCACTATCAGAATATGGAATTATGCATGTAAAGTTATATGAAGATATTACCAAAAATGGTCATATAGAAACAGCATATGCTTATCCGGTAAAGACAAATGATAGATATATAATGGACCCATCACCTATTCCAAAATTTGATAACCCAAAAATGAACAATAACCCTGCTATTCAATTATTTGGAGCAGGAAGAGAACAAAGAATTTATGCAATACCACCTTATACTGAAGTAACGAGTCTTGATTTTGAAGATTATCCATTTGATCCCTCAAAGGCACCTCATAAATGTTCTATTTGTGGATCAAATGAGAGTTTTTTAGATGAAATAATTACTGATGATGACGGTAATAGATCATTTATATGTTCAGATACAAATTATTGTAATCAAAGAATGGAAAATAATTAAATGCAACCAATTTTGTCAGTTCATAATTTAAACAAATATTACGGTAATCAAGTGGGATGCAAAAATATGAATTTGACATTATATCCTGGGGAAGTCGTTGGTGTAGTAGGAGAATCTGGCTCAGGAAAAACAACTTTTATAAATTCCATATCAGGCAATCTTATTCCTGATAGTGGAAAAATCTTAATTGAAACAGGTAATGAAACGATTGATTTTCTAGAAATATCTGAGTCATTGAAAAGGTTATTGATAAGAACTGAATTAGCTTTTGTTCACCAAAATCCTAGAGACGGTTTAAGATTAGATGTAAGTGCTGGTGGAAATATTAGTGAAAGATTAATGTCGATTGGACAAAGAAATTATGGAAATATTAGGCAAACTATTTTTAAATGGTTAGATAAAGTAGAAATCGATAAAAGTAGAGTAGATGATTTTCCAAGAACATTTTCTGGTGGAATGTTGCAAAGATTACAAATAGCAAAAAATTTGGTTACGAGTCCTAAAATAATTTTCATGGACGAACCAACAGGAGGTCTTGATGTTTCTGTTCAAGCAAAAATTTTAGATTTGTTAAGAAAATTAGTTAGAGAATTAAATTTATCAGTTGTAATCGTTTCTCACGATTTAGCAGTGATTAGATTGTTAGCTGATAAAATTATTGTTATGAAAAATGGGGAGGCTGTTGAGTCTGGACTTTGTGATCAGGTACTAGATGATCCGCAACATTCTTATACTCAGTTATTAGTTAGTTCAGTATTACAGGTTTAAAAATGATTGAACTAAATAAAATTACAAAAAAATTTACACTTCATAATCAGGGCAAAACAAACATATTAGTTTTTAATAATTTGAATTTGAAAATTAATCCTGGAGAAATTGTAGCGTTAACAGGACCATCAGGTGTTGGAAAGTCTAGTATTTTAAAAATGATTTATGGAAACTATGTTTTTCAATCAGGACAAATTAAAATTAATAATCACAACATAGATCATACATATCCGAGAAATATTATTGAACTTAGAAAAAATATAATAGGATATGTTAGTCAATTTCTAAGAGTGATACCTCGTGTTCCTACAATTGAAATTGTTATGGAGCCCTTATTAGAAATAAATTCAGATCAAGATGAAGTTCGTGAAAAAGCTGAAAAAATTTTACTAAAACTTAATATAGATAAAAACTTATGGAATTTATCGCCACTAACTTTTTCAGGTGGAGAACAACAAAGAGTTAATGTTGCTAGGGGACTGATTAGAAATTATCCATGTTTATTACTAGATGAACCAACTGCTAGTTTAGATAGTGTTAACAAAGATATTGTTTTGAATTTGATTAATGAAAAAAAGGATAGTGGATCTTCAATAATTGGTATTTTTCATGATGAATATTCACGTAAATATTTAAATGCTAGGGAAATAGATATTACAAAAATATCAGATGCAAAATAACGGTCAGCTTATCGTAGTCGTTGGACCATCAGGATCAGGAAAAGATACTTTATTAAAAAAAGTAATTAAAAAAATTCCTAATTCCATTTTGGTAAAAAGGTACATTACTAGGAAAAAAGATATTAAAAATGAAGATCATTACAGCATATCAATTAAAAATTTTGAAGATAAGATTTTAAAAAAACATTTCTTTGTTTACTGGAAAGCTCATGGTTTTTCATACGGTATTCCATTTAAGGAAATAAAAAAAATAGAGGAAGGTAAAACAGTAATTTTTAATGGATCAAGAAAAGTACTTTTTAAAGTAAAAAAAAAAGTTAATAATGTTAAAATAATTAATATTATTGCCCCATCAACAATTATTAAAAAGAGACTTGTAAATCGAGCTAGAGAAGACAAAAAATCAATTAATAAAAGGATAAAAAGAAAAATTAATTTACTACCGAAAAATATAATTACTATAAATAATAATAAATCAATAGCTATAGGTGTAAATAAATTGAAAAAAATAATTTTAGCTAAGTGAAAAATTTTCTAAATTCTCAAACATTCCTTTTTGGTTTTCACCAAATATATATATTTTATCAAAATTATTTATTTCATTTAAAATGATTTCTTTGTTTCTTTCAATTTTTTTTAACTCAAGGTACAATTTGTTTCCTGTGACCTCTGATGCAAGGGTCATATGGAAATTAAATTCTGACATTAAATAGGGGTATCCCCATTTATATAAAATATTTAATTGTAATTTACTTAGTTTAGAGGGATTTCTTCTATCAATTTCTTTTTTTGTAAGAGGTGACCTAAATTTAAATAATTCTCTAACTAGTCTATTTGATAAATTATTAATGTTATTATTTTTTTTATTTTGAACAAAAGCATAAAAATTATTCATTTTTTTTAATTTAAATTTATAAAATTTAAATTTTTTGAATTTTTTTGCTATTTCCTCAGTTTTTTTAAATAATGTATTGGTACTATAATTTTTGTTTAGTTTAAAAGGAGGAATAAGTGTGCCGTGAAACCCATATTTCTTTGCAATTAAAACATTTTTATCTATGTTTATTAAGTTTTTAATTCCAAATCTGTTTAGATAATTAATTCTATGTTTGTTATTTATTAACTTTGCATTAAGTGGATCCCAACCGAACCAATATCTGCCAAATTCTTCTAGACTACTCTCTTTTGGAGGTGCATAATAAATAGCGTATCTAGAATATTTTTTCATAATTCAACTTATAATACTTATATAAATTTTCTCTAATTTAAAATATTTGTAACAATTCATGTGTATTAAAAAGTGATGCATGAATATATTTTAAACAATGCCATGATAATTAAAAAAGATGAAATCGTTCATGGTCATATCAGGATTAAAGATAACAAGATTGTCGATATAAGTAGTGGATTAAGTAATAACAAAAGTTCTATAGACTGCGAAAAAGATTATATTTCGCCAGGATTGGTTGAATTACATACTGACAATCTTGAAAGACACATGACACCAAGACCTAAAGTTTCATTTCCAGTAGAAAATGCAATTTTATCTCATGATAGAGAATTAGCATCTGTTGGAATAACTACAGTTTTTGATGCATTAAGAGTTGGTTCTATTGAAAAAACAGGAAAATATAAAAAATATGCAAAAAACTGTTCGGATATAATTTCAAGTTTTAAAAAAGATAATATTCTCAAGATTGATCACAAAATACATTTAAGAGCTGAAACTTGTTCGGAGAATTTGATTGATGAATTAGACGAATACAATGAAACTCACGATGTAAAACTGATTAGTATAATGGATCATACACCAGGTCAGAGGCAATTTAGAGTTATAGATAAGTACAAAGAATATCTTTCAATTAAACACGGTATGACAGAAAATGAAATGGAAATTCATTTTGATCACTTAAAAAATCTTCAAAAAAAAAATAGCAAGAAACACATAGATAAAATTTTAGAATTTAAATCATCATATGATTGTATTTTGGCTAGTCACGACGATACCACAGAAAATGATGTTCATAATTCAAATAAATATGGAGTAAAATTGGCTGAATTTCCAACAACATTAGAAGCAGCCAAAACTTCTAAAGATTACAATATTAAAGTTATGATGGGATCTCCTAATTTACTTAGAGGAGGTTCACACTCTGGCAATATATCTGCAAAAGAACTCTTAGAAAATGATTGTTTAGATATCTTAAGCTCAGATTATATTCCATCATCATTAATTATATCTGTTGTCAAATGGGGTTTAGAAATTGATAATCTTCCAAAAGCATTTGCAGCAGCTAGTCACGCTCCGTCTATAGCTACAAATTTAAATGACAGGGGTTCCATTGACAATAATAAGAGAGCAGATTTAATAAGGTTTAAAATTTATCAAAATTTACCAGTTGTAAAAAATGTTTGGTCAAACGGAATCCAAGTAAGTTAAAATAACCCAGTTGTATAAGAATACTTAATTATACCTGCAATCATTATCGGGATTTGTAGTGAAAAATTTGTTAATAAAGGTTTATCCTTTGTAATGGTACCAACAATAGTCCAACCGATTATACCTAAACTGTGAGGTATCATGCTATAAGGATAGTAATCTAAATAAAAAGTTAATATTCCTAAAAGCGTCAAAACTGTGCTTGTCCATTTTAATATTCTGATATTTGCAGTCATTTTCTCTCCTTTTTTTTTAAATTTATTATCATTTTAAATTATGATAATATTATATTAAAGATTTGTTAAAATTAGTTTCTATTAATGCTTAATTAAATTATTAATAAAATTTATTAATTTTAAATTATTTATTTAATGCATCTTCAAGATAATCTAATCTATCTTGACCCCAAAAAATCTCATTATTTAAGACATACGAAGGAGCGCCAAATACATCATTATCAACCGCATCTTTTGAATTTTTTTGATACTCCAAGTTCACATCTTCAGATAAAGCTAATTTCTTCATTTCTTCAAAGTTTAAATTTAATTTTTCACAAATTTCCTGAAGTGTATTGTGATCAGAAAGATCTTTATCCATAGACCATAAATATTTTAAACATTCATTTCCAAAATGAAGTTTATTACCCAATTTATTTGAAGCTATTACAAATTTTGCTGGTAAGTGTGGGTCTTTAGGTGGAAAAAACTTTGGCTTTTTAATAATCGGCAAACCCAGTTTATTTGAAATTCTCTCCAGTTCTACAAGTCTATATTTTTGTCTTGCAGGATGTCTTTTAGGAACTGGCAACCCACCAGTATTTGGAAAAATTTCACCAACTAAATCAAGTGGTTTTTCTATAACCTCTAAATTATATTTGCTTACTATCTTTGTAAATCTATCAGCTCCAAGATAACTAAACGGAGATAGGACACTAAAATAATATTCAATTTTCATTTTTTAAACGCATTTCTTGCACAGACCAAAAAATTCTAAATTGTATTTATTATATTTCATTCCTTTATTATCTTTAAAATCTCTTAGATGTTCTGATAATTTATGATCATGAATTTCAGTTACATCTTCACAACTTTCACAAATTGAAAAAATAGTAGCTTTAGCAATTTGACATTTTGAATTTTTACAAGCGATGAAAGCGTTTCTACTTTCTATTTTATGAATTTTTCCGATTTTGACTAGTTTTTTTAACGCTCTATAAACTTGCAAAGGAGCATTAATACCTTTTTTTTTAACATCAAATAAAATTGAGTATGCTTTTAATGGTTGATCAGATTTTTCAATTAAATCTAAAATTATTTTTTGGTTTTTAGTTAATGTTTCTTGTTTTTGCATTTAATTATTTTTTATAATATTCCATTAATTTTTCAATTGTATCGTTTGTTTAACTTTAAGTAATGAAAAAATAAACAACACAAGAGCTGCAGCAATTATGGATGGACCAGACGGTGTATTGAATTCTAACGAAGAGAACAATCCTATAAACACTGATAACAATCCCCCAATTATTGAAAAAATAACCATTTTTTGTGGATTATCTGAAAGATTTCTAGCCATAGCAGTTGGTATAATTAACATTCCAGTGATTAATAAAACTCCAACTAATTTTATTGAAATGGCAATTATTGCAGCCAATAAGACTGTAAACACCGCTTTTGCTCTATCAGGATTTAAACCTTCTGCTTCAGCTAATTCATAATTAACTGTAGATGCAAATAATGGTTTCCAGATTATTTTTAAAGTTATTAATATTAAAGCGCCACCAAACCATATAATAAACAAGTCTTTTTTGTTAACTGCTAAAATATCTCCAAACAGTAATCCCATTATATCAAATCTAATAAAGGTTAAAAATCCAATAACCACTAATCCAACTGCCAATGATGAGTGAGCTAGAAGACCTAACAATGCATCACTTGGTAGATTAGTTTTTCTTTGTAGTTGTATTAAAATTAATGCAATTACCGATGAAATTAAAAATATTGAAACAGCGATATTAAATTCTAATGAATATGCAATTGTTACACCGAGCAATGCAGAGTGGGCAAGTGTATCACCAAAATAAGATAATCTCCTCCATACAACAAAGCAACCAAGAGGGCCTGCAACAAAAGCAATACCTATCCCTGCAACTAGTGCTCTTATAAAAAAATCATCTAACATACTATTTTTTTTTTATTTCTCCGTCTGTAGTGTGAACATGATCATGTTTATGTTCGTAAATTGCTAAAGTTTGTGAAGCTTGTTCACCAAACAAAGCTTTGTATTCACTATTTTTTGCAACTTCACTCGGACTCCCGCAGCAGCATACATGACCGTTTAAGCAAACAACATGGTCAGTTGCACTCATTACTGTATGAAGATCGTGAGATATTAGTAGAATCCCACAATTTAGTTTTAATGATAGCTCTTTGATTAGTTCATATAATTCAATTTCTCCTGTGAAATCAACACCTTGTACTGGCTCATCAAGAACTAATAAATCTGGTTTTTTTGATATTGCTCTGGCAAGTAACACTCTCTGAAATTCTCCACCAGACAAGTTAGCTAAACTTTTATCCTTAAGGTGCTTAACACCCGTTAATGTTAATGATTCATTTATGACTTCGTCACTTAAATTTTCTGTTAAAAGCATCAGATCATTAACTCTTAGCGGCAATGTCCAATCTATTGAAATTTTTTGGGGAACGTATCCAATATTACTAGTGTATTTTTCTACGTTTCCCTCTATATTTTTGTAAAACCCTAGTGCAATTTTTGCAGTCGTGCTTTTGCCAGATCCATTAGGACCAATTAAAGTAACAATTTTACCTTTTTCAACCTGAAGAGAAACACCTTGAACAAGCCACTTTTGGTTTTGTTTTAAACCAACATTATTTAACTTTACCAAAACATTATTTTCTATGCTCATTTATTTCCTTGACTTATAAATGTTATATTATTACACAGCGTTATATTATAACATTTAACAAAAACCAAATATTATGAAAAACTTAAAAAAATCCTCAATAATCTTTACAATATTATCATTTTTAACTTTATTTACATCAGCAAATGCTGACATTAAAGTTGTAGCATCAATCAAACCAATACACTCTCTAGTTAGCTATTTAATGGATGGTGTGGCTAAACCTGATTTAATAGTTGATGGCTATGCTTCTCCACATGGATTTGCCATGAAACCTTCGCACGCAAAAATGCTACAAAACGCAGATATTGTATTTTGGGTAGGTGAGGATATAGAAAATTTTTTAGAAAAACCATTAAACTCAATAGCTAAGAAGGCAGACAAGATTGAACTAATGGATGCAAAAGGTATTGTTAAATTAAAATTTAGAGAGAGAAATATTTTTGGTGACCATGATGATCATGATGACCACGACGATCATGGACATAAGAAAAAAGATGATCACGATGATCACGATCATGACGACCATGCTAAAAAAGAGGATGGTCATAAGGAAGATGATCATGACGACCACGGACATAAGAAAAAAGATGATCACGATGATCACGATCATGACGACCATGCTAAAAAAGAGGATGGTCATGACGACCACGATGATCATGATGGACACGAAGGACACCACCATGGTGAATTTGATCCACACATTTGGTTAGATCCAATTAATGCAAGCGCTATATTAAAAGAGATGACTGAACATTTAATAGAAAATGATTCAAAAAACGCATCTAAATACAAAAATAATTTAAATAAAGCTTTAAAAGATATAGATAAACTTACAGCTGACGTTAAGTCTGAATTAAACCAAAGCGTAGCCTCAATAGTTTTTCATGATGCATATCAATATTTTGAAGAACGATTTAATGTAAATATATTAGGCGCTTTCACAGTCAATACTGATGTAATGCCTGGCGCAGAGCAATTAGCAGAAATTAGAGAAATCATTGAGCATGATAATGTTGCTTGCGTATTTTCAGAGCCTCAGTTTAATCCTGACATCATTAAAGCAGTTGCAAAAGATATGAATATAAAAACTGGTGTTGTAGATCCTCTAGGAGCAACTTTAAAACCAGGTAAAAATTTATATTTTGATCTAATAAGAAACATGTCAGCATCATTTAAAGGTTGTTAACTATTTAATGGACAGTAATAAACAAGTTCCAGTTACTGTTTTGACAGGTTTTCTTGGTGCAGGCAAAACCACTTTATTGAATAGAATCCTAACCGAACAGCACGGTAAAAAGTATGCCGTAATCGTTAATGAATTTGGCGAACAAGGTATAGATAATGATTTAGTTGTAGATGCTGATGAAGAAGTGTTTGAGATGAATAATGGGTGCATATGCTGCACTGTCAGAGGTGATCTAATCAGAATTTTAAGTGGCCTTATGAAAAGAGCAGATAAATTAGATGCAATTATTGTAGAAACTACTGGATTAGCTGACCCAGCCCCAGTTGCACAAACTTTTTTTGTTGACCAAGATGTTGCTGATCGAACAAAGTTAGATGCGATTGTTACCGTTGCAGATGCTGTTCATTTAAGTTCTCAACTAACTGATCACCATGAAGCTGAGGAACAAATCGCTTTTGCTGATGTTGTGTTGTTAAATAAAATAGATCTTGTTGACGAAAGTGGTTTAGAAGCAGTCAAAGAAAGAATAAGAAAAATTAATCCTTTTGCAAAAATCATTAATACTACTAAATGTGGAGTATCATTAAATGAAATTCTTAATCTTGATGCATTTAGTTTAAAACGAGTTTTAGAAGTTGAACCTGATTTTCTAGAGTCAGACCATGATCATGAGCATGATGATGATGTAACTAGCTTATCGTTTGTCTCTGATAGCCCTTTAGATATGGAAAAGTTTCAAGATTGGTTCAGCAAGCTTTTACAGACAAAGGGTCAAGATATACTGAGAACTAAGGGAATTCTCGATTTTACAGGAGAAAGTGATCGATATGTATTTCAAGGAGTACACATGCTTATGGATGCCTCGCCTATGGGTAAATGGCCAGAAGGAAAAGTACGAAGCTCTAGACTAGTTTTTATTGGTCGAAATCTTGAGAATATGAATTTGAAAGAGGGATTTGAAAATTGTAAATCGGCATGAAAGCTGATCTGAACAAGTTCCCAGAGTTAAATAAAACAAAATTTGAAAATAGAGGAAAAGATTTAAGACTCGGAATTCCAGTTATTAATTCAGTAGTGATAGGTAATTCTATTGCTGTTGGATTTGGGGATGGCACTATAAGAATATTTAAAGCAGGACAAAGCTCAGAACCCATAAAAGCACATAATGGTATTGTTCTTTGTATTTCAAAAGATGGTGATGATATTATAACTGGTGGAGATGACGGAAGGTTTTTAAGAATTTCTCTGAATGGAGAAATAAGCGAAATTGCAAATTTTGGTTCTCGTTGGGTTGATCATGTTACAGCAAATAATGGAAGTTTGGTTTGCACGTCTGGAAATAACGTTTACCTGTGGATGGCAGGCAGAAAAGAACCAAAAATATTAGAACATGAGAGCACTATTGGTGGTGTAGCATTTGACTCAAAAGGAAGAAGATTAGCAGTTTCTCGATACGGTGGTGTCACTCTTTGGAAAAAAGATTATAGCAACAAGTGGAAATCATCTAATTTATTATGGAAAGGCTCTCATAATAAGGTCATTTTTAGTCCAGATGACAGATATTTAGTAACTTCAATGCAAGAGAATCAACTTCATTTTTGGCGCTTAAAAGATAAAACTGATTCTACAATGTCTGGCTATGGTACAAAAGTTAAGAGTTTTGCCTTTGTTCATGATACAAAATTTTTAGTAACATCTGGTTCTAACGATGCGGTTTGTTGGCCGTTTGATGGAATTGGTCCAGAGGGTCGTCAACCAATTTGTCTTCCTTTTGTTGGAAATAAATTAGTAACATTTGTTGAACCATTCCCAAATGAAAATGCAATTTTTACAGGATTAAGTGATGGTTCAGTGTTCTTATCAGAAATTGAAAAATCAAGTAATACAATAATAATTCGTAGTTTCACAGAGTCAGAAGTTACTACAATTTCAGTTACTGAAGATGGTTCAAGTATATTAATTGGAGATATGGCTGGAAATATTTTATGGACATCTATATGGGATGAGGAAAATAAATAAATTATGTTTAATAAAAAAAAGCCGAATGTTGAAATGATAAGAAGTTTAAAAAAAATTTTTTCAGAAAAAAAACAAATACCAGATACATCATTATTAAGTATCGCAGAATTAAGTTGTCATGAACCGAATTGCCCACCTATTGAGACAATTATTACAGAAAGAACAATAGATGGAAAATTAAATAATTAGCGTATTGGAAAACCAATTAATGATATTTTAGAGTCAGATATAATTAATTTATCTGATACGCATAATCATAGTCACTAAAATAATTTAAATTGAACTTTATCTGCAAATAAGATCTAATAATATTATGAAAACTATTTCTTTAAGTCTTGAAGATATTTATAAACTGGCAAATAAAACTTTATTAACTAATGGATGTGATGAGGAAACATCAAATATTTTATCCGATTTGATAATGAAAGCAGAGAGAGATGGTTCTCTTTCTCATGGCTTATTCAGATTACCTGCTTATATTGCTGGATTAAAAAGTGGAAAAATTAATGGAAAAAATAGACCTAAAATTTCTAAAATTACACCAAGCGTTATTAAAGTAGATGGTAATAATTGTTTGGCGCCAATGGTTCTAAATAAAAGTTTGCCGGAGTTAATTAAAGCTGCAAAAGAAAATGGAGTAGCAGTTTTGTCTATAACAAATTCGCATCACATGGCAGCGATGTGGCCTGAAACAGAGGCAATTGCAGAAGAAGGCCTAGTTGCTTTTGCATGCACATCTTATAAACCAGCTGTTGCACCTGCAGGATCTATCAAACCTTTATTTGGTACAAATCCTATTTCATTTGCTTGGCCTAGAAAAAGTAAACCTCCAGTAGTTTATGATATGGCAACAGCATCTATGGCAATGGGCGAAGTTCAAGTTGCAAAAAGGGAAGGTCACAAAGTTCCATCAGGCACTGGATTAACAAAAGATGGAAAGGAAACAACTGATCCAGCTGAAATAGCAGATGGGGGTGTTTTATTGCCTTTTGGCGGCTATAAAGGCTCAGGGATTGCGATGATGGTTGAATTGCTTGCTGGTGCCCTTGTTGGAGATAATTTTAGTTATGAGACGGCTGAGAAGGATAATAATGATGGCGGTCCACCAAGTGGTGGAGAGTTCATTTTAGCAATATCTCCAGATAAATTGTCAAATTCAGATTGGGACACACATTCTTCAAAGTTTTTTGAAAAAATGAAATCAATGGGGGATGTTAGACTTCCTGGTGAAAGAAGACATAAAAATAGATTAGATAAAGGACCAAGACATATAAATGAAGACTTGGTAAATAAAATTAAATCTTTAAGTTAATTCTAATTCAATAGGGGTGTGATCTGAAGGTTTCTCTCTGCCTCTTGGATATTTGTTAATTTTAACATCCTTAATATTTTTTAATAATGAATTGGTTAATAGGAAGTGATCAATCCTCATACCATTATTTTTTTGCCAAGCACCACTTGTATAATCCCAAAACGTATACTCCTCTTTATCAGGATAGATATATCGAAATGCATCATGAAACCCTAAATTATACATTTCTCTTAATTTCTTTCTAATTTCTATTCTATACAATGCATCGTTTTCATATCCTTTAGGATCATGAACATCTTCAGCAGAGGGAATAATATTAAAATCACCCGCAATAATTATATTTTCATTTATTTTTAAAAGAGATTTTAATTTTTTTATTAAACTATCTAACCAATATAATTTATAGTCATATTTTTCAGTGTCTACTGGATTGCCATTAGGAGTATAGATATTTATTAGTTTAATTACTTTTGATTTATATTTTACATCTGCAGTAATTATTCTTGATTGTTTATTTTTATCTTTAAAAATATCTTTTTGAATATTATCTAATTTTTTTTTTGAGAGTATTGCAACACCGTTGTAACTTTTTTGTCCAAATACATAACTTTCATACTTGATTTTTTTAACATCATCGTAAGGATAAGTTTCATCTTGAGTTTTAATTTCTTGGACTAATACCACATCAGGATTAAATTTTTTTAAATATTCTTGAACGTTCAATATTCTTGCCCTAATAGAATTTACATTCCAAGAGCTAATAATCATTAAAGAGAAAATGAAACACCACAACCGCAAGATGATTTGCTTTGTGGGTTATTAATTTTAAATTGGTCTCCAATTAATTCTTTTACAAAATCTATTTCTGATCCTTTTAAGAGATCAGCTGAGGTTTTATCTATTAAAATATTATCCTGTCTTAAGTCGTCATCTTGAGGTGTTTTATCAAATGAGAAATCGTACTGAAACCCTGAGCATCCACCGCCTTTGATAGCGATTCTAAAAAAAGAACCTTCATCCTTGGATGATAATAGGTTATTTATTTGTTTTAACGCATTATCTGTAAATTTAATTTCTTTAATCATTATTTATCACTGTTAATACTAATATAATAAATATTTGCCAATTTTAAAGAATGAATAATTACTCAAAATTAGGTTCTTTTAGATCCCGTGGACGCTTGATAAAAGAGCAAAATAATAGGTTTAGAACTCCATTTCAAAGAGATAGAGATAGAATTATTCACTCAGCTTCATTTAGAAGGTTAAAACACAAGACTCAGGTATTTGTGAACACAAATGGAGATCACTATAGAACAAGAATAACTCACTCAATGGAGGTTGCTCAAATTGCTCGATCAATATCAAGATATCTCAATTTAAATGATGATTTAGTTGAAACGCTTAGTTTAGCTCATGATATGGGGCATACTCCTTTTGGACACGCAGGTGAAGACGCTTTAAACGAGTCAATGATTAATCATGGCGGTTTTGATCATAACCTTCAAACCTTAAGAATAGTAATGTTTATTGAAAATAAATACTTAAAATTCAAGGGTCTAAATTTAACTATAGAAACTTTAGATGGTCTTTTAAAACATAATGGACCTATAAATAATACTGATCACTTAGATACAATAATTGGAGTCAAAAATTTTAAAAATAAAATAGATTTTAAAAAAAATTCATCTTTAGAAGCTCAAATTGCAGCTATATCTGATGACATAGCCTATAATAATCACGATATTCAAGATGGAATTAAAGCAAAACTATTTTCATTAAATCAATTGTGTGAAATTAATTTTTTTAAAGAACTTTATAAATCTTATAAAACAAAAGTTAAAAACTCTAACAGAGATATTATTGTTTACCAAATAATAAGAGACTCAATTAATTTGATGGTTCAAGATGTTATTAAAAATACTTTAAAAAATATAAAAAAATACAAAATTAATAATATTAATCATGTCTATTTAAATAAGAAAAAAATTGTCAATTTTTCAGCTAAATTTGCATCTATTGAAAAAGAAATTAAAAATTTTTTAAGAATTAATATGTATAATAATAAAAATGTGCAAATTAAAAATAATAATGGTAAAAAAATAGTTAAACATTTATTTAAATTGATAGAAAGAAATCCAAAAAAATTTATAAAAAATAAATATATAAATAATGATAAATATAGATCTATTTCAGACTATATTTCAGGGATGACTGATAGATATGCAATACAATTATACAAAATGTCAAAATGAATATTTTTGAAGATTATTTAATAAAAATTGAAAATACTATTAAGAAAGCAAATCAATACAATTTGTTGGAATTGCCAGAAAATTTATCTGGTATAAATGTGGATATTCCTCCTGCTAAATTTAATGGTGACGTATCTACTAATGTTGCGATGGTTTTATCAAAAATTAATAAAAAACCTCCAATTGAACTTGCAGAAATTATTTCAGGATTATTAAAAAAAAATGACAAAAACATAGATCATATTAGTATTGAAAAACCAGGTTTTATTAATTTAAAATTTAAGAAAGAATTCTGGAGTGCTTTTATATTAGATGTGCTTAATAAACCTTCTTATGGAACTAATCTGAGTGGTAAAAAAAATAGTTATTTAGTTGAGTTTGTTTCAGCAAACCCAACAGGACCACTTCATGTTGGACATTCAAGAGGCGCAATACTTGGTGACGTTATTTCAAATCTATTATCATTTAATGGTCATAATGTTACCAAAGAATACTATGTAAATGACTATGGAAATCAAATTTCTCATTTTACTAAATCAGTTTATTTTAGAATAAAGGAGATTACTAATAACGAAACATTTCCAATAGAAGACAAAGATTTATATCCAGGTGCATATCTTATCGACATAGCAAAAAAAATAATTTCAAAAAATAAAGATATAGATTTTAATGACTATGACAAAATATCTGAAAAATTAAAGAAACTTTCGATTGAAGAGTCTTTAAAATTAATAAAAACAAATTTAGAAAATCTTGGAATAAAACATGATAATTTTGCTAGCGAAACTGAGGTTATAAAAAATAAAGAAGTTGACGAAGTAATAAAAAATTTAAAAGAAAAGAAATTTATTTATGAGGGAAAAATTAAAGCACCTGAAGGTGAAAATAACGAAAATTGGGTAGAAAGAGAGCAATTACTGTTTAAATCTACTGAATTTGGAGATGATAAAGACAGGGCCTTACAAAAAGAAGATAAGTCTTGGACATATTTTGCAAGTGATGTTGCATATCATAATACTAAACTGAAAAGAAATTTTGATGTTCTTGTTAATATATTAGGAGCAGATCACGCTGGTTATATAAAAAGAATTACTTCTGTTGTCGAAGCTCTTTCAGGAAAAAAAAATAAGTTAATTTGTAAAGTAAGTCAGTTAGTTAAATTAATAAAAGATAAAAAACCTTTTAAAATGTCTAAGAGAAAAGGTGACTATATAACAATTGAAGATTTAATTAATGAAGTTGGTAAAGATGCTACAAGATTTATAATGTTAAGCAGAAGTAGTGATGCTGAAATTGATTTTGATTTTGATAAAGTAAAAGAAAAATCAAAAGAAAATCCTATTTATTATGTTCAATATGCATATGCTAGAATTTCATCTGTATTCAGAAATACTCAACATGAAATTAAAAACGATATTAAAATAACTAATTCTGAATATAAATTTGGCGACCAAGAAATCAAATTATTCAAGAAGATAAGTGAATGGCCAAAATGTGTTGAAGTATCTACAGAAAAATTAGAACCACATAGAATATCTGTTTACTTATATGAATTAGCTTCAGAGTTTCATTCGTATTGGAATATGGGTAAAGATGACATTTCAAAGAGATTTATTGAAGAGGATAACTCGATAAAAGAAGAAAAGTTAGTCTTCTTAAAGTCTATAGCCAACACTATTAAATCAGGAATGGATATTTTAGGCGTTGATACACCTGAAAAAATGTAATGATAAAAGAATTAAAATATCTTTTTTATTTAATAATTATTTTTTTCTTCTTTTTTTTTACGGCTAGATATTATTTTTCAGATGAAAATATTAAAAAATCTTACAGGTCTATCTCATTGATTGATGACAAAATAAATCTTATTGAAAAGGATCTGATATTTTTAGAGAGTGATACTGAGAACATCATTGAATACGTTGAATTTAAAAAGGACAAAAAAACAAATAAATATTCATTTTGGAAACTTCTTTATAATGATAATTAAAAACCATAGATCATTTATATGTGGTGTAAAAGGTAAAGTTTTATCAAAAACAGAAATTGAATTTTTAAAAAAATATAAGCCATGGGGAATAATTCTTTTTAAAAGAAATATTGGAAGTATTAAACAAACTATAAAATTAACTAATTCGATTAAAAAAATTTTTAACAATAAAAATTATCCAATATTGGTTGATGAAGAAGGTGGAAGAGTAAGTAGATTAAGAAAATTTATTGATAACTCAATTTTTACAGCAGAATATTTTGGCAGCTTGTATAAAAAAAATATTAATAAATTTGATATTTATTACGGTGTTTATGTTAAACAAATTGCTTACCTTTTAAGATTACTAGGTATTAATATCAATACAGTACCTGTTTTAGATATAAAAAGAAAAAAATTTCATAAAATTGTTGATGATAGATCATTTTCAACAGATAAAAAAATTGTCTCAAAAATAGGTGATAGATGTATTAAACTTTTTCATTCAAATAGAGTTGCTACAGTTATTAAACATATTCCTGGACATGGTTTAGCCAAAGCAGATAGTCATAAAAATCTGCCAAGAATAACTAGAAATGAGCAATATTTGATCAAAAACGACTTTTATCCCTTTAAAAATAAAAGCTCTTTATTGGCAATGACGGGTCACTTGTTATTTGAAAAAATAGACTCAGAAAATAATGCAACGCATTCAAAAAAAATAAATAAGCTAATAAGAAATAAAATAAAATTTAAAGGTTTGATTATGAGCGATGATATTTCAATGAAAGCAATTAAGGATAAACTTGATATAAGTGTGAAAAAATCTTTTTTAGCAGGTTGCAACTTAGTATTACATTGCAATGGAAATTTGAGTGAAATGAAAATTGTTGCTCAAAATTCTCCTAAAATAAACCAATTTATTATTAAAAAAACATCACAATTAACAAAGATTATAGGTTAGAGTAATTTATGCAATCAGATGATTCTTTAGACTTTAATGTAAATTTAAATAATTTTAATGGATCATTAGAAATATTACTTGATCTTGCAAAATCTCAAAAAGTTGATTTAGAGCAAATATCAATTACAAAATTAGCTGATCAATTTCACCAATATCTCACTGAAAAGGAAAACCTAAATCTGGAAATTGCTTCCGAATATTTACTGATGGCTACATGGCTTACTTATTTAAAGTCTAAATTATTACTTCCTGAAACAGATGAAGATGAATTTAAAGCACTTGAGGTAGCTGAAAAACTTAAATTGCAATTAAAAAAATTAGAGTTGATAAGGCTATTGTCCTCACAAATGTTAAACAGAAAAAGATTGGGAAGAGATATTTTTATGCGTGGCTCTAAAAGTGGTGTTAAGTCTATTTATGACAAAAAAGTTTCTTTAACTTTGTTTGAGTTATTGAAGGCATATTCAGGAATTGTGATGACAAAAGATTTTCATACTATGAATATTCCCAAACTACCTGTTTTTACAACTGAAGATGCCATTAAAAGAATTAAGGAGTTTTTTGGAAATCTTAATGAGTGGAAAAATATTTCAGAGTTAGTTCCATCAGGTTTTAAAAATTCTACTAATTTAAAAAAAACAGGTAAAGCTGGTATATTTGCTGGATCATTAGAATTAGTTAAAGAAGGCAATGTATCATTGAAACAAAAAGAGTTATTCGATGATATTTTTATTAAGGAAAATTAATGAATAAATTAAAAAAAAATAATATTGTAAAATTTCCAACTAAACTTACTGAAGTAGAAAGAGAAATTGAGGCTATTATATTTGCTGCTGCAGAACCTCTATCAGTAGAAACGATAGAGTCTAAATTATCAAAACCAACCGACATTAAACAATCATTAGAAAATCTAAAGGATTTTTACTCCATAAGAGGTATTAATCTAATTTGTATTTCAAACAAATGGTCTTTTAGGACAGCAGTAAATTTATCATCTTTAATGTCAGAACAAAAGACAGTTGAAAAAAAATTATCTAGAGCAGCGATAGAAACACTTGCAATTATTGTTTATCACCAACCTGTTACAAGATCTGAAATTGAAGAAATTAGAGGTGTTGCATTTGGAACAAATACTTTAGAAATTTTAATGGAACTAAATTGGGTTAAACACGAAGGTAGAAAAAATGTTCCAGGTAAGCCAATACAATATGGGACAACAGAAGAATTTTTAAGCCATTTTAATCTTCAAAAATTATCAGATCTACCAACTGTCAATGAATTAGGTTCAGCAGGTTTAATTGATACTTCAAGCGTTGATGCATCAATTTTTGGAACAGGCAAATTTTTCAAAGAAAAACAAGTAGATAAAAAGGAAAATATATATTCTGATATTGATGAAATGTTAAGCAGTACACTTAAAACAGACGAAACCTAAAAATTCACTTTTAAATAATCAATAATAAGGTTATAAGCAATTCATGAGTATAGGTTTTTGGCAAATTGCAATTGTAGTGATCTTAGTTGTTCTACTTTTTGGTAGAGGTAAAATATCCAGCCTGATGGGTGATGTAGCAAAGGGTATCAAAAGTTTTAAAAAGGGAATGGCTACAGATGTTAATGATGATAGCCAAAATAAAAATATTTCAGACAATCAAGACTCAAATAACAAAGAGTAAAAAATGCCATCAATTGGCTGGTTAGAAATCTTAATAATTGTTTCAATTGCAATAATTGTTGTAGGCCCAAAAGATTTCCCTTTTATGTTAAAAAAAATTGGTTCATGGATAGGTTCAGCAAAAAGATATGTTAGAGATGTGCAAGGACAAGTAAGTGATTTAACAAATGAAACTTTAAGTGCTGATATAGAAGAAAAACCTAAATCAGAAAATCAAAAAAAGAAAACAGATGAGTAAAGATAAAGAAGGAAGCTTTATAAGTCATTTAACTGAGTTGCGAAAAAGATTAATTAATTCTTTGATTTTTCTAGCAGTGCTTTTTGTAATTTGTTATTATTTTTCCGAATACATTTATGGTTTTCTTGTAGAGCCCTATGCAAATGCAGTAAAAAATGATGATGCAAATAGGAGATTAATATTTACTGCACTTCAAGAAACTTTTTTAACGTATTTAAAAGTTTCTTTTTTTACAGCATTTTTTATTACAAGCCCATTCATTCTAATTCAAATTTGGAAATTTATTGCACCTGGTCTTTATAACCATGAAAAGAAAGCAATAATGCCATACTTAGTTGTAACACCTATTTTATTTTTACTTGGCGGCATGCTTGTTTATTATTTAATAATGCCACTTGCTATAAAGTTTTTTTTATCATTTGAGAGTTTAGGAGCAGCAACAAATTTACCAATACAACTAGAAGCTAAAGTGAATGAATATTTATCATTAGTTATGAAGCTTATTTTCGCATTTGGATTAAGTTTTCAATTACCAGTAGTATTAAGTTTATTGGCCAGAATTGGTGTTGTTAACTCAACTTTTCTTAAAGAGAGAAGAAAATATGTGGTTGTTATTATATTTGCAGCAGCTGCAGTACTAACACCTCCCGATCCAATTACTCAAATAGGTTTGGGAATTCCATTATTAATTTTATATGAATTATCAATAATATCAGTAGGAATAATTGAAAAAAAATTAGAAGAAAAAAATGCACAATATTAAAGATATTAGAAAAGACTTTGATAATTTTAAGAATAAACTTAAAAATAGAAACACTGATACAGATCTTGATAGCATAATAGGTTTAGATGAAGAAAATAGAAAGCTTATCAAAGAAAAAGAAACACTTGAAATGGAAAAAAAAACTATTTCAAAATCTAAAGACCAAAAATTATTTGAAAAATCAAAAGAACTTTCTGTTAAAATTGAAGAAATTAACAAAAATCAATCAAAACTGCAGAGCCAAATTGATAGCATATTGTCATCAATACCAAACTTACCTTTAAGCGATGTTCCAATTGGTCAGGATGAAAATGCTAATGTAGAGATTGAAAAAAAAGGTGAAATTAAAGAGTTTGATTTTAAACCAAAAACCCACTTCGTATTAGGTGAAAATCTTAATATGCTTGATTTTGACTTAGCCACAAAAACCACAGGCTCTAGGTTTGTATTTGTAAAAAAACAATTAGCTCAACTTGAAAGAGCTCTATCAAATTTTATGATAGATACTCATACACAAAAAAATGGTTACACAGAAATATCACCTCCATTAATAGCTACCGCTGATACTATGTATGGAACTGGCCAATTACCAAAATTTGAAAATGATCAATTTGAAATTAAATTAGATGCAGATGAAGGAAGAAAGTTTTTGATTCCGACTGCAGAAGTAATTTTAACGAATATAGTAAAAAACCAAATTATAAATAAGGATGATCTACCAATTAGAGTTGTTGCTTCAACTCCATGTTTTAGAAAAGAAGCAGGCAGTTACGGCAAAGATACAAAAGGTATGATTAGACAACATCAGTTTTATAAAGTTGAATTAGTTAGCATAGTTGAAAACGATAAATGTGCCGAGGAGTTAGAGCGTATGTCTAATGCAGCTACCATGATTTTAGATGAGCTAAAACTTCCATATAGGAAAATTATTTTATGTACTGGTGATATGGGTTTTAGCGCCGAAAAAACGTATGATATTGAGGTTTGGCTCCCTTCTGAAAATAGATATAGAGAAATTTCTAGTTGTTCATCTTGTGGATCATTCCAAGCAAGAAGGATGAAAGCAAGATACAAAGATAAAAAAAATTCAAAAGAGTTTTTAGGAACATTAAATGGTAGTGGGTTGGCAGTTGGACGTACAATGTTAGCAATAATGGAAAATTATCAAACTCAAGATGGTTCAATTTTAATACCTGAAGTTCTAAAGCCATATATGCCTAATATAGACAAAATTTCCATCAATTAAGAGTTGAGTTTGAATATAAGATAAGATAAATAGCCTTAATAAATTATATACGTTATGGATGCTGGAATTGGACAATTTATACCCTTAATTTTAATTTTTGTAATTTTCTATTTTTTCTTAATTAGACCTCAACAAAAAAAAGTTAAAGACCACAAAGCTATGGTAGAAGCTCTTAAAAGAGGTGATAAGGTTATCACATCTGGTGGCATACTTGGCACAGTTGAGAGAATTATAGATAACGAAAAAGTTGAAGTAAAAATTTCTGACAATGTAAATGTTGAAGTTGTTAGAGCAACTGGCATACAAAGTTTAGTAAGTTCCATCGAACCAAAAAAATAACATAACAAAAAAGTGTTATACTTTTCAAAATTACGGATAATATCAGTAATTATTTTTACGATAATTTTTTCATATTTTGCTATTTCAAATTTTACAAAATTAGATGATAGATTTTTTTCAAAAAACATAAATTTAGGTTTGGATCTTCAAGGAGGCTCTTACTTGCTGCTTGAAATTGACAATCGACCCGTGATTACTCAGAGACTACAGGCAAAAATTATTGAGTTGAAAAGATATTTTAAGGAAAAAGAAATAAGCTTGAAGAATTTTTCTTTAAATGGAGATAATATTACTTTTGAGGCTCAAGAAAAAGATCTTGAACAAGTATCAAAATTACTAAATGATAAGGATAGCGATATTAACCAATACTATCAGAGTTACAAATCTCATGAATTTGATGTTATTGAAAATAATAATTTATTTAATCTTAATTATTCAAGATATGGATTAGTTTTATTAAAAAATGCATCCCTTGATCAAGCAATTGAAATCGTAAGAAGAAGAGTTGATGAAGTTGGAACTAATGAACCAAATATACTTAAAAGAGGTAATGACCGTATTCTTGTCGAGTTACCAGGATTAGATGATCCCAACAGAATCAAATCATTGTTAGGAAAGACAGCCAATCTTACATTTCAATTTATTTCACAAAATAGCGAAGAATCTTTTGGAACTGAAAAATTATCATTTGAAGATGATGATAGAGAGGCAATTGTAAGTAAAAGAATAATACTAAGTGGTGATAATTTAGTAGATGCAAAACCTACTATGAATTCACAAACAAATGAAACAGTAGTTTCATTTAGTTTAGATAGAGTAGGTGCGAAAAAATTTGGAAAAGCTACCAGTACAGGTGTGGGAAAACAATTAGCAATTATTTTAGATGGTAAAATAATCAGCGCACCAACAGTAAGAGAACCTATAGTTGGAGGATCTGGTCAAATTTCTGGAAACTTTACTTTTCAATCAGCTACTGATCTTGCTTTATTGCTTAGATCGGGTGCTTTGCCAGCACCTTTAAATATTATTGAAGAAAGAACTGTTGGTCCTGACTTAGGTCAAGACTCAATTGATGCAGGAATACTATCTTTAATTATTGGTTTTTTGCTAGTTATTATATTTATGATTTACAAATATAGAGCATTCGGATTAATTGCTAATTTAGCCTTAATTACAAACCTATTTTTATTAATTGGAATTCTTACATTATTCGAGGCAACTCTGACTTTGCCTGGTATAGCGGGAATAATTTTAACTGTAGGTATGGCTGTAGATGCAAATGTTTTAATTTTCGAGCGTATAAAAGAAGAAACTAAAAGTGAAAAAAATCCTATTATCGCATTTGATGCTGGTTATACGAAGTCAAGAACTACAATCTTAGATGCTAACATCACAACGTTAATCGCTGCTTTTATATTATTTTTTATGGGCTCAGGTCCTGTAAAAGGTTTCTCAGTAACATTAGGAGTTGGAATATTAACAACGTTGTTCTCTGTATATTTTATAGCAAGATTACTGACGTCTTTATATGTGGTTAAAAATAAAGAAAAGGAGCAGTTATTATAAATGAATAATATTTCCTTTAATAAATTTTATAGAAAATTTAATATTTTATCCCTTGTTTTAATAATTACTTCTTTAATATTTCTTATTATTAAAGGCTTGAATTATGGCGTTGACTTTAAAGGAGGAACTTTAATTGAATTAAGAACAAATGATAAAACTAATAATATATCCATGATCAGAGATAGTTTTAATCAAATGAATTTGGGAGACGTATCAGTTAAAAAATTTGGTAATGAGACAGATTTTATAGTTAAATTTGAAAAACAAAATTCAAACGATCCAGAATTTATTAAAAATATTCAAAACAAATTATCCAGTTCTATAGGAGATGTCGATTTTAGAAGAGTAGAAAACGTTGGACCCAAAGTAAGTTCAGAACTTCTTAAATCTGGAATTATTGCAATAAGCTTATCTTTAGCTGCGATGTTGTTGTATATTTGGATTAGATTTGAGTGGCAATTCAGCTTAGGAGCAATATTAGCAATATTTCATGATGTAATTATAACATTAGGAATATTCTCTATTTTTTCTCTTGAAATTAATTTATCAATAGTAGCTGCTGTATTAACTATAGTTGGATACTCAATGAATGATACAGTTGTTATATTTGATAGAGTAAGAGAAAACTTAAGAAAGTATTCAGATATTAAAATTTACGAATTAACAAATATTTCTATCAATGAGACTTTATCAAGAACAATAATTACTTCAGTAACTACTCTTCTAGCTTTATTATCCATATATTTATTTGGTGGTGAAATTCTTAAAGGTTTTTCTTTAGCGATGATTTTAGGAGTAATATTTGGAACATATTCATCAATATATATAGCTAATCCAGTTTTAGTTGCACTAAATGTTAGTCAAAGAACAATTGTTAAAGAAGAAAAAGATTAATATAAGTTTTGAGCTACAACCATCGATAACAACATCGGCAATGATAGCAAAGTATTTGTTCTAGAAAATAACATTGCAGTTTTTGCGGATTTTGCCTTAACATCTGGTTCAACCGTTACAATACCCAAAGCTTTTTTTTGGTTAGGCCAAATTACAAACCAAACATTAAAAGCCATGATTATTCCAAGCCACATACCAATTCCAATTGCCGTAGCTTTACCACCACCTGATCCAATTCCAAGGGCCATAGCTTGATGAACATATCCATTTATATAAGCCAATATAAGTCCAGATATTACTGTGAATAAAGCTGCCCATCTAAACCAAAATAGTGCTGCTGGTGCAATCACTTTTCCAATAGCTGGTTTTTGCTCATCTGGAATTTTAGCCATGTTAGGTATTTGTACAAAATTAAAATACCAAAGCAATCCTATCCACATGATGGCTACAATTACATGTATGTATCTAAATAACCAACTCCAAAAAACTAAATCGAAATCAAAACCACCGTTTCCAAAATACAAACCAAGGAATAGCAAAATTGATAGCGCCAAAGAAACGTGGATAGTTTTTGATAAAGATTGTAGAATCGAAGTCATATATTAATATTTTATATCATTTTTAAATATTTTTTAAGCTGTTTTTTTAAATTTATTATCGAGCAAAGGTTTTAAAAATTTACCTGTATAACTATCTTTAACATTAATAATTTCCTCAGGTTTTCCTTCTGCTATAATATTTCCACCTTTCACTCCACCATCAGGACCCATATCAACAATATAATCTGCTGTTTTTATAACGTCTAAATTGTGTTCAATTACAACAACTGTGTTTCCAGTTGCAACAAAAGTATGGAGTATTTCTAATAATTTCTTAATATCATGTTGATGTAATCCAGTAGTCGGTTCATCCAAAATGTAAATGGTTCTTCCTGTTGATCTTTTAGATAATTCTTTTGCTAGTTTTATTCTTTGAGCTTCACCACCAGAAAGAGTAGTTGCTTGTTGACCAATTTTTATATAACCCAAACCAACTTTTTTGAGTGTTAATAATTTAGTCTTTATATTTGAAATATTTTCAAAATACTCACAACCTTCGTCCACAGTCATATTTAGAACATCCGCAATACTTTTATCTTTAAATTTAATCTCTAATGTTTCTCTATTGTATCTTGTACCTTTGCATTCATCACAAGTGATGTATACATCTGGCAAAAAATGCATCTCGTAAGTTATTACCCCGTCACCTTCACAAGCTTCACATCGTCCGCCTTTAACATTAAAAGAAAATCTTCCAGGCTTATAACCTCTACTTTTTGCTTCTGGCAAATTAGTAAACCAATCCCTGATCGGTCCAAAAGCACCGGTGTAAGTTGCAGGATTTGATCTTGGAGTTCTTCCAATTGGTGATTGATCAATATCAATAATTTTGTCTACTAATTCAATTCCTTTAAAACCTCTAAATGGTTTAGGTATTTTTCTTGATTTATTATTATTTAAAGTAAGATTTAAGGCATTGTAAAGTGTTTGAAGTATTAAAGTAGATTTACCACTACCAGATACACCAGTAACACATGTGAAACTTCCTAATGGGATTTTAAGATTCACGTTGTTTAAATTATTACCACTTGCACCATTAATTTCTAAAAATCTACCATTTTTTGCTAATCTTCTATTACGTGGGATAGGTATGTAGCTCTTATTTGACAAGTATCTACCAGTAATACTTTTATCATTATCAAGAATATCTTTGTATGAACCTTGTGCAATTACTTCTCCGCCTTTATTTCCAGCTTCAGGTCCAAGGTCAATTATATGGTCAGCATTTTCCATCGTTTCAGTATCATGTTCAACCACAATTACTGTATTTCCCAGGTCTCTTAATCTTTTTAATGCATTAATTAACTTTACATTATCTTTTTGGTGCAAACCTATAGATGGTTCATCAAGAACATATAATACACCAGTTAATCCAGATCCTATTTGAGATGCTAATCTAATTCTTTGAGCTTCACCTCCTGACAATGTTCCAGACTCTCTAGACAATGTTAGGTAATCAAGTCCAACATTTAATAAAAAGTTTAATCTCTCGTTAATTTCTTTGAGTATATGTTGTGCTATTTTTAATTGCCTTTTATCTAATTTGGTTTCTAGTGACTTAAACCACTCTTTTGCATCGTAAATTGATTTTTCTGTAACTTCACTAATATTCAGTTCATTAATTTTTACACATAAAGCCTCATCTTTTAATCTGTGTCCATTACACCTTTCACATTTTGTATCAGATTGATATTGTGAAATTTCTTCTCTTTTCCAATCACTGTCAGTTTCTAAAAATCTTCTTTCAAGATTATTTACTACACCCTCAAATGTTTTTTTATGTGAATATTTTTCATATCCATCATCATAAGAAAATTTTATTTCCTCATCGTCTGAACCAAAAAGAATTACATCTTTAATTTTTTTTGGTAATTTTGACCATCTATCATTTAACGAAAATCCATAATGTTTTGCTATAGATGCTAAAGTTTGAGCGTAGTATAAAGAAGACGATTTTGACCAAGGTTCAATTGCGCCATCTGCTATAGTTTTTTTTTCATCTGGTACTACCAATTTAGGATCTACATTTAATTTTACTCCTATACCTTCACATTCTTCGCATGCACCATAAGGACTGTTAAAAGAAAATAATCTAGGCTCGATCTCTTCAATGGTGAAACCACTTTCTGGACATGCAAATTTCGTTGAAAAAATTAAATTTTCAATTTTTCTAAATTTTTTTGGGAGAGTTTCATCTTCATACTCTACAAACATAAGACCATAAGCTAAATTTACAGCTGTTTCCACACTCTCTGCTAATCTATTACCTAATGATGCATTTAGAACTATCCTATCGACTAAGACAGAGATATCATGTTTAAGTTTTTTATTTAATTCTGGAACTTCATCAATATCATATAATTTATTATCTACTTTAATTTTTCTAAATCCTCTTTTTTTATAACCAAGTATATCTTTTCGATATTCTCCTTTTCTTCCTCTAACAACAGGTGCATATAAGTAAATAGTAGATTTTTTAGGAAGAGTTTTTATTTTGTCTACTATTTGACTAATTGTTTGTGAAGTAATTGGCAAACCTGTAAAAGGTGAATAGGGTATGCCTGCTCTTGCATAAAGCACTCTCATATAGTCATAAATTTCTGTGACTGTTGCTACAGTAGATCTTGGATTTTTAGATGTATTTTTTTGCTCTATAGAAATTGCTGGGCTTAAACCTTCAATCAAATCTACGTTTGGTTTTTTCATTTTATCTAGAAATTGTCTTGCGTATGCAGACAAACTTTCAACATATCTTCGTTGCCCTTCTGCGTAGACTGTATCAAATGCTAATGATGATTTACCAGACCCAGATAACCCTGTAATCACGACAAATTTTTCTTTTGGAATCTCGAGTGTAATATTCTTTAAATTGTGCTCTTTTGCACCCTTAATAACTATCTTTTTGAGCATAATTTTTGTTGCTTTAATTTAATAAAATCAATATTCAGATCAATAAGTGTTATAATAAACATTCTAAATATTAAAATATTATGGCTGGTAGTTTAAATAAAGTATTATTAATTGGTCGTTTAGGCGCAGATCCAGAAGTTAAACAAATGGTTAATGGAAAAAGTGTAGCCAGATTAAGTCTAGCAACCAGTCAATCTTGGAAAGATAAAAATACAGGTGAAAAAAAAGAAAAAACTGAATGGCATAGAATCGTTGTTTTTAATGAAGGATTAGTTAATGTCGTTCAACAGTATTTAAAAAAAGGAGCACAAGTATACGTTGAGGGTCAACTTTCAACCAGAAAATGGAAAGATGAACAAAGTGGACAAGATAAGTATTCAACTGAAATTCTTATACAAAGTTACAACTCGTCTTTAACAATGTTAGGTGGTGGCAATCAAAATAATATTGGATCACAAGATAACAAACAAACCTTTGATGATAGTCCTGCACCAACCCAAAGTGATTTAGATGATGATATTCCATTTTAACTAGTATGGAAAAAAACGAAATCTCAAAAGTAAATAACAATATTAAACCAATCTCTATGTACGATGAGATGAGCTCATCCTATCTGTCTTATGCAATGAGCGTGATAGTAAGTAGGGCATTACCTGATATAAGAGATGGTTTAAAACCAGTTCATAGAAGAATTATATATGCAATGCACAAAGGTGGTTTTGACTGGTCTAAACAATTTAGAAAATCAGCAAGAATTGTTGGTGACGTTATAGGTAAATATCATCCGCATGGAGACCAAGCAGTTTATGATGCTCTAGTTAGAATGGTTCAAGAGTTCTCAATGAGTGTTCCATTAGTAGATGGTCAAGGGAATTTTGGCTCAATTGATGGAGATCCACCAGCAGCTATGAGATATACAGAAACAAAATTAGCAAAAGTTTCGCAGTTTCTAATTGATGATATTGAAAAAAATACAGTTTCATTCAAAAGCAATTATGATGAAACTGAGCAAGAACCAACAGTTTTGCCCGCTCAATATCCAAATCTTTTAGTAAATGGTGCAGGAGGAATAGCAGTTGGAATGGCAACAAGTATACCACCACATAATTTAGGAGAAGTGGTTGATGCAACTCTAGCATTAATCAAAAACAAAGATATTAAAATAAATGAATTAATGAAACATGTGCCAGGACCAGATTTTCCAACTGGAGGCGTAATAATTGGTAAAGATATTATTAAACAAGGATACAAAACAGGAAGAGGATCATTTAAAATACGAGGAGAAATATCTGTTGAAAATTTAAAAAATGGCAAAGATAGGCTTGTTATTTCATCGATCCCGTATCAAATTAATAAAGCTAATTTAAATGAGAGAATTGCAGAATTAGTAAGAGATAAAAAAATAGAGGGCATAAGTGATATTAGAGATGAGTCAAATAGCGAAGGTATAAGAGTATCTATTGATCTAAGAAGAAATGTTGAACCAGAAACTGTAAAAAGACAACTTTACAAATACACTTCAATAGAATCTTCATTTGGTTTTAATTCTTTAGCAATAGTAGATCAAAAACCAAAAACATGTACTCTTAAAGATTTTTTAGAAAACTTTTTAAAATTTAGAGAAGATGTAGTTATAAAAAGAACTAAATTTGATCTTCAAAAAGCAGAGGAGAGAGTTCATATTTTATTAGGGTTGTCAGTTAGTGTAGAAAACATTGATAAAGTAATTAAAATAATAAGATCCTCGAAAAATCCAGAGGAAGCTAAAAATACTCTTTTAAAAACTTCCTGGAAAATAAATAAAGCTTCAAAGCTTATTAAACTTGTCGACACCAAAAACTATAAAGGAAAATACATTCTTTCAATTAATCAAGTAATTTCAATATTAGAGTTAAGATTGCAAAAATTAACTGCTATTGGAATTAATGAAATTGAAGTTGAAATAAAAAAATTAGCTCAGGAAATTTCTAATTATAAAAAAATTATAAATTCAAAAAATGAGTTGTTGAAGGTAATTAGTAATGATCTTCAAACAATAAAAGACAAATTTTCATCTCCAAGAAGGACAAAAATTATTGACGCAGTTTTGAATTATGACATAGAAGAAACAATACAAAAGGAGTCTGTAATAATAACAATAACCTTGCAAGGTTATATAAAAAGAGGTGCTTTAAGTGGAGTTAAACAACAAAAAAGAGGTGGAAAAGGAAAGACTGGTATTAAAACAAGAGAAGAAGACTCTGTGGTTCAAACTTTGTCCGTTGATACTCATACATCCCTCTTATTTTTTTCAACAGAGGGACTGGCTTATAAAGTTAAAGCATGGAAAATTCCAGAAGGATCTGCTTCATCAAAAGGAAAATCACTTTTTAATATTTTACCTCTGAAAAATTATCAATCTATTAGTTCTATTATGCCTTTCCCTGACGAAGGAATAGATAAAAAAAATATGCACATAATTTTTGCAACAAGCAAAGGGAAGATAAGAAAAAATAATTTGGACGATTTTACCTCTATAAATGCATCAGGAAAAATTGCAATGAAATTAGACACTGATGACAAAATCATTGGAGTAAAAATATGTACAGACAATCAAGATATAATGCTAAATACAAAATTTGGAAAATGCATTAGGTTTGAGTCAAAAAAACTTAGAGTATTTAAAGGAAGGTCTTCTAAAGGTATAAGAGGTATCAACCTTACTGAAAAAGATACAATAGTTTCATTATCTATAATTAATAATGATGATATTAAAAAAAGTAAAACCAAAACTAAAGATGAAAAATCTGAGTTTAAAGCAAAAGAAAAATTTATCTTATCAATTACAGAAAATGGTTATGGCAAAAGAACATCGCATTATGATTTTAGAGTTACAAATCGCGGTGGTAAAGGCATAATAGGCATAGTTAATTCACCGAGAAACGGTAACGTCTCATCATCTTTCCCAGTCTTTGAAGGAGACCAAATTTTAATCTCTACAAATAAAGGAAGAGTTATAAGAACCGCAGTTAAGGAAATAAGAATTGCAGGCAGAAATACCCAAGGTGTAAGAATCATTAAATTAACTGGCGATGAAAAGGTTGTTTCCGCAATCAAATTAGATGATAATTTGGTTTGATGAAAAATATTGCTATATATCCAGGTACATTTGATCCAATTACTAATGGACATATCGACGTAATTAAAAAAGCTCTAAAAATAGCTGATAAAATTATTGTAGGTATTTCTGACGGAAATCAAAAAAATTTTTTATTTCCTATTGATGAAAGACATAACATTGTATCAAAAGCTTTATATAAAGATCTAAAGTTTCCAAAAAACAAAATTCAAGTTATTAAATTTAATTCTTTAACAACCGAATTATGTAAAAAATATAAATCAAACCTTATATTAAGAGGTTTAAGGGCTGTATCTGATTTTGAATATGAATTTCAGCTTGCTGGAATGAATAGAAAATTAAATAATAAAGTTGAAACAGTTTTTCTTATGTCAGATGTTGAAAATCAAATCATTTCCTCTCGTTTTGTTAAGGAAATAGCTATTCATAAAGGTGATTTAAGAAAATTTACAACTAAAAGCACAATAAAATCTTTGAAAAAAATCTATGCTTAAAAAAACAATTACTTTAATTATATCAATATTATTATTAACAACTGCATTAAAGGCAAAGGAGAATATTATGATACTTAAGTTAAAAGATGGAGATGTAAAAATACAATTATTTCCAGATGTAGCACCGAACCATGTAAAAAGAATAACTGAGTTGGCAGATAATGGAAAATATGATGGAGTAGTTTTTCATAGAGTAATAGATGGTTTTATGGCTCAAACTGGAGATGTTCAATTCGGAAACTCATCATCTGATAACTTTAATTTAAGCAGGGCAGGTATGGGTGGATCTGATTTACCTGATCTTAAAGAAGAATTTAATGATTTGCCTCATGAGAGAGGCACTTTGTCTATGGCGAGATCTTCAAATCCAAATAGTGCTAATAGTCAATTTTTTATTTGCTTTGGTCCAACACCGCATTTAGATAGACAATACACTGTATTTGGTAAAGTTTTAGAAGGAATGGAGTTTGTAGATATGATTACAAAAGGGGACGGACCAAATGGATCTGTTTCTAATCCTGATAAAATAATTAGTTTTAAATCTGAGTAGATTTTAATGGATGGATGACATAAAAAAGAATTTTTCTTTTAGCGTAAAACATCAAAACAAAAATTATCGTGTTGGATTAATCCATACTCATCGTGGAGAAATAGATACACCTGCATTTATGCCTGTAGGAACTCAGGCGACTGTGAAAGGTGTTTTTATTGATGATATTATAAAGACTGGTAGTCAAATTATTCTTTCAAATACATATCACTTAATGATTAGGCCTGGCACTGAAAGAATCGAGGCAGTTGGTGGTCTTCACAAGTTTATGAATTGTAAACTTCCTATCTTAACAGACTCAGGAGGCTATCAAGTTATGTCTTTATCTAAATTTAACAAAATCGACAGAGACAAAGGAGCAATTTTTCAATCTCATATAGACGGAAAAACATTCATCTTAAGTCCTGAGGAAAGTATTAAAATTCAAAAAAAACTTAATTCAGATATTGTTATGGTAATGGATGAGTGTCCAAAAAATACAAAAGATTACAATAAAATTAAAAATTCTATGGAATTATCTACAGAATGGGCAAAAAGATCTAAGGATGAATTTGGAAATAACCCACATAAAGCTTTGTTTGGTATTGTTCAAGGAGGTTTGTTCAATGATCTTAGAATTGAGTCTTTAAAAAAATTAATTAACATAAAATTTGACGGATACGCAATTGGAGGTTTAGCTGTTGGGGAAACTCAAAAGGAAATGTTTGATGTTTTAGATGGTATTAAAGACTACTTACCAGAAGATAAACCAAGATATTTAATGGGTGTAGGAACACCATCAGATATATTGGGAGCAGTCAAAAGAGGTATTGATATGTTTGATTGTGTTTTGCCAACCAGGTCAGGAAGAACAGGATTGGCTTTCACATGGAACGGAAGAATTCAAATTAGAAATTCTGAAAACAAATTTGACAATACACCTCTAGATAGCAATGTGTCAAAATTTGATTTAAACAAGTATTCAAAAAATTATTTGAATCACCTACAAAATACTAATGAAATGTTAGCCTCAATGATTTTGACCCTAAATAATATTAATTTTTACCAAGAACTCATGTATGAAATTAGAAAAAATATTAAATTGGGAACTTTTGAACAATTTCATGATAAGTATATTAATATTTTGTAAATTTTTACCATTGCCAAATATTAAAAAATCAATATAAGAATTTCCTTGTTGGGCCCTTAGCTCAGTTGGTAGAGCAATTCCCTTTTAAGGAATGGGTCGATGGTTCGAGTCCATCAGGGCTCACCAACATCAGGCGATTGGTGGATATTTCAAAATAATTTCATTCATCCAGTTATTTATTTGATTAATTCTTCTATCGTTAGAAGGATGGGTGCTAAGGAATTCAGCTGGCTCTTTTCCTTTATTCGCTTTTTTCATTCTTTCCCATATTTTACTTGTTTCTCTTATGTCATATCCAGATAAGGATGAGAAAATTAATCCTAAATAATCGGCTTCACTTTCTTGTTTTCTAGTAAAAGGGTTCATTATTCCAATTTGAGATATAATTCCTACAGTATTCATGCCTGTAGTTTTGTTAACTTGAGATAATTTTCCTCCAGTCGCAATATCAATAATTCCTGTTGTTGTATTTAACAATCTTGTTCTACTAGCTCTTTCGACAGAATGTTTAGCAACCGCATGTGCAATTTCGTGTCCCATAACAGCTGCTAAACCATCATCATTTTTTGTAATATCCAACATTCCTGTATAAAATGCAATTTTACCACCTGGCATACACCAAGCATTTTTAATTTTTTTATTATCAATTAAAATATATTCCCATTCAAAGTTTGCCGTCGGATCAACCATGTCGTTTCTATAAAAATATTCTGAAATAGATTTTTCAATTTTAGATCCGATTTCTATTATTTTATTCAAACTATCTTTATCATCACTTAATTTTGCCTTTTTTTTTACTTGCTCATATGCTTTGGCAGCATGAGCATTTAATTGTGATTCTGAAATTAATTTTAATTGCTTTCTTTCTGTTATAGGTGCGGTAGTACAAGCATGAAAACCAGCAGAAAGACAGCCACAACCCATCAAATATATAAAATTTCTTCTATTCACTTTTAATAATATTTATATTACATGTATTTTATAATCAATTAATAGATATGTCTAAATTTAGAAGAAAAAGAATCTCATTTGTAGCTAGGCTGAGAAACTACTTTATTACAGGTATTGTTGTTTTAGTTCCTATTGGTATCACATTATATTTAACTACTTTTTTTATCTCAATTTCATCTAAGTTAATTCCTCCTGGAATAAACCCTAATAATTATTTACCTTTTGCAATACCAGGGTTGGAAATTTTATTATCAGTAATAATTATTACTATAGTTGGTGGATTGTCTCTTTCTTTTATTGGAAAAAAATTTTTACAATTGTTTAATGATTTATTAAAAAAAATACCAATTTTAAGAACCATTTACTCAGCTATTGGACAAATGACAGAGACTTTTGCACCTAAAAAAGGATCAAAAAAAAGCGTTGTTTTAGTACAATACCCAAGAAAGGGAACTTGGGCTGTTGGTTTTGCAACAAAGGAAAATAAAGGTGAGATATCCAAAAAAACAAACACAGATTTAGTTAATGTATTTGTTCCAACTACTCCAAACCCAACTAGTGGATTTTTATTAATGTTTCCTAAGAATGAAATAGTTTATTTAGATATGTCATTTGAGGAAGCCTCAAAATTCATAGTTTCAGCCGGAACTTCGGAAACCAAAACTAAATAGTGTCATTAATTACAGCTACTTTATCATATAGTTTAATAAGCTTATTAAAATTTTTTATTTTGATATTTTTTTTTTCAATTTTTTTAATTTCTTTCTCAGCAACTTTGAATAGATCTTCATGCTGAATTGGATCTGCTAAGTTATATTTTTTTAAACCGCTCTGTTTAAATCCTAAAATATCACCATATCCTCTTATTTTTAAATCTTCTTCAGCAATTTTAAAACCATCATTAGAGTTTTTGAGTATTGTAATTCTTTTACGAGCATTTTCACTTAGTCCAGTCTTAAACATCAGTATACATGTTGACTCTTTGTTGCCTCTGCCCACACGGCCTCTTAATTGATGCAGTTGTGATAACCCATACTTATTTGAATTTTCAATAACAATTACGTTTGCATTGGGAAAATCAATTCCGACCTCTATTACCGTAGTCGAAACTAATATATCAATATTTCTATCATTAAATTTATTCAAAACATTGTCTTTTTCTTCTTTTCCCATCGCTCCATGAATTATATCAACCTTATCTTTAAAAATTTTACTCAAATATTTATATTTTTCTGTAGTAGATTGATGATCCATTTTTTTTGACTCTTTTATCAAAGGACAAACCCAGAATACTTGATTATCTTTTGATATTTCAGCTTTAATAAAGTTAATAACTTCATTAATTTTTGTTTCGTTTTTACTATAAGTTTTTGTTGGCTGTCTATTTTTTGGTTTAGTTTTAATTAAAGAAATGTCCATATCTCCATAGATTGTCATCATCATTGTTCTGGGTATAGGTGTTGCAGACATTACTAGCACATCACAATCTTTACCTCCTTTATCTGAAAGCTTTTTTCTTTGATTAACTCCAAATTTATGTTGTTCATCTATAATTATTAATCCTAAATTAAAATAAGTAATTTTTTCTTGGAAGAGAGAATGTGTACCAATTAAAATATTAATCTTATTTTTTAAAAGATCGTTTAAAATTTTTTTTCTTTTTTTATACTCTATTTTTCCAGTTAATATTTCAGGACTACAAAAATCTTTAAAATTTTCTAATATAAACTTATAATGTTGAATTGCTAATATTTCAGTAGGAGCCATTATTGCAACCTGGTAGCCAGCTCTTATGGCATTTAAGGCTGATATTACAGCGACTATTGTTTTTCCTGACCCTACATCACCTTGTAGCAATCTAAACATTTTTTGTTTGGACTCCATATCTTTATTTATATTTTTTAATGCAGATATTTGGTCATCTGTAAGTTTGAATTTTAAATTATTGATTATTTTATTTTGATATTTGGTGTCTAAAGTTTTATTTTTTTTTTTAATTTTTTTAATTTTACTTCTTATATCTGAAGAAAGTAAAAAATTTGCAAAAATTTCATCAAATACAAGTCTTCTGAAATATTTTGTATCTTTAACTTTTGTGATTTCTTCCTTATGAATTTTAATAACACACTCCTTCCATGATACATTATCAAACAAATTAGATATTTCCTTGGGTAACCACTCATCTAAATCAGGTAAATTTTGAAAAACACTATTTATTATTTGATTATATTTATTCAATGTTAAACCTTCTGTGAGGCTATATTTATTTTCATCGTCTATTAATACTGAGTTATTTGATTTTACTAGTCTTGGGTTAACAAATTGAAATTTGTTTCTAAAATTATTTGCTTTACCACTAATTATAGTTTCCTCATTTAAAGGCAGTAATTTTCTTATATACCCTTCATAACTATTAAAAAAAATACAATCTATTCTTTCGCCATTTTTTTCACATATGACTTTATTAGGTAAATTTCTAATCCGTGGAAAATTATATTTAATGGGTTTTACTTTAAGGTTGTAATTCTTACCTATTTGCAAATCTTCAATCTCTGTATCCTCAGCAGTTTCAATTTTTGATACTGGCAAATGCCACAATAGATCAAAAATTGTAAATATTTTTTTTTTATTAAATGATCTTAATGTTTTTTTACCAACACCCTTAATTCTATCAATGGGTGACAATAAATATTCAAAATTACTCATTAAATATATATATATATGTTTATAAGCAATGAATTCAAATAAACAAAATTTAATAAATAAAATTATTTATAGATCTCAATATAGAGGAACAAAAGAAATGGATATATTTATAAGCACTTTTGTAAAATCGATTATCGATACATTATCAATAGATGATTTAAAAGATCTTAATACATTAGTTAACATGAATGATGAGGATATAATTAAAATTTCAAAAAAAGAAAAATCTTTCAAAAATAACAAACTTTTAAAATTATTGATCGATTTTAAATGAATGGCGGAGAGACTGGGATTCGAACCCAGGAAAGAGTTGCCCCTTTGCCGGTTTTCAAGACCGGTGCTTTCAACCGCTCAGCCATCTCTCCGTGAGCAAGGTTTTATAAGTATAATATTAAAATTCAACAAAAAAACAGACTAAAATTTTTAATGAATTTTTGTTTTGCTTCTAGTTTACTTCTAGTTATCCTATAAAATCCTATTAGTTTATTTATGGCTAAAAGATCTAGATTTAATGTTGGTAAATATGGAGCATTTCCATACGGTAAACTTAAAATATTAGAAAAAGAATTAGATAAAGAAATTGATAATATAATTGATTTAAAAGAAAATTTAGAGAAGAAAAAAGAAGATTTAGAATTAATCATAGCACAAGAAATAAATTATTGTAGAGAAGAAGCAAAAAACAATGTTAAACATTTAGAAAGAGGTTTTGATTTTTTATTAATAGTTTCATTAGTTCTTCCTAATGCAGCATTAATATATTTTTGGACATTGCCAAATGTATCGTTTGCTAATTCTTGGTTCTTAATAATTTTTTCTCCTATGGTTTCTGGTTTTATAGATAATATTTTTTCTTTTTTGACTACTCGTGATCAAGATAATGAAAAATATCAAAAAGCATTGAGAAGAGCACAAAATAAAATAGCCATCAATTATTATAAAAAAAAAAGAACAAGTAAAAAAAGTATAGAAAAAAAGATAAATAACATTTTTAAAGAAATTATTGAACTTGATAAAGAAGAGGAGTTTTTATCAAGTGTAAGTCAAAAATTACCGGATCTTCAAGAAAGAGCGAAGCAAAGAGAAAGAGTAGCAAAGATTGAAGCTTACGAAGGTAGAATACGAGATGGATCAAAAATTGTGAGAAAAAGACTATTAAAGTCAGTAGAGTATAATAATTGGAACTGTCCTTATTGTAATAGAAAAAAAACACCAACCAAAGCAGTTGCTGATCATATTTATCCGGTTAGTAAAGGTGGACTAAGCACATTACAAAATATGGTCTTAATTTGTAATAATTGTAATGAAAAAAAATCTGATCTCACCTTAAGAATTTTTTGTAAACAACAAAATTATAATTACAATAAGGTAATAGATAGGCTTGAGGAGTTAGGAAAAGATGTATAAATGAAAGATAGAAAAAAGAAAAATAATAAAAAAGATTACAATGTAAATTTTTTATTTTTTTTAGGTTTAATATTATTAGGTACTTTGGCATTTTCTTTGGATCCTGATGGATTTGGAGATAATGTATTTCAGGTTGGAAAAGGTTTCATTTACATAATTATATTAATCATATTTGGATTAATGATGGTTAACTTGAAAAAAAATAAATAATCCTTGCTTCTAGTTTGCTTCTAGTTTTGTAGTTTAGGCAAGCTAATAATGGTGCGTTTTTCTTAAAAGCTAAATTTCAAAAAGTAAGCAATGACTTGATAAGTATGTGGATCGTCTTAAAGGGGGTGGGGGTTACTTGGAATTTCAAGACCGGTGCTTTCAACCGCTCAGCCATCTCTCCGTGACCAAGGTTTTATTATTATTAATATATATTTCAACAATAAAATGACTTAAGTAGTAAGTCAAAATATTCAAAAATTTAAAAATGAACAAAAAAAATTTTAATAAAGGTATATTGTTAACATCTCTTGGTTCTTTTTGGTGGGGTTTTTTTGGAGTTATATACTTTAAATATATTTCTTTTGCTGGACACATTGAAGTATTAATTCACAGAAGTGTATGGACAACTTTTGTACTAATACTGACTACATTTTTATTTTCAAAATGGAGTATTTTTATAAAAATTATTAATGATAAAAAAAAATTATTTATTCTTTTCATCTCAGGTTTTCTAATTTTTATTAATTGGGGTGTCTGGATCTACGCTGTTAGTCAGGATAAAATAATTGAAGCCAGCTTTGGTTATTTTATAATGCCAATTATAAGTGTTTTTTTAGGTAATTTTTTTTTCAAAGAACCAATTACAAAAAAAGGTAAAATTTCAATTTTTATTGTAATTATTTCTGTCTTATATCTATTATTACTAGACTTTAAATCTATACCGTGGGTAGGTTTAATTGTTGCTTTCAGTTGGAGTTTTTATAACTTATTTAGAAAAAAAATTAATGTCGAAACAGATATTGGTCTCTTTATAGAAAGTTTATACTTACTTCCATTCGTATTAATATCGTTTTATTTTATAAGCATTAATAATCATAACGATTTCAGTTTATCAAATCCTTCATTGATGCCGTTATTAATGCTGGCAGGGCCAATGACAGTGATTCCCCTTTTTCTTTATGTGAGAGGTGTTGAATTGTCAGGACTAGGTCCTGCTGGGATGATTTTTTATATAACTCCTACTTTACAATTTATACTTGGTTTTTTTATTTATAATGAGCAATTCAACATAAATCAGTTAGTTAGTTTTATTTTAATATGGATTGCTGTATTTATATATTTAAAAGATATTTATGAAAAAAATTAAAATTTGTATTTTTTTTCTTTTTGTTATTATAAATTTTAAAGCTCATGCAGAAAATTTTACATTTAATGAGTGGAAAAAAAAATTTAAATTATTTGCTGTAAAAAAAGGTGTGAGTCTAAATACAATTGAAAAAACAATTGATAAATCAATTTTCTTAAAAGATGTTATAAAATACGACAGATATCAACCAGAGTTTTATGAAGATACAAAAACTTATATTTCTAAAAGAGCTAATACCAAAAAAATTAACTCTGGATTAAAAATATACAAGACAAACAAAAGAACCATCGATAAAATTTCTAAAGAATTTTCTGTTGATAAGAGCTTGCTCTTATCCCTTATGGGAATAGAAACAAATTTTGGTAATTATTTAGGAAAAATGGATATTGTCTCGTCTTTGGCAACATTAAGTTATGACAAAAGAAGGAGTGAATTTTTCACATCTGAACTTATTACACTTTTAATTTTATTCGATAATGGAATTATTAATCCAGATAATTATTTAGGGTCATGGGCTGGTGCATTCGGTAATTTTCAATTTATGCCATCTACTATTAAAAATTATGCAATGGATTATAATAATGATGAAACTATAAACCTTAAGAGTATAGAAGACTCATTTGCTTCAGCTGCTAATTATTTAAACAAGATAGGTTGGGATAATAACATACCATGTTTTTATAAAGTAGAGCTTACAAATGAAACTCCACATAAATATCTAAATACTTCTGCAAAACAAATTAAACATAAAAATAAAATATCTTACTTAAAAAAATACGTTAAAAATAGTGAAATTCTTAATGAACTTGATAATTTAAATGCTGCGCTTGTGACACCTGATTATGATATTATTCCTGATGCAAAAAAATTAACTCCAGCTTATGTAGTTTTTGATAATTATGAGCTAATATTAAAATGGAATAGATCTTTAAGATTTGCATTAGCTGTATGCACATTAAAAAGTAAGTTTAAAAATGCAATTTAAACATTTTTTATATCTGATATTTTTAACTGTATTTGCTTGTGAACATCAATCGGCAAACATAAATATTAAGGACAAGCCTAAAGAGACAAAGTCTATAGTTCAAAAAGAAGAAATCAAGGAATTGCCCAAAAAAAAAGAAAAAAAGGAATTAATAAATATTGTTTATTCTAATAAAGGCTTTGCTTTAATATACAATGAAGATAATGTTAATTTTTTAGAGCATAAGTTGGATAATTCATCAATTAGTATATTAAGTCCTAACTTGCCAACTGGAACACCTGTTAGGATAACAAATATTATAAATGGAAAATCGTTAATAACTATAGTTCAAAACAAAACATCATTGCCTGTCTTTTATAATTCAGTAATTACTAATAGAATTGTTAGTGATTTATCAATAAACCCAAACGAACCTTATATATTTATTGAAACCATAAATTCTGACAATTTGTATGTTGCAGATGACGTTAAAACATTTGATGAAGAAAAAAAGGTTGCCAACAATGCTCCAGTTGATGAAATAATGATTAAGAATATAAGCCTTGAGTCAGAAATAAAAGAATCTAATACTGAGAATTTTGTAACTAATTTTAATTATATAATTAAATTTGGAGACTTCTATTTCGAAGACTCCGCTATTATGTTAAAAAATAGGCTATTTGAAGAATTTAATATAGAGAATATCTTAATCAAAAAGTTGTCACAAAATAGTTTTAGAGTTTATAAAGGACCATATAAGGATTTTGATAAATTAAAAAAAGGATTTCACAATATCGAAAATCTTGATTTTGATAGTATTGAGATAATTAAATTATGAGTGTAAAAAATTTATCGTTGGTTTTAACAATTTTAACATTCTTAACAAAACCTGTTTTTGCTAACTTTGATGTAGAAGCTCGAACTGCTATTGTTCAAGACTATTTGTCAGGCAAAATATTGTTTGAAAAAGATGCTGATAGGCAAATATTTCCAGCTTCAATGACAAAAATTATGACCTCGATAATAGCTTTTGATTTACTTAAAAGTGGTGAATTGTCATTAGATGATAAATTTTTGGTATCTGAGAATGCGTGGAGATTATCTCAAGCAGGATACTCTTCAATGTTTATAATGGTTGGTGATGAAATAACTGTTGAAAATTTATTAAGAGGTATCATTGTTTCTTCTGGAAATGATGCTTGTATCGCACTTGCTGAAGGTATTGCCGGAACTGAAGAAGAGTTTGCAATTATGATGACTGAAAAAGCAAGAGAAATTGGAATGGAAAATACTAATTTTTCTAATTCATCAGGGATAAATGCTCCAGATAATTTATCAACAGTTAGAGATATATTAATAATGTCCAATTACTTAATAAAAAATTATCCAAATTACTATAAGTACTACAAAGAAACTGAATTTACTTGGAATAGAACTGGTGGAGACCCAATAAAACAAGGTAATCGCAATCCTTTGCTTTATAAAAATATTGGCGTTGATGGAATAAAAACAGGATATCTTGCATATGAAAAATATTCACTAGCCTCAACTATCAAAAGAAATGAAAGAAGAATAATAGCAGTTGGCAGTGGTTTTGTATCAAAAAATTCAAGATCAAAAGAATCACTTAAATTATTAACGTATGGTCTGACTAATTTTGACACGATAAATATTGCTAAAAAGAATGAAATATTTGATGAGTTAGAAGTTTGGCAGGGGACACAAAAAACAGTTAAATCTTACATTAGTGAAGATGTTTATAAAACAATTCCAAAAGCAAAAAAAAAATATTTAAAAGTATCTGTCGATTATCAAGGTCCTTTAAAAGCTCCAATTTTGAAGGATGACATATTAGGTAAAGTTAAAATTTCTTATAAAGATGAACAAATAGGAGAATATAATCTTTTAGCCTTAGAGAATGTAAAAAGACAAAATATCTTTTCTAGGTTTATTTCATCTGTAAATTTTCTTATCTGGGGTGATGTCTAAAAATCCCATAATAGTTTTTGAAGGAATAGAGACTTCTGGGAAATCTACTAGTTTAAAAAATGTTATTAAATATTTAAAAAAAAATAAGATTAAATACATTACGTTTCGAGAACCTGGTGGCACTATTCTTTCTGAAAAATTAAGATCCTTAATGTTAAATAAAAAATCAAAATTAAACAATAAAACAGATTTATTTCTTCTCATGGCCTCTAGATCAGAGAATATAGATAAAATTATAAAAAAAAATTATAAAAAAAAAGTAATATTAATTGACCGCTTCGTAGACTCAACATTAGCATATCAGCATTATGGCATGGGTTTTGATAAACGTTTAATTTTAGAAATGAATAATTTTCTTTTAGGTAAATTTAAACCAAACTTTACTTTTTTAAGTATTGTAAATAAAAAGAACATGTTGAATAGGCTTAAATTAAGAAAAAATAATAATAAATATGATAATTTTAAATATAATTTTTATAATAAAGTTCAAATAGGATTTTTAAATTTAGCAAATAAAAAAAAGTCAAAATATTTAATATTAGATAGCAATAAGGATAGTTTAAAAATTATTGAAAATAAATTAATTAATAAGATAAAGAAAATTTTAAAATAAATGAAAGAAACAAGCAAACTTATTGGTCATAAAACTATCTTTAATGATTTAATATATCTAGATCAAATAGGAAAATTCCCAAATAAAATTTTAATAAATGGTTCTAAAGGTATAGGAAAAAAAATTATAGTTAATCACCTTTTGTATTATTTTTTTTCAAAAAACAACGATAAAACCTACGATTTAAAAAAAAATGAATTTAAAATAGATAGTAATTTGTCTAAGCTTATAGCTACCAACTCACATCCTAACATTTTAAAAATTAAAAAAAAAAAAGATAAAAAAATCATAGATATTGATCAAATAAGAGAAATGATTAGGTTTACTAATCAAACATCTTTTAATAATGAAAGAAAATTTGTTATAATAGAGGATATTAATTTATTGAGTATAAATTCTGCTAATGCTTTATTAAAATCTATTGAAGAACCTAATAATAAAACACATTATATTTTAACCAATAATTCTGAGCTTAAAATCATAGAAACTATTAAATCAAGATGCTTAGAATTTAAACTAAACTTAATCAAATTAGAGGTAATAGAGATTGTAAATTATTATTTTAATAGAGATATATATAATGATATTAATTTAGATTATATAAATAATTATAATTCTCCATCGTTTTTAATATCACTGGTAAATTTTCTAGAAAGTAATGATTTATCTATAAAAGAGTGTAATATCGAGGATTTATTAAAATATATAATTAAAAATAAAATATATATATCTGATGAATTTATCAAAGAATATTTAAATTTATTTATTGAACTTTTCTTCTACAAAAATATAAATAATTCTAAGAAAATTTCATTTAAAATAAAAAAATATTTTTATCAAAAACTTTCTTTTGTTAAAAAATATAATTTAGATTTTGAGTCATTTTTTCTAGAATTTAATGATAAATTATTAAGTGAATAAAAATTACTATATTACAACACCAATATATTATCCATCTGCAAAACCTCACATGGGTCATGCATATTCAAGTATTATAGCTGATTTTTTTGCGAGATTAAAAAGAATTCAGGGTTTTAATGTTTATTTTTTAACGGGCACAGATGAGCATGGACAAAAAATTCAACGTGCAGCAGAAGAAAAAAAAATGGATCCTTTATTATTTTGTGATGAAATAAGTAAAACTTTTAGAGATTTATCTAAGACATTAAACTTGTCAAATAACGATTTTATAAGAACCACAGAGACCAGACATGCTAAATCTGTTGAAAATCTTTGGAATATTTTAGAAAAAAAAGGTGAAATTTATTTATCAAAGTATTCTGGTTGGTATTCTGTCTCTGATGAAGCTTTTTATACAGAAAGTGAAATTGAGAATTTGGATGGTACAAAAAAAGCAATCACTTCAGGATCTAAAGTAGAGTGGGTAGAAGAAGAGTCTTATTTTTTTAAATTATCTAATTGGCAAGATAAATTAATTAAATTTTATGATAAAAATCCTGACTTTATATTACCAGAAACAAGAAAAAATGAAGTTGTTAGTTTTGTTAAATCAGGATTAAAAGATTTATCTGTCAGTAGAAAATCTTTCAACTGGGGAATAAAAGTTCCTAGTAATAAAGATCATGTTATTTATGTTTGGTTGGATGCTTTAACAAATTATCTTAGTGCTTTAAATTATCCAAATGAAAGCGATGATTTATTTAAATCTTTTTGGCCCGCAGATCTCCATTTAATAGGGAAAGATATATTAAGATTCCATGCAATTTACTGGCCAGCTTTTTTGTTAGCAGCTGATATAGATCCACCAAAAAGAGTATTTGGTCATGGATGGATACTTTCAGGTGATGAAAAAATGTCAAAATCTAAAGGTAATATTTTAGATCCGCTTGAAATTATAGATACTTATGGTTTAGATCCTTTGAGATATTATTTAATTAAAGAAGTTTCATTTGGTAACGATGGGAATATTTCACAAGAAAAATTAGAATCTTGTATAAATAGTGATTTGGCTAACAATTATGGAAATCTGTGCCAAAGGGTTTTGTCGTTTTGTGATAAAAATTCTAGTTTTGAAGTTCCTGATAATGATGCTTTTACAGAAGATGATAAATTGATCTTAGATCAATACTCTAAAAATTATAAAAATTTAATAAAATATTCTGATAATCAGGATGTAAATTTATATATAAATTTTATCGTAGATCAGTTATTTGCGGCAAATAAGTATTTTAATGACCAGGAACCTTGGAAAAAAAAGAATGATAAATTAAGAATGAATACTATTATTTATGTTGCATTGGAGCTAATTAGAAAAGTCACTATATTACTATATCCAATAATACCAAGTTCATCTCTCAAAGTGTTGGAAGTATTTGGTATAAAGGAAGATAAAATTTATTTTGAGACAATTAAGGATAATAATTATTTAAGGAAAGGTCTTAAATTAAGTAAATTAGATATATTATTCAGAAAGATTGAAAAAAATGATTGATTCACATTGTCACCTAGATCACGAACCATTAGTTCAAAATATTGAGGATATTTTAGCAAAATGCAAAAAGGAAGGTGTCCAAAAACTATTAACAATATCAACAACTTTAAATGGGTTTCCTAAAATTTTAGAGATTATAAACAAAGATGAAATGATATTTGGAACTTTTGGTATACATCCCCACGAAACTAACAATGATCAAGTATCAAAAGATGAAATAATTAAAAAAATTAATACTAATAATAAAATAATTGGAGTAGGTGAGACAGGTTTAGATTTTTATTACAATAATAGTGATAAAGATAAACAAATAAGAAGTTTTAAAAATCATATAGATGCAGCATTAGAATTAGATATACCTTTAATTGTACATTCTAGAAATGCTGAAGCTGAAACATATGAAATATTAAAAAATTCTAACAAGAATTTAAAAATACTCATGCATTGCTTTACAGGATCCCTAACTTTTGCATTGAAATTAATGGAACTTAACTCCTTCTTTTCAGCTAGTGGTATTATTACATTTAAGAATAGCACAGATCTTCAAAATACTTTTAAAGAATTACCTTTAGAAAGATTGCTTGTTGAAACAGACAGTCCCTTTTTAGCACCTGAGCCAATGAGAGGTAAGAAAAATGAACCTTCTTTTGTGCGTTACACATTAAAAAAATTATCTGAATTGAAAAATGTTGATATAGAAGATCTAGACAAAATAACTACTGACAATTTTAATAGATTATTTTTTAATAAATGAGTATAAAATTGACCATTTTGGGTTGCGGTAGTTCTTTAGGTATACCCCGTATTGATGGACATTATGGAAGTTGTGATCCTAAGAATAAAAGAAATATACGGTCAAGATGTTCAGCTCTAATAAGCTCCAAAAACTTAAATATTCTAATTGATACATCTCCAGATTTAAAATCTCAATTATTAAAAAATAAAGTTAAAAATATTGATGCAGTTTTTTACACTCATTCTCATGCTGATCAAACACATGGAATTAATGAATTGAGGGTTTTCTCTTTAAAAAATAAAAAAAAAATACCAATTTACGCAGATGAAATCACAAAGAAAAATCTTAAAAATACTTTCGGTTACTGTTTTAAAGATTACAAAAATTATCCATCTATACTCGATGCAAAAAAATTAAAAAAAAAGAATTTACTTAGTGATTTAAAAACACAAATTACTATTAAATCATTAAAGGTTCATCATGGATCAATAAAAAGTATTTGTTATATAATCAATGACAAATGTGCTTATGCACCTGATGTTAATAAGATTGATAATAAAGATTTAAAATATCTTAAAAACTTAAAATATCTTATTGTAGATTGTTTAAGATATAATTTTCATCCAACCCATTTTAATTTAGAGGATGTATTGAAATTAATCGATAAAATTAAGCCAAAGAATACAATTTTAACAAATTTAAGTAATGAAATTGACTATAATCAAATAAAAAAATTATTACCTAAAAATGTAACTCCTGCTCATGATGGATTGACAGTTTTAATTTAATAAATTTTCAATTTTTTTTGTAATCTTATTTGATGTTGGGCTTGTTAAAGATGCGTAGGTATCTTCTATTTTACCTTCTCTATTAATTAATATTTTATAAAAATTCCATTTAGGTACAGCTGATTTTCCATAGTTTTCTTTAGCCCATTTATAAATATCATGCGCATTATCACCCTTAACATCAGTTATTTCTGTGAGTGGAAAATTAATATTAAAGTTAACTTCACAAAATTCTTTAACAGCACTATTATTAGATTTTTCCTGATTAAACGAATTTGATGGTACACCAAGAACAATTAAGCCTCTCTCTCTATATTTCTCCCATAGTTCTTGCATATCGTTGTATTGTTTTGTAAATCCACAATAGCTTGCTGTATTTACAATCAAAATAGGTTTACCTTTAAAGTCTTTTAAATCTATTTGATCACCTGTAATACTGTTTATTTTAAAATCATAAAAGATCTTTTCATACTCAGCATGCGATGTATTTTTAAAAAAAATCATAATTATAGTAAGTCCAAATATCAGTAGGTTTTTCATTATTTAAATTATCTATTTGGTGTAAGTAGTATTAAAAAGTATCCAAATAAAGTGGATAATAATGACCCAGTTAAAACTCCAATCTTTACACCATCCATATACTGCAAATTATCTGCAAATGCTAAATTTCCAACAAATAAACTCATTGTAAAACCAATTCCTGTTAAAACCCCAACTCCATAAAAATTATACCAACTTGTATTACTCGGCATTTGGGCAACTTTTAATTTAATAGATACATAAGAAAATACAAAAACACCTAATTGTTTTCCAACAAATAATCCCAAAACTATGCCCAAAGGAACTTTGTCTAATAACGATGAAAATGATAAACCTTCCAAAGATACTCCAGCATTTGCAAAAGCAAAAATTGGCATTATTCCAAATGCAACATATGGACTTATTGCGTGCTCCACTTTAATTAGGAGTGAGAAATCTTTATCTTTTTTTCTGTGAGGTATTGTCATTGCAAGCAGTACACCAGCAATTGTTGCATGAATTCCTGAATTGTGTGTAAAATCCCATAAGAAAATTCCAACTATCAAATAGGGTAGAAATTTTTTTACATTAAATTTATTTATAACTAACAAAACTATAAATGCTAAAAGCATCAAAGATAAATATTTAATACTTAAATCACCAGAGTAAAATAGAGCTATTATAACTATAGCTCCTAAATCATCTATAATTGCTAAAGCTGTTAAAAATACTTTTAAAGAAAGTGGCACTCTACTACCCAATAATGATAATACACCCAAAGAGAAAGCAATATCTGTTGCAGAGGGTATTGCCCATCCCTTTAAAGTTTCTCCATCTCCTAAATTTATAATCACATATATTAATGCAGGAATAACCATTCCACCCACTGCAGCAATTATAGGAAGGAGAGCTTGTTTAATGTTAGATAATTCGCCTTGCAAAAATTCTCTTTTAATTTCAAGAGTTACAAAAAAGAAAAAAATTGCCATTAATGCATCATTTATCCAATGCAAAACTGTAAGCTTAAGTCCAAAATTATTTATTCCAATAAATAAATATTTTTCTAACGTTGAGAAATATAGGTTTGATAATTCTGAATTACTAATAATTAAAGCTATAACAGCCGCAAATAGAAGAACTATTCCACTAGCAGCCTCCAGTCTAAAAAAAGATACAAAACTTTTTGTAATTTTTTTAATCATATTTAATTAATAAGATCTTTTAAAAAT
>CACCGT010000004.1 GCA_902545635.1 uncultured Pelagibacteraceae bacterium | reverse complement strand
CTATTTGAACTTTTTTTAGTTGATCTAATGCTAGTTCTTGAGCTTCTTTTTTTGGCATTTTTTTTACCCAAATAGGTGCGAGAGTACAATTATCTAATATTGATAGATGTGGAAATAAATTAAATTGTTGAAAAACCATTCCTACTTCAGCTCTAATTTTTTCAATATCTTTCGTTTTCTCTGATAGTTCATTTCCATCAACAATTATATCGCCCTCTTGGTGCTCTTCTAATCTATTAATACATCTTATCAATGTTGATTTTCCTGAACCTGAAGGTCCACATACTACAATTTTCTTATTTGCTTCAACTTCTAGATTAATATTTTTTAAAACCTGAAAATCACCAAACCATTTATTCATATTTTGAATTTTTATAATCGGATCTGACATATATTATCTTTCGGTTTTATATTTAGCTTCTAAGTTATAACTATATTTACTCATTGCATAGCATATAATCCAGAATATTATTGATGCAAAAATATATCCTTCCATTGCAAAACCTAACCATTTTGGATTTGTTTTTGCTAGGGCAAGCATTCCTGCTAATTCAGCCAAACCAACTACAAAAATTAAAGGAGTATCTTTGACTAAGGCTAAAAATGTATTCGCTATTCCAGGTATCACTAATTTTAGTGCTTGAGGTAAGATTACAAAAATATGCATTTTCCAATAACCCATTCCCAAAGATTTTGCAGCATCATATTGACCTCTAGGTAAAGATTGCAACCCACCTCTAATAACCTCAGCGCAGTAAGCAGCTTCGAATAATGTAATTGCAATGATTACTCTTACTAGTTTATCCATAAAAAAATCTTCTGGTAAGAACATTGGAAACATTACAGAAGACATGAATAAGACTGTAATTAATGGAACTCCTCTCCAAAACTCAATGTAGCAAATAGATATATATTTAATTACCGGAAGATTAGATCTTCTTCCTAATGCAAATATCATTCCTAAAGGAAAACAGAATATTAAACAAAAAAATGAAACTATAAATGTAAGTGATAAACCTCCCCACGCACCTGTTTCAACCCACTGAAGTCCAAAAGATCCTCCAGAAATTAAATAGTAAATAACTAGATATGCAATAACTGGATAAATTATTACATAGTATAATGCTAAATATTTTTTTAAATTTTCTTTCATGAAATATCCAACGAAGCCTAGAGCTATTACTAAAATGAATGCAGTATTAATTCTCCAATGAAATTCATTTGGATACATTCCATACATAAATCTTCTAAACCAAACTTTAATATAAGTCCAACAGGCTCCAGTACCTGTGCATGCATCTTTTGAGTCTCCTGAAATATTAGCATCAAAAATCATCCAACTTAAAGATGGAGGTAGAGCCTTTATAATAGAAAAAAGTATTAATAAAGTTAATAGAGCATTAAAATTATTAGTATTTATATTTTTATTTAATAAGTCTAATGCTTTATTTCCAGAGTAATCAATTCTCATCATATTTAATCCTATCAAACCCAAGATTAAAGGAAATAAAGTGGTTAAAGAACCAGGTAAAAAAGATGTTAAGTTTGTTTTAAGAAAAGCATTTGATATTACATCAATTAAACTTATTAAAATTAAAACAGAACCAATAATAGAGTAATTTTTAATATTATCTCTATTAGGTTTTAAAAAATTTATTGCTTGCATTCTTTACTTTTCTTTAATTTCAATTTTTTTATTATACCAATTCATTATTGCTGCAATGGTTAGACTAATTGTCAAATACGTTAACATTGTTATCGAAACAATTTCAATTGCTTTACCTGTTTGCATTAGTGCGGTACCCGCAAATACTAGAACTAAATCAGGATATGCAATAGCTGCTGCTAAAGATGAATTTTTAGTTAAATTTAAATATTGGTTTGTTGTTGGCGGTATAATAATTCTTAAAGCTTGTGGCATAATTACTAGTTTTAAAACTTGATTAGGTGTCAAACCAACTGAGGCTGCTGCTTCTTTCTGACCTTTGCTTACACCTTCAATACCTGCTCTTACACACTCTGCTACAAATGTAGAAGTGTATAAAGATAAAGCTAAAACTAAAGCTATTAATTCAGGAGGCAGACTAATTCCACCTTCATAAATATAGGAAATTTTTGATAATTTTTTAAGCTGTGGAAGTTCAAATTCTAAAGATACTCCACCAATTAAAAAGGATAAAAGTGGCAAAATAATCAATATAGCAAAAGAATATAAAAGAACTGGAATTTGTTTTCCTTTATTGTCTCTCAAATTATTTGCATAATTTCTTAGTATAATAATTGAAATTATTGCTGCGAGACCACAATATAAAAATATATTCAAATTTTCCCATACCATTGCTGGTATGTAATAACCTTTTACAGTCATATAGGTCACTCCAAACCATGCATTAGCTTTTTCTGGTAAAGGCAATGCCCTCAAAGCCGCGTAATACCAAAAGAATATTTGCAATAATAATGGAATATTTCTAAAAAATTCTACATACCATGCTGCAGAATTTTTTATCAAATAATTTGATGATAATCTTGCTACACCAATAATAACACCAAGTATTGTGCAAAAAATTATGCTTATAAATGAGACTAATAAAGTGTTTAAAAGTCCAACTAGGAAAGCCCGAGCATAAGAGTCAGATCCACTATATTCAATTAAAGAAAATTGAACATCAAAAGACGATTCTTGGGATAAAAATCCAAACCCAAAATCAATGCCTCTATTATCCATATTTGTCTGGGCATTAATTGTTAAAAAACCAAATATAAGAACAACAAAAAGTATAGCTAAAATCTGAGGTAAAAATTTTTTTATAATGTTGTTCATCAGAGTCTATATAAAAAAAAGGGCTAGAAATATCTAGCCCTTTTTAAGTAATTTAGAATAAAATTATCTTGCTGGTGGTACGTATAAAATTCCACCTTTTGTCCATAATTCGTTTGGACCTCTGTCAGGTAGAATTCCAGTGTCAGCTATGTTTCTTTTGTAGCTTTCACCGTAGTTACCAACTTGTTTGATAATTCTTAAGTTCCAGTCGTTATCTAAACCAAAAGCTGCACCTAATTCACCTTCAGCACCAACTAATCTTTTGATAGCTGGATTATTTGAAGTTTTCATCATGTCAGCATTCGATGAGTTAACACCATACTCCTCTGCTTCGATCATAGTATTTAGTGACCATCTAACTATATCTTCCCATACAGAGTCACCTTGACGTACAACAGGTCCTAGTGGCTCTTTTGAGATAGTTTCTGGTAAAACTACGTGATCATCTGGAGCTGATAATTTAGTTCTTTGCGCAGCAAGACCTGATTTATCAGTTGTGTAAGTATCACATCTTCCAGCGTCGTAAGCAGCTACGACTTCATCTGCTTTTTCAAAAACTACTGGCTCGTAAGAAATTCCTCTAGAATCAAAGAAGTCTCTCATGTTAAGCTCAGTTGTAGTTCCTAAGTTCGTACAAACAGATGTACCGTTTTTAAACTCACTTGTAGATTTAATTCCTGAACCTTTTCTTACCATGAAACCTTGTCCATCGTAGAAATTTACACCAACAAATGTTAAACCAATGTCAGCATCTCTAGATAAAGTCCAAGTAGTGTTTCTTGATAAGATATCAATTTCACCAGATGTAAGTGCTGTAAATCTTTCTTTTGCACTTAAAGGAGTGAATTTAACTTTAGTTGCATCTCCTAATGTAGCAGCAGCTACAGCTCTACATACATCAACGTCAATACCTGTCCAATTTCCAGACTCATCCGCATTTGAAAATCCAGGTAGACCTTGAGAAACACCACATCTTACAAATCCTCTTTTTTTCGTGTTCTCAAGAGTTTTTGATTTCTTTGCAGCCATTGTTTCTGTTGAAAATGCAAATAGCACAGCAAACATAGCAACCAAAGAAGTCAATCGTTTTACTAATTTAAACATTATTTATTCCTCTTTTATTTATTTATTTGTTAACAAATTATTCAAAAAGTAATTTTTGAACGCTTAAGTAAAGCAGAAACTAATACAACCATCAACTGTAAAAATACCTCATCAATGTTGATCAATTTATGCTGGCGCGCCCTGAAGGATTCGAACCTCCGACCCACGGTTTAGAAAACCGTTGCTCTATCCAGCTGAGCTAAGGGCGCAAAAAAACACCTTATAATACTAATTTAATTTTTGAAAAGAAATTTTTTAAATAAAATCATTATGGTCAGTAATTCTACTCTGCCAATAATCATGAAAATAATTAAATAAATCTTTGTAAAAAAAGAAAGATTATAGAAATCAAAGTTAGAAAGTTCAAACATGCTTGAATTTACAGTATTCATGATCGTCAAAATAGAGAGCTTAAATGATTTTTCAAATTCAATCTCCGAGAGTGTCAGAAGCAAAGTTAACATGGACAATGAAATAATAAAAATAACAATGGAAAAAAAATATTTATTAATATCAGACTCATCAGTGTTTTCATTTATCAAGATTACTTTATTTGAGTAGATTTGATTTGGTTTGGCATGTGACAGAAGGTTATTTAAAGAAAATTTCAGTAAAGTTAAAATTTTGATAACTCTAATACCAGAACTTGTGGAGAAAAAAGAACCTCCAATAACTACCATTATAAAAAATAAGAAAATTAAGTTATTAGGCGTATCAGAAAATGATATTCCGATATTTGAAATACTACTTGATATTGCAACAAGTATTGTTGGAAAATTGTTTTCAGTATTTAAGAATACAAAAGAAAATGAGATTAAAATTAACAAATATATTAAAAGATTGAAGTCCTCGCTTAAAAAATTTATTTTTTTTTTATTATAAAAGATTAAATTGTAAGTCAAAAAAAGGCTAAAGAAAGAAAGAATCATGGTGAATGATAAAAGTATTTTGCTAAAATCGCTTTCGAATAGATAATCAATTTTATTAACTGGTAAAAAACCTCCTGATGATATTATTGATAAAGATAAATTAAATGCATCAAAAGTTCTTAAATCAATAATTTTAAATAAAATAAAAATCATTAAAGTTAGCAATGAATAAATTATAACAATCTTAATTGATTGTGTTAAAATTTCTTTATAATTAAAGGACAGATATTCTGTAAAAGATTTTTTTAAATTTTTATCAAAAATATCAATTAATAATAATATCGAAAATAAAAAATAGATACCTCCTATCCATTGAGAGGTGGATCTCCACAAAATTAAGCTTTCATCCAATTGTTTTATATTTTCGAAAACAGTAAAACCAGTAGATGTAAATCCTGAAACTGCCTCAAGGTAAGAACTTATAAAAGATAAATTTTGAATACTTAAGTAATATGGAATTGATATTATAAGTGGAAATAAAATATAACCTGAGAGAACGGTTAATATTTTTTCAAAAATTGTAATTTTTTTTACATTTTTTTGACTTATCAAAAATAACGCAGATCCTAGTATAAAACTTATTACAAATGTGTAGATGTAGGTCTCAATATTAAAAAAGATGTCAAAATAATTTGAATAAATTATATTAAAAAAAGAGAGCAGACTTATTAAAAATGAAAATAAGCTAATATAGATTAAACTAAACTTTGTCATATTAAAATTAGATAGAACTAATTCTAAACATGTTTTCAACAATAGGTAACTGATCTCTTTTTGATAAAAGTACTACAGTATCATCTTTTTTAAATACATAACTTGAACTTGGTATTATAAAGTTATTATCTCTTAATATTGCGCCTACCCTGATTTCATCTGGTAAATTAGAATTTTTCAATTGTTTATTTATTAGTTCAGAAGTTTCTATAATATCTGCTTCTATAACTTCATATTCTCCATTAGAAATTGTATAAGCATTTTCAATTGTTCCTTTATGAACATGTTTTAATATACTTGAAACTGTACTCATTCTAGGGTCAATGAGATCGTCAATTTTAAGAGAAGATTGGAGTAATGAATAATTAGGTTTATTTATAAGTGCCATAGTTCTTTTATCTTTAGAAAATTTTTCAACTATAACGCTTACCATTAAATTATCTTCATCATCATTTGTTAATGCTAAAACAGTTTCAACCTCATCAATGTTAGCTTCATTCAAAACATCTTCGTCTAAGCCATTTCCATTTATTACAATTGTATCATTTAACTCATTTGCAATATACTCAGCTCTAACTTTATCTTTTTCAATTATTTTGACTCTTGCAGAGTCGAATGATTGTTCAATATTTTTTGCTAGATTAAAGCCAATATTCCCACCTCCAATAATTAATATTTTATTTGAAATTTTTTCATTATGTCCAAATACAGTCAAGGTTTCCTGCATTTGACTGCTATTCACAACAACATAAGCTTTATCATTAAGTTTCAAATGATCAGTTTTTTTCATAATAACAAATTTATCATTTCTTATTACTCCTAAAATATATGCATTTAAATTTGGAAATTTTTTAGTAAGTTCATTTAAATTAATTCCTTGTATTGAACATTTATTATCAATTAAAATTTCTAATAATCTAATTTTATTCTCTGCAAAAGGTACATTATCTAGCGCGCCTGGTGCTTCTAATTTTCTTTGAATAGACTTTGCAATCTCTATTTCTGGAGAAATTATATAATCTATAGGTAAATTTTCTTTACTGAATAATCCAGAATGTTTTGGATCAAGATATTCTTGGAATCTTATTCTGGCAATTTTTTTTGGAACTTGAAATAATGAAAATGCTATTTGACAAATAAGCATGTTTATTTCATCATTTCTTGTAACGGCAATAATCATGTCTGCATCTTGTGTGTTTGCTTTTTCCAATATAGCTGGTGAGGTTGCCTTTCCAACAATTGCTTTGACATCCAATGTTTCATTAATTTTTTGAATATCATCACTTGATTGATCAATCATTGTAATTGAATGATTCTGTTCTATTAACATTTTAGCTATAGTTGAACCAACCCGACCAGCACCACAAATTATTATGTTCATTAGTTTAGATCTTTCACTCCAAGTAATCTTAATTTCCTATGTAAAGCTGACCTCTCCATCCCAATAAATTTAGCTGTCTTTGAAATATTGCCACTAAATTTTTTTAATTGAGATATTAAGTATTGCTTTTCAAAACTTTCTCTTGCCTCTTTTAATGGCACCGTTAGTGTGTCAGTAACAGAGAATTCGTTTTCAATTGGTTTTGAAAGAGATTCTTTAATAATGTTCATTAATCTTTCATTATCTTCACCCGGTGATAAAATTGCTATACGCTCTATCAAATTTCTTAATTCTCTAACATTTCCCGGCCAGTCATAATTTAGTAAATAATTATTATCTATAATTTTAAACTTCTTGAAATTGTTAGCTTCGCATATATTTTCAATAAAATATTCAATTAATATAGGAATATCATCAATTCTTCTATTTAAAGGGTCAATAGTAATATTAAATACATTTAATCTATGAAATAAATCTTCTCTAAAATTTCCAAGCTTTATTTCTTGCAGAACATCTTTACTATTCGTGCAAATAATCCTCACGTCAACCTTAATGTCATGGTTGCTATTAATTCTTTTAAATTTTTGATCGATCACGACTCTTAAAATTTTAGACTGCGTCTCTAATGGTATTTCTGTGACTTCATCTATTAATAGAATTCCTCCCGATGCTTTTTCTAAAGCTCCATAAAATATTGATCCATCTTTTTTTTCCTCACCAAATAATTCAAGTTCATATTTTTTTGCATCTAATAGTGCACCATTGATTATAATAAATGGACCATCTTTTCTTTTAGAATTTTTATGAATTTTTCTTGATATCAACTCTTTGCCTGATCCTGTTGGTCCAGAAATAAATATTCTACTTTCTGATTTTGACAATTTATTAATTTGATCTTTGATAGATAAAATATTTGAACTTTTTCCAACCAATTCAAAAGTGTGAAATAGTTTTGTGTTTAATTTTTTGTTTTCACTTTTTAAATTAAAATTTTCAACAGCCCTATTAACAAAATTCAAAAGTCTTTCTTTGTCAAAAGGTTTTTGTATGAACTCAAAAGCACCTGATTTTAATGAATTCACTGCCATTTCTATATTTGCATGGCCTGATATCATTATAACAGGTAAATCTGGATTTTTTTTTTTAATATGATCCAAGAGAAGAATTCCATCATTATCTCCTTTATCTAACTTTACATCAATAATTGCCACATCAGGAAGTTTTTTATCTATTTCAGTAAGAGCTTGATTAAAATTAGCTGCAAGTCTAGTTTTATAACCAGAATCTTTAATCAACTCATCAAGAATTAATCTTATATCCGCATTATCATCAACAATTAATATTTCGGCTGACATTACTTTTTATAAGGAATTAAAATTTGTATTTTTGCTCCATTTTTGTGATTTAAAAATTTTATTGATCCTCCATGATCGCTAATAATTTTATCGACGATTGATAACCCAAGTCCTGTTCCTTTTTCTTTAGTTGTAAAATAAGGTTTTATTATATCTTTGGTTTTTTTGTTTTTAAATCCTGTACCAGTATCTAAAATATTAACATTTATATAATCTCTTCTTTGCCTAATTTCTATATCTATATTTTTGACTATTTTGCTATCTTTTTCAGTCTTTTCTTGAATACTCTCTAGTGAATTTTTAATAAGATTAAAAAATAATCTATTAAATTGTTCGTTATCAAACTTTAATATTATATCTTTAGAAAGATGGTTAACTAATCTTATTTTAATACTACTATCGAATTTATTAACCAAATTAATATTATCCTTAATTACTAAATTTAAATTATTTTGTTTAAATAGAGGTTTTGGCATTCTTGCAAAATCAGAAAATTCATTAACTAGATTTTCAATTTGTTTTATTTGTTTAAGTATAGTTTTAAGGTTATTTAAATATTTTTCTTGTTTTTCATTTTCAACACTAGGTAAATATTTAGTTTTAAGATTATCAATAGTTAGTTGTATTGGCGTCAAAGGATTTTTAATTTCATGAGCTAATTTTCTAGCAACGTTTTCCCAAGCTTCATGTCTTTCATTGGTAAGTAATTTTTCTTGTTGGTTTTTCAATCTCTCAATCATTGAATTAAAATTTTTATTAAGTCTCTCCATTTCAATGTCTGCTCTTAAATCTGGTACTTTTGTATCTAAATTTCCTTTACCAATATTTTCGGATGCGGTTATTAAATTATTAATTGATATAAAAAAACGTGATGAAAATCTTATGGCTATAGTGATTGACAAAAATAATAAAAGCGTTACTAAAGTAACATAGATAATTGCAAAAGATATTCTTATTCCTAAATTTTGATTTTCAACAGTGTAGTAAAAATTTACTGCTTCCTCAGATTTAATTAAATAATTTGAAATATTTTTATCAATAAATTTAACCACATATAAAAAGGTATTATCAAAATTTGATAACCTGACTAAAGCTGCTGATTTATTTTCAAACGTATTTATTATCTTTAAGGGCCTATCATCATTTTTGACCATTTGCATAGCCCTATCTTCAATTTGTTTATATACCGAGTTAACAGCTGATTGAATTAGCCTGCCTCCTCCATCAATTAAATGAAGCTGATCTATATCTCTTAAATATCTTTGTGTATTTAGTATAAGTTGAAATCTCTCTGGATTAGAATTATATAAATCAGAGTACTTATTTAAATCAAAAGCAATTAATACAATTTCAGATTCTATTTTATTTCTCTTCTCATCAAGGTAATTTTTTGCAATTTCATATGAGTTATTAACAGCGGTAGTTATTTTTTTATCAAAATATTTATCAAGCGCAAAAGAAAAAATAAATAATGAAAAGATGGAAATAAGCAAAGATGGTATCAACGTGAAAAGTGCAAATGAAACTATGTACTTTCTATTAGCTACTGAGCCTCTTACATTAATATTATTTTTAATTGAATTTTTAATATCAACAAATATTAAAATAAAAAAAATCAATACCAAAAAAATGTTAGAAATTAAAAGAATTTCCAGATTTTCATCATTGAGCCTAATAAAGCTTTTATTGATAAAAGTTAAAAATGTTAAAAAAGCTAATGAAATAGTTAAAATAAATATAACTATGATAAACAAATTTCTTTTTAACAACGCAAACATAATTTAAAAATATAAATTAGAAATATTTATTATTATCATGAGTAATTGCTTTATACTACTAGCTGCGGGTAAAGGTAAGAGGTTTAAATCAAATAAACCAAAACAATTTATAAATTACATAAATAAACCCCTATTTATGCATTCTGTTGATAAAGCTTTAGAGTCAAAACTTTTCAAATCAATAATAATTGTCTCAAATGCACCGATAAAAAATGTTAGAAATAAATCTATAAAAATCATTAAAGGTGGTAAGGAAAGATATCAGTCATCACAGAGGGCAATTAATTTTTTAAAAAATAAAAATTATAAAAATGTTTTTATTCATGATGCAGCACGCCCAAATTTTTCAATTAAGTTATTGAATAGGCTTTATTCAAATTTAAAAAATAATAAGGCTGTTGTGCCCTTTTTAAAAACTGAAAACTCCTCAAAATACAAAGTTGGAAATAAAATACATAATTTGATTAGAGATAATTTGCTATTTACTCAAACACCACAATGTTTTGATTTTAAGACTTTATATGGTCTCAGCAAATCGAACAAAGAAAATGTTACTGATGAAGCTTCTATATTTTTAAGTAATAATCAAAAAGTTAAGTTTATAAAAGGTGAAATAAATAATTTTAAAATAACTACGAAACAAGACTTAAAAAAAATTAGTTATAAAAATTTTTATGGTATTGGATTTGATATACATAGATTAATTAAAAAAAAAAAATTATATCTTGGTGGTACAAAAATTCCATTCCATTCTGGTCTTCAGGGTCATTCGGATGGAGATGTTATATTACATGCGATTATTGATGGACTACTTGGTGCAATGAGAAAAAAAGATATAGGATTTCTTTATCCTAGCAATAAAATGAAATTTAAAAATATAAGATCACCTAATATGCTCTTACCAATTTTAAAAATTTTAGATAATAATGGATATTTTATAAATAACATTGATATAAATTTGATATGTGAAAAGCCAAAAGTATCAAAATATAGAAATAAAATTATTTCATCATTATCTAATTTGCTAAGTTTAAATAAAGATCAAATTAATCTAAAAGGTAAAACAGTTGAAAAATTAGGTTTAATTGGAAAGGAGAAGGCAATAGCCTGTGAAACAATTGTTTCATTAAATTATTATGCTTAAAATTATAAATACAGCATTTGTTACAATGTTTGGTATTGGAAAATTACCAAAAATACCTGGTAGCTATGCATCCTTAATTACGGTCATTTTTTTATATATTTTATTTCATATGCTTTCAGTTCCTGCAGATATATTTTTATTTTTTTTAGTTGTTATTTTTATAATATCGCTGTTTGCGGTTAATTTATTTGTTAAAGACTTAACAAATAAAGATCCAAAAGAAGTTGTTGTTGATGAGTTCATTGGTCAATCAATACCAATATGTCTATATGAAATTGCTCACTCAGAACCAACAAGTCCTGCAAGAGTGCTGACATTTTATTTCATAATGTTTATTTTATTTAGAATTTTTGATATCGCAAAACCCTACCCTGTAAGTTATTACGATAAGAATTTTAAAAACAGCTTTGGTGTTATAATGGACGATGTTTGTGCAGGTTTATATGTTGTTGCTATTCTTGTCTTTTACATGATTATAACGACATGAATAATTTATCTTTAAAGATTATAAAATTATTAACTAAAAAAAAATATACTGTTTCATTTGCTGAATCGTGTACTGGAGGACTTTTAGCAAGTACCATAACTTCAATAAGTGGATCATCTAAAGTTTTTAATTTGGGATTAGTAACTTATTCAAATAATACAAAGGTAAAAGTACTTAAAGTTCCAAAAAGAACTATTACAAAATATGGGGCCGTAAGTTACGAAACATGTTTATCTATGGTCAAAAATTTAAGTAGAATTAGTAAGTCAAATATATCAATTTCTATTACAGGTGTAGCTGGACCAAATGGAGGAACTAAAGAAAAACCAGTCGGATTAGTTTATATAGGTCTAAAAAAAGGTGACAAAACAATTATCAGAAAAAATTTATTCAAAAATAAAAGAAGAATTTCAATTCAAAAAGCTACAGTAAAAGAGGCTCTTAAAATGATTTTGAATACTATATGAATTTTTTTAAATATTATAAACTTTCAGCTCTTTTCTGAAATGCATCAGCAATTTTATCAAGACCAAATTGAAATGATTTAGTCATTAGAATATTTAAAAATTTATTTTTAATTTCAAAATCAACATCAAAAGTAACTTCTGTTAATTCTCCTTTTTTTACAAATTTCCAATTATTTTCTAAATAATTTAAAGGACCATCAATATTAGTGACAAAGATTGTATCTTCTTTCTTATTGAATTTCACATCACTTTTGTAAGTATCTACAAAAGGGCCTTTACCTATCGTAAGATCAGCAATAATAAATGTGAGATCTCCTTTTTGTTTTCTTTCATATACTTTTGATCCTTGACAAAAAGGAACAAACTCAGGATATTTTTCAATATCTAGAACAAAGTCAATTAACTTATCCTTTTTATTATCAATTAATCTCTTAACTGATGCTTTGGGCATTAATTAATATTTTTTATATTTTTTTTTAATTTAATAAAATCTTCATCTGCATGATATGAGGATCTGGTTAAAGGAGATGAGGATACTAACAAAAATCCCTTCGCTTTAGCTATTTTTCCCAATTCTTCAAACTCATCTGGATGGTAATATCTATTTAAAGGAAAATGTTTAACTGATGGTTGTAAATATTGACCAATTGTTAAGAAATCAACATCTGCAGATCTTAAATCATCCATAACTTGAATTATTTCATCTTTTGTTTCTCCAAAACCAACCATTATCCCTGACTTTGTATAAACATTTTTGTTAAATTTTTTTGAATTTTTTAAAAGCTCTAATGATCCAAAATATCTAGCCCCAGGTCTTACTTTAACATACAGACTAGGTACAGTTTCAATGTTATGGTTAAACACATCAGGATTTGCCTCTAGCACTTTTTTATAAGCCTCACCTTTTCTTAAAAAATCAGGTGTAAGGACTTCAATTGTTGTGTTCGGATTTTTTTTTCTTGTTGCAACAATAACATCATGAAAATGATTTGAACCTCCATCGGAAAGGTCGTCTCTATCTACTGAAGTTATAACTACGTGCCTTAGGTTCAATTTATTTACTGCATTTGCAATTTTAAAAGGTTCAAATTCATCAAGCTTTTCTGGTTTGCCAGTTTTTACATCACAAAAAGCACAGGCTCTTGTGCAGGTATCACCCATTATCATTAAAGTTGCGTGCCTTTTACTCCAACATTCAGTTATATTGGGGCAGTTTGCTTCTTGGCAAACAGTTACCAGATTATCCTTATTAACAACAGTCTTAGTTAAAAAAAATTCTTTACTATTTAATAGTTTTGATCTTATCCAGTCAGGTTTCTTTTTAAGAGGATTAACAGGTTTATTAACTTTTTCAGGATGTCTTGGTCTATTTTTTATTTCCATTATACTTAATTATATAGGTAGTCTCTCCCTCTTTTCCAAATAAAAACTTCTCTCTAATTAATATTTCTATGAAATCTAAATCAATATTTTCAGTTAATAGTGAATTTTTATGCTCTATATCTAATATTTTATTTGTTAATACATTTTGATCGTTTTTAAGTTGTTCATAAATTTCTTTCTTTTCCATATATGAAATTAATCCTCTTTCTCCATCTAACAAATTAAAGAAGAAGTATGTAAAAAGGAAAGTAACAATTAAAATAAAATAATTTTTTTTTAATTTATCTAACATTAGTTAATTTTATTCATTTTTGCAGATCTACCAAGATCTTCTTCAATACGAATAAGTTGATTATATTTGGCAATTCTCTCTGATCTTGCTAAAGAACCAGTTTTGATCTGATTTGAGTTTGTGCCCACAGCTAAATCTGCAATAAATGTATCTTCAGTATCACCTGATCTGTGAGAAATAATTGTTTTAAAACCTATTAATTGGGCAAATTTAATAACTTCTAAAGTTTCTGTAACAGTTCCAATTTGATTCAATTTTATCAAAATACTGTTTGCTGATAAATTTAGAAATCCTACTTTTAATCTCTCAAGATTAGTAACAAAAAGATCATCTCCTACAATTTGTGTTTTATTTTTAGATTTATTTAAAAATTTAGTCCATGCTTTCCAATCATCTTCACCAAATGGGTCCTCTACTGATTTAATCTGATATTTTTTAATTAAATTTAAATATTTATTTATTGAATTATCAACACTAATATATTTTTTAGAATGAATTGAGTATTTTCCTTTTTTTACTAATTCATTAGCTGCCACGTCTAAACAAATAGATATATCTTTACCATTTTTAAAACCAGATTTTTTGATTGCTTCAACAATAAGTTTGAGCGCACTTTCATTGTCACTTATCATTGGTGCAAAACCTCCTTCGTCACCAACATTAATAGAATGACCAGCTTTTTTAAGTAGTTTTTTTAAATTGTTAATTACCAAAAAACACATTCGAACAGCATCATTAAAAGATCTTGCTTTATCAGGTCTAATCATAAATTCTTGAATTCTAAGACCATTATCTGCATGCGCTCCACCGTTTATAATATTCATTAACGGAAAAGGAAGTTTAAAGTTTTTTTTCACTATAAAGTTTTTATATAATGGTATTTTTTTAACTTTTGCTGAGAGCTTTTTTGCAGCCATTGATACAGCTAATATTGTATTTGCGCCTAATTTAGTTTTTTGTTTTGTACCATCCAACTTTATAAGGATACTATCTATTCTTTCTTGGTCATGAATATTCAAATTTTTCAACTTTTTTGAAATTAATCTATTCACAGTCGCAACTGGTATTAAAACACTTTTTCCTAAATATTTTTTATTACTTTTGTCTCTTTTTTCATAAGCTTCAAAAGTGCCCGTTGATGCACCTGAGGGACAAATAGCCGATGCGCTAAAATTATTAGAAAATACTTCAGCCTCAATCGTAGGATTTCCTCTGCTGTCATATACCTGTCTTGCAACGACTCGTATGATTTTGCTCATTTGTTATTTTTTAACTAAATTATCAATTTCCACAATTTGATTAATTAGCTCGTCTAATTTGTCTAAAGGCACCATATTAGGACCATCTGATGGAGCATTATCAGGATCTTGGTGCGTTTCTAAAAAAATAGCTGCTATGCCTACGGCAGTAGCTGCCCTTGACAGATATTCAACAAATTCTCTCTGACCACCACTTTTTTCACCTAGGCCGCCAGGCTGCTGAACTGAATGAGTACCGTCAAAAACTACTGGGTAACCATTCTTGGCCATAATTGGAATAGATCTCATATCTGATACTAATGTATTATAGCCAAAGCTAGCACCTCGCTCTGTGACTAAAATATTTTCATTTCCACTCTCTGAAATTTTTTTTGTTACATTGATCATATCCCATGGAGCAAGAAATTGCCCTTTCTTTACATTAATAATTTTATTTGTTTTAGCTGCTGCAATTAACAAGTCTGTTTGTCTACACAGAAAAGCAGGTATTTGGAGTACATCTACATGAGGTGCAACTATAGAACATTGTTCTTGATTATGTATGTCGGTCAGAACTGGTACATTTATATCTTTTTTAATTCTATCAAATATAGGTAATGAATTATCTAATCCTGCTCCACGTTTACCTTTAAGACTTGTTCTATTTGCTTTATCAAATGAAGTTTTATAAATAAAACCAATATTATATTTATTTGTAATCTCTTTAATTTTTCCTGCCATGTCTAAAGCATGTTGCTCAGTCTCAAGCTGGCAAGGTCCTGAAATTAAACATATTTTGTTTTTGTTTGAAATTTCTATTCCATTACAATTTATTACTTTATTTTCCATTATGTGACTTTGCAGCTTTAATAAATGACGAGAATAGTGGATGAGGATTTAAAGGTCTAGATTTAAATTCTGGATGAAATTGAACACCAATGAACCATGGATGGTTTTTTAATTCAATAATCTCTGGTAATTTATTATCTGGAGAAACTCCAGAAAATATCAAACCCTTTTTTTCAAATTGCTCCATCAAGTTAATATTGACCTCATATCTGTGTCTATGTCTCTCGTTAATTACTTTACATTTATAAATATTTTTTATGGCAGAATTATTTCTCAGTTTAGCATCATAAAGGCCTAATCTCATTGTTCCTCCAAGATTTTTGTCAGTACCTTTGATTATTTTTCCATCTTTACTCCATTGATCAATCAAACCAATTACTGGAAAGCAATTTTTATCTAATTCACTTGATCCAGCTTTTTTTATTTTCAAAACATTTCTTGCAAATTCCACCATTGCCATTTGCATTCCAAAACAGATTCCTAAAAAAGGTATTTTTTTTTGTCTTGCATATTTAATTGCTTCTATTTTTCCTTCTGTGCCTCTCTTGCCAAATCCACCAGGTATCAACACTCCTGCAACATTTTTTAATTTATACCGAATTTCATTTGATCTAAGTTTATCTGATTCAATTCTTACCAAATTTACTTTAATTTTGTTAGAAATTCCTCCATGAGTAAGAGCTTCGTCTAGAGACTTGTAAGCATCTTTAAGATTTACATATTTTCCAATTATTGCAATGTTAATTATTTTTTTTGTATTTAAAACTATCTTGGTTATTTTTTTCCAGGGTAATAAGTTTGGTCTTTTTTTGGATTTAATTTTAAAATATTTTAATACTTGCTTATCTAATTTTTGATTAAAAAAACTTATTGGAGCTTCATAAATAGTTTTTACATCAACTGTTTCGATAACATTGTTGATATCTACATTGCAGAATAATGATATTTTTCTTCTTTGATCTAAAGGAATTGATTGTTGAGATCTACAGATAACGATGTCAGGCTGAATTCCTATACTTCTTAACTCTTTTACAGAGTGTTGAGTTGGTTTTGTCTTAATTTCATCTGATGATTTTAAAAAAGGAACAAAGGTTAGATGAATAAATAAAGATTTTGATCTACCATTATCATTTGAAAATTGTCTTATGGCCTCTAGAAATGGTAAACTTTCAATATCACCTACTGTTCCTCCAATCTCACAAATAACAAAATCTTCATTTGTAATATCCTTTTTAATAAACTCTTTTATTCTATCTGTTACATGAGGTATAACTTGAACAGTTTTTCCTAGATAACCACCTCTTCTCTCTTTTTTAATTATGTCACTGTATATTCTACCTGTTGTTATATTGTCAGATTGTTTTGCTGAGATATCTGTGAATCTCTCATAATGTCCTAAATCCAGATCAGTTTCAGCACCATCATCAGTTACAAAAACTTCCCCATGTTGAAATGGACTCATAGTTCCCGGATCAACATTCAAATATGGATCCATTTTTCTTATTCTCACTTTATAACCTTGAGATCTTAACAAATAACCAAGTGAAGCTGATGACAAACCTTTTCCAAGTGATGAAACCACGCCGCCAGTGACAAATATATATCGCGCCATGGAATTATGTTATAGCTAATGATTTAGAAAAATAAAAGTATTAATTATTATTTTCAGGTAATTTTGGAGCTTCATCTGCATTTTCCTCAATTTTATCAATAACTGACGTATTTGAAGGAAGATCTCCTCTTGAAATAATTGTCAAACCTAGACTGCAAATTATGAATAATGTTGCAACAATTGCTGTTGCTTTAGTCATAAAATTTCCTGCTGATCTTGAAAACATAAAATTATCTTGAGAAACACCAATACCAAGGGCTCCACCTTCAGACTTTTGGAACAAGACTAACAATACCAGTATTGCAGCTAATATTATATTTATAATTAACAGTATGTTTTCCACGAAGCTTAAATAATTGATTTTTTCATTATATCAATAAATATTTTTTCATTAGTGGATGCGCCACCTACCAAAAAGCCGTCAATATTATCGATTCTCATTAAATTTTTAATATTTTTTGGGTTAACAGAGCCTCCATACAAAACTTTAGACTTCGAAAATTTTTTTGATTTCTTTAGAGTGTCTTTAATAAATTTAATATTTTTTATTAGATTATTTTCAGTTGGAATAATTCCTGTGCCTATGGACCAAACAGGTTCATAGGCTATTATAACTTTACTCAATTTATTTAAATTTTTTAAACCCTCTAATAATTGTTTCTTTAAAACAAACTTAGTTCTATTTTTTTTTTTATCAATTAGCTTTTCACCTATGCAAAAAATAACATTTAAATTATTATTAAGTGCAGATTTTATTTTTAAATTAATTTTTTTATTATCATTTTCCTCTCTAGTCTCAGAGTGTCCAATTATAACAAATTTAGCTCCTAAATCTTTTATCATTTTTGAGCTTATAGCTCCAGTAAATGGTCCATAATTTGAATTTACATGACAATCCTGTGCGCCTATCTCAATTTTTGAATTTTTAGTTTTATCAAAAAAAGATTTAAGCAAAGTGTATGGTGGGCAATATATAATCTTAGCCTTGTGTTTGTTATTTTTTGAGTAACTAATTACGTTATTTAATGAATTAACTAACTTAATTGACCCAAACATCTTCCAGTTAGCCACGAAATACATATTATTATTTGTCATACTGATTAATATAATTTATATGTTTATTTTTTTTTAGATCAATAAATAAAGACTATATAATATGATTGGTAAATTAAGAGGTTTTTCAAATTCTAAACTAGCTGGGGTGTTAGTTGGTATTATTATAATCCCATTTGTATTTTGGGGAATGGGAAGCGTCTTTAGCGGAGGGAACACTAACAATGTTGCAAAGATTAATAATGAGGCAATTTCATCAAAAGATTTTGTAAATTTTATAAATGAGTCTAGGCTTACTAATGATATTATTAAAGCAAACTTAGATAATAATATTATAGAACAAATTTTATCAGAACTTATATCCGAAAAATTAATCGAAATGGAGATAAAAGAATTAAATCTATCTCTCTCTGAGAAAGCCTTAGCAAATAAAATTAGATCTAATTCTATTCTACTTGATGAAAATAATAAATTTTCGAGAGTTAAATATGAAAAATTTTTGTTAGAAAATAATCTTTCAGCCTCTAGTTTTGAGAATTCATTAAAAAACCAAGAATTAAAGAAAAATTTATTTAAATATGTAAGTGGTGGAATTAAATCCCCTTATTTTTTAAAAAATAAAATTTTTATTAATGAAAATAAAAAAATTGATATTGAATTTTTAGACCTTGATTTGGTTCACGATAAGAATGTAACAAATTCAGAAATAGATGATTTCATTAAAAATAATCAAGATATTTTAAAAATGGATTTTATTGATTTTTCATATGCGAAAATAACTCCTAAAAGTTTAATTGAAATTGATGAATTTAATGACGAATTTTTCAAGAAAATTGATGAAATTGAAAACAGTATTCTAAATGGATCAAGCATAAAAGAAATTAATGAGGTTTATAATTTAAAGCCTAATGAGATAAAAAATTTTATATTAAATGACAATTCAGATGAAACACTTCAGGAAATATACTCTAAAAGAAATGAGGATAAAATACAATTAATCGATAAAAATGATTATTATTTAATATTTGAAATTTCAAATCTCAAAAAAAAAATACCAAATTTCAATGATCCTTATTTTTTGGAAAATTTAAAAAAAAACATAGTTTTGAAAAAGAAATTTGAGTTTAATAAAAATATTTTTGAAAAAATTGATGAGAAAAAATTTAACGACGATGAATTTATTAAAATATCAAAAGATAAAAAAAATATTAAATCTGTCACATTAGAAAGTTTTAATGATAATCAAGTTTTTGACTCGGAGTCGGTTAATCTTATTTATACATTGCCAAATAAAAGTTTTACGTTAGTAACTGGAGAAAAAGATAAAGTTTACTTATCAAGAATAAATAGTATTTATTACTCTGATATAGACAAAAATGCTGATAATATTAAAGAATATTCAACTAAATCAAACAATGATATAATCAATGATATTTACACATCGTATGATCTTTCTTTAAATTCAAAATATAAAGTAAAAATCTTTAATCAGACAATTGATAGAGTAAAAAATTATTTTAGATAATGTTGAATATTGGTCTAAAATTATTCAAGAAAAATCACTTAAAGAATAAAAACCAGGTTCTTTATTATTCATTCAAATCTAATGGATTAAAAGAAATAGAGAATTTAATAAATAACTTTTTAAATGTAAGAAATAGTTTCATTTTTGAGTCGGTTGAAAAGGGTTTTATAAAAGGCAGATATACTATATTTGGGAAAAATCCTGATAAAATATGGGAATTTAATAATAATAACTGCGTTTTAAATTATGAAAACAAAAAAAAGAAACTAAAAGGAAAACCAAAGAATAATATTGAAAAAATAATTGAAGATTTTAAGTTTGAAGTACCTAAAGAATTACCACCTATTAGTTCAATTATTTCGGGATACTTCTCTTATGATATAATAAGATATATTGAAAGAATTCCGAATAGTACAAAAAATGATCTTCAAATTCCTGATGCAAGAATATTAAGGCCTAGGAATCTTATAGTTTTTGATAATGCTGAAAAAAAATTATTTTTTATAGTTAACTGTTTTTCTGATGAAAAAATCAAGAATTATGAGGCAAAATATGATCAAATTCAAAAAGAAATTGAGGAGATGATTTTTTTATCAAACTATAATTTGAAGATTAAATCATCAAATGCAAATATCTCTAGACCTAAAATTAAATCAAACATCTCAAAGAAAAAATTTTTAGACAATGTAATTAAAGCTAAAAATTACATTAAAATTGGAGATATTTTTCAAGTTGTTCTAAGTCAAAGGTTCGAAACTGATCTTAATAAAGAACCAATAAATATTTATAAAAAATTACGAATTACTAACCCTTCCCCTTTCATGTATTTTTTTAACTTTGAAGATTTCCAAATTATAGGTGCAAGCCCTGAGATACTTGTGAGGCTTAGAGATAATAAGATAACTATAAGACCTATTGCTGGAACAAGGCCTAGAGGTAAAAATAAAAAAGAAGATAAATTCTATGAAAAGGATCTTTTAAAAGATAAAAAAGAGCTTTCTGAACACTTAATGCTTCTTGACCTTGGGAGAAATGATACTGGAAAAGTTTCTAAAATAAACTCTGTTAAAGTAACTGAAAGCTTTAAAATTGAGAGATATTCTCATGTGATGCATATAGTTTCCAATGTTGAGGGTATATTCAATAAAAAATTTGGTAAATTTGATACTTTGCTGGCTGGTTTTCCTGCTGGAACTGTTTCAGGTGCACCAAAAATAAGAGCAATGGAAATTATTGATGAGTTAGAAACAACAAGAAGAAAAGTGTACGCTGGTGGGATTGGTTACTTTTCAGCGAATGGCGATTTTGACACTTGTATAGCGCTTAGAACAGCAATTTCTAAAAATAAGAAATTTTACGTGCAATCAGGTGCAGGAATTGTAGCAGATAGCAAACCAATTAATGAGTTTAATGAAACTGTAAATAAAGCAAAAGCTTTAATTAAGGCTTTGGAATAAGTATTATGAAAATAATTTTAATTGATAATTATGATAGTTTTACATTCAATTTATATCACTATCTTTCATCTTTTTCTAAAGTAGATGTTTTTAGAAATGATAAAGTAGATCATCATTTTATTTTAAAAAAAAAGTATAATAAAATTGTAATATCTCCAGGTCCTGGAAATCCTAATCAATCTGGAAATTGTTTAAAGATAGTAAAAAATTTGTATAAAAAAATGCCGATCCTTGGCGTTTGTTTAGGTCATCAAATAATTGGTCAAATATTTGGTTCTAGGATAACTCAAGCTAAAGAACTTGTACATGGAAAGACAAGCAATATTATAAATAAGAAAATTGGTATTCTTAATAATTTACCGAAAAATTTCACAGCTACAAGATATCATAGTTTAGTAATTGATAGAAAATCCTTATCTAAAGATTTAAAAATTACATCTAGTACATCCGACGGGACAATTATGGGTGTTATGCATAAGGAATATAAAGTTCATGGAGTTCAATTTCATCCTGAAAGTATCAAAACTAAATATGGTTTAAAAATTTTAGAGAACTTTGTAAAAGAGTAAAAATGGATCAATTTTTAGAAAAGCTTAGAAACAAAATAAATTTAAATTTTGATGAAAGTAAAAATGCATTTAAGATTTTAATGAATGGTGAGGCTAGTGATCAACAAATTTATGATTTTTTAACTTTATTATCAGACAAAGGTGAGGTTTCAGATGAAATAGCTGGAGGTGTATATATATTAAGAGATAAGTCAAAAAGAGTAAAAGTTGAAAATTGCATTGATACCTGTGGAACTGGAGGAGATGGAAAAGATACTCTTAATATTTCAACTGCATCAGCGCTGTTGTTAGCAAGCATGGGTGTTAAAGTAGCAAAGCATGGAAATAAAGCAGTTTCATCAAAATGTGGGTCAGCTGACGTTCTTGAAGCTTTAAACATAAATATCAATTTAGAACCAAAACAAATCGAGGAACAGATTAAAAATGACAATTTTGGTTTTATGTTTGCACCAAATTACCACTCGGCAATGAAATATGTTGGTCCAACAAGAAAAAAAATAGGAAAAAGGACAATTTTTAATATGATAGGCCCATTAAGCAGCCCAGCACTTGTTGAGAGGCAGGTAATTGGTGTTTTTGATAACAAACTTCTTAAAATTTTTGCGAATGCTCTTAAAAATTTAAATTTAAAATTTGCTTGGATTGTAAATAGTGAAGATGGTCTAGATGAAATATCACCTTATGCTAAAACTAATATTGTGCAATTAAAAAATAATGAAATATCAGAGTTTATAATTGACCCTGATGAATTAAATATTAATGCTGATAAATTCGAAAATTTAATTGGGGATGACGCTAAATTTAATTCTGATAAAATTTTAAATATTTTTGAAGGTGAAGATAATGATTTTTCAAAAGCTGTATGTTTAAATGCTGCAGCAGGATTAATGGTATCTGAAAAATATGATGATTTTAAAATTGCTTATAATTATACTAGAGGTTTTATTAAGTCTGGAGCAGCATTCAAATATATAAAAAGTTTACAAAATGTCTGAAAATATCCTTCAGAAAATAATTGATCGAAAGAAAACTAAAATTGCAAAATTAAAACTTGAAATTGATATAAACAGCTTATTTGATGCAACAAATGAGAATCGCTTTTTTTTTGATTTTAAAAAGAAAATACAAACAAAAAACTCAGAAAATAAAATATCTATAATTGCTGAAATAAAAAAAGCAAGTCCATCTGCGGGTATTTTGATAGATGACTATGACCCGGTTAAAATTGCCAATATATATAATTCTAAGAATGTAACATGTCTGTCTGTATTAACCGAAGAAGATTTTTTTTTAGGAAATCTATCTCATATTTCTGAAATTAAAAAAAAAATTGAATTACCCATTCTTTGTAAAGATTTTTTTGTTGATAAATTTCAAGTACCTTTAGCAAAAAGTTACGGGGCTGATGCAGTCCTGATTATATTAGCCGGTATTTCTGAAAAAACTGCTGATGAAATTTACGAGGAGGCTTTAAAGTATAATATGAGTGTAATTGTTGAAGTTCATACAGTTGAGGAGGCAGAAAAATCATTAAAATATCCGGATGCTTTGATTGGTATAAATAATCGAAACCTAAAAACTCTTAAAACTGAGATAAATACAACTTATGATATATATGATGTTGTTTCAAATCACTCTTCCCCTCTAATTTCTGAGAGTGGTCTCAAAACAAAAGATGAATTGCTTGATATAAAAAACAGGACCTCAATAAGCACTTTTTTAATTGGTGAATCACTTTTAAAAGATTTAGAAAATAATAATATTTTTTCTCTTTTGTAGAAATTTTCCACGATTTATAATGCTTTTTAGCTGTTGTATAAATTGAGGAACTTTTATAGAACATCGATGTACTTAATTTGTTCTATGTTAACTAAAAAACAAAAAAACCTACTTATCTTTATCAACAAAAAGTTGAGATCTACGGGTGTGTCCCCTTCATACGAGGAAATGAAAGAATCGTTAAATTTAAAATCTAAATCTGGCATTCACAGACTTATTAGTGCATTAGAAGAAAGAGGTTTTATTAAAAGATTAGCCCATAAAGCAAGAGCTTTAGAAGTAATTAAGTTACCTGAAACTGCATCTGCAAACGATATTTATAACAGTTTTTCTCCAAGCGTTATTAAGGGAGGATTAGATGAGGAAAATTTAAATAATTCTAATGATACAGAAATCCCTGTTCTTGGAAAAATTGCTGCAGGGACTCCAGTTGAAGCTATACAGAATGAAGTTTCAAGAATTCCACTACCAGCAAATATTGAAAAAGATGGAGAATTTTTTGGTTTAAAGGTTCAAGGGGATTCTATGATTGAAGCTGGAATAAATGATGGTGATACTGTTATTGTAAAAAAAGCAGATACTGCAGATAATGGAAAAATTGTAGTAGCTTTAATTGATGATCATGAGGCTATGTTGAAAAGAATTAGAAGAAAAGGTAAAACTGTTGCATTAGAAAGTGCAAATAGAAATTACGAAACAAAAATCTTTGGCCCAGATAGAGTGAAAGTTCAAGGAATTCTTGTATCTTTATATAGAAACTTTCAGTAAAATAGTCTAAATAAATCCCATGAAAAAAGTAGCAACTAGATTTGCTCCTTCTCCTACCGGTCCTCTTCATATTGGTGGAGTAAGAACAGCTCTATTTAATTGGTTATTTTCAAAGAATAATTCAGGTAAATTTTATTTAAGGATAGAAGACACTGATAAAGAAAGATCTAAGGAAGAACATAAAATTCAAATAATTAATTCTCTAAAATGGATGGGAATTGAACACGATGGTGAAGAGTATATTCAATCAAAAATGATTGGCGAACACGTAACTATTGCTAAAAGATTATTAGAAAATGGAAATGCTTATAAATGCTTTTGTAGCGCAGAGGAAATAGAGGAACAAAAGAAAAGAGCCAAACAAAAAAAAATTCCTTATGTCTATAATCGAAAATGGCGTGATATTTCTGAAGATCAAGCCCCAATGGGGATAAAACCAGTTATAAGATTTAAAAGTAAAATAGAAGGCACTTCTCTACTAAAAGACTTAGTTCAAGGAAACGTGGAGATTGAAAATAATACTATTGAGGATTTTGTTATTTTAAGAAATGACGAAACACCAACATATAATTTATCTGCGTCAGTTGATGATCATAATATGGGAATGACACATATTATAAGAGGAGATGATCATAAAATTAATACTTTTAAACAAATACAGATATATGAAGCACTAGGATGGGATATTCCACAATTTGCTCATATACCTCTTATTCACACAATAGATGGTAAGAAATTATCAAAAAGAGACAATGCCTCAACATTAGAAGATTACTCAAAAATTGGGATTCTACCTGAATCACTTAGAAATTACCTACTTAGGTTAGGATGGTCTTATAAAGATAAGGAAATTTTTAGCTTAGATGAAAGTATAAAACTTTTTGATTTAGAAGGAATAGGTAAATCACCTTCAAAACTTGATATGAGTAGAATTCTTTCTATGAATGAATATTACATTAAAAATAGTGAAGAAAATATATTGTACGAAAAGTTAAAAGAATATTGTGAAATGTATAAAGAAAGAATTCAAGAAGATAAAGAAAATACAATAAAAAGTTCATTAACATTTTTAAAAAATAAGGCAAAGACACTTGAGGATATATTTAACAATTCTAAATACATATTAAATGATAAAGTTATTTTTAACGAAAATGATAAAGAGCTGATAAACGATGAAGCAAAAAAAATAATACATTTATTTAAAGAGAAGATTTCAGAATTAGAAATTTTTGATAGAGAAAATTTAGAACAAATAATAAATGCGTTAATAAAATTGAATAATACAAATTTTAAGGGCATAGGGCAGCCATTACGAATAATGTTAACAGGATCTAAATTTGGTCCAGGAATATATGATATAATATTATCTCTTGGAAAAAACGAGGTAGTAAAAAGATTAGGAAATATAGGATAAGATAATATTTGATGCTTCTTCAGATGAGGAGCTAGGAGAGGTCAAGGTTTCAAGAGTTTTTTTTATTTCATCTTTTTGTTTAGAAATTAAATCTGGTTTTTTTAGAAAATAGTAAACACTTTTAAATATTTCATCAGCATTACATTCGGATTGTATCAACTCTGGAATAACCTCTCTATTATTGATAATATTTATCATATTAACAAATTTTATATTTAGTAGAAATTTTGCTAAATAAAAATTTATAAAATTCATCTTATATATAATTACTGATGGAATATTCATTTTACACACCTCTAAGGAAACTGTCCCAGATTTTACTACCGCAAAAATTGATTTATTTAAAACAGCAGTTTTAATTTTATCATCGCTAATAATTTCTAGATTTTGTATAGATTCTTTTAAAATATAACTCGATATTAGTTCTTTATTTTTATCGGTTGCATGAAATATAAAATTATAATTAGGATCCTTGATATTCATTTTTTTTATAAAATTAATTAGAATTGGCATATGATAAATAATCTCTGAGATTCTACTTCCAGGAAAAATTGATATAGTATTTTTTTTATCTATAAATTGGTCTATTTGGATATTTTTATTAATTTTTTTATCCAACAAAGGATGACCTACAAATGTATTAGTCAGTTTTTCTTTATCAAAATATTCCTTTTCAAACTTAAAAAGTAATAAAATATGGTCTAAAAATTCCTTCATTTTCTTAACTCTTCCCTCTCTCCATGCCCAAACTTTGGGTGCAATAAAATGAATTATTTTTATTTTTGGATTTTTCTCTTTTACTAATTTTGCTACTCTTAATGTAAAATCTGGACTATCAACACTAAATAAAATATTTGGGTTAAATTTTAAGATTTCATTAACAGTATCTTTTATTTTACGTTTTATTTTAAAAAAATTTAATAATATATCGGTAAAAGCTATAAATGTGATTTCTTTTTGCTCATAGATTGTCTTTATGCCTAACTTTTCTAAATTTGCACCACCAACGCTTAGGAATTCTATATCAGTTCTTTTTGTTTTTATTTGTGATATTACCTCAGATGCTAATTTATCTCCCGATGGTTCACCTGTAAGAACAAAAATTTTTTTCATATAGAAATAAGAAAAAGTTTATTTTGATTAGCATATTTAATGCAGACTTCTTTATTTAATATAATATTTTGATTTGATTTAACCACAATCCCTTTGATGCCAACTTTATTACAATCTTTAAATGTATCTATTCCTATTGTTGGTAAATCTACCCTTAAATCTTGTTTTACTTTAGGCATTTTTATTAGAATACCTTTTTTAATTTTGGATTTAGGGACAGATTTTATCATTTCTTTTGTGCCTTTTCTTGACTCTCTAGAAATGATTTTATTGTTTCTTATAATAACCGCTTGAGTATGATTGTAGGAATTTATTTTTTTTAATGTTCTAATTCCTTTTGATATATCCTTTTTTTCTAGTAGATTTGGTTTAATTTTTGTAAAAACTCCTTTCTTTAAAGTTAATTCTGGATTGAAAGTATTTAATTTAATAACTTTTATTTTATTTTCTGACAAAATTTTTATTAAAACTTTTAATATTGCAGCATCACCTAATTTTGATGCTTTAACTATTCTTGGGATATAAAACAGTCCTCTTATGTCTAATTTTAGTTTTGATAATTTAGGTTTAATTATATTTCCAGCAAATATAACCTTATTACATTTTTTTGATTTAATTAGTTTTAGAATTTCACCAAATTTACCTATATTAATGAAAAAACTATTCTTATTTTTTTTAAATTTATTATTTTTTGTAAGATCTATAATGAAATATTTTATCTTCTTTCTCTCTATTTTTTTTACAATTTCATTTGGTAAATTTTTTTCTCCTAAAAAAAGTCCTATCATTATTTACTAAGTGGAAGTGATATTGGTCTTTTTTTATCTGAATTTATAAAATTAAGTATTTTTTTGACAAATTCATTATTTTTAAGATCGTTATTAAGTCCTTCTATATTTTCTCTAAAACTTGGAGTTTTAAATATTATTTCATATGCTAATTGAACTTTTTTAATATTTTCATTTGAAACTTTAGATCTTCTTAATCCAATAAGATTTAATCCAATTAAATTATTTCTATTGCCCAAAGAAAGACCAAATGGAATTACATCACTTAACACACCTGTCATTCCGCCTATCATTGCAGCTTCACCTATTCTAGAAAATTGGTGTATTGCACAGCTCCCTCCAATAACTGCATTTCTTTGAATTGTAACATGACCTCCAACTTGAACATTATTAGCCAATACTATATTGCTTGAAATTTTGCAGTCATGAGCTACATGACAATAAACCATAAATAAATTATTATCTCCAATACTTGTAATTCCACCACCTTGCTCTGTTCCTGGATTTATATTTACATACTCTCTAAATATATTGCTATTTCCTATAATTAATGAATTTTTTTCACCTTTATATTTTAAATCTTGTGGAGGAGTTCCAATTGAAGAAAAGGGATAAATCAGATTATTGTTTCCAATTATTGTATTGCCGGCAATATTTACATGAGAATATAATACTGTATTATCTCCAATTTCAACATTTGGTCCTATAATAGAATATGGTCCTATTTCAACACTATCCGCAATTTTAGCATTTTTATCAACAATAGCTGTTTTGTGTATCACAAATTCAAAATAACAAATTTAAGATTTTTTTCTTATCAACTATTACTACTAATTATTACTTTCTATCCACAATAGTGGCTGACCATATTGCATCTGCCATTTTTTTATCTCCTACAAAAGCTGTTCCCTTATATTTCCAAACTCTTCCATGGGATCTGATAGCCTCTATTTTTAATTCCAATACACAATCAGGTATGACTGGATTTCTAAATCTTGCTTTCTCAATTGTCATTAAAAATACTAATTTGTTATCGTAAGTTGCTTTATCTAATCCATCTGCAGTCAAAGCTGCTGCGGCTTGTCCAAATGCCTCAACAATTAACACACCAGGCATGACTGGTTCTCCAGGAAAGTGACCGTTTACAAAAAAGCTATTTTTTTTCACATTAACAATTGCTGTTGCTGAGAATAGTTTTTTAATATCCTTTAACTCATCTATAAGAAGCATTGGTTCTCTGTGGGGTAACAAGTTCTTTATTTCTTCTTTATTTAAATTAGTCATTTAATTTATTTTCCTTTAAAAAATTCCTGATATTTTTAGCAGGATATCCCATCACTTTTGTATTTGAAGGAATATTTTTAATTACTCCACTACCTCCTCCTATTTGTACGTTATCTCCTATGGTCAAATGACCTGAAATACCAGCTTGACCGCCAATTATAACCTTATTACCTATTTTTGAGCTACCAGCAAAACCAACTTGTCCAGTAATTATACAGTTTTTTCCAATTTTTACGTTATGTGCAATATGTACCTGATTATCCAAAAATGTCCCATCACCTATAATCGTGTCAGACAAAGAACCTCTGTCTATTGTATTATTACATCCTATTTCAACATTATTTCCAATTAAAACTGATCCTATATGTGGATATCTATAGTTTTTTACTTTATCAGGAAAAAAACCAAAACCTTTTTTACCTATGACAGCGCCATCTAATATATTTGTATTATCTCCAATAATTGTATTTTTAATAATTACATTGCTACCTATATTGCAGTTATTACCAATTCTTACATTACTCTCTATTATAGTATTATGTCCAATAGAGCAACTACTACCAATTTTTACATTTTGTCCAAAAAGCACATTCCTACCAATTTCTAATTTTGGATATTTTTTTTTATCAACATTCATTACATTTAGATCAAAGTTATCTTTAAGAGCTTGCGGATAAAATAAGGAAGTAATCTTAGCTACAGATAATAAGACATTTGAAACTTCAATAACATTTATTTTTTTTGGAATAACATTGCTAAATTTTTTATTTGTTATAACAAATTTTGATTTTGTTTTTTTTAATAAATCTAAATATTTAATAGAATGAAAAAAAGTTATATCATCTTTAGATGCTGTCATTAATTCCTTTATATCTTTTATTTGTAAATTAGTTTTAAGTTTCTTCAATTCTAAATTTAATAAAATATGATTAATCTCGAGATATTTTTTTTTTTTAAAAAAAATGTTTTTCATTCTAAATTTAATTTTTTTACTTTTTTATCAAGAAGTTTTAATATTTCCTCTGTAATTTCCAAATTTTTTTTTCCAGCAATAATATTTTTTTTAGGAATGACTAATGAGATTGAATTTTCGTTTACATATTTAGTAACAATTGGATTCAATTCATCAAGAATTTTTTTTATATTTTCTAATTTTATCTTATTGATGTTTTCTAAAGATTTTTTCTTGTCCGATCTATATTTTTGAACTTCTTTAGATAGTTGATTAAACTTTTTGTCAAATTCGATTTTTTCAAGTATGTTTTGTTGAGCCAAGAGTGATTGTTCTTTTTCAACAATTTTATTTTCTATATCTTTATACTTAGCCAGATTTTTATCATTAAGAGATTTAAGATATTTATTTAGCGATTTTCCAACTTCAGAATTATTTAAAATAAAATTCATATCAATGTAAACAACTTCTGAGTAAGCTTTTAATGAAATAATTTGAAAAAGTATAATTAATAAAAAGAACTTTTTCATTAAAATGATGTTCCAATTCTAAATCTAACAGACTCAGTTTTATCTGATTTTTCACTCGAAATTGGTATTGCATAAGATAAAGAAAATGGTCCAATCGGTGTAAACCAATTTACAGCAACACCTGCTGCTGATCTAATTTTGCTGGATTCTAGAGAACTATCATAATCAACTTCTCTTAATGATGCTGCATCAAAGAACAAATTAAGGTCAAGGTTTTCATACCCACTTAGAATATTAGGCAATGTCGTATTTAAATTTATCGCTGATCCAAAATTTCCACCAACAAATTCTTCTCCATCTTTTGGGCCAATCTTCCCTGCCTCAAATCCTCTTAGTTTACTGCTTGGTATGTATACTCTTCTTGAAACTCTAACATCATCGTCAATCGAATTTACTGACTTTAGAAAAAACTTACCTGATAATATTAAATTATCTGTTACGGAAAAATATTTTGACATATTAATGGTGTTTTCAACAGAAAGATCATCTGAATATAATGGTAAAACTTGCCTGAAACTTAAACTATGTCCTTCAGTTGGTTGGAAATTTCGATCTAGTTTATTTAGCAAAAGTCTATATGTAAAAAGATTTTCTAAATAATCACCCTCTTGTTTTTTTTTGTATGCAGAGGCATTAGAAGATGTTTCTAATTTTTCATAATAGGTTGAAACTTCAAAATTTACATAAAGATCAGAATATTGTTCAAAATCTGTTCCAATGCCAAAGCCTGTTCTAGATGTTTTAAAACCACCTGTGCTTAAAAAATCTGAACTTGTGCTTTCTAAAATAGTATTTAACGAACGGTCTGTATTTCTAAAATTGGGATTTTTGACTGAAAATTTTCCTTTTATTTCTTCTTCCGAAACCAAAATGTTTGTTGATAGTTTTATTCCTTTTCCACCAAAGTTATTCTCAGTTATACCAGCTGTAACAGAAGCTCCAGATGTCCCTGTTCCTGCACCTGCAAAAATTTCACCAGTAGGTTTCTCTTCAACTGTAATATCAATTATTTTTTTTAAATTATCTGTATTTGAATTTCTTATATTTGTTTTGACTGCTTTAAATAGTTTTCTAGATTTTAAATTATCAACAGACTTTTCAAATAAAATTTTATTGAAAGGGTCTCCCTCATCAACTATTAAAGAATTTCTTATCACTTTTTCTTCAGTAATAAAATTTCCAAATATATTTATTTGTTCGACATAAAATTTTTCAAGATCCTCAAATAAAAATTCTACATCGATCATATTATTTTCTTTTTGTATAAGATTGAATTTAGTATTAATAAAAACAAATTCTTCTTTAAGTGCAATTTTATCAATTTTTTCTAATATTTTATTTAAATTTTTTCTAGAGTATTTTTTTCCTTTTAATTTGTCAGAAATTTTTTTTATTTTAATTAAATTTTCGTCTGCAAAATTTTCACCTAAATTTATCTTTATTTCGTCAAAATAATATTTTTTTCCAGCATCAATGTTAAAACTTAGTTCAAAAAACTTATTATCAACATTTTTTGCGTATGAGGATTTTACATTTACGTTATAATATCCTTTATTTTTATAATATTCTTCAAGAAAACTTTCATCTAATTTTATTTTTCTTTCATCTAAATACTTTCCTGATGAAATTATTTTCCAAAATTTGCCTTCTTCAGATTTAATAATATTTCTAAGCTTTGAATCTTTAAAAACTTTATTTCCAGTAAAATTTATTTTTTTTATTATTGCTCGTTCACCTAAATTAAAATTATAAATAATATCTATAGAGTTATTTTTATTATCAATAAGTTTAGTACTAACTTCGGCAAAATAAAAACCATTAGATCTTACAATATTATTCAAATAGTTCCGCTGCTCCTTAACTTGATTTAGTAAATATGGATATTTTTCGCTTTTTTTAGTTGTCTCTAATAATTTTTTTTTTAATTCTTTATTTTTAACACCATTAATAGTTATTGACTGAATTATAGGATTTTCGTCAACATTTATTTGTATTTTATTTGCAATAGTTGAGATTTTTACGTCTTTGAAATAATTTGTCTCATAAAGTCTTTTTATTGCTTCATTTAGTATAGTTACTGAAATCTCTTCATTTAAATTTAGACCAGAAAACATAATAACTGTTTCTACGGAAATTCTATTGTTTCCACTAACTTCAATTTCAGAATAATTAGACGCTAAGGATGCATTAATTAAAATCAAATATATTATTAAAATTTTCCACATTTTTGTTAAATTAGTTTTTATAATATTAATCATTAAAATAACTCTTAAGATAACTTTTAACTAAGCTTACCATATTTTTAATTTCATTAATATTCTTTGGTGAAAATTTATAATATTTTGAAAAATATGGTTTTTTTAGTAGCTTAATTAACAATTTGTGCAATGAAATATATGAAATCTTATTTTCTAGATATCTTTTCACAAGTTCATCATTTAATGAAACTAAAATTGTTTCAAAAAAAGTATTATTAATTTTTTTATTTAATATTTTAAGCAATGGAAAGGTTTTAATATTTGGTTTTAGTAAATTTAAATCATTTAATTTTTTGAATTCAAAATTTTGATTATTAAATTTAAATTTTTCATTATTTAAATATAAAACATTTGTTATTGGAATTTCCATAGTTGTTTCATGAGCTAAAATTTTAGTTAAACCATTATTAAAATGAATAATTGAATGAATATAAGATTTTGGATGGATTAATATTTTTACCTTTTTTATATCTAAATCAAATATTTTAACTGCCTCAATAACTTCAAAAATTTTATTCATCATTGTTGCTGAGTCAATTGAAATTTTTTTTCCCATTTTCCAATTTGGGTGATTAAGAGCAAATTTAGGTTTAATATTTTTAACACTTTCAAGTTTTTTATTTAAAAAAGGACCACCTGAGGCGGTTAAATAAACTGTATTAATATTTTCAATTTTTTCTCCGTTAAGTAATTTCCAAATTGAAAAGTGTTCTGAATCCAAAGGTATAAAATTTGTTTTATTTTTCTCTAATTTTTTATTAAGAAACTTCCACCCACAAATAATTGACTCTTTATTTGCTATCGCTAAATTCTTAGTATGAGATATAATATTTAATGATGGCTCCAATCCATCAATTCCAGAAATTGCATTAATAGTTAAGAAAACTTTATTCTTATTTTTTTTTAATGCATCAGTAATTGATGAAAACACTTTTATTTTTGCTTTTTTAAATAAAGGAATATTCTCTAGATATTTTTTTTTATCAAATATTACAATTTTTTTGACATTAAATTCTATGGCTTGTTTGTAAATTTTACTTATATTTTTATTGGTTGATAAAAGCTTTATTCTAAAATTTTTTTTATTTTTTTTAATAACTTTTAGCGTTGTTGTGCCTATTGAGCCTGTAGATCCTAGCAAATATATGTTTCTTGGCATTCTAAAAAATGTAAATAATTATAACACTTAATGGTATAGCTAAAAGAATTCCGTCTATTCTATCTAGAATGCCACCGTGTCCAGGCAAAATACTACCTGTGTCTTTAATACCAGCTTTTCTCTTTAAAAAAGAAACTATTAAATCTCCAAATTGTGAAAAGAATGAGATAGCTATTATGAAAAATAAAATATTAACATTAATTAAAATAAGATTATTAAACTTATTATAAAACAATATTCCTATTAAAAATGACAGTATAAATGCCCCAAATAATCCAGAATAAGTTTTTTTTGGACTTATTTTAGTAATTTTTTTTCCACCAATCATTTTACCAAATACATAACCACCTATATCTGTTCCAGCACAAATTAAAACTAAAAATATTATTAAATATGTCGATGACGCAAAATTTTCAAATAAGTAAAACCAAATAATTGTTGAAAATAAAGATAAATATAAAACTACAATAATTATACTTACAAATAGTTTAAGCTTACTATTCTTAAAAATTTTTTTAAAAATATAATGAAATTCTTTTAAAATTTGGAAGTTAATTAAAATCAATAAAATTGTAAAGAAATTGAAGTTATACAACGAAAGAAAAAAAAGAGTTAGTAATACTAGAGATGTATAGACTCTTTTAGCAAGTTCGCTCATTTAATGCCTCCAAAATTTCTACTCATACTTTTAAATTTAAGTATTATTTTTCTAAAATCACTTTCATTAAAATCTGGCCAAAGTTTTTTAACAAAGAAAATCTCAGTATAAGATGATTGCCAAAGAAGAAAATTACTCAACCTATATCTATTTCCAGTTCTAATTAATATTTCTGGGTCAGGTATATTTTTTGTATACAAATTACGACTTACATTTTTTTCATTAATTTTAAGAGATAATTTTTTAATTTTTTTAAAAGAGTTTATAATCTCCTCTTTAGATCCATAATTTAATGCGATATTAATTTGAATTTTGTTATTTTTGTTAGTTAAGTTTTCTGCATTTTGAAGTTTATATTTTAACGACTTTGGAAACTTTTTTATGTTTCCAATTATTTTTATCCTAATATTTTTTTCCAGGATTTTCGAAATTTCCTGGTCAATATATTTTTCTAAAAGGTTTATTAAAAAAAATATTTCTTTTTTAGGTCTTTTCCAATTTTCTGTAGAAAAAGTATAGAGTGTTAAATATTTAACTTTAGATTTTATTGCTTCTTTTATAATTTTTTCAACAACCTCAATACCTTTTGAATGGCCATAATTTCGTGAATTTTTTTTTTTAATACCCCACCTACCATTACCATCCATTATGATGGCTACGTGCCTTGGTGAATTCATATTGTCATTATTTCTTTTTCTTTTGTATCTACTCGATTTTCAATAATTTTAATTTGGTTGTCAGTATAATCTTGTATGATTTTTTCTTTTTTTTTTAAGTCGTCTTCAGATATTGATTTTTCTTTAAGTAATTTTTTTAGTTCGTCATTTGCTTCTCTTCTAATATTTCTAATTGAAACTTTACATTTTTCGCCCATAGATTTAATAATTTTTTTAATTTCATTTCTTCTTTCCTCGCTTAAATCTGGAACAGGTAATCTGATCATTTGACCATCTATTTGAGGATTTAGGCCTAATTCAGATTTTTTAATTGCTGCATCTATTAGCGCTACATTATTAATATCCCAAACCTGAATATTAACACTTCTTGGCTCTGGTGTTGTAATGCTACCTAACTGATTTATAGGCATTTTTTGTCCATAAACATCTACTTTTACTATATCAAGCATATTGGCATTTGCTCTACCAGTTCTTAATGATCCCAACTCTTGTTGAAAAACTTCATATGTTTTTGACATTTTAATATTATATTTTCTATCTTCAAACATCACTCACCTATTTTTAATCTTATAAATTCACTAATTTTTAAACCCTCTATACCTAAATTTTTTAATACATTTTCAACTTTCATCTTTGGTTCCATAACCCAATCTTGAGTCATTAAACTATTCTCATCTTTAAACTTACTAATTTTGCCCAAGCTTATTTTTTTTGCAATTTCCTCTGGCTTGCCAGAATTCTTTAATTCATCAGCAATTAAACTTAATTCTTTTTCAATTATTTCTTTGTCTATTCCATTGCTATCTAATGCAATTGGATTTGATGCAGCTATATGCATAGATAATTGCTTACCAAACAAATCAATTTTTTCTGATGTTTCATTGGTTTTTAAAGATACAATCACAGCTAGTTTTGAAACATTGTCCTTTACAACTGTATGTTGATAAGCAAAATTTTTTGAATTTTCTTTATCCAATGTTTTTGATCTGCCTAACGTTATTTTTTCTCCAATTTTAGCGATCATCGCAACCAAATTCTCTTCAACTGTTTTATTATTTTTCATTTTAGTTTTCTGCAACTCAGAACTGTTAGAAGAATGTTTATTATTTAATTCACCTAATTCCTTAACGAATTCAATAAAATCATTGTTTTTTGCAACAAAATCTGTTTCACAATTAACCTCTAAGAGTGACATTTTTTTTTCATTTCCTGATACTACCACTACGCCCTCGTGAGCAGATCTTGACATTTTTTTTGAAGCCTTTGCTATACCTTTAACTCTTAAAACTTCAGCCGCTTTTTCTAGATCACCATTAGTTTCTTTTAAAGCAGCGTTACAATCTTTAAATCCTGCTCCAGTTGATTTTCTTAATTGTTTTACCTTTTCAATTTCGCTCATATTAATTCCTGTAATAATAAATTAACTTAATTAGGTTTATTTTCTTTTTGAGTTTCTGACATCTGAGTATCAATTATTTTTTCTTTATTTTCTTTCTCAGAATTTGTATTTTGTGGAATTTCCTTTTTTGCATTATGTATTGTTTCTTTAATAAGTGAGCAGTACAAATCAATAGATCTTCTTGCATCATCATTTCCAGGTATAGGATAATCAACTCCATCTGGATTTGAGTTTGTGTCTAAAACTGCAATTATTGGTATGCCCAATTTGATTGACTCTTTTATAGCTAGTGATTCATAATTGGTATCTATAATAAAAACAAGGTCAGGGATCTTTTTCATGCTAGAAATTCCACCCAATGATCTCTGCAATTTATCTCTTTGACCGCTCATTTTTAACAATTCTTTTTTTGTAAAACCTCTATTTTCAGATTGTAAATCTGAATTTATTTTATCAAGTTTTTTTATAGAGTTAGATATTGTTCCCCAATTCGTTAACATTCCACCAAGCCATCTGTAATTTACAAAATATTGATCTGTTTCATTTGCAAGTTCTGCAATTGCTTCAGAAGCTTGTTTTTTTGTTGAAATAAATAATATTTTTCCCCCCGATGCTATGGTGGAGTAGACTTTTTCTAAGGCTACTTTTGTGAGCTCTAGAGTTTGTGTCAAATCTATTATGTGAATAGAGTCTCTTTTTCCAAAAATAAATTTTTTCATTTTTGGATTCCATCTTAATGTCTTATGGCCAAGATGAACGCCAGCTTCTAATAATTGTTCGATTGTTAGGTTTGGTATTTTCATATTTTTTCCCGGTTATGCCACCACAATTACTGCCTAAAAAGGACCGGAGGTATAAAACCAGAAATTGTGTGCGTATTAATTTAGAGAACTAATTACAAAAAAAAGAAAAAAAAACAAGTATTTTTTAAATAATTTCAAGATTTGCATCATTTCTTAACAAATTAAGCATTTTGTGGTCAATTTTTCTATTTTCTTTTAATTGAAAAGACATCATTTTTTTATCCATCTCAACATCTATGATGACTTTAGTCTTTCCAGCCTCCTTACTCAATTTATCAATTTTTTGTAAATCTTCTAAATTTTTAATTTTTATTTTTACTTCTTCTATAGGTTTATCAATTACTTCCTTCATAGAAATAATTTTTCTTATATTTATTTTTTTTTGAACCTTATTTTCATCAATATAGTTTTTAGCTAAAGTGATCATCACGGAGTTTCCCTCAATTAGTATTTCTCTATTAGTCTCAAAAACTTCAGAAAATACAAATAACTCAAAAACTCCTGATAGATCAGAAAATTTAATTATTGCATAAGAAGTACCTTTTTGTGTTTTTTTTTCTTGAACTTTTAGAATTGTACTTGATATGTTTGAGCTTAAAATATTTTCATTTGTATTAAATTCTTCAAAATTGATAATGTTATATTGATTAAAAAGTGATTTATATTGATTTAAGGGGTGATCAGAAATAAAGAATCCTAATGTTTCAAATTCGTTGGATAATTTAACATCTACATTCCAATCGTCAATGATATCTAAATAAGTTTCATCATTATCTTCTTGAAATAAATCAATTTGGTTAACAGAATTATTTTCAAAAATATTTTTTGATTTTAAAATAATATTAGGTATTGAATTGTATAAAGAGTGCCTATTACTATACAAATTATCAAAAGCACCTGCTTTTACAAGACCTTCCAACTGTAATTTATTTATGTATTTTGGGTTAACACGATTTATAAAGTCTGTTAGATCTTTGAACACTCCATTTTTATTTCTCTCTTCTACAATTTTTGAAATTGCTTCAAATCCAACGCTTTTAATTGCACCTAGTGCGTAAAGAAAATTTTTACCATCGGAGGAAAAGTCGGCATAACATTTATTAATATCTGGACGAATTATATTTATGCCCAATCTTTTAAGTTCTTCATAAAATTCACTTAATTTTTTTTGGTTTGAGAGCTCCATTGACATAGAGGCTGCAAAAAACTCGTGTGGATAGTATGTTTTTAAAAATGCGGTTTGATATGCTATTATTGCATAAGCAGCTGCATGGCTTTTATTAAACCCATATTCAGCAAATGGTTCGATCTTTAAAAAAATTCCAGCTGCAATATCTTTACTAATTCCATTATTATGAGCACCTTCAACAAATCTTTCTTTTTGTTTTTCAAGTTCTGCTCTTTTTTTTTTGCCCATGGCTCTTCTTAATATATCTGCTTCACCTGCTGTAAATCCTGATAATACTTGAGCAATTTGCATAACTTGCTCTTGATAAATAATAACACCATAAGTTGGTTTTAAAATTTCCTCCAGCTTAGGATGTAAATAGTCAGGCTCTCTCTTTCCATGCTTGCAGTCGTTATAAATAGGTATATTGCTCATAGGTCCAGGTCTATATAACGCAACTAGGGCAATAATATCTTCCAAATGATTAGGCTTCATATTGATTAAAGCATCTTTCATTCCAGAGCTCTCTAATTGAAATAATCCAACTGTTTTACCACTTGATAAAAGTTTAAATACTTTTTGATCTTCGTAATTAATAGTTTCAATTTTAAAATTAGGATGATTTTTTTCTACAAGTTTTTGAGTATTATTAATTACTGTTAACGTTTTTAAACCCAAAAAGTCAAATTTAACTAATCCAGCATTTTCAGCTGAATACATGTCAAATTGAGTGGAAGGTAGTAATAAATCAGCAGAAGAATCCTTGTACAAAGGCACACTTTCTGTCAATTTTTTGTCTGCTATAACAACACCAGCTGCATGAGTTGCAACATTTCTATTTAACCCTTCAAGTTTTAAAGATAACTCGATTAGACGACTAACTCTTTTGTCCTCATTAATTAATTTTTGTAATCTTGGCTCTACATTGATACTTTCTTGTAAAGTTAATGGTCTAGATGGATCGAATGGTATCATTTTGCAGATGCTATCTATAAACCCATATGGCAGTCCTAACACGCGTCCAACATCTCTTATGACCATTCTAGCTTTAAGTTTTCCGAATGTTATAATGTGAGCAACACTATCTTTATATTTAGTAGTTAAATATTTAAAAACCTGATCTCTTTTTTCCTCACAAAAATCTATATCAAAATCTGGCATAGAAATTCTGTCAGGGTTTAAAAATCTCTCAAAGATTAAATTAAATTTTATTGGATCAACATCTGTAATGGATAGGCACCAGGCAACCAATGAACCTGCCCCCGATCCTCTTCCAGGTCCAACTGGAATATTATTATTTTTTGCCCATTTTATATAATCTGAGACTATCAAAAAATATCCTGAATAATTCATCTCAGTTATAATTTTTATTTCATGATTTAATCTATCTTTATAAATTTCTTTAAGTTTATCATTATTTAATATTTTATTTATTAGCTCAGTATCATTTTTAAATTTTTCATCTAAACCTTTTAAAGAGTCATTTTTTAACTTATCGTCGATATTGACAGAATCTGTAATAATATTAGGCAGTATGGGTTTGGATGGAATAGGTCTAAAATTACATCTAAAAGGCAAATTATAATTATTTTCTAATGCCTCAGGTAAATCTTTAAAAATCTCATCCATTTCCTCCGATGATTTTAAATAGTGATTATTAGTCAGTTTTAATCTTTTTTGATCATTTATATAAGTTTTTTGACCAATGCACATTAAAGCATCGTGAGCTTCATGCATTTCTTTATCCAAATAATAAACCTCGTTAGTTGCTATGATCGGTATTTCATATTTTTTTGATAGATTAAGATTGAAAATTTCAAATTCTTTTTCATTTTTATCACCATGTCTTTGAATTTCTAAATAAAAATTTTCTTTAAAATTGTTATTTAATATTGTTATTAATTCACCTATTTCTTCAAATAATCCTTTATTAAACATATTACCAATTAAATTATTTATTGCTCCAGATAGAACGATAATCCCATCACTATATTTTGTTAAATCCTCAATTGAACAATGTGGTTGGTCATTATCGTCATTTTCTAAATAAGCTTTTGAAGAAAGTTCAATTATATTTTTATAACCATTATAATTTTTTGCAATTAGGGGAATAAGTCCGTAAGTATTTTTAAATTTAAATTGAACTTGTGATCCTATGATAGGTTGGGTACCAACTGAAGAGATATTTTCCGAAAATTCTAATGCACCCGATAAATTATAAGTATCACTTAAACCTACAGACTGTATCTTATTTTTTTTACAATACTCTTTAAGATTTTCAATTTTCAATGCACCCTCACAAATTGAATACTGCGAGTGAATTTTAATTTGATTGAAAGATTTTTTTTTAGATTGCAGCATTGATGATTTGTATATTACCATCATTCATCATAATTTTACAATCTGCCATATTTGCAAAATATCTATTGTGAGTTGCAAAAATTATGATTCTATTTTTATTTTTTAAATTAAATAGGATTTTAAAGATAAGTTTTGCATTATCAGAATCTAGACTACCAGTTGGTTCGTCGGCTAATATAATATCAGGATCATTAATTAATGCCCTAGCTATAGCAATACGCTGATTTTCGCCACCAGATAATTCATTTGGAAAATGGTTTATTCTAGATGACATACCTACATTTTTTATTAATTTTTTTGCTAGATCTAGAGACTTTTGTTTTTCTTTAGAGACTAGTAAGTTAGGCAAGTAAACATTTTCTAAAGCTGTAAAATCTGATAATAAGTTTTTGTCTTGATAAATTATTCCAATTTTCTTTGCCCTAATTAAATCATTTTCAACTTTATTATTTAATTTTATTTTATTGCTGTTTATTTCGATTGTACCCGATGTGGGGTTATCAATTAATGAAAGTAAATTTAACAAAGTTGATTTTCCTGATCCAGATGGTCCCGTAATAGAATAGGTTTTTCCAGGTTCAAAATTAAATGAAATATCATTTAAAACTTTTATAGTTTTATTTTTTTCATATTTTTTTGTTAGATTTTTTATTTTAATATAATTATTCATATTTTAGAGTTTTAACTGTATCTAAAGAAGATGCTTTTGAAGCTGGGTATATAGATACTAAAATTGTTGCAATTATTGAACAAAGAGAGATTATTATTATTGAATTTAAATTTATTTCAGAAGGCATAGAATTTAAAATATAAATATCTTCTGGGAAAAGAGAAATACCAAATACATTTGAGATAAATTGTCTAATGTTTTCTATATAAATAGAAAAAAGTGTGCCAACAACTACTCCAAATAATGTCGCTGATGTTCCTATAAAAAAACCCACTAAAAAGAAGATTTTTTTTATAGATTTACTTGATACCCCAATAGATTTTAGGATGCCTATATCTCTTGTTTTATTTTTAACTAAAATTGTAAGTCCAGATATTATATTAAATGCTGCAACAATAATTATCAAAGAAAGAATTATAAACATTACATTTCTTTCAACTTTCAAAGCTGAAAATAATGATTTATTCATATCTGACCAAGTATAAACAAGTGAATCTGGAAACTGAGTTTTTAAATTTTTTTTATGAATTTCTATATTTTTTGGATCTTTAAAATAAAATTCTAAGAATCTATCTTCTTTATTCTTATTAAAAAAACTCTCAAGTGTTTCTAAATTTATATATGCAATATTTTCATTATAGTCTGACAAACCACTGTCGAAAATTGATACTATTTTAAAGTTTTCTTGTTTCGGCAATGTACCTACTAACGTTTGTATTCCCGCAGGAGACATTACTGTGATAGTATCACCAATATCAACATTTAAATTAAAACTCAATTCTTTACCAATCGAAATATTATTATTATTTAAGTTTTGAGATCCAGAAAATTCCTTATTTTTGGCTATTTCAAGATTTCTAAAATCATTTTCTAAATATCCTTTTAAGAAGACACCCTTTGTAATATTTTTATTCATTATTACTGCTTCTCCATCACTTGAAACTATATTTTTTGCCAAATCCAATTCTTGAATATTTTTCAGTGGTTTATTTTCTTGTTGAACTACCGCATGAGCATTAAAGCCTACAATTTTAGCTATTAATTCGGTTCTAAAACCATTCATTACTGACATTACAATGATTAGAACTGCAACCCCTAATGAAATACCAATAAAAGAAAAGATTGAGATGATATTTAAAAAACCATCATTTTTTCTAGTCTTTAAAAATCTAAATGTGACTTCTTTTTCTAACTGTGAGATCAATTTAATTTAGCTTTTAAAATTTGTGACGCAATTTCCTCGATACTTAATTTTTGAGTTTCTCCATTAATTTCTTTAAACTCAAGTAAGTCTCCGTCAGTTTTATTTCCTAAAACTAACTGATATGGGATACCAATTAAATTAAATTTCTTTATTTTTGCAGAAATATTTTCTTCGGTATCATCAATGATAGCATCTATATTTTTAGACTTTAAATATTCAAATATTTTATTTGATTTTTCCAAGTTTGTTGTGTCATTTTTTTTAATCAGTGGAATTATTGCACAATGATAAGGAGAAACTGATAATGGCCATTTCATTATTTCATCTTTATCGTTGTATTTTGCCTCAATTATGGCACCTACCAATCTTGATACACCTATTCCATAAGATCCCATTTTAACAAATTCTTTTTTACCATTAAAATCTACTGCTGCATTCATTGGTTTTGAATATTTATCTCCGAAATAGAATATATGACCTACCTCTATTCCTTTTGTGTTTACTCTAAATTCTTCCGGTACTACTTTTTCAAATTCTTTCTGGTCAAACTTCTCATCTGTAACAGAATAAAATTTTTCATATTGCTGTCTTAAATCAGTAAGCGAGTTTTTTTCCAATAAAGTAGATGAACTATTCACATCAAATATACGCTTATCTGTATAAATTTTGCTTTCCCCAGTATCAGCAAGAATTATAAATTCATGGGAAAGATTTCCACCAATAGGTCCAGTATCTGCTGCCATAGGAATTGCTGACAAATTTAATCTTTTAAAAGTTCTTAAATATGAAAGGAAAAATTTATTATAAGAAAAGAGAGCTTCATCATCGTTTAAATCAAAAGAGTAAGCATCTTTCATATAAAACTCCCTACATCTCATAATTCCAAACCTTGGTCTTAATTCGTCTCTAAATTTCCATTGAATATGGTATAATAATTGAGGAAGAGATTTATATGATTTAATACTTGATCTAAAAATCTCTGTCACTAATTCTTCATTAGTTGGCCCATATAACATTTCTCTATCTTGACGATCTTTAATACGCAACATTTCTTCACCATAATCGTCATATCTTCCACTTTCCTTCCAGATTTCTGATGATTGTATTGTTGGCATTAAAATCTCTTGTACACCAATTCTGTCCTGCTCTTCTCTTACAATTTGCTCTATTTTTTTCATAACTTTAAAACCGAGGGGTAACCATGAATAAATACCTGCTGATGATTGCTTAATCATTCCAACTCTTAGCATAAGCTGATGAGATTTAATTTTAGCCTCTGTAGGATTATTCTTAAGAGTCGGCACAAATGATTTTGAAAAATACATTTTATTATTTAAATTCTTACCAAGTTTATATTTGTTAGTGGTTTTTTCCCAGTTTTTTCTTTTGAAAATTTACGACAAGTTATTTTAAGAGCATCTATGAGATTATCTTGTTGTTTTGAGTTGTTTAAAGAAAATGTTTTAAGAGTTTTTTCTATTTCTTCTTCTAATCCATAAATAAACTCATCATTCTCATATACTGGTAAACCTTTAAAAGTTACTAAAGGTTTATTATGAATGTTACCTTTTGGTGATATCATAATTGTAGCCTCTAAAAACCCATTTGATGAAATATTTCTTCTTTCTTTTATTGATTTAGAGTCTTCTTCTACTGGAACATTACCATCTAAATAAACTCTTCCACTTGGTGCTTTGTCATAGACCTCTGGTTTTTCTCCAGGATATAACTTAACAATATCTCCATTCTCTACTTGAACTGGATATTTTACTTGCATTTCTTTAGCAAATTCTATGTGCTCGATCATGTGTCTATGCTCTCCGTGTACAGGTATTACTGCTTTTGGCTTAACCCAATTATACATATCTTTTAAGTCTTCCCTATTAGGATGACCAGAAACATGAATATACTCATTATCTTCAGATATAACCTCTATTCCCTCTTTTACCAAGTTGTTATGGAGTTTGTATAATTTTTTTTCATTTCCTGGAATGATTTTTGAAGAAAAAATTACAGCATCATTTCTTTCTATAAAAACGTCTGGATGTGTATATTTAACTATTCTATTCATCGCGCCCATTGGTTCTCCTTGACTTCCAGTACATAAATAGACAATTTTTTCTCTAGATATATTTTTTGCATCTCTAGAGTCTATTGGATCAATTACATTTTTTAGATAACCACATTGTCTTGCTGCTTTAAAGATTCTATGCATTGATCTGCCAACTAGAGATATATGTCTACCAGTTTTTTCTGCACAATAAAAAACTGACTCCATTCTAGCTACATTAGAAGCAAAAGAAGTAACAATTATTCTTTTTTTTAATCTTTGAAAAACTTTAAGTAAATTATTACGAACATCAAGCTCTGAACCTGCTCTACCTGCACTAAATACGTTTGTTGAGTCGCAGATCATAGCTAATACACCCTCGTTACCTATTTCTTTTAATCTTTCAGAGTTTATGTTTCCACCTATTAAAGGATCCGGATCACATTTCCAATCTCCAGTATGTAATATATTTCCAGCCGGTGTTTGTATTCTAAGACCATTAGGTTCTAATATTGAATGAGTAAGTGTAACAAACTCTATTTTAAAGGGATCTAGATTTATTGTACTATTAAGTTCTACTATTTTTAAATAATCTGTTATATCAATTTTTTTTTCTTTGAATTTTTCAGTAATCAATACTGAAGTAAATGGTGTGGCATAAATTTTACATTTTAATTTTGGCCAAACATGAGCAATAGCTCCGATATGATCTTCATGGGCATGGGTTAGAACTATACCTAGCAAATCATCTTTTTTATCGATAATAAATCCTGGATCTGGATATATGATATCAACACCAGGTACTGTATCATCTGCAAATGTTACACCAACATCGACGATAATCCATTTTTGATTGTCTGGCTTGCCATAAGCAAACAGGTTCATATTCATTCCTATTTCACCAGATCCTCCTAGGGGACAAAACAATAATTCATCTTTCATATTTTTTTAATTTATAGCAACTTTTAAGATTCCTTTAATTGTTAAATTTTTATCAACTGTTTTAATGCCTTTAATTGATGATTTAAATAAGTGTGCAAATCCACCTGTAAGTATAATTTTAAACTTCTTTTTAGTTTGTTTTAAAATGAGTTGAATTATATTTTCAATTAAACCAGTATAACCATGATAAAAACCAGCTCTTACAGCACTTTTAGTGTTTTTACCAATGACATTTGCTGTTTTTTCTAGCTTTATTTTAGGTATTAAAGAGGCTTTATCTATTAAATTTTTCAAAGAAAGTTCTACACCAGGTGCTAAAACACCACCGATATAATCTTTTTTAATTACAATATCAAAATTGGTAGCCGTTCCAAAATCAACTATAATATAATTAAACCTACTATCAATAACTGCAATTGCATTAGCTAAACGATCAGAACCAATTTGTTTTCTATTGACTTTTATATTTATAAATTTATTTAAATTACATTTTTTTAACTCAACACAGTCCAACTTAGTAATTTTTTTAATATTTTTTTTTATAATTTTATAAGAGTTAGGGACGACCGAGCTAAATAGTACTTTTTTAAGTTTAGAATTATATTTTCTTAAAAATAATAATTTTTTGTTGATTAAATTATTGTTTAAATTTTTCTTATGAATTTTAATATTTTTGATCAATTTTAATTTGTTATTAAATAAGCAAATTTTAATTGCAGTATTTCCAATATCTCCAATTAAATACATATATTAAACTCCAAATGAGTGTAAGTTTTTTTCATACAGCAATTTAATTTCTTTAAATAATTCAAGTCTATTTAATTTTTTATTTGTATAATAATTCAAAAATGTAGTTGGATAATTATTAATTATTGGACTACTAGAAACATTAATTCCAATTCCTACAATTAAGTATTTTCTATTCTGCTTAAAAATTGTTTCTTGTAAAATTCCACAGACCTTTTTTTTATTTATTAATATATCATTAGGTTTTTTTATTAGAATTAAAGTGTTTATTTTTTTATAGATTATTTTTTTAATTATTTTTAAATTTAAATTTGTTATTTTTGATAAGGATATTTTTTTACTAATTTCAAAGAAGACTGATAAAAACAAATTACCTTTTATAGATATCCAATTATTTTTTCTTTGTCCTTTACCCTTTGTTTGTTGATCTGATAAAATTATTCCTCTTTGATTACCTTGCTTGATTAATCTTAGCGCAACATTGTTAGTGCTTTCAACTTTTTTGTATAAATATTTTTTTAATTTCATTAGATCATAGTAATTTTAGATACTATTTCTGTTATACTTCTTGGATATATAAAGTATGCTAAAATAAAAATTGTTGAAATAGCCAAAGTAATTTTTAACCCTAGATTATGTGATGTTTCATATTCCTCTTTTTCTGGATCAAAATATATAATTTTTATAATTCTTAGGTAATAAAAAGCTGCTACGACGGTTGCTAGTAATCCAACAATTGCTAAAAAATACATTGACTGTTCTATAACAGCTAAAAATACATAAAATTTAGCAAAAAAACCTGCAAGTGGAGGTATTCCTGCTAAAGAAAATAAAACTATCAACAATGAAAAAGACAAAATTGGATGTTTTTTAGAAAGTCCAGATAAATCATCTATATTCTCATAGTATTTATCATTTCTCTTAAGCATAAATAAACAGCTAAAAAAGGCTAAATTCATTACCAAATAAATAGATATATAAGTAATAGAACTTTGAATTCCTTGGTTGCTAATTGTTGCTAATCCTGCCAAAGCATATCCCATATGACTAATTGAACTATAAGCAATTAACCTTTTTAAATTTTTTTGACCTATGGCTGCAACAGCGCCAAATATCATTGAAGCTATTGAAATAAATACAATAATAGTTTGCCACTGATCATTCATATTAGCAAATGGTGTGTACAAAAACTTAATGAATACAGAGAGTGCAGCTATTTTTGGAAGTATAGCAAAGAATAAGGTTACAGATGTTGGGGAGCCTTGATATACATCTGGAGCCCACATATGAAAAGGTACAGCCGATATCTTAAATGCAAGACCAACTAAAATAAAGACAATCCCGAACGTAGTACCGTAATTAAATTCAATAGAGTTTATAAGTATTTGGTCAAAATTTGTACTTTCAGAAAATCCATATGTTAATGAGCAACCATACAATAACAAACCAGATGATAGTGCACTCAGAACAAAATATTTTAGTCCAGACTCTGTAGAAAGTAAATTGTCTCTATTAAAAGATGCAAGAACATACAAAGCTAATGATTGAAGTTCAAGACCCATGTAAAAAACTATTAAATCATTTGAACTTATCATTATCATCATTCCCAAAATGCTACTTAAAATAAGTATTGGATATTCAATTTTATTTAAATTGATCACTTGGATATATTTGGATCCAATTAACATTACAAAAATTCCAGATCCAACAAGTATAATCTTCATATAATTAGATAAATTGTCAATTAAATACGAATTATTGAATAAGTAAATTTTATCTATTGAGCTGAGATTTACTATTAGTGCTAATAAAATAACTAGAGATATATTAGATAAATTATAAATTAAAGTTGTGCTATTTTTTTTAAAGACGCCAATTAGTAAAAATAACATTATAGACAGCGATATGAAAATTTCAGGTAATATATATTGAATATTTTCCATTAGTCTTTTGATGCAAGGTTGTTAATTAAGTCAAAATTATACATCTCTAAAGTATTCTCGACAGATGCTTCAATTGAATTCATTAAAGGCTCTGGATAAAAACCAAAAAATAAAATTGGTATTACTAAAGCTGATAAAGTGATAATTTCAAAAGTTTTTAAATCTTTCATACTTTTAAGCTCTTGATTATTCATTTCTCCGAAAACAACTCTTTTAAATAGCCACAGCATATATGCTGCCCCTAAGATTACTCCCAGACTTGCAATCATCGCTACTAGGATATTTTTCTCAAATGCACCCATTAAAATCAAAAATTCTCCTATAAAACCTGTTGTTCCAGGTAGTCCTAAAGCTCCTAGTGTGAATACCATAAAAACTATTGCATATCTTGGCATTATGGAGACTAAACCACCATATTTATTTATTAGTCTTGTATGGTGCCTTTCATAAACAACTCCAACACTTAAGAAAAGTGCAGCAGATACAAGTCCATGACTAATCATTTGGAAAATGCTTCCTTCAATACCCTGTTGGGTCATTGTAAAAATACCCAGTGTTACAAATCCCATATGTGCAACTGAGGAGTACGCTATGAGTTTTTTCATGTCTTCCTGCATCAAAGCAACAAGAGAAGTGTAAATAATTGCAATTAAACTTAAGATATAAACTAACATTGTGAAATTTTCAGAAGCTATAGGAAATAATCCTAGCGAAAATCTAATAAACCCATATCCAGCCATTTTAAGCAATATTGCTGCTAGCAACACAGAACCAACAGTTGGTGCTTCTACATGAGCATCAGGCAACCAAGTATGCACTGGCCACATAGGGGTTTTTACTGCGAAAGAGCTGAAAAATGCTAGCCATAATAAATTTTGGTATTCAACCTGAATACCAAGTTCATAAAGTTTTTCAACATCTGTGGTTCCTGTTATCCAATAAATTGCAATAATAGCAACCAACATAAGAACTGATCCTAATAAAGTATAGAGAAAAAATTTAAAAGCTGAGTAGACTCTTCTTTCTCCACCCCAAATACCAATTATTAAAAACATTGGTATAAGACCTGCCTCAAAAAATAAATAAAATACTACTAGATCAAGTGAGCAGAAAACACCAATCATAAATGTTTCCATTATTAATATGGCAATTAAGAAATCCTTAAGTCTATTTGTAATTGTAGCATTAACTGAAATAATGCAAATTGGAGTTATAAAAGTTGTTAATATTACAAATAAAATTGAAATACCATCTATTCCAACTTTATAATTTATAAATCCTGATAACCATTCTCTATTTTCTACAAACTGAAAGTCTACTGAATTTTTATCAAAAATATACCAAAGATATAAAGATAGTAAAAAATTTGCTAAAGAAATAAATAAAGCTACATATTTGGAACTTTGATATTTTTCACTTGATGATTTTGTGAATAATATAAATAAAGCACCTATTGTAGGTAGCAAAATTAAAGAAGATAAAATTGGAAAGTTCATCAGTTTAATATCAGTATTGTTAGTAAAACTGAAAATCCAATCAACATAACAAATGCATATTGATAAATAAATCCAGATTGAAATTTGACTGCTTTAATTGATAAATTTTTAATTACTCTTGAAACCCCATCAGGACCAAATTTATCTATTATCGATCCATCAACTTTTTTCCATAAAAACTTTCCAATTCTTTTTGAAGGATTGACAAATAAGTAATCATATATTTCATCAAAGTACCATTTCTTAATTAAAAATTGATAAATTGGTTCATTCATTTCTTTCAATCCTATAACTATGTTTTTATTTTTTAGATATAAATAATATGAGAATGGAATTGCAGCAGTAACAAGTATAGGTGTTAAAAACAAAAACCATGTTGGTGGATGATCTGTGCTGAGTGGTTCTAAAAATTTAATAGATTTACCCCAAAATTCATATGCTGTTTCATGTCCTATAAATAAATCTTTAAATATAATGCCTGCAAATATAGCTCCTACTGCTAAAAAAATTAAAGGAGCAATCATAACTAAAGGAGACTCGTGTATTTTATCAACACTAAGTTCTTTATTATTAAAATTACCATGGAATGTTTTAAAAATAAGTCTCCAAGAGTAAATTGATGTTAATAAAGCTGTAAAAATACCCACAAAGGCTGCAAGTATTCCAACTCCATTTCCTCTTAGGTATGCAAATTCTATTATTGCATCTTTAGAATAGAAACCTGATAAAAAAGGAAAACCTGTTAAAGCAAGAGTTCCTATAAGCATTAATATATATGTGTATGGAAGTTTCTTTATAACTCCACCCATTTTATTTATGTCTTGTTCTTCATGAAATGAATGAATTACAGCACCAGCTCCTAAAAATAGCAAAGCTTTAAAAAAAGCATGTGTAAATAGATGAAACATTGCAACATTGTAAGCTCCTACTCCAGCAGCAAAAAACATATATCCCAATTGACTACAGGTAGAATAAGCAATAATTTTTTTTATATCATTTTGAACAAGTGCAACAGTTGCTGCAAAGAAAGCAGTTGTCATTCCAATTATGGTTATAACAGTTAGAGCTAATTGAGAATATTCATATATAGGTGAGCATCTAACAATCAGAAATACTCCAGCAGTTACCATTGTTGCGGCATGAATTAAGGCAGATACTGGCGTTGGGCCTTCCATAGCATCAGGCAACCAGGTATGTAATAAAAATTGAGCTGATTTACCCATGGCTCCAATTAATAGTAGCAAACAAATCAAATCAATAATTTCTATACTAATGCCAATAAAATTAATTTCTTTATCTAAAACATTTGGGATTTGATCAAAAACCTCATCATAATTGACTGTACCAAAAATATAAAAAATCAGGAAAATTCCAAGAGCTAAACCAAAGTCACCAACTCTATTAACAACAAAGGCTTTTATTGCAGCTTTGTTTGCACTCTCTTTTTTAAACCAAAATCCAATTAAAAAATATGAGCATAAACCTACACCTTCCCACCCAAAAAATAGTTGAATAAAGTTATCTGAACTTACTAAGGTTAACATTGCGAAAGTAAACAATGATAAATATGCCATGAATCTACTTTTATGAGGATCGTGTGACATGTAACCAATTGAATAAATATGAACTAAAGCTGAAACAAGATTTACTACAACAAACATAATTGCTGATAAGGAGTCAACTTTTATTGACCAATTTACATTTAATGTACCTGAGTTGATCCAAGTAGCTATTACGAGATTGTTTGAATAATCTGAACTAATTACTTTATACAAAACAAATAAAGAGAGTAATGCCGAAATACTCACAAACGTACTAGTCAAAATTTGAGAATTTTTGTCCCCTATTTTCTCTCCAAAAAAACCACTAATTACTGATCCTATTAAAGGGAGAAACAAAATTAGGTATTCCATTTTATCCTTTTAAATTTTTAATCTCTTCAACTCTTATTGTTTCTGAATTTCTAAAATAAACTACAATTATGGCTAATCCAATAGCAGCCTCGGCGGCAGCAACTGTTAAAATAAATAGAGTAAATATTTGCCCAGTTAAATCATTAATAAATATAGAAAAGGCAACAAGGTTTATATTTACTGCAAGTAAAATTAACTCAATACTCATTAAAATAACTATTACATTTTTTCTATTAAGAAAAATACCTACAACGCCAATAGTAAATATTATTGCAGCTAATGTTAAATAGTGTCCTAAACCTATGCTAAGCATCTATTTTAACTCCCTTATTTCTCTCAGCCTCAACTAAATCAACACCTTCATCTCTTTCTCTAGAAATTTGCTTAACATAACTTTGTTTTTTAACTCCAGCTCTTTCTCTATATGTTAAAACAATTGCCCCTATCATAGCAACTAACAAAATCATTCCTGAAATTTGAAATAAAAATATATAATCCGTATATAAAACATTTCCAATAGATCTAGTATTAGTGACTTCCGTAGATATATTTATAGAAAGGCTATTCAATAAATCAGGTTTATATTTCCATCCTCCAATTACAATTATAAGTTCAAAAAAAATAATTAAGCTCACTAATAAGCCAACTGGTATATGAGTTCCACCATCCCACCTTGAGCTAAACCACTGACCTTTTTGTTCAGCTACGTTTAACATCATTACAACAAATAAAAATAAAACTGCGACCGCCCCAACATAAACTATAAGCATTATCATGCCTAAAAATTCTGCACCTATCATAATAAACAAACAGGATATGCTAATAAAATCGAGGATTAAGAAAAATACAGAGTGTACTGTATTTTTTGAGACTGTTACCATGACTGCAGAAACAATGGCTATTAAGGAGAAAATATAGAAGAAAACTGTGTGTGCAATCATAAGATTACCTGTGAGAACTATCAGCCTTTATATTGGCAGCTAAAATGTTTTCCCACCTGTCTCCATTTTCTAAGAGTTTTTCTTTTGTATAATAAAGCTCTTCTCTCGACTCTGTTGCAAATTCAAAATTAGGACCTTGGACAATCGCATCTACAGGGCATGACTCTTCACATAGACCACAGTATATACACTTCAGCATATCAATATCGTATCTTACTGTTTTTCTGCTGCCATCATCTCTTTCCTTTGACTCAATTGTAATTGCTTGGGCTGGGCATACGGCTTCACAGAGCTTACATGCGATGCATCTTTCTTCACCATTAGGATATCTTCTAAGAGCGTGCTCTCCTCTTGACCTTGTTCCTAAAGATCCCTTTTCAAAAGGATAATTTATTGTCTTTTTTGGCTTAAAAGTCTCTTTAATTGCAATTAATAAACCAGTCACAAAATCAATCATGAATATAGTTTTTAATAATCTTGAAATTTTCATTTATTTTCCTGGTAATAAATCAAAATATAGTAAAAAACTTGAAGTTAAAACAACATAAAACAGAGAAAATGGTAGAAATATCTTCCAGCCAAGCTTCATTAATTGGTCATATCTATATCTTGGAACAGTTGCTTTAACTAACGCAAATAAAATAAATAAAAATAATATTTTAAATATTAACCAAAATGGACCTGGGATAACATTAAATGGGAAGATATCTATTGGAGATAACCAACCACCCAAAAACAATACTGATCCCATTGCACACATTAACAAAATATTTGCGTATTCTCCTAACCAAAACATAGCATACATCATTCCAGAATATTCAGTTTGATAACCTGCAACTAATTCCGCTTCTGCTTCTGGTAAATCAAATGGAGGACGATTTGTTTCTGCTAATGCAGAAATAAAAAAAATTACAAACATAGGAAACAAAGGAATTATAAACCATAAATTTTGTTGAGCCAAAACAATATCACTTAAGTTTAAAGATCCAACACATAATAAAACATTGATTATTATAACTCCAATTGAAACTTCATATGATACCATTTGTGCAGCTGATCTGATTGCACCTAAAAAAGGATATTTAGAGTTTGAAGCCCATCCACCCATAATAATTCCATATACCCCTAATGATGAAACTGCGAAAAGATATAAAATACCAACATTAATGTCAGCTAAGACAAAATCTTCCCCAAATGGTATTACAGCCCATGATATTAATGCTAATGTCATTGTCACGACTGGAGCTAATACGAATACAAGTTTATTTGAGCTTGCAGGTATTATTATTTCTTTAAAGATATATTTTAATGCATCAGCTAATGATTGAAGTAAACCAAATGGACCAACTACATTAGGTCCTCTCCTTTTTTGAACAAAGGCCCAAACTCTTCTATCAAGCCAAACTATCATCGCCACAGAAACTAAAACCGGTACCAATAAAAATAAAATTTTATAAACTTCAGTAAGTAATATTGAAAAATAAGAGTCCATTAACCCTCAGTTCCAGTTTTTTTCAAATTAGCTCTTGCGTATCTACACTCTGACATTGTTTTTGATGCACGGGCAATCACATTTGAATAGTAATAATCAATATCTTCAACTAATATTTTTTCATCATTCAAATTATATTTTGGAACTTCAAAATTTTTAATATTTTGATTTTTTAAATGGTTTTGCATAAGTTTTAGCAGTTCATCTTTATTATTAAATAAAGATTTTCCATGCATTATAGAAGATAATTCGTTAATAATTTGCCAATCTTCTTTAGCTTCTCCAGGTGGATATGACGCTTTGTAGGCTTTTTGAAGCTTTCCTTCCAAGTTAGTGAAATAACCATCTTGTTCAGTATATGCAGCCCCAGGTAATATAAGATCTGCCATACCCGCGCCTTTATCTCCGTGAGTTCCAATATAAATTATAAATTCATTTTTTTTTTTAATTTTGAGATTATCTTGACCTAGCAAAAAAATTACTTCTACTTCACCTTCTTCAATTTTTTTTAGAGCTCTATTACTTCCATCGTTTGATGAAAAAATACCTAAATCATAAGAGCCGACAGCTGATGCATCAGTTGATAAAATATTTAATGAATTCCAATTATCATCAATTTTATTAAGATTGGTTAAATACTTCTTTAACTCCTCAAATATATATGCACCGTTGTCACTATTTAAAATTGATTGACCCAAGATAATTATGGGTTTTTCTGCACAAGTAATTTTGTTTGAGAGATCATGTTCTTTTTTAATAATTTTATCAATTACTTTTGAATTATTTTCTAAAACTGTATAAGGGTAAGTTAAATCACCTACATCCTCTAAAGAAAATATTTCAGTTTTATTTTTTAAATAAGTTTTTCTGATTCTTGAGTTTAATATAGTTGCCTCAAATCTGGGGTTTGTGCCTATTAATAATATAAGATCACTTTCTTCAATACCTTCTATGCTAGAGTTAAATAGGTAATTATTTCTGTTTTCATAATTTATGTAAGTATGACTGGCTCTTGAATCTAAATATCTAGAGTTTAAAGTTTTTTGAAATAAGTTTTTAACAGCAAACATAGTTTCCATGTTTGTCATGTCACCAGTTAAACCAACTATTTTGTCTGGTGATATTTTTAAAATTTTTTCTTTAATTGTTTCATATGCATCATTCCAACTTATTTCTTCAAAATTTCCATTATTTTTTATTAATGGAGTGTCTAATCTTTGATTTTTTAAACCGTCACATGCATATCTTGTTTTATCAGAAATCCATTCCTCATTAATTTCCTCATTAATTCGTGGTAAAACCCTTTTTACTTCCCAATCGTAAGTATCCACTCTAATGTTTGACCCAACAGCATCCATAACATCAATTGTTTCAGTTTTTTTTAATTCCCAGGGTCTTGCTTCGAACACATAAGGCTTAGAGGTTAATGCACCAACCGGACACAAATCAATTACATTTGCTGACATTTCAGATTCCATGGATTTCTCTAGATATGTAGTAATTTCCATATTTTCCCCACGTCCAATCGCACCTAATTCTGGCACTCCAGCTACTTCAGTGGCAAATCTAATACATCTAGTACAGTGAATACATCTAGTCATTTGTGTTTTTATTAATGGACCCATATATTTTTCAGGTACATATCTTTTATTCTCTTTAAATCTTGATTTATCAATTCCATAAAACATGGATTGATCTTGTAGATCACACTCACCACCTTGATCACAAACAGGACAATCTAAAGGATGATTGGCCAATAAAAACTCCATCACACCTTTTCTTGCTTTTTCAACTTTTTCTGTATTGGTTTTAATAACCATTCCTTCGGCAGCAGGCATCGCGCATGATGCTATAGGTTTTGGTGATCTTTCCATTTCAACCAAACACATTCGACAATTTCCAGCTATCGAAAGTTTTTCATGATAACAAAATCTAGGGATTTCAACTCCTGCTTGTTCACAGGCCTGAAGCACAGTTAGACCATCTTCAACTTCAATATCAATATCGTTTACTTTTAGTTTAGGCATTTTCCTTTTCTAATAAATGTTGATCAACTAGGTAAGGAATATTTTGATCTTTTTTTACCACAGGATCAAATTTATTCCTTTCTATTATTTCATCTTTAAAATGTCTGATTAATCCCTGAACTGGCCAAGATGAACCTTCACCAAAAGCACAAATTGTGTGACCCTCTATTTGTTTGGTTACATCAAACAACATGTCTACTTCATCTGGAGTTGCCTCACCTGCTGCCATTCTTTCCAACATTCTCCACATCCATCCTGATCCTTCTCTACAAGGTGTGCACTGACCACAACTTTCATGTTTATAAAATCTGGCTATTCTCGCCATACACTTAATGATATCTTGATCATTATTGATCACAACAATTCCAGCTGTTCCAAGTCCTGTTTTATTTTCCACACATGTATCAAAATCCATTTTCATGTTGTCACAGATTTCTTTAGGTAACATTGGCATTGAAGAGCCTCCAGGTATCACAGCTTTAAGATTGTCCCATCCACCAACTACACCTCCCGCATGTGTTTCAATTAATTCTTTAAGTGGAATCCCCATTTCTTCTTCTACATTACATGGGTTATTAACATTTCCAGAAATACAATAAATTTTTGTACCAGTGTTTTTAGGTCTTCCAAGTGAACTAAACCATTTTGCACCTCTTCTTAAAATTGTAGGAACAGCTGCAATAGTTTCAACATTGTTGATGATTGTGGGGCATCCGTATAATCCGATTAGTGCAGGGAATGGTGGTTTTAGTCTTGGTTGTCCCTTTTTACCTTCTAAACTCTCGAGTAGAGCAGTTTCCTCCCCACAAATATAAGCCCCAGCTCCATAATGAATATAAATATCTAAGTCCCATCCTGAATTTAATGCATTTTTTCCTATTAGATTATTTTTATAAGCTTCATCTATAGCGTCTTGAAGTTTTTGTCCTTCGTTAAAATATTCACCTCTAATATAAATATAACATTTGTGAGCATTAACTGCATATGAAGCAATTAAACAACCTTCAATTAATTTGTGAGGTTCAAATCTTAATATATCTCTATCTTTACAAGTTCCAGGTTCAGATTCATCTGCGTTTATAACTAAATAATGTGGCCTAGATCCAATTTCTTTGGGTGCAAAAGACCATTTTAGTCCAGTTGGAAAACCAGCTCCACCTCTTCCTCTAAGCTCAGAGGATTTGACTTCATCAATAATCCATTCTCTTCCTTTGTCTAAAATTTCTTTTGTTCCACTCCAATCATTTCTCAATTTAGCTGATTCAAGATCTGCTCCACTATCATTATACAAATTCTGAAATATTCTATCTTCGTCTCTAAGCATTTTTATTTCCTAATAAAGTTTTTCGATTATTAACTGGCTCAGTATTTATTCTTCCTGAGTATGACCCTGGTTTTGGGATTTTATTTTGATAAATACTATCAATTATTTCCAAAAGTTTTTTTTCATTTAAATCTTCATAATAGTCCTCATTTACTTGCATCATAGGAGCATTGACACATGCACCTAAGCACTCAACTTCCATCCAAGAAATTTTTCCATCATCTGATAATACATTTTCATTTTCAGATATTTTTTTTTTGCAGACTTTAACTAAATCATATGCTCCTCTAAGCATACAAGGTGTAGTAGTACAAACTTGGAAAAAATATTTTCCTACAGGAGATAAGTTATACATGGAATAAAATGTTGCTACCTCATAAACTTTGATGTATGGCATGTTTAAATATTTAGCGATATATTTCATTGCTTGTAATGGTATCCAATTATCATTTTGTCTTTGTGCAATGTATAATAAAGCCATCACAGCACTTTGTTGTCTCCCATCTGGATAATTTGAAACTATTTTTTTTGCAGCTTGCATACTTTTTTCATTAAACTCAAAAGTTTTAGGTTGATCTTTATGTATTTTTTTTAAACTCATCTATCTACCTCACCAAAAACAATATCCATTGAACCTAAAACTGCTGGTACATCAGCAAGCATATGGCCTTTTATTAAATAATCCATAGCTTGCAGATGGGTAAATCCAGGTGCTCTAATCTTGCATTTATATGGTTTACTTGTGCCATCTGATATTAGATAAACACCAAATTCTCCTTTAGGAGCCTCGACTGCTGTATATATTTCATCTTTTTCTACTCTGTATCCCTCGGTGAAAAGTTTAAAATGGTGTATCAAAGCCTCCATAGATTGCTTAATTTCCTTCTTAGGTGGTGGAGAAATTTTTCCATCTTCTGTTTTAATTGGTCCTTTTGGAAGATTTTGTAAACATTGTTTTATAATTTTTACACTTTCTCTCATTTCCTCGATTCTACAAAGATACCTGTCATAACAATCTCCATTTTTTCCTACTGGAATTTTAAATTCTAAAGCATCATAACAGTCATAAGGTTGACTTCTTCTTAAATCCCAAGCTACACCCGATCCTCTTAGCATAACTCCAGAAAAAGAATAATCTAATGCATCTTGCTTTGAGACTATTCCTATATCTACGTTTCTCTGTTTAAATATTCTGTTGTCGGTTAATAAAGTTTCTAAATCATCAATAATTTTTGGAAATTTATTACAAAATTCATCTATATCACTATCAAGACCTGCAGGAAGATCCTTGTGTACTCCACCAGCTCTGAAATAATTCGCATGCAGTCTTGATCCAGATACTCTCTCATAAAATCCCATTAATTTTTCTCTTTCTTCAAATCCCCATAATGTTGGTGTCAATGCACCAACGTCCATTGCTTGAGTAGTAACATTTAAAATATGACTTAATATTCGTCCAATTTCACAGAAAATCACTCTTATATATTTTGCTCTTTCAGGAACTTCAATTTCAAGAATTTTTTCTATAGCTAAAGCAAATGCATGTTCTTGATTCATTGGTGCAACATAATCAAGACGATCAAAATATGGAACTGCTTGTATATATGTTTTATTTTCTATTAATTTCTCTGTGCCCCTATGTAATAATCCAATATGAGGATCGGCTTTCTCAACAACCTCTCCATCTAATTGTAGTATTAGTCTTAAAACTCCATGAGCTGCAGGATGTTGTGGTCCAAAATTTAAATTCAATGTTTTTTTTTCTTTTGTCATTAGCTTTTTTTAATTTCTTTAATGTATTTTGTTCCTTCCCAAGGACTTTCATAATCAAAATTTCTATAATTTTGTTCTAATTTTACAGGTTCATAAATCACTTTTTTTTGTTCCTCACTATACCGAACCTCATTATGACCAGTAAGTGGAAAATCTTTTCTCAATGGATGTCCTTCAAAGCCATAATCTGTCAAAATTCTTCTTAGATCAGGATGATTTTTAAAGTTTATTCCATACATATCAAAAACTTCTCTTTCCATCCAGTTAGCTGATGGAAATATTGAAGTTAGTGAAGTAATCGAGTCTTTTTCTTTAATTGAATAGTCTATTATAATTCTTTGATTGTACTCATGACTTAAAAGGAGATATACGATCTTAAATCTATTTTCGTTTTCTGGATAATCTACAGCTGTAATTTCAATTAATTGTCTAAATTTTGTCTCGTTATTAGTCTTTAAAAAAGAAGTAACATCGATTAATTCATCATGGTCTATATTTAAATAAACACAATCGTGCTTAATAAATGAGTTATTTATTTTAGAAGATAGTTCTGAATTAATATACTTTTCCAGGTCTTGTAGATTTTTCATTATTATCTTTCCAGTGAACCTTTGTTTCTAATTTTTTTCTGTAATTGTAAAATCCCATAAAGTAATGCTTCAGCTGAAGGTGGGCACCCAGGAACGTATACGTCAACTGGGACCACACGATCACATCCTCTAACTACAGAATAAGAATAATGATAATAACCACCACCATTTGCACAACTTCCCATTGATATTACATACCTTGGTTCAGGCATTTGGTCATAAACTTTTCTTAAAGCAGGTGCCATTTTGTTTGTTAAAGTTCCAGCAACTATCATAACATCTGATTGACGTGGTGATGCTCTTGGCGCTGCTCCAAATCTTTCGAGGTCATATCTTGGCATAGACGTTTGCATCATTTCAACAGCACAACATGCTAATCCAAATGTCATCCAATGTAATGAACCAGTTCTTGCCCAATTAACAAGATTATCTAAAGATGTTGTTATAAAACCGTTATCACTGAAATCTTGAGCTAACTGTTTAAACTCCTCAGGGATATTTTTTTTTCTGTCTTCTAGATTCATTTTTATTCCCAATCTAAGGCTCCTTTTTTCCACTCATAAATAAATCCAACAGTTAAAATAAATAAAAATAACATCATAGAACAGAAACCATATAAACCAATTTCTCCAAGTGAAATTGCCCACGGGAATAAAAAAGCTATTTCTAGATCAAATATTATAAATAATATAGCAACCAAATAAAACCTCACATCGAATTCCATTCTAGAGTCATTAAAGGGTTCAAATCCACATTCATAGGCTGAGAGTTTTTCAGGATCAGGTTTACTCGGAGCTGAAATATAATTTATTGCAACAAACGCAAAACTTAAACCTAAAGCTATTATTAAAAAAAGTAAAATTGGTAAATAGTCTTTTAAGAATTCCGCAAGCATAATAATTACAATCTAAATTTTTAAAAATTTTTAAGTAAGAAAATTCTGAAAAGACTCATATTATACTTGTTTTATTGTATTTCTAAAGTTTAATCATTAGTTAATATATGGATTTTATATAAGTAATTTTGATAATATTAATAGTACAATATAGTCACATTTTTTAGGGCTTAATTACTCAATTTATTTGCTGTATCAAGAAAACATGAGAATTATTATCACTTGTGGCGGGAGTGAAGGGACTCGAACCCTCGGCCCCCTGCGTGACAGGCAGGTGCTCTAACCAACTGAGCTACACCCCCACAGGTGTAAATGGTGGGTAGTAAAGGACTCGAACCTTTGACCCCCTCGGTGTAAACGAGATGCTCTACCAACTGAGCTAACCACCCAATATTATGTGTTGTCTAAAAGTATGTGATTTATACTTTCAAATTAACTTTAGTCAATAAATAAGAGTGCTAATAAATAATGAATATTAAGGATTATTAAGTAAATAATTTAATAAAAAATTTTAATTTTTTAATTTTAATTTAAAAATATTACAATTCTTTAAAATGATATATTAAATATAAAAATGTCACTTAGAAAAATTTTTAAAAGTATTTTTAACAAAACTTCAAAATATTCTCAAGCTGGACAAGATTTATTTGCTTTTGAATTATTTGGAAATTGTGGAACTTATGTTGACATTGGTGCTGGTGAACCAATAAATCTAAATAATACTTATTTTTTAGAAGTCCAGAAAAATTGGAAAGGTATTTCTGTTGACTACGGTGATCATAATTTAGAAAAAATAAAAGAGTTAAAAAATTTGTGGGAAAATTGCCATGAAAGAAAAAATAAAATTTATTGGGCGGATGCACTTACATTTAACTATAAACAAGCATTAGATGAAAATAATATTAATTATGAAATAGATTTTTTATCATGTGATATTGATCCTCAAAAAAATACTTTCTTAGCTTTAAAAAAAATAATAAATGATGGTGTTCGACCTAAATATATTGCTTTTGAAACAGACTATTATAGAGAAAAAACAGATTATTCGAATATAGCATATAACTTTTTAAGACCATATGGTTACAAAATCGGTGTAAAAAATGTTTATTCAAATTTAAAAAAAAATAAAATATTTGAAACATGGTTTATAAGTAAAAGTATAAAATTTAATACAATTGAATATGAAAAATGGGTAAAGAAATAAAAGAAAAATTAAGAACTAGATTTTATAGTTTCTTGATTTAAAATAAATCTATTGAATGCTAGCCTGAGACTTGTCTTCTTTTTCACTTTTAGAGATCTTATCAACTTCAGACCACTCTACAGCTTTCAATTCTTTCGTCAAAGCAATTTTTAATACCTCATCAGCAGTTTCAACAGGTATTATTTTTATATCCTCTCTGACTTTTTTTGGAATATCTATCAAATCTTTTTCGTTTTCTTTTGGTATTAAAACTTTTTTCACCCCTGCTCTATGAGCAGCTAATAATTTTTCTTTGAGACCACCTATTTGTAATACTTGACCAGTTATTGTTACTTCACCAGTCATAGCTATTTCACGATTAACCGGGATATTTGTAATTGATGATACTATTGAAGTTACCATTGCAATACCAGCTGATGGTCCATCTTTAGGAGTTGCTCCTTCTGGAACATGAATGTGAAAATCTTTTTTTTCAAAGAAAGGTGGAATTATTCCATATTCTAAGCTTTTTGATCTTACAAATGACTTTGCGGCTTTTACCGACTCTTGCATTACATCACCTAATTTTCCTGTTATTTGCATTCTTCCTTTTCCTGGCATATTTACAGTCTCAATTTTTAGAATTTCTCCTCCTACCTCGGTCCATGCCAGACCTATAACAATACCTGTTTTATCTTTATTTTCTACTTCACCAAATTTGAATTTTTTTATTCCTAGAAAGTCAGGAATATTTTTATCGTTTACTTCAACCTTTTCAACTTCTCCACTCACAACTTTTTTAACTACTTTTCTTGTTACTTTTGAAATTTCCCTTTCTAAATTTCTTACACCAGACTCTCTTGTATAACTTCTGATAATTTCTTTTATAGTTCCATTCTCTAGGTTTAATTCACCCTCTTTTACACCATTCTCTTTTATCTGTTTGGGCAATAGGTATTTGTTGGCAATGTTTATTTTTTCATCTTCTGTATAACCAGGAATTCTAATAACTTCCATTCTATCTAGGAGTGGAGGAAGTATATTTAACGTGTTTGCAGTTGTTACAAACATTACATCTGAAAGATCATAATCAACTTCTAAATAATGATCATTAAATGCAGTATTCTGCTCTGGATCTAGAGCTTCTAATAAAGCTGAAGATGGATCTCCTCTATAATCATTCCCTATTTTATCAACCTCATCTAATAGAAATAATGGATTTTTTGTACCAGCTTTCTTCATCATTTGTATAATCTTTCCTGGTAAAGATCCTATGTAAGTTCTTCTATGACCTCTTATTTCAGCTTCATCTCTCATACCACCTAAAGACATTCTAATAAATTGTCTGTTTGTTGCTTTTGCAATTGATTTACCTAATGATGTTTTTCCAACTCCTGGAGGTCCAACTAAACATAAAATTGGACCTTTAATTTTTTCCATTCTTTTTTGGACTGCTAAAAATTCAATAATTCTCTCTTTTACTTTTTCTAGACCAAAATGATCTTCATCTAAAATTTTCAATCCTTTATTCAAATCAATATCTACATTGTCTTTTTTTAAACCAAGGTAGTTCTATCATCCAATCTAAATAGTTTCTAACAACTGTAGCTTCTGCTGACATTGGACTCATATTTTTTAATTTTTTTAATTCTGTCATGCATTTTTTTTCAACGTCTTTTGGCATTTTAGCTTTTTGAATAGATTTTTTAAGAGACGTAGTATCATCTTTTCCATCTTCTATTTCACCAAGTTCTTTTTGGATTGCTTTTAATTGTTCATTTAAATAATATTCTCTTTGAGTTTTTTCCATTTGAGTTTTAACTCTTCCTCTAATTCTCTTTTCTACTCCAATAATACTTGTTTCGCTTTCCATCATTTTGATTGCTGCATTTAATCTTTTTTTTCACATCGAGAGTCTCAAATATTTGCTGTTTTTCGGATATTGATGCGTTTAGATTTGAAACAATATTATCAACAATTTTAGAAGGATCCTTTAACTGTTTTATGTTATTTATTGTATCCGAGGAGATTTTTTTATTTGCAGATGTAAGCTTCTCTAATCTTCTAACAGCTGTTAATGCTAGAGGTAAAAGATCTTCATCTTTATTTAAAATATCTTTTTGTTGTTCATATGTACAAGTAATAAAATTCTCGTTGTCTTTAAATTCGACTATTTTTACTCTTTTAATCCCTTCAACCAATACTTTAACAGTTCCATCTGGTAGCTTTAAAAGTTGAAGTATATTACTTTCACAACCATAAGAAAAAATGTCATTTTTTTTAGGATCATCAACTTCAGATTTTTTTTGAGTGACTAATATTATTTTTTTATCACTTTTCATCACTTCATTTAAAGCAGTTATAGATTTATCTCTTCCAACAAATAGTGGGATAACCATGCTTGGGAATACAACTATATCCCTTAAAGGTAAAAGTGGCTGCGATAATTTTACTTCCATAGATATAAATATGGATATAATATTTTATAATGCAATAGGAAACTTTTGCTAATTAACTCTTATTAAGCCGCACTAGTCTTTTCTGTTTTTGATTTGTTCTTTGTATGAACGATTATTGGCTGCGATACACCTTTTGTAACAGATGCATCAATAATAACCTCCTCAATATTATCATTTCCTGGAAGGTCAAACATTGTTTTAAGCAATAAATTTTCTAGAATTGATCTTAATCCTCTTGCACCGGTTTTCTTGCTAATGGCTTTGTTTGCAATATCCTTTACTGCTTGATCTTTGAATGTTAATTTTACGCCTTCTAATCTAAATAATTCTTGGTATTGTTTTATTAATGAGTTTTTAGGCTCTAGCAAAATTTTCACTAAAGACTTTTCATCTAAATCATCTAAAGTTGCAGTTATAGGTAGACGCCCAATAAATTCTGGAATAAGTCCGTATTTTAATAAATCTTCTGGTTCCAAATTTTTCATCCATTCGCCTGTTTTTTTATCCTCAATCGTTTTAACTTCAGCACCAAATCCAATAGAAGACCCTTTATCTCTTTGAGATATTATTTTATCCAAACCTGCAAAAGCGCCACCACATATAAATAAAATATTAGTAGTATCAACTTGTAAAAATTCTTGTTGTGGATGTTTTCTTCCTCCTTGAGGTGGAACACTCGCGACTGTGCCCTCCATAATTTTTAATAAAGCTTGTTGAACGCCTTCTCCCGAAACATCTCTAGTAATAGATGGGTTTTCAGATTTTCTGCTTATTTTGTCAACTTCATCTATATAAACTATTCCTCTTTGAGCTTTTTCAACATTATAATCAGCAGCTTGTAATAATTTTAAAATAATATTTTCTACATCTTCACCTACATAGCCTGCCTCGGTCAAAGTTGTAGCATCGGCCATAGTAAAAGGTACATCAAGAATTCTTGCAAGTGTCTGAGCCAATAATGTTTTTCCACACCCGGTTGGTCCAACCAATAATATATTTGATTTTGAAAGCTCTACAGTTTTACTAGTTTTATTTTCATAATTTAACCTTTTATAATGATTGTGAACTGCAACTGATAATACTTTTTTTGCATGAGATTGACCTATTACGTAATCATCAAGTACCTTGCATATTTCTTTAGGCAAAGGTAAACCATCTTGATGTTTTACGAAATTATCTTTACTTTCTTCTTTAATTATGTCCATGCAAAGTTCTACGCATTCATCACAAATAAATACTGTAGGACCAGCAATTAATTTTCTAACTTCATGTTGACTTTTTCCGCAAAAAGAACAGTAAAGAATATTTTTATTATTACTCATAATTTATATTTCGAATCAATAGATATACTTTAATACATATAATATAAGGTAATCAAGTAGAGGTTGTGGACAAACTATATATTGTGACTTATTCTCTTTTTTCTACCACTTTGTCTATCAGTCCGAAACTTTTTGCGTTATCTGGAGTCATAAAATTATCTCTTTCCAATGCCGATTTAATTTCATCAACAGATTTTCCAGTATGTTTTGAATAAATTTCATTTAATCTTTTTTTTAAAGACAAAACCTCATTAGCATGAATTTCAATATCAGTTGCTTGACCTTGAAAACCAGCAGAGGGTTGATGAACCATTATTCTTGAGTTTGGCAATGAAAATCTTTTTTCTTTTGATCCTGCAGCTAGTAAGAATGATCCCATGCTCGCGGCCTGACCAATACACAGTGTACTGATTTCTGGTTTTATATATTGCATTGTATCATAAATTCCTAGTCCAGCAGTTACAAGTCCACCTGGGCTATTAATATATAATGAAATTTCTTTTTTAGGATCTTCAGACTCTAAAAATAACAATTGTGCAGTTACAAGGGATGCTACAGCATCATTAATAGGCCCGACTACAAATACAATTCTTTCTTTAAGCAATCTTGAATATATGTCGTAGGCTCTCTCTCCTCTGCTTGATTGTTCTACAACCATAGGAATTAGTGTATTTAATTGCTCTGGAATTTTAATAGACATAATTGATTCGATTAATCTTATACAACTTGTGATTACTTTTTGCTAATCTTTTTTGCTTTTTTAGTTTTGGACTTAGAAGTTTTAGTACTTTTTGTATCTTTTGATTTTGTTTTTACTTCTTTTTTTTTGGGCTCTTTTTTATTCTTATTTTTTTCATCTTCATCTTTTTTTGAGATCTTAGCCTGCTCTTTTAAATTATTATCATTTTCTTCTTTTAAAATTTTTTCTGCCTCTTCTTTAGTAATTTCTTTTATTGAAGTTTTTGCCTTTTTTTTTATTTCTTCAATTATTTTTTCCTCATAAATTTGTCCTCTTAAACTTTCTATAGCTGCTGGATTTTGTTCATAATAATCTTTAACTATCTTTTCTTGTCCAGGCATCATTCTAAACTGTTTTTGTATTTCTACATTTATCTCCTCTTGGGAGACATTAATTTTATTTTCCTCACCAAATGCATTTAAAATTAATCCAGTTTTAATTCTTTTTTTAGCTTGTTCCTCTAATGATTTTTGATTTTTTTTAGCTTCCTCTTCTTTCATGCCTTGTGATAAAATTTTTACTTCTTGCTCAATTAAATTCCCAGGTAATTGATCTAATTTCTCTTTCTCAATTTGCTCTAGAATTTTCTTTTTTGTTATCATGGCTAATGAATTTTTATATTCATCATTGATTTGCTTTGAAATTAACTCTTTGAGATTTAATAAATCTTTTGCTCCCATGTTTTTGGCAAAATTGTCATCTATTTTTACCTCTTCGGGAATTTTAACCGCAGTAACTTTACATTCAAAAACAGCAATTTTATTAATAAGATCTTTTTCTGGGAAGTTTTCTGGCAAATTAACTTCTACCTTTTTTACATCACCCGATTTAACTCCTTCTAATTGTTTATCAAAACCTTTTATAAATAGATCTTTACCAAGTACTAATTGTGTATTTTTACCTTCATTACCTTTAAATTCATTTCCATCTATAGTTCCCTTATAATCAAAAATTACCAGATCATTAATCTTTGCATTATAATTTGATTCTGCATCTTTAAAATTATTTTGACTTTTTGCGATTTCGTTTATTCTTTTGTCAGTTTCTTTTGGGTCAATCTTTACAACATACTCGTCTACTTTAATTGAGTTTAAGCCTTTGGCAGAAACTTCTGGTAACTCTGTGACTGAAATTATATATTCTAAATCTTTTCCTTCACCAAAAGATTTTAAGTCTATTTTTGGTTGTCCAGCAGGCTTAATTTTATTTTCTTGAAGTGCTTTAGTTGTAGTATCTTTTAACAACTTATCTATTACTTCACCATAAACTGCTTTGCCAAATTGTCTTTTAAGTATTTCAGTAGGAACTTTTCCAGGTCTGAAACCTTTAATAACAACATCTTTTCTTATTTCCTCATATTTTTCATCCATAAATCCTGAAATGGTTTTTTTATCTATGAATACTTTAAGATCTTTATCTAAACCTTTTTTGTTTTCTATTGTTACTTTCATAATCTATTTATGGTAGGCGAGAAAGGACTCGAACCTTCACAGCTTGCACTATTGGTTCCTAAGACCAACGCGTCTACCAATTCCGCCACTCGCCCAAATTTATGGTGTTTTATATAGTATTGATCTAATTTGTCCAATCAGAATAATAGTGTAAAAAGATATAAATATATAAAAAAATGATAATTTCGCCTTGTATAAGTATTTGTAAAATGGATCCTGTAACTGGATATTGCTATGGTTGTGGAAGAGACAATGATGAAAAGAAGATTTGGAAAGACCAAAATACAAGTGATGAGTGGAAAAAACAAAATTTAGAAGATATTCAGAAGAGGATGCAAGGATGGCAGTTGGAAAGTTTCAAAGAATCTTATGAACATAAAAAAAATAATGGAATGTCACTATTTAAAAAGAAACAACTAAATGACTCAGACTAGATTAGTAGTAATAATTTATATAATTGGAATTCTTATTGGAGCATTTGTTTTTGATTTATGGGGTGCTGAAACGAGTGCTGTCAAAAGTTTAGCAGCAATGTTTTGGACAGCATTATTGCTTATAGCTATTGTATTTGCTGATAAAAAAAATGAATAATTAATCTTTTTGTATTAGTTCGCTTATGAAGAGATCTCCATTACCGTCATCTACTGCTTTTTTGTAAATAGACTTTTTTACATTAGCTAATTTTTCTGCATTACCTAAATCTTTGAGCATTTCATGTATATAGGTAAGATCTTTTAAAGTGTTGGAAGTTGAAAATTTAAATCCAGTATAATCGTTCTTGAGGACATTATCAAAAATTCTATTTAAGGCTGTTGAGTTTCCAGATCCTAATTTTGCTACTGCAAAAAGTTTTTCCAAATCAATATCCAATTTTTTTGCGCTCTTGATGAATTCTATAACATTTGTTGCAGTACCAAGAGATAAAAAGTTATTTAATAATTTTGATTTTGCTCCCTTGCCTACTTCACCAAAATGGAAATAATCTTTACAAAAAGTTTTTAAATAGACCTCTGCCTTTTTAAAATTTTCATCGGAAGCCCCAACAATTCCTCCACAAACACCTTCCTCTGCTTGAACAGGTCCTCCCATCACAGGACATTCAACATAACTAATTTTTTGTTTTGCAAAAATTTGTTCCATTTTAATTGATCCATGTTGGTTATGTGTTGTAACGTCAACAATTAATGTATCATCTTTTAACAAATTAGATAATTTTTCTGCAATACTTATAGCTATTGGTGTATTGGTTACACAAAGAAATAAAGCATCTAAATTCTTTTCACATAACTCATTGTAGCTTTTAACCTCTTTTGCTCCATCACTTACAATCTTATCAATAGTTGCTCTTTTTTTATTTGCAATAACAAATAAACTGTTTCCCTTTTTTAAAATATTTTTGGCTATTCCATAACCCATATAGCCAACACCAATAAAACCTACATTCATAATTTTAAATAATTATAGTATAAGACTCATTGATTAAAAATTAATATTTATGAAAAAAAGTTTTAAAAAACTTGAAAACTCAATAATAAATTGTAAGAAATGTCCAAGACTTGTAAACTTTAGAACCCAGGTAGCAAAAGATAAAAGAAAACAATATATAAATGAGAAATATTGGGGAAAACCAATAACAGGTTTCGGTGACCAAAAAGCAAGAATTTTATTAGTTGGTTTAGCCCCTGCTGCTCATGGTGGCAATAGGACTGGAAGAGTTTTTACAGGTGATAGATCATCTGAATTTTTGTACAAATGCCTTCACAAAGCTAAATTATCGAATAAATCAAATTCAGTTCACATAAACGACGGTTTGATACTAAATGATAGTTTTATAACTACAGCATTAAAATGTGTTCCTCCAGGAGATAAGCCAACTAGAAATGAACTTAATAATTGTTTTAAATATTTTAAAAATGAAATTGAAAACTTAGATAATTTAAAAATTATTATCGCTCTTGGAAAAATAGCTTTTGATGCGTGTATAGAGTTTTATAAAAAACAATTTAAAATAGAAAATAATATTAAATTTGGACACAGTAAATTTTTTAAGCTGCCAAATAACATTTTATTAGTTGGATCTTATCACCCAAGTCCTAGAAATGTTAACACTGGAAGAATTGATGTTAATAAAATGACTAATTTATTTCTTAAGGTTAAAAAAGTCATTTAATCAATTGACTTTTAAAGTCTACTGGAAGTTTTGATGGTTTGCCCTTTTCATCTACTGAAGCTAATAATATTTCAGCCTCAACAATCATAATATCATTAACAAAAATATTCTGTTTCATTCTTATTGATACATTTTTAACTTCTAACACTTTAGAAATAATATTTAAATTGTCTTCAAGTTTTGCAGGTTTATGGAAATTTAAGTTGCAAGATTTAACTATTATATAAATCCCAAATTTTTCTATAAGATTTTTATTACTAAAATTTAAAGATGTAATTGCATCTGTTCTAGCTCGTTCCAAAAATTTCAAATAATTGGCATAATAAACTACTCCTCCACTATCAGTGTCTTCGTAGTAAACTTTAAAATTTGATTTAAATTCCATATTAAAAATATATTATCAAAGACGAGGAATATATATACTAATGATTATTTGTTTATGAAAATATATATAATTTGGCTTATAGGGGTTATATTGTGGAACTTTGGATATCCTCAAGCAACACCACTTCTTGATGTAATTGCTGCAATTCTGCTCTCGATTTTAAGTTTTGTACTCAAAAAATATATAAAATAAATTACTCAGAGGAAAAATAAATATTTTGATAATAACTTATAGCTTTCATCTTTGAATTATCAGTGTCAGCCATAATAGCAACTCCGTCCAACTCTTTAACGTCTAGTTTATGGAGTTTTTTAAAATCTTCTTTTACATTTGCTTTAACTGTAATCCACTCATCAAAATTTTTTTTTGTGGTGGATAAAACATAATCTATTGATTTTTTTGTATAAGGGCTCCGTTCATAATCATCAATATTTAAGTTGCTTGAATAAACATAATTAATAGCTCTATTTGATAGTGGCGTAGCACCTGTTTTTTTAATAACAAAAACTCTTGCAGCAAAATCATGTCCTTTTTTTGTATTTTCTTTTATTCCTTTTAAGTCTTTTTCAACTTTCCATGTAATGTTTATATAAGGGGTGGTGTCTAAATCTATTTTTATTTCTTTACCCAGACCGGAAGCCGCATTATCTGCTACTGCTTTTAGATAATTGCCATTCTCGTTTTTTCCAATTGTATAAATAGTTTTTGCATCAGCACCTCTTACTTTCCTAACTTCTAAAGTAGAAAGTTCATTTTCAGTAAAATCAAATATTACTTTTTCATTAGCATTAGATGATGAAAAAAGAAAAATTGAGAATATTATTGATAATAAAATATTTTTCACAAAAACTTCTATAGACAAATTTATTATTTTTTCAATATTACGTATTTACTCTGGCAATAACACTATTTTTGGAGCAGAACAACTACCATCATGAATTTGCTTGAAAGCCTCTGCTCCTTTTTTTAATTCCCGATATTCAATCCAAGATAGATCTCCTATTTCTTTATCAGCCAAAATTTTAATTGTTTTTTCAAAATCTTTATTAGTATAACAATAAGTGCCTATAAATGTTACCTCCTGAAGTGTAGCTTTTCTAAAATTAAATTGACCAGAAGGTTGTGTTAAACCAATATGAATAATGCTACCACCAGGCTTGATCACAGAAATAGCTTGTTGTCTAGATACCTCTAATCCAACTGTATCGAAAACAATATCGAAACTATTTTCTTTTACTTCTTTATCATTAGGACTAACAAATTTACCATCGAAATATTTTGAACAAACATCTAGCCTTAGTTTGTTTGGATCAGACATTATAATATTTTTATTTCCCTTTATTTTAGATAAAATTAATGAACACAATAATCCAATAGCTCCAGCACCTTGTACCAAAGTTCGACACTCTTTAAGCGGTTTTTTTAATGATGTCTCACCCATCAATACAGCATGTAAAGATACAGCTGTAGGTTCAGCAATTGTAGCTTCACTTAAATCTAGACGATCAGGTATTTCATAAATATTTTGATTTGGAGTAGAGACATACTCGGCAAAAACTCCACTTCTTTCATAAGGTCTATTCATGCCTAATAAGACTCTGTTAGGACATAAGTGCTCGCGTCCATTCATGCAGTATTCACATTTTCCACAAGTTATTAATGGGTTTAATACAACATTTTTATCTTTGAATTTACCATTTTGTATTTTTCCACTTACCTCATGACCTAGTATTAAGGGCGGGATTCTTCTTTCATCTTTACCATGGTAAGCATGCATATCAGATCCACAAATTCCTGAAGCGTGAACTTTAAGAATACTTTCTCCACTTACTTCTGTTGGTTCTTTTTCGTCTCTATAAGTAAGTTCTTCTACACCAGTATAAACTAAAGCTTTCATAATTATTTTTCATTAAGAAGATAATACATAATATATGAAACGACAAATCCTATAATCCATGAATATGTTTTAAAATCTTCGAAATTAGTATTCCAAATAATTGAAAATGAAAAAATAAAACCAATTAATACAGCGTATACGGCTTTATAATTCCATCCACCTGAATAAATGTACTCGTTTTCTAGTCTGATAAAAAAAAGATCTTTGTGATTAACTTTTTCTCTCTTAACAAGATAGTAGTCTGCAATGATAACTCCGAAAATTGGTCCAAAAAATGCTGCTAAACTATCAATTAATTTTATTATTTCTATTTGGCTTAGTATTGATGGCCACAAACTGCCTGTTATTAGTCCAAATATTAAAATTAGTATTCCTGCACTTTTAAGGTCCAAGTTTTTAGGTAAAAAATTAATTATACTATTTTGCGTTGGAACATAATTAGTTATTAAATTTGTCGAAAGTGAAGAGAATATTATAAAAATTAATGCGTAGACTGTTAGATAGACATTATCAATCTTTCCTATTATATCCATCGGCTTTGTCATTATTTGATCAACAACGATTAGCTTTTGATTCAATAAAACATCAACACCTATTACAATAGTAGTCGCAAGAAAGGAAAAGATGATCATATTCAAAAATAAAAATAAATTTCCTATTTTAAGATCTCTGCTAGTTTTTACATATCTTGAAAAATCTCCATAATTCAAAAGCACAATGGAAAAATATGAAAAAATTGTCCCTGTAAGAATAAAAAAGGGCATTACATTTGATTTAGAAATCAAATCTGTACTAGTTGTATTAGATTTTAGAGATTGAAATATTTGAGTGCTATTTTCAGCAATAAGCATAATAAAAAAGAAAATTAAGCCGAAGTATACAAATATTGCGGAGAATTTTAAAAACCCTTGATTATATCTTTGACCATTTGTAAATAAAAAAAATTGAATGAAAAATGTCACTATTAATGAAAACCAATCTATAACATTTAAGCCTAGAAAAAATTGTAAAACAAATTCATTTTCTAAAATTTGTGGGTCAAATATGTAATAAATAATAATTCTTGTTAGGTAGGTTATAGATTTGGATATAAAGTATGTTTGTATTCCAAACATAAAAATTCCAACAATTGATCTTAATAAACTTATATATCTAGCACCGTTTAGACCCATGGACATTCTCATCAAAACTGGAAAAGGTAATCCGTGTTTTTGGGATGGGTGACCAATTAAAGAAATAAAAAAATACACAAGAATTGATGCAGCTATTGAGGAAGATAAAACTAAATAAGAACTTAAATTATAGATTAAATACAAAGAAGATATAAGAGCAAATCCAGCAATAGTTTGAATATTATTTGCCCAAAAACAGAATAAATCTGCCGAAGTCCATGTTTTGTTACTTGGATTAACTGTAGCTAATTCAAAATTTTTTAATTCTATATTTTGACTCACTTTAAAGATTCTAAACTAATATTTTTATATGTCTATAAAAGTGATAACAATAAGATATTAATACATGAGTTTTCTAAAAAGTAATATTGGTTACATTTCGATGTTCATTGCTGTTATAGGCTTTGGCTCTGGTCCTCCATTTGTAAAATTAGCACTACAAGAATTTTATGTAATGGACTTAATGGCAGTTCGATTCTCTTTAGCATTTATTTTAATGTTAATATTTGCACTTTTAATGAGAGTAGATTTATCTATTAAAAAAATTGGATTAACTCCTTTTTTAATGGGTCTACTAAATCCTTTTTTGGTAACTCTTAGTTTTCATATAGGGCTGTTGCTAACCTCTCCGGTAAGTGGTGTTGCTTTAATAAGTACACTTCCTATTTGGCAGCCTTTTGTAGCAAGAATTTTTTTAAAAGAAAAAATTGAAATCAAAGTAATAATTGGAGCATTTATTACAATTATTGGAACTTTAATTTTATTATCAACCCAAAAGAAAATTGGAGGTGGAAATTATTTAGGGGATTTTATTATATTTTTAGGAATGATGTGTGTTTCTATTAATGAAGTACTTGGAAGACGTTTTATGCAAACCAAAGTAAATCAATTGGGTGTTAATACTTTTCAATACATGATTGGAGCAATCTTATCTGTTCTAATACTTTTTATATTGTGGCCTGATAGTAGTTTTAAATATAATAATTATTTAAATTTAAGCCCTCCAGTTCTTGCAGCCATAACATTATCTTTTATAACCTTTGGGGCTTATTTATTTTATAACTTTGCTTTAAGAAGAGCACCTATCGGTAGAATTAGTTTAATGTATCCTTTAACCGGTCCTATTGGTGCTACAATGTCATGGATAGTTTTGGGTTCTACAATATCCATTAATATATTTATATCCTTAATAATTATTTTAGTAGGAACAATTATTCCTCAAATGAATAAAAAAACTAAGGACTAGGATACATTACACTTGGCAACCATAATGCTATTTGGGGGAATATAATTATTAATATTAAGCCAATTAATTGGATAACCATAAATTGCATCATACCTAAATATATATCTTTTAAATCCCATTGAGGTACCACACCTTTTAAGAAATAAGCTGACAAAGCTACAGGTGGAGATAGCCAGGCGGTTTGTAAATTGACAGCTACAAGAATAGCAAACCAAGTTAAGTTAAAACCTAATTCTAAAATTAAAGGTAGAACTATTGGTAAAACTATTAATACTATTGGAACCCATTCTAAAGGCCAACCTAGTAGAAATATTGCAGCCATTATAATCGCTAAAATCACGTATTTATTTACATCAAGATTTAATAAGAAATCTGTTAATAGAGATGGAGTTCCTAATTTTGAAAATACCGCACCAAAGAAATTTGAGGCCGCAACTAAAAACATAATTAATGCTGTTATCTCTAAAGTTTTCAATAGAGCTTCTTTTAGACCATGGTAAGTAAGTTTTTTATATGCCAGTGCTAAAAGTATTGCTCCAAAAGCTCCCATGCCGGCACCTTCCGTTGGAGTTGCAAGACCAAATAAAATACTTCCTAAGGCAAAGAAAACTAAACCTGCAGGAGGAATTAAACCCATTAAAAACTCATACCAAACTTTAGCCATATTTTTTGGTCGTTCTGAAGCTGGTAATACAGGACCGAGTTTAGGATTTAAAAAACATCTTAACGTTGTGTAAGCGGCATACAAAAATGCTAAAAGAATTCCTGGGATAATTGCTGCTGCGAATAAATCTGTAACTGGTATTTCTAATACAGGACCCATAACAACTAACATAATGCTTGGAGGAATTAAAATTCCTAAAGTACCCCCAGCACAAATTAGGCCTGCAGAAAGTCTGGTATCATATCCTGTCCTGATCATAGTTTTTCCAGCCATAATTCCTAAAATTGTGACTGAAGCTCCAACAATTCCAGTTGCTGCCGCAAAGATAGTTGAAACAAACATAACAGCATAAAACAATGCTCCTCTAGTTTTTGATAGCATTAGTTGTACCGCGTTAAACAATCTTTCCATTAATCCAGCTTGCTCCATCAAAATTCCCATAAATATAAAGAGTGGAACGGCGGCCAGAGTATTCTCGGTCATTATCATATTGAATTGCAAGGTCATTAAATAGAAAACTAACTTTCCAAATCCCCAATAACCAAAAACAAGACCTAAAAAAATCAATGTAAATGAAATAGGAAATCCAACAAAAATTGCAAACAACATGCAACCAATCATTATTGCGCCGATTATTTCTGGTGAAAAGAATTCCATTAAGGCCATCTTCCTTTCACAAAAGCATAATATGTTTTAAGTATTTCAGAAAAACCTTGAACTAAAAGTAGAAAGGCTCCAATTGGCATACAACTTTTTAATGGCCACATAATTGGCATCCACGTGGTATCCATCGCTCTTTGAATTCTTACTTTTCCACCTAAACATTCTTCAAGATTTGATCTTCCACAAATTGATGTGTAAGCATAATCAAAACTTACATAAAAAAATACCAAGAAACCTGGTATAAAAAACAAAAGATATAAAAATAAATCTACTCTAGCTTGATTTTTAACTGTCCAATTTCTATAGAGAAAGTCAGCTCTTATATGGATACCTTTTGATAACGTATATGCTGCACCAAGCATGAACAAAGCTCCTGCTAACATTCTGCTAATATCAAAAGACCAAAGTGTAGGTCTATTAAAAAAATGTCTTCCAATTACTTCATGTATCATTGCATAAATAAGTGGAATTGTGATCCACATTATTATTTTGCCTGATAAAAGCATTTTTGAATCAATAAATTCGATTGTTTTTGCCATCCAAGGAATCATGTCCTCAGGCATTTTTGTACTTGTTCTTCTTTCAGCAATTAATTCGTCAGTGATATCTAAATTTTCTTTAACTTTAGGTTCTGAATCTTTATCAACCATTGAACAAGTATATTATTTTAAATTAAATTATTAAAAAAACGGGGATTAGTAAAATCCCCGTTTTTTATAAAGTTACTTATTGTTGTGCTGCAAATGCAGATCCAATTGATGCATCAGATGTTTCCATTTGTGCAATAAAAGGTACTACAACTTTTGCGTGCTCAGTCATGTGCTCGTAAACTTGTTTAAAGAAAGCATTCTCTGCTGCATTCTTTTTAAGAGTAGCTTGAGCAGCGTTCATGTACTCAGTGAAATAATCAGCTGGTGTATCCCATAGTTTTACACCATGATTTTGAGTAAGATCAATTAACGCTTTTCCATTTTCTACAGCTCTGTTTGTAATATTTCTTGTGATCATAGCTTCAGATGCAACTTCCATTGCATATTTTTGATGATCAGTTAAAGAATTATAAACATCACCATTTATGTAAATGTCTCCATTTACAACATTTTGGTGAAGACCTTGTAGATAATAGTTTTTAAGAACTTTTTGGAAACCAAATACTGAGTCTGGTTTTGGACAACACCACTCTGCAGCATCAATTGTTCCTTTTTCAAGAGCTGGTAAAATATCACCACCTGATAAAGATACTGATGCAATTCCGATATCTTTGTATGTTTGTCCTGGAATTCCTGGAGGAGTTCTGAATCTGTATTTTCTGAAATCATCCATATTTTTGATTGGCTCTTTAAACCAACCTAGTGCTTCTGGTCCAGATGATGCCATTACAAAACCTTTAACATTCATTCCCATTTCGCTCCACAATTGGTCGTATAACTCTTTACCACCATTGTCGAAGTACCATGCTAACCAAGATTTAGTACTTAACCCAATTCCTCCACCAGCAACTGGTGAACCAAATAACATCGCAGCTGGGTGATAGTTTGACCAGTAGTGAGTCCATGCTGCACCACCGTCTACTAGACCTTTGTCAACGGCTTCTAGTGTTTCTTTCATTCCAACAACTTCACCTTTTGATAAAAGTTCAAATTTTAACTCACCTCGAGTTAATTTTGTTACTCTATCAGTCCACATTTTTACGATTTGTCCATCGTAAGATGTTTTGGGAAAAGTAAGTTGGATTTTTAATGTTTTAGCAGATGCAGAACCAATTACTGAAACTGCAAATGCTAAAGCTAAAATCATTGATGTGATTTTTTTCATTATATATCCCTCTCTTTTTATTGTTATTAAGACTTAATAATAATCTAAGTTAATATTATTGGCTGAGAAATGTAAAACGTTAAATTGTTGCATAAATTGAATATGCAACTTGAGGTTTAATAGCTAATCTTTGCCTTTTGGATCAAAAGGGTAATCCCACGCATCGCCACCAATTTTTTTTGATATACCTGAATAATCAGTTTCAGACTCTCCCTCGTTGCAAAATTCTGAAAAAATTTCTAAAGCATGTTTTCCTAAAGGGGTTGATGCGCTTACTGATTTTGCAGCATCATTTGCTAATTTTAAATCTTTTGTCATCATCGCAGCAGAAAAACCAGGTCTATATTTATTGTTTGAAGGAACGCCATCTGTTAAATTTGGCAAGGGAGTGTAAGTCGACAAGGCCCAATTATTTCCTGATGCGTTTTTCATTATTTCATGGACTTTTTTTAAATCCATCTTTAGTCTTTTTGCTAACATCAATGCCTCTGATGCAGCTATCATTGAAATACCTAAGGACATATTATTACAGATTTTAACTCCAACACCACTTCCTTGGGGTCCAGCGTGCAAAATTTTTTGACCCATAATGTCCATTAATGGTCTTGCTAAGTTTACAGACTCGTCATCTCCACCAACTAAAAAATTAAGTTTGCCTACTCTTGCACCCATAACACCCCCTGTGACAGGTGCATCAATCATTTTAATGCCTCTACTTTTAGCTTCTTTGCCGAGTAATAACGAAGTTTCTATATCGATTGTTGAACAATCAATAATTAATGCATCTTTTGATATTTTATCGATTATTCCTTTTTCGCCTAAAAAAAGTGACTTAACATGTTTTCCCTCAGGTAACATTGAAATTATAAAATTTGCACCATCGAGTACTTCATCTAAAGTTTCTACTACGTTTAAATTTGCTTCTTTTGCTTTTTGTATCATTTCAGGAGAAACATCATAAACTTTAACTTTTTTTCCAGCTTTAACTAACTGGTCGGCCATTGGATTACCCATATTTCCAACTCCTATGAAAGCAATTTGATCTGTCATATTTAATTATCTATATTTGATTTTCCTCGATTTATCAAAACTGTTTTGCTTTGAGTAAAATGATTTATCATACTATCAAAAGCATATTCTTTACCTAGACCACTCATTTTTAAACCACCATAAGATACATTTGCTCTTGGAGCAACGCATTGGTTTACTTGAACAAACCCTGCTTCAATATCTTCAACAAACTCTAGAGCTCTAGACAAATTTTGAGTCCAAAGCACAGCTGATAATCCAAATGGTGTATCGTTCGCACTGTGCATTACTTCTTCAAATGTTTTAAATGGAATAGCGCAAGCTACTGGCCCAAAAATCTCTTCCTGACAAACAGGAGAGTCTACCGGTACCCCTGACATAAGTGTAGGCTCATAAAAGAAACCATTTTTATAATCACCACCTGTTGGTTGATTGCCACCATGTACAACTTTAGCTGAAGAAGTTTGCTTTGCTATATCCATATAATGCAAAGTTCTTTTTAGTTGCTCCTCTGAGATAATCGCTCCAATATCCGATCCTTCATCTAAAGCATTTCCCATTTTTAGTTTACTAAGTTTTTCAACTGCACCATTGATAACTTTATCATAAATTTTTTCCTGAATATAAACTCTAGACCCCGCAGTACATGCTTGTCCTTGACGGGTATACCTCATACCATCAATTACTCCTTGAATTGCAATATCTAAATCAGCGTCACTCATTATTATATTTGGATTTTTCCCACCAAGTTCTAAAGTAACAGGACATAATTTTGGAGCAGCTTTTTCAGCAATGATTTTTCCAACAGAAAAAGATCCCGTAAAAGTTACTTTTCTTACCTTTTCATGAGTTACTAAAGGTTCACCACACTCTTCTCCGAGCCCTGAAATAACATTTAAAACTCCTGGTGGTAGTTCTTGTTGGAATATTTCAGATAAGAGTAAAGCGCAAAAAGGTGCTTGTTCAGCTGTTTTTAACACAACGCTGTTACCAGCAACTATTGCTGGAGCAATTTTAGCAACTGTTAGAAATAAAGGAGCATTCCATGGTACAATTGCACAAACGACACCAATTGGATCTCTTGTTGTATAATGAATAGTATTTGGGGTATTGGGTGGATAATTCTCACCCTTTAACTCTCCTGATAGTCCCGCAAACATATTTGTTAGCTCAATAGATGCAGCGGTTTCTGGCACAGCTTGAGTTCTTAAAGCATTTCCAGTATCTAAGGAAAGCAAAGTCTCAATCTCAGATTTTCTTTCCTCTAATCTCTTTGCACCTGCAGCAACCATCTTTCCCCTTTCACGTGCTGGTATTTTTTTCCATTTTTGAAATGCTTTAAAAGCAGATTCGACTGCAATATTAACATCATTCTTATCACATTGTGGTGCTGAACCAATATTCTCTCCAGTACTAGGATTTAAAACTTGTATTTTTTTATCGGTTTGAGCAGAAATTAATTTACCATCTATCAAAATTTTATCTGATAATCTTTTTGCATTATTAAGAGCTAATTCATAATTTTTTTCAAAATTACTCATTATCTAATTCTCCTCTTCTAACTTTTGAGGAAAGCCATCCACCATCAATTTTAATCTCAGATCCGTTTATAAAGTCTGATTCATCACTTGATAAAAATACTGCTGCTCCTACAATATCTTTTGGTTGCCCCCATCTTCCTACAACTGTTTCTTTTCCCCAGGCTTCGCCATGTTTTGGATCTTCAGCATATTTTTGGTTGAAAGGAGTTGAAATTAACCCAGGACAAATAGTGTTAACGTTTATATTTTTTCCAGTAAGATCAACTGACAATGCTCTCGTTAAGCCTAGTACACCACTCTTGGCTGCAACATAACCTACTCTATCAGGTCTACCCATAAAACTAGCTATAGAACCAAAGTTTATAATTTTTTCCTTTACCATTTTTAATCATGTGAGGAATTACAGCCTGACTTGCAAGAAATGGTGCTGTAAGATTAACTGAAATCATATCGTCCCAGTCCTGTTTAGTATGATCTAACAATTTTTTTACATGTCTTATGCCTGCGTTGTTTATAAGGATATCAATTTTTCCAAATGTTTGAATGGCTTTGTCTACCATTTCATTAATACTGTCTTTTTTTGAAACGTCAGTTTTTACAATTATTGCTTCACTACCTGCATCTAAAATTTTTTTTTTAGCATTTTCTGAATTTGCAATATCTATTTCCGCTATAACAATCTTAGCACCCTCTTTTGCAAGGCCTAAGCAAATTTCTTCACCGATACCCTTCCCTCCACCTGTAACTATTGCTACTCTATCTTTAAGCTTCATTTTTTAAATGATTTGACGTTATTTTAAGAAAGAAACTAATGCTTTTTTCTCATTAATCCAAGCTTTAATTCCACCTTTTAAAACGTATACATTTTTAAAACCTAAGTCTTCTGCAAAGGCATTGCCTAAAATTGATGCGGTCTCTCCATCATTGCTAACAAAAATAATTTCAATATTTTGAGACTCGGCGCCAGCTAAAGCTCTAACTCTATCCATTAAATAAACATTAAATTTTCCATTTTTATCAAACGCAGTTTCTTGAAATGATCCTTTAATTACCCCGGTTTTTTTCCATTGATCGTCCGTTCTAATATCTAATACAACTGCATTATTATCTAACAAATTTTTTAATTCATCAGATGAAATTAAATTATAATTTGGATCTAAAACATCAATAATCTTAAATTCAAAAATAAGATCTGAATTTGGTGGTATTACATCTCCAGCTCCAGAGGAACCATATGCTAATTCTGAAGGAATTTTTATTTTTCTGATTGTACCTTTTTTTGTACCAACTATACCCATTTCAAAACCAGGTATAACTTCTCTCATTCCTATTTGTACTACCAAAGGTCTATCTTTTCCAACGTTAGTATCAAAAACCTTTCCATCAATAAATGAACCAGTATATTCAATTTGTACCCAGGAATGATTAACAATTTTTTTTCCTTCACCTTGTTTATCAACTAAAATTTCTATCTCTGCTGAAATTAAATTAGTTGTTAGAAATAAATATACTATTAAAAATTTTATAGTTCTCATCTTAGGATATTTTTAATTCTTTATATTTGTTCTTTTCAACTTTTAAGCATTCATTTTTATATTTTGGCATTCCACCAGGATAAGGTAAAAAAGTCTTTGGTTTACCAGGTATATTGTCGCCTTTATACCATGAGCTTTTGGCTTTCATGAATAATGTTTTTTTAACTGAATTCATAATTTCTTTTTGCCATTTTTTTGCTGCAAGATTGGTAGTTTCAATACTTTTTTTTCTATTTTTTTCTAAATATTTAATACAATTTGTAATCCAATTAACATGTTGCTCTATTTGTACTGGAACATTTGTTAAAACTGATGGGCTGCCAGGCCCACTCACAATAAATAAATTTGGAAAATTCGGAACAAGAAGGCCTAAGAAACTTTTAGGACCTTTGCTCCAAAATTTAGATAAATTTATACCTTTTTTACCAGTTATATTTAGTTTTAAAATTGATCCGGTTAATGCATCAAAACCTGTTGCAAAAATAATTTTATCCAAAATGTATTCACCTTTATTAGTTTTAATGCCTCTTTTAGTTATTTTAATTATTGGACTTTGCTTTAAGTCAACTAATTCGACATTTTTTTTATTAAACATCTCATAATAATTTGTATTTAAAGTAGGTCTTTTGGCTGTAAAAGGATGGTCAAAATTAGTTAATATATCAGCATATTTTTTATTTTTTACTGTTGAATATATTTTACTCTTTATAAAGTTAACTGCTGTTTGATTTGCTTTGATATTTTTTACTATATCATTAAATGTTGCCCTAAAAGATAGAGTTCCATACTGCCAAGATTTTTCATAAAGTAAATTTCTTTTTATCTCGTTAAAATCAAAAGCAGATTTTTTAGGAAATTCAAAGGGATGTCCTCCTGGTGTTCTTTTTAAAAAATTTCTGAGTTTTTTGAAATTTTGTTTATAATTTTGAATATTTTTTTTTAGTTAGTTTTTTATTTCTTGCAGGAATACTAAAGTTTGGTGATCTTTGAAATAAAATTAATTTTTTGGCTTTCTTTGCAATTTCAGGTGCTATCTGGATTCCAGTAGAACCAGTTCCTACTTGTCCTACAATTTTGTTTTTAAAGTTTATTTTTTTTTCTTGGCCATCTTCCGCTATGATGTAATTGACCTTTAAACTGATTAATTCCTTTTATTTTTGGAAGATTAATAGATGACAATGATCCAACAGCACATATTAAATATTTGGTGTAATATTTTTTTTTATTATTTGTTTGAACTTTCCACAAATTATTTTTTTCTATATATTTTGCTGAAATTACTTTTTCGTTAAAAACTATATTTTTTTTTAATTTTAGTTCATTTGAAAAATATTTTAAATATTTTAAAATTACATTTTGCTTTGGATATCTTTCTTTCCACGTCCAATTTTTAAAAATTTTTTCAGAAAAAGTAAAACCATAGGTAAAACTTTCAGAGTCACAACGAGCTCCTGGATATGTATTCCAATACCATGTGCCCCCAATATCTTTACCCTCCTCGACAACTAAAGTGTTTAATTTTAATTTATCTCTCAAACAGTGAAGCTGATATAAACCTGAAAATCCAGCACCAATAATTAATGCGTCTAAATATTTCATATTAAACTACCTAATCTTATTATTTAATTTATAAAGTATATGTTAAAAGATTTTTAAAAAAATTTAATTATTTTTAATTAATATGGAAAACTTTGATTATATTATTTTAGGTGCAGGATCAGCAGGCTGTGTCTTAGCTAACAGATTGAGTGCTAACCCTAATCACAAGGTATTATTAATCGAAGCAGGAAGCAAAGATACTAATCCATGGATACATATCCCAGGTGGATATTTTAAGACAATGTTGAACCCTAAAACAGATTGGTGTTTTCAAACAGAGAGAGAGAAATATTGTGATAATAGAGAAATGGTTTATCCAAGAGGTAAAACATTGGGTGGAAGTTCCTCTATCAATGGAATGCTTTATATAAGAGGTCAGTCTAATGATTTTAATTACTGGAGACAGCTTGGTAACGTTGGTTGGTCTTGGGAAGATGTTCTTCCATATTTTAAAAAATCTGAAGATTTCCAATTTGGTGAAAATGAATTTCATGGATCTGGAGGTCCTTTAGCTGTTCAAAAAATAAGAGGAACATTTAAAGTTTGTGATCTTTTTATGGATGCAGCAGAAGAGTTCGGCCATAAAAGAACTGATGATTTTAATAATGGAGATAACGAGGGCATGGGTTATTTTCCTTTTACGGTTAGAAATGGGCTGAGATGTAGCACAGCAGTTGGATATTTAAATCCTGTAAAAAAAAGAAAGAATTTAAAAGTTGTTACAAATGCTCATGTTAAGAATATTGAGTTCGATAATAAAAAAGCAGACAAAGTAAATTACTGGATTGGCAACAATGTAATATCTGTAAAAGCAAATAAGGAAGTGATTTTAAGTTCTGGAACAATTGGTTCTCCTCATATTCTGCAAGCCTCAGGTATTGGTCCAGGTGAATTGTTAAAAAAAAATAACGTAAATGTTGTTAAAGATCACCCTGGAGTAGGAATGAATTTAACCGACCATTTAATGCTCAGACCAGTTTACAAAGTCAAAAATTTAGAGAGTTTAAATGATATTTATTACAGTATGACTAAAAAATTTATGACAGGACTTAAATATCTTTTATTTAGAAAAGGACCACTTACTGTTGGGGCTAGTTATTTATGTGGCTTTGTCAAAAGTGATCCACACTTGGCAACTCCTAATTTACAGTTTCACGTTTCTCCTGCTAGTACAGATGTATTAGGTAAAGGATCTCTTCATAAATTTACAGCATTTACTCCTAGTATAACGAATGTAAGACCCACTAGCAGAGGTTCTATTGAACTAAAATCTTCAGATACAAGAGTATCCCCAAAAATTAAAATGAACTATTTGTCTACAGATGAAGACAGAGAAATTGCAGGCAAAGCATTAAAAATTACAAGAAACATTGTAATGAATTCTAAAGCATATAAAAAATATGAACCAGAGGAATATAGGCCTGGTATTCATATCACAGATAATGAAGAATTAGCCAAAGAGGCAGGAAAATTTTGCAGTACTATTTTTCACCCTGTAAGTACTTGTAGGATGGGTTCGGATGAAAATGCAGTCGTATCCGATAGATTAGTGGCTCATGGCTTGAAAAATTTAAGAATTGTTGATGCATCTGTTATGCCATCGATAACCTCAGGAAATACTAATGCACCTACTATTATGATTGCTGAAAAAGCAGCAGATATGATAATAGAAGATGCTAGATGACAGAAGAAATTACAATTTTTTTTCAAATAATATTTATTGATTTAATTCTTGCTGGAGATAACGCAATTATTATAGGAATGGTTGCATCGAAATTTCCTCAAGAACAAAGAAAAAAAATAATTTTCTGGGGAATTGGTGGAGCAGTTATATTAAGAATTTTATTAACGCTCATAACCGCTTATCTTTTACAAATAACAGGGCTAAGACTCTTAGGTGGTTTGTTATTGTTATACATAGTTTACAAACTTTATGTTGATGTAATTAGAAATTCACAAAATGATGAGGAAAACATCAAAGTAGATAGTTCATCAATGCTTAAAGCAATTTGGACTGTTTTGTTAGCTGATTTTACTATGAGTTTGGATAATGTATTAGGTGTAGCGGGTGCAGCTAAAGATCATTACTTTTTATTAGTTTTTGGTCTTGTTTTATCAATTATATTAATGGCAACTGCCGCAACATTAATTTCTCGATGGATTAAAGAGTACAAATGGATAGCTTGGGTTGGTTTATTTGCTATATTATTTGTTGCAATTGATTTAATTTATACAGACATCAAGTTATTTATTTAAATGTATTTAAAAAAAATTAATCTTAAAGGGAAATATGCTCTTGTAACAGGAGCTGGTAAAGGCTTAGGACGCGCTTGTTCAATCGCTCTAGCTGAAGCAGGGGCAACAATTATTGGTTTGAGCAGAACATCATCTGATCTTGATAAATTAGAAAAAGATATAAAAAAGTTTAAAAGTAAATTAATCAAAATAAATTGTGATGTAATGAACTATAGCGAATTACAGGAAAAATTAAAAAAAATAAAAATTATTGATATTCTTGTAAATAATGCAGGGACTAATATTCCAGAACCATTTGAGAAAATAAAACAGCAAAGTATGAATTATTTGGTAGATCTAAACTTAAAAGCTGCCTTTAATGTTGCGCAGTTGGTTGTAAAGAAAATGATTAAAAATAAAAAAAGAACTGGATCAATTATAAATATGTCATCTCAACTTGGCCATGTAGGTATGTCTGGTAGAAATATTTATAATATGACTAAATTTGGAATTGAAGGTTTAACAAAGGGCATGGGCGTAGAGCTAGCAACAAAAAATATCAGAGTAAATACAGTTGCTCCGACATTTGTTGAAACTCCTATGGTAAAAAAATTTTTTAAAAATAAAAAGTTCAAAAATTTGGCCTTAAGTAATATTCCTATGGGCAAAGCAGCTAAAGAGAGTGATGTAGCTACAGCTGTATGTTTTTTAGCATCAGATGCTGCTGCAATGATAACTGGATCATCTATTCTGATAGATGGAGGATGGACAGCAAAATAATGAAAAAACTGTTGCTAATATTAGCAATTTTTTTTCCAACAAATATTTTTGCAATTGAATTTGATGGTAAATTTATTCAAGGTCATTTTATTTTAGGAAAAACAGATCCTAATTCAAAAATAATAATTGATAAAAAAGATGTCAAAGTATCAGATGATGGTTATTTTGTTTTTGGAATTGATCGAGATAGGAAGTTTGATGTTTTGATAACAAAGATTACTAATGGAAAATCAGAAAAAATAATCAAAAAAGTTTTTAAACGCAAGTATAACATTCAAAGAATTGATGGATTGCCTGAAAATAAAGTAACACCACCTGAATCTGTTTATAAAAGAATTAAAAAAGAAAATGGAAAAATTGGTGAAGCTAGAGCAATTAACTCCAATTTAACTTTTTTTTCTGAAAAATTTATTATGCCGGTTGAAGGTATAATTAGTGGGGTTTATGGAAGTCAAAGAATTCTCAATGGGAAACCAAGATGGCCTCATTACGGTATTGATATAGCGGCAAAAAAAGGAACTGAGATTAAATCTTCTGGTACTGGGGTGGTCACGATGGCTGAAAATGACCTCTATTACACAGGAGGTACAATTATTATGGATCATGGTCATGGTATATCGACAATTTATTCTCATTTAGAAAATGTAATGGTTGAAGTAGGAGATTTAATTAAAAAAGGAGATATAATAGGAACTGTTGGTTCAACTGGAAGATCAACTGGTCCTCACTTAGATTTTAGAATAAATTGGTTTCAAACAAGGCTTGATCCAATGACAGTTCTTCAATAGGCTATAGATATGAAAAATGATATTCAATCAGTGTCAAAAAAATTAGTAAAGGCTTATAATAGTAATAAACTTATCAATCCAATTCCTGAAAAATTCTGTAAGAATATAAAATTAGCACATAAACTTAGATTGTTATGCGAAAGTAAAATTAACGATATAAAAGTTGGTTTTAAAGCTGGAGGTACAATAATTGCTCTCTTAAAAAAATTAAAAGAAAAAGAGCCATTTCATTCGACTGTATTTGGAAAAAATTTAATTAAATCTGGAGGAAGAGTAAAAATTAATAAATATGCTTTAGGTACTGAAGTGGAGGTTTACTATATAATTAAAAAAAAATTTTTTGACTTTAAAGGAAAATTAAATTCAAAAAATATAACAAAATTTATTACTCATATGGGTCCTTGCATTGAGGTTGTTGGATTTAGGCAGAGAAAAAAAGGTATTAAATATTTAGGTGATTTATGTAGTGACTTTGGTGTGAATATTAAATTTATTGTTGGAGCTAAGAAAAAATTTAAAAAAATAAATTTCAGCAATTTAAAAACAAATTTAAAAAATAAAAAAGGATTAAACGTAAACGGTAATACAAATACTGTTTATGTAAACCCACTAAATTCTTTAAAATTTGTTCTTAACAAAATAAGAAAAGAGAAAGTTTCTTTAGATAAAGATTTTTATGTATTTACTGGCTCTACAGTTGGTGTTGTGCCAATTAAAAGCAAAGGTGAATATATAGGCAAAGTAGAGAAACTTGGTACTGTTAGAACAACTATCAATTAATGGGTCTTCATTTTTCTGTAGAAGAATTCAAAAGTAGGAAAGATAAAATAATTAAACTTTTAAAAGAGGAAAAATTGGATGCTCTCCTTATGTTTAGACAGGAGTCGATGTATTGGCTCACTGGATATGACACATTTGGATATGTTTTTTTTCAAACATTAGTTTTGGATCAAAAAGGTAATATAATTTTATTAACAAGAGCTCCAGATTTAAGACAAGCACAAAACACATCTAATATTAGTGATATAAGAATATGGGTTGATAAAAATGGATCAAACCCAACTGAAGATCTTAAAGTTATTTTAGATGAATTAAATTTAAAGGGTAAAAAAATTGGAATTGAATATGAAGCGTACGGATTAACTGGTCGAAATGCTTTAAGGCTAAATAAATCTTTAGAAAATTACTGCTTAATAGAAGATACTTCTGAGTTAGTTAGCAAATTAAGAGTTATAAAATCCAATGAGGAAATTGATTATGTAAAAAAGGCGGCAAATTTAGCTGACAAAGCTTTAACTGAGGTTTGGAAACATACAAAAGCAGGTGTAAGCGAGTCTAAAATTTTAGCTGAAATGAATAAAGTCATATTTGAGGGAGGTGGTGATTATCCTGCAAATGAATTTATAATTGGATCTGGTAAAAATGCACTTCTTTGTCGATACCAAGCTGAAAAACAAATATTAAATTCACAAGATCAACTGACTATAGAATGGGCTGGAACATACAGACATTATCACTCTGCAATGTTTCGGACTATTCCAATTGGAAAAGCTGATCCAAAACATTTTAAAATGCATGAAGCTTGTATTGAGGCTTTAAATAATTGTGAAAATAAATTGAAACCAGGGAACAAAGTTGGTGAAGTATATGATATTCATGCAAAAACTTTTGATGATTTAGGTTATAAAAATTCTAGAATGAATGCATGTGGCTATTCTTTAGGGGCAACCTTTTCACCTAATTGGATGGATTGGCCAATGTTATACACTGGAAATCCATATGTAATTAAACCAGGAAATGTATTTTTTATGCATATGATATTAATGGATTCTGAAAATAATTTAGCAATGAACTTAGGTGAAACTTACCTAGTTACAGAAAGTGGTAACGAAAGACTTGGCAATCAGAAACTTGATTTAGTCGTTATTTGATCAAAAAAAGTTTTACATTCCCCATCTCATTGCCGCTGTATGAACTGGAGAGTCCCAATGCTTTAAGATTTCATCATCACATTTGAGAAGAGTAATTGAAGCACCCTGCATTTCAAGTGATGTACAATAATTTCCAACTAAACTTTTTTGTTACTTGAATACCCTTTGATTGCAAAATTTGACATGCATCCTCGTAAACTAAATATAATTCTGTTAAAGGAGTGCCTCCCATTCCATTTACGAAAAGTAAATTCTTCTCATTTTTTTCTGGTTTTAAATTATCTAAAATAGCTTCAAGAATATTTCCTACAATCGTTTTTGAAGCTTGAATTTTTTCTCTTTTTCTTCCTGGCTCACCGTGTATCCCTACACCAAACTCCATTTCATCATCGCCTATATCAAAAGTAGGTTTTCCTGCAGCAGGAACAGTGCAGCTTGTAAATGCAACTCCCATCGTACCAGCGTTTTTATTTACTTTTTCACCAAGTTTTTTACATTCTTCGAGTGATCCGCCGTGTTCAGCTAAAGATCCAACTATTTTTTTCTACTAATACTGTTGCTGCAACACCTCTTCTTCCAGTTGTAAATGTAGAGTCTTCAACAGCAACATCATCGTTAGTAACAATACTATCATTTTTGCCAGAGTACATTTCAGCACCCATTTGAAAGTTCATTATGTCTCCAGAATAATTTTTAACAATAAATAAAACCCCTGCACCACTATCAACATGTTCTGCTGCTGCTTGCATTTGATCAGGTGTTGGTGCTGAAAATACAAAACCTGGGCATGCAGCATCTAACATTCCATGACCAACAAATCCTCCATGCATTGGTTCATGACCACTTCCGCCACCTGAAATTAGGGAGACTTTTCCATCTTTGGTTTTATTTTTTCTTGAAACAAAACTTGGGTCTAGATTGACGTTTATAATGTCGCTATGTGCCTTACCAAAACCTGTAAGACTCTCTTTTAAAAAATCATCGTTATTGTTAATAAATTTTTTCATTTTCCCTCCTAATTATTAATTACTGATTTACAAATTGTATCGATTATAAGCTGTGAAGAACGGGCTCCAGGATCTATATGTCCTTTTGCGCGTTCACCTAAAAAAGAAGCTCTACCTTTTGTGGCTAACATATCTTTTGTGGATAACATTCTTTCTTCAGCAATTTTAATTACTTCATTTAAACCTGATTTAAATTCACTTTCATTTTTTAATTCATTAAGTTTTTCTGAAACTGGTATTAAAACATCCATCATAGTCTTTTCTCCAACATCGGCTTTTCCTCTTTCTTTCATGGCTTTAATTCCACTAATAATCATTTCACATGCTTTATTAAAATCAACATCTTTATCTAGGTCAGGAGATTTAGCCATGGTCATAAAAAAAGTTCCAAATAATGCGCCTGATGATCCACCGATACCTGACAGAACTTTCATTGCTATCATGTTTAAAGCTTTGGCTAATGGTAAATCTTTGATTGAATCTTCAAGTTCAACAACTAACTTTAAACCTCGTTGAATGTTAAAAATATGGTCTCCATCTCCAATTTTTTGATCAAGAACCTCTATTTCAGCAGAATTTTCATCTATAACTTTTTGGACACTTTTTGCTTGAGAAATTAAAAAACTAACGCTCATAAATTCTGTTTCCCTCTTTATCAAATTTTAAAACTTTTTTATTGTTGATGTCAAAATTAATTGTCTCATTTATTGATGATTTATAATTACCTTGAATTGACACAAGTATTTCTTGGTCTTTAAAATTTAAAGCAACTACTGTTTCAGAGCCTAGATTTTCAATTGAGATAATTTTGGCTGAGTGGTTACCATTTCCTATTGTAATATTCTCAGGTCTTATACCAAAAGTAGGTACATCATTCATTCCAAGTAAAGTTCCAGGCAGAATATTGATTTTTGGCGAACCCAATCTTTGCGAAACATATATAGAATTTGGATTTTCATATATCTCTTCAGGAGTACCTATTTGCACCAAATGGCCTTCTTTTAAAACTCCAATTTTATCTGCTAAAGTAGTGGCTTCTGCTTGATCATGTGTAACATAAAGTATTGTTGCATTTAGATTAGTTTGAATGTTTTTTAATTCAACCCTTAAACTCTCTCTTAATTTAGCATCTAGAGAGGATAACGGTTCATCCATCAAGTATAAATTTGGCTCACGAACTAGCGCACGTCCAATTGCAACTCTTTGCATCTCACCACCAGATAATTGTGTGGCTTTATTATTTAGCTTATTTGAAATCTTTAACATATTTGCAATATTCTCAACCTTAGTTTTAATTTCATCCTCAGGTAATTTTCTCATTGGAGATCTTAAAGGGAATGCTAAATTTTCATAAACACTATAGTGAGGATATAAAGAGTATTGTTGAAACACAAAACAAACATCTCTTGATGCTGGTTGATCTTCGGTTACGGACTCATCGTTAAATAGAATACTTCCATTATCTATTTTCTCTAATCCAGCAATACATCTTAATGTAGTAGTTTTTCCAGCACCTGAGGGGCCTAATAAAACAAAAAACTGACCATCCTCAATGGTAAAATTTATATCATGTAAGGCCTCAATTTTTTTATTATAGGTTTTAGATAAATTTTTTAATTCTATTTTTGCCATTAATTCATAAACTCACTTTTAAGAGATTTATCAGTCTCACCATCAAAAATAATTATGTTATCATTTGAGGGTTTTACTTGAACGTTTTCATTGATTTTAACACTTGTTGAAATATCAGTTTTTACTTTGATTTCTCCAAAATTAGTTTTAACAGTAACAATTTTTTCTTGAGCCTAAATATTCAACTCCAAATACTGAACCTTTAAGACCACCTTCGTTAGTAAGAGATAAATTTTCAGGACGAATACCAAATGAGTTTTTTTTGCCTTTTGATATCTCATACTGTTTAGGTATACTAAAATCTGTTCCTTCTATATTTAAAGTCGACTGTTCATTGGAAATTCCTTGATCAATACTTATAAAATTCATTCCAGGGGAGCCAATAAATGATGCTACAAATTTGGTAGCAGGTTTATTGTAGATTACTGAAGGTTCATCAGCTTGTAAAATTTCACCACCATCCATTACGGCAATACGATCAGCTAATGACATTGCCTCTAATTGATCGTGTGTTACATAAACAGTGGTGGCGCCAATATCGATGTGTAATTTCTTAAGTTCTAAACACATTAATTCTCTAAATTCTGCATCCAAAGTACCTAAAGGCTCATCCATTAAAAATGCTTTTGGTCTTCTAACTAAAGCTCTACCAAGAGCTACACGTTGTCTATCTCCACCCGATAAAGAGGAAATGTTGGAGTTTAAAATATGATCAATTCTTAAAAGTTTTGCTGCATCTTCAACTCTAGCTTTAATTTCACTTCTACTATAACCTTGCATTTTAAGTGGAAAAGAAAGGTTATTTTTTACATTCATATGTGGATAGAGGGCAAACAATTGAAAAACGAAGGCAATATCTCTCTCAGATGCTCTTAACATTCCAACTTCTTCATCTCCTAAATAAATTTCTCCTGATGTTGGTAATTCTAATCCAGCAATCATTCTCAGAGTTGTTGTTTTTCCACATCCAGATGGGCCAAGCAAAACAAAAAACTCTTTATCATTAATTGTTAAATTAGAATTTTTAACTGCAGTGAAATCTCCAAATGATTTTTGTAAATTTACAATTTTAATTTTAGACATATTAATCCGGAAAGTGACTTGTGATTACGAAACCTATAGTTCCAACTAAAATTACAATAAATGAGTAAGTATACATCCACATTGCAAATGGTTGTAACAACATGAAAACTCCTAATAAAATTAATACTGTAGAAAAATTTTCCCAGTAAACCCTTCTAAATATTTTTCTCATAAATGATTTTTTCTTCTTGCATTATTTTCTCACTGCTCCAAATGTAATACCTCTTAAAAGGTGTTTTCTTAAAATAATTGTAAAAATCATCACTGGTAATAAAAATAAAGTTGTACCAGCCCCAATAGCAGGCCAATCCAAACCTCCTTCTCCTATAATTGTCGGGATGAATGGTGGAGCAGTTTGTGCATTAAATTGAGTGAGGAGAACAGCGAATGCATATTCGTTCCAGGAAAAAATCATGCAAAAGATTGCTGTTGCAGCAATACCGGTCATCGCTTGTGGAAGAACAACTTTAAAAAACGCTTGAAGTCTAGAATATCCATCAATCATAGCTGCTTCTTCGTATTCTTTGGGAATTTCATCCATAAATCCTTTTAATAGCCATACTGCTAAACTTAAATTTACGACTGTGTATAATATGATCATTCCAAGGTGAGTATCCCCTAATCCTAATTTTCTATACATAATGAATATTGGAACAGCCACCGCTATTGGTGGAAACATCCTGGTGGAAAGAATAAAAAATAATAAATCATCTTTTAATGGAACTCTAAATCTCGAGAAAGCATACGCAGCTAATGCACCCAAAAATACGGATGCAAAAGTTGACCCAAAGCCAATTATCATTGAATTTGAGTATCTACCTAAAAATTTTGATGGCCCTGTTATAACCATTTCTCTACTTCTAACTAATTCTTCATACCAAGTTTCTGGAGCCGGCAAAGAGTCAAGATATTCCTGAGATTGCCTTGATCTATTAGTAAACAAGTTAACATATCCCTCTAAAGATGGTTCAAACAGTACTTCAGGTGGATAAGAAATTGCACTATTAACATTCTTAAAACTTGTCATTACCATCCAAGAAATAGGTATCAATGTTATTACTGTGTAAACAATAATAATTGTTGCAGCAAGTTTCTTTGAAAACGATGAAGGTTCTAAATATGATCTGGATGTATCCATCAGCGTTCCTTTATTTTATTCATTACTTTTACATAAACATTTCCAAAACCAAAAATAGTTACAAATAAAATGACAGCAAAAGCTGAACTGTAACCAGTTTTCCATTTTTCAAATGCTTCTCTTTTTAAATTGATTGAGGCGAGTTCTGTAGCTGAACCTGGACCGCCAGATGTAAGTTCAACGACCATGTCGAACATTTTGAAATTCTCAATCCCTCTAAATAACAAAGCCAATAATAAAAATGGTAATACAGATGGTAGTGTGATGTATATAAATTGTTGCCATTTACTAGCTCTGTCAACTTCAGCAGCCTCATATAAATAATTTGGAACTGATCTTAGACCGGCTAAACAAATCAACATTGTAAAAGGTGTCCACATCCAAGTATCAACTATAACTATCGACCAAGGTGCGAGTTCACTTGAACCAATCATATCAAAGCTTCCAAAATCGTAAAAAAAGTTTACTACATAATTAAATAAACCTACTTGAGGATTATAAAGATAAGTCCAAAAAACACCCACAACAGCAGGCGATAACATCATTGGTAATACTATTAGTGTGGTTAATAATTCATTACCTTTAAATTTCCTGTTTAATAATAAAGCCAAACCTAATCCTATTACTGCCTGAAGTAACAAAGTCCAAAACATAAAGTTTGCAGTAACCTGCATTTTTTCCCATATGGCCTCTTTATTGAGAACTTTTATATAATTTTTTAAACCAACAAACTGTGGTTCTCTGCCAATTTTATTTGCATAAAAATTTGTAAAAGACATTCTGATTGCATAAATCAATGGATAAATATTTATCGCCAATAAAAGAAAAACAGATGGTCCAATGAAAAGCCATGCTACAGCCTTATCAGAAAGTCCTTTAAATTTTTTTTTTACGCTCATATGATTTTTTTAAAAAAAAGGGGAGATATTACCCCCCCTTTTTTTTTTTATTTTTAAATATTAATGTTAAAGTTTTCCGTCTGCTTCAAATACTTCAACCCACTCTTCGATAATTTTATCTAGAGCGCCTTTAGCAGTTCCTTTTCCATTAACAACGTAATCATGAATAGCTTCCTGCATAGGTAACATTAACTCAACAAATGTTGGTTCTTGCCAAAAATCTTTAACAATTCCCATTGAGTCTAAGAAACCTTGTGCATAAACTGTAGATGTAGGGAACGATGGTGAATTTAATACATCATTATGACATGAATATCCGCCTAAATCCCACCATTTTTGCTGTACATCTGGTCTTGCAAACCATTTAATATATTCTAATGCAAGATCTTGTTTATCTGAATATTTAACAACAGATATACCTTGTCCACCTAATGTTGCAGCAGCTACGTTTTGTTTTGGATTTGCAAAGAAACCACTAACTCTGCCGTCGCTATCTTCTTTAGAAACACCTGGCCAAAAAGCATACCAGTTCATTTGGAATGCTACTTGTCCTGATTTATATGCATCTAAGTTTGCTACCATATAAGCATCAGAGTGTCCTGGAGGAGCACAGTCCTCATATAATTTTCTATAGAACTCTACAGCTTCTACTGCTTGTGGAGAATTGAAATAACCTTCCATATCGTATGGTTTGTTTGGATTTTCATACTCCATACCCCATGCATACATAGCAGCAGTTACACCCATTGTAATACCTTCAGATCCACGCTCTGTATTTATAGCAGCACCGTATCTTTTTTGACCATCAATTTCTCTTCCTTGGAAAAAAGTACACATGTCATATAGCTGATCCCAACTAGCAGGTACACCTAAATCATAACCATGTTTCTTTTTGAATTCAGATTTAAGCTCAGGTCTATCAAACCAGTCTTTTCTATAAGCCCATGCTAATGCATCTCCCATAGCTGGTAGTGCATAATAGTTTTCACTTCCTTTTGGCCATGTTGAATACGCATAAACTGTTGCAGGTGAGAAATCGTTCATTGAAATTCCTTCTTTATCAAAAAAGTCATTCAATTTTACGTAATGTCCATACACTGCACCAGCACCGATCCATTGTGAGTCACCAATTAACAAGTCAAAAGTTTTACCTTTGTTGTTAAGTTCGTTCAACATACGATCAGCAAAATTTGGCCAAGGTACGAATTCGAAGTTAACATCTATTCCTGTTTCTGCTGTAAACTCTTTAGTAAGTTCTTGTAATGCGTTAGCAGGGTCCCATGCGGCCCATCCTAATGTTATTGACTTAGCATTTGAATTTGCAGAAAAAGTAAATAGAGAAACAAACAATAAAATCATTATTTTTTTCATTTTATCTCCTATTAATTTAATTATTCTTAATAATAGTCTATCCAAGAAGACTTGTGCCTGCTAGTATTTTTTTTTGTAAAAAATAGTTGGGTAAAAAAATAAAGAGAAAGGGAATTATGAACAAAATAAAAGGTCCTGCAATTTTCCTAGCACAATTTGTAGGCGAAGATGCACCGTTTAATTCTTTAGATAATATTTGTAAATGGGCATCATCTCTTGGTTACGAAGGTATACAAATTCCAAGTTGGGACGGTAGATTAATTGATTTAAAAAAAGCATCTGAAAGTAAAGATTATTGTGATGAGATTAAAGGAATTGCTAGATCACACAATTTAGAAATTACAGAATTATCAACTCACCTGCAAGGTCAACTTGTTGCAGTGCATCCTGCTTATGACACTGCTTTTGATGGTTTTGCTGCACCTGAAGTAAGAGGAAATCCCAAAGCAAGACAAGAGTGGGCCGTAGATCAATTAATGATGGCTGGAAAGGCATCAAACAGTCTTGGAATAGATAAACATGTAACTTTTTCAGGAGCACTTGCTTGGCCTTATGTTTACCCTTGGCCACAAAGACCTGAAGGGTTAATTGAAAATGCATTTGATGAATTATCAAAAAGATGGAAGCCCATTCTTGATCATTTTGATAATAATGGAGTTGATTTATGTTATGAGATACATCCAGGTGAAGATCTTCATGATGGTGTAACTTTTGAAATGTTCTTAGAAAGAGTTGGTAATCACAAAAGATGTAATATGCTTTTTGATCCAAGTCATTATGTTCTGCAACATTTAGATTATTTAGCTCATATTGATATTTATC
>CACCGT010000003.1 GCA_902545635.1 uncultured Pelagibacteraceae bacterium | reverse complement strand
CTTCATTTATTTTAGTTTCTAAATCAATACCGATGGTTTTCTTAATTTTTTCAGCTATTCTTGCAGATTTACCTGTTCTATCTCTTAAGTAGTATAATTTTGCTCTTCTTACTTTACCTGATCTAACAACTTTAATTGTATCAACAATTGGGCTGTACAATGCAAAAGTCCTTTCCACTCCTTCACCAAATGAAATTTTTCTAACCGTAAATGAGGAGTTTATATCTCTACTTTTTTTTGCAATACAGACACCTTCAAAATATTGAATTCTATCTCTTTTACCCTCAGTTATTCTAACTCCAACTTTAACTATATCCCCTGGAAAAAAGTCTGGATGTTTTCTTTCTGCAATGATTTTGTTTAAATTTGATCTGTTAATTTCTTCTATATTTTTCATTTCAATTTTTCTTATATTTTTGCCATAAATCTGGTCTTCGGTCGCGTGTTATAGCCTCAGATTGAGATAAACGCCAGTCTTTAATTTTGGCGTGATCGCCTGAAATTAGTACATTTGGGACCTTTTTTTCCTCCCAAATTTGGGGTTTTGTAAATTGAGGATACTCTAGAAGACCATTTTCAAAACTTTCATCTCTTGATGAATTTAGATTGCCTAAAATTCCTGGAATAAATCTAAGAATAGAGTCAATCACGACAAAAGCAGCAACTTCACCTCCTGACAATATAAAATCACCAATACTAATTTCCTCAATATTTCTACTTTCTAGTATTCTTTCATCTACACCCTCGAAGTGACCACAAATTAAATTTATTGAATTTTCATTAGAAAATTCTCTTGCAAGTTTTGAGTTAAATACCTTCCCTCTAGGACTCAAATAAATGGTTTTTTCTCCACTTTTAACATTCGCATCTAATGAGCTTGCCAAAACATCTGCTTTCATTATCATTCCATTTCCACCGCCATATGGAGTGTCATCAACAGTTTTATGTTTGTCCAAAGCATAGTCTCTTATATTTATAATTTCTAAATTCCATTCTTTTCCCTTAGACTTACCAAAAAGACCTTTATCGAGATAACCAGGAAAATAATCTGGATACAAAGTAAATACTCTGGATAAAAACATTTATTTTATTTAGCCTCTTCTTTTGGAGCTTCTGCTTTAGCTTCTTCTTTTGGAGCTTCTGCTTTAGCTTCACTACCCTCTTCAGCTTTCTTTCTATCTTTTTTTGGAATTGCTTTTTGAGGATTATTACCTTTTGCTGGCATTGGCATTATTTCATTTTCTCCCAACAATCTTTCTACTCTAGTTGTTGGTTGAGCACCTTGACCTAACCAATATTTAACTCTTTCAACATCTAAACCCATTCTCTCTTTTTTTTCTTTTGGAATTAGGGGATTAAAAAAACCTAATTTTTCAATAAATCTTCCATCTCTTGGAAACCTGCTATCAGCAACTACTATTTTATATACAGGTCTCTTCTTAGTACCTCCCATTGATAAACGCATTTTTAACATTTTTTCTCCTATTTATTTTAATTGATTAAAAAGTTCTGGCGGTATCCCTTTATCCGCCATCCCTTTCATATTTCCTTTTGACATTTTTTTCATCATCTCTGACATCATTTTAAATTGCTTAAGCAATTTATTGATAGTGGCCACATCTGTACCTGAACCATTAGCAATTCTTTTTTTTCTGGAACCATCTATTATCTTTGGATTTTCTCGTTCTTTTTTAGTCATTGATAATATTACAGCCTCATTTTGGGTAATTATCTTTTCATCAACTCCAGCTTGATCCATTTGGGATTTAACTTTTGAAACACCAGGTAAAAAAGACATAATACCTTCAATACCACCCATTTTTTTCATCTGTCTTAGTTGAGTAAGATAATCCTCTAAAGAAAACTGACCTTTTTTAAGTTTTTCCTCTGTTTTTTTCAATTTTTCTTCATCAAGATCTTCAGCAGCTTTTTCTACTAAAGAAACAATATCTCCCATACCCAAAATTCGATTTGCAATTCTATCTGGATGGAAAACTTCAAAATTTTCTATCTTTTCACCAACTCCTAAAAACTTAATAGGTACATCTGCAACATACTTCATGCTTAGTGCTGCCCCACCTCTACCATCACCATCTGATCTTGTAAGAATGATACCTGTAAGATTTACTGTACTTTTAAATTCTTTTGCTACATTTGCAGCAACTTGACCTGTAAGAGAGTCTGCAACAAGTATTGTCTCTGATGGATTTATAATGCCTTCAATTTGTTTGATCTCACTCATCATTTGTAAATCAATTTGTGTTCTGCCAGCTGTATCAAATAAAATTACATCTGCTCCATTAAGATTAGCTGCACTGATTGCTCTTCTACAAATATCTGCAGGTAACTGATCTTTAATAATTGGAAGTGTGATTATATTGTTTTGTTCACCAAGAAGTTTTAATTGCTCTTGTGCAGCAGGTCTGTAAACGTCTAGACTCGCCATCATCACTTTTTTCTTTTTATTAGTCTCTAAAAATCTTGCAAGTTTAGCTGTCGTAGTTGTTTTTCCAGATCCCTGTAGCCCAACTAACATTATTGGGACAGGTGGAACTGCATTTAATTCAATATCAGAATTTTTATCCCCCAGAAAAGAAATTAACTCATCGTTAACAACTTTAACTACCATCTGTCCAGGTGAAGTTGATCTGATAATTTCCTGACCTAGAGCTTTAGGTTTAACTCTATTTATAAATTCTTTTACAACTTCTAAAGATACATCCGCCTCTAAAAGAGCAAGCCTTATTTCTCTTAAACCTTCATCTACTTGCTTTTCATCAAGTGAAGGGGCTTTTTTTAATGAAGAAAATATTTCTTCAAATTTATTTGTTAAGTTTTCAAACATAATTCCATCCAGCAAGTATCGCACCAGTGGGCGAACTCTCGCTGACTGGTGTCGATCTCTTTGTTGCCAAAGACACCGCAAATTGCTGTATTTTGCGGAAACGGCGATAAACTATAATAGAGGTTCAAAATGTCAATAAATAAGTTAAATACTGAAGTATATGGAATTTAAAGCTTTTAAAATGGATGGCCTTGGTAATGATTTTGTAATTATTGATAATAGGTCAAATAATGTCGAATTAACCAGAGATCAAATAATTAGAATTTGTGATCGAAAATTTATTGGTTGTGATCAACTAATATTTATAAACAAAAGTAATAAAGGTGATGCTGAAATGAAATTTTATAATTCTGATGGAAGTATTTCAGGCGCATGTGGAAATGGTACAAGATGTGTAGCATTTTTAATTTTTAAAGAAACAGACAAAAAAGTTGTAGATCTGTTTGTAGGATCCAACCATTTAAAATCAAAAATACTTGAGAATAGTGAAGTTGAAACAATTATAGGAGTACCAAAAACTCATTGGGAAGATATTCCAATGTCTGAAAATCTTGATACCAAAAATTTAGGTATTGAAATTAGTGATAAACATAATTCAAGCTCAAAAGGAGGTATAGCTGTTAACGTTGGAAACCCTCATGTGATTTTTTTTGTGAACAATATTGATAATTTTGATTTAGAAAAAATTGGTCCAATGGTTGAAAATAACAATTTATTCCCAGAGAAATGTAATTTTACACTTGCAAACAAAATAGGAAATAATCATTATAAAGTTAAGGTTTGGGAAAGAGGAGCGGGGTTGACCAAAGCATGTGGCACAGCAGCATGTGCAACAGCAGTTGCAGCAAATTTAGAAAAATTAGAAAATTCATCCACAAAAATTGAATTCAGCTTAGGCAAATTAATAATTAATATTGATCAAGACAAAAAAATTCATATGAGGGGACCAGTCTCAGAGATAAAAGAAATAAAAATAAACATATAATGGGAATTTTTGAAAAGTTTAAATTTGGTTTTAAAAAAAGTGCAGAGAATATTAAGTCTGGTCTAAGGGAAATAATTGTCAAAAAAGAAATAGATGATGACACATTAAATAAAATTGAGGAATTTTTAATAAGTTCAGATGTTGGTATTGATGCTGCGTCTGAAATTAAAAGTATAATTGCTGAAAAGAAGATTGATCCAAACAACGAAACTGTTGATGAAATTAATTTAATATTAAAGAATTATATTCTTGAGCTGATGACGCCATTAGAGAGAAAAGATTTTTTTGAAAAAAAAGAAAAGTTAAATATTACTCTAGTATCTGGTGTTAATGGAGTTGGAAAGACAACGACGATTGGAAAAATAGGAAAAATTTTTAAAGATAATGGATCTGAGGTATTATTTTCTGCTTGTGATACTTTTAGAGCAGCTGCTATAGAACAACTTGAGGCTTGGTCAGGCAAAGTTGGTGTCCCAATAGTAAAATCTGATCCTGGTTCTGACCCAGCATCTGTCGCGTATAAATCGATAGAATATGCTAAAAACAACAATATTAAACGTGTATTGATTGATACCGCTGGAAGACTGCAAAATAAGAAAAATTTGATGGATGAATTTAAAAAAATAGCAAATGTAATAAAAAAAACTGATGAAACAGCTCCTCATGATGTTGTTTTGGTTTTAGATGCAACATCAGGACAAAATATAATAAATCAACTTGAAGAATTTGATAAAATTATAAAAGTTACAGGTTTAATTATGACAAAACTTGATGGAACAGCAAAAGGCGGGGTACTAATTGCAATTTCAAAAAAATACAAAGTTCCAATTTTGGGTCTTGGCCTTGGAGAAAAAGAAGATGACTTACAAATTTTTAATGCGGAACAATTTGCAGATGCATTTACTCAGTTTAATTAATTAAATTTTTAGAAATTAAAGGTTTTTCTATAGAACATTCAAAATTATTCATATTTGTTTTGTATCCGCAAATCTCTGCGTAACTTGAAATAATAAAATTTAATTTACCATTACTAGAAAATTTTTTTAAATTTTTAGTTTCAATATTATATTCTAAATTTTGATGAAAATTTTTTTTACCACTAACTAGAATGAGAGTATTATTGTCCTTCATTAAGTAATAAGCAAAGTCCTCAGGAAAAACTGGGTAGGAATAATTTTTTACAATTTTTTTTATTTTTTTTGGAAACCACTCATAAGTTAGTAATGGGAGATCTTCTTTTGAAGTATGATTATAAATATATAAATCTTGTGGATAATCATTAATATAATTTGTTTCTTCTCCTCTTGCTAAAATAGCTTTATTTCTAGTTTTAAAATATAAGGTAAATTTATCATTATGTGCTTTCATTTTTCCAATATAAAAATATTTATTTCTAGTTTCACTGCTAATTTCTGCATAAGAAATATTTGAAATAAAAATTATAAGTATTATGGATAAAATTCTTGTCATATGAGACTTAAAATTAATAAATTTGATTAATTTTTGTTTGAATTGTGTCTTAATTTAAATCTGTAATAAACAACTCAATTGAATTAATAAGATTTTTATTAAAATCCATCATATGGTCGTCGTTTTCAACAAAAAAACTTGATTTTTCTCCATTAAACTTGGTAAAAATTTCTTTTCCCATTTTAAATGGTACGATTTTATCTCTCATGCCGTGCATAACAAGGATTGGAGCAGAGTTATTGTTCAATTTACTAATTGAATTGTATTTATCTTTTAACAAATATTTAACCGGTAAATACGGATAATAACTTTTTGCTAATGTTTCCATAGATGTAAACGGAGACTCCAATATCACGCCACTGAACGAATAATCTTTAGCAAGGTTAAGTGCGATAGCTGTACCCAACGATTCTCCATACAATATTATATTTTTATCTTCTATTTTCTTTGAATTTAGCCATTTCTTTGCTGCTAAAGCATCATCATAAAGACCAATTTCTGAAGGATTTCCATCATTTCCACTAAATCCCCTGTAAGCAAATATCAAATAGTTAACATTCATTTTTGAGAATTCATTTAATTTATAAATACGATTATCAAGTTTGCCAGCATTTCCATGAAAAAATAGTATGGTCTTATAATTTTGGTTCTTTTGAAAATGCCAACCAACTAAACTACTTTCTGAGTTAATATAAATCTTTTCAATTTTGTGATTTAAGGGACCTTCGTCTAAATAATTATTTTCCCCTGGATGATAAAGTAGATTTCTTTGGTAAAAGTAAATGAAAATACAAATAATAATATAAATTAGTGGTATTAAAAAAAGAAATTTAGATAATGTCATTTTAAAATTAATTCTCATTTTTATTAAAATAAATAAAAAACAGATAGCTAAAAATACATAAAAGTAAGAATATAGAGAAGGAAATCTTATAGCTTGTGACTGTGTTTGCACCCATATTTTTAGAAAGATCAATTAATAATCCAATTCCCCATTGTACAAAAAATGTTCCTGAATGAATAAATACATTTATAGAGGTTAATGATTTTCCAGCAAGATTTTGGGGGAAACTTAAGGCTAAGGCAGGTTGCGTTAAAGATAAAACAATTGACGATAAAATATAAAGAGTAAACATTATAGCCCCTGCATTTTGGCCCATTATTATTATAGAAAATAAAACAACATAACTTATTGGCAAACCAATCTTAACAATCTTTATGCTGTCAATGCCTAAAGATGAAAATTTTGGTAAAATATATCCCCAAACCATAAACGCAAATAACATTGTTATATTAATCCAAAACAAGCCTGTAGCACTATCAAGTGGAGAATAACCTGCAACATTTAACATCCAAGGACCTGCCCATAAAGTTTGGACTGCTTGAACGCCCCCGTAATTTAAAAAACATAGTGGAATTAAACTTATAAAAAATTTATTTTTCCATACAACCGAAAGATTTCCTTTCTCCTGAGTTATTGTATTTTTAGGATTATTATTCCAAGATGGGGTAAAAACTAAAATTAAAATAACACTTAATAAAATCAAAATTGAAATTAAAAGAAAAATAGACCTCCAGCCGATCATCGGTAGTAAAATTTGCACAGGTAATGTTGAAATTACAAAACCAAAACTTGCTACCATCAACATCCATGAATTTGCTCTTTGCTGATATTTTTCTTCAAACCAAACACGATAACCAGTCAAAGGTCCCATCAAACATGCTGCAACACCAACACCAATAAAAAATCTAGAAATTAACAATCCTGTAAAACTTTTTGCAAATGCAAAAGAAATGGTACTAATCAGAGCTATCAATAAAAGATATGCAACGACTTTTTTTGGTCCATACTTATCAAGAAGTAAACCTGCTGGTATTTGCATTAAAGAAAATCCTAAAAAATAACCACCTGCTAGCAGCCCAAGGTTACCCGCTGATAAATCAAATTCACTTGTTAGAACTGGAGTAAGTGTGGCAGTAATTGATCTTAATAAATTAGAAATAAAAAAGCCAAAGGCAAATACACAAAAAATTAAAATACTTTTATTTGCTTTACTAATCATTTATATCTCTCTACTTAATCATTACTATGAATAATCAATCAACAAAAGATAAAGATGCACGATCGTCGAATGCAATGGCAGCGACTTCTCATCCATTGGCCACTGAAGAAGCATTAAAAATACTTAAAATGGGAGGAAATGCAGTGGATGCCTCTATTGCTGCTTCAATTGTTTTATCAGTTGTTGAACCTAATGCAACAAGTATCGGTGGTGATTGTTTTGCAATTGTTAAAATGAGTAATAAAGATGCAGTATCTTTTAATGGATCTGGTTTGGCTCCAGAAAAATTAAATTATGATTTCTTTAAGAAAAAAAATATAGATAAAATTGGATTAACAAGTCCTCATTCGGTAACTATACCTGGAGCAGTTCATGCTTGGGAAACTATCCATAAAGAATTTGGCAAACTTGATTTTGAACAATTATTTTTAGGAGCAATTGATATTGCAACAAATGGTCATAAAATTTCTAAAGTAGTATCGCAAGCTTGGCATAACAGTTTAAATAAAATTAATGGAAATGAGAATTCAAAAAAAATTTTTTTAAAAGATGGTCGTACATATCAAGAAAATGAATTAATGAAAAATATTGCTTTGGGAGAAACGCTTAAGGCAATTAGTAAAAAAGGAAGTAAAGAATTTTATGAAGGTGAAACTGCAAAAGATATAATTGAAAGTTTAAATGAATTAGGAGGCGTTCATACTTTTGAAGATTTTTCTAAGCAGAAAACAATAAGATCAGAAACTATCAAGTCTTTATATAAAGGTGATTTTATTCATCAATGTCCTCCTAATGGACCTGGTGTTACAGTATTAGTTATGATGAAATTATTAGAAAGACTTAACATTCAAAACTATAAATTTAACAGCGTAGAAAGATTTCATCTTGAAGCAGAAGTTACAAAACAAGCCTATAAAGTTAAAGAAACAAGTTTGGGTGATCCAAGTTTTGCAAATATTAATTTGGATGAAATTTTAAGTGATAAAAATATTGAAGATATTTTTAATAAAATTAATCTAAATTCATGCAGCGATGTTGGTGACTTAAATATTCCAGCTCACCCAGAGACAATTTATCTAACAGTAGTAGATAAAGACTTAAATAGCGTATCAATAATCAATTCTGTTTGTTATGTTTTTGGATCAGGGATTACAACAAATAAAAGTGGAATACTTTTGCATAATAGAGGTACAAATTTCAGAGTAGAGCATGGACACCCTAACTGTATTGCTGGCTTAAAAAGACCATTGCATACTATTATTCCAGGTATGGTCATTGATAAAGATAACAATGCAACCTTAAGCTATGGTGTTATGGGTGGTCAATATCAACCAGTCGGACAAGTTCATGTTTTAAATAATATGATTGATTATGGGATGGGACCGCAAGAAGCTTTAAGCTTTCCTAGAGCATTTCATTTTAATAATATTTATAAGCTCGAAAAAACTATTGATAAAGAGATTTTTCATGGTCTTAAAGAAGTAGGTCACAATGTAGAATATATCGATGGTACACATGGTGGAGGGCAAGCAATAAAAATTAATAGAAGCGAAGGTGATCTATTAGGTGGATCAGATCCTAGAAAAGATGGGTACGCAAAAGGATATTAGAAGTGTCAAAAAGAATTGTTAAAAACATTTTTGAAAATAGCGAAAATGATAAAATTGCAATTTCGTCTGAAAACAATTCAAAAATTAGTTACAGAGATTTAAAAATATTTATTAAAGATATTTCAAAACAATTATCAGGAAATGGTATATCTAATAAAGATAGAGCCGCAATAGTTCTACCGAATGGACCATCTATGGCCACTAGTTTCTTAGGAATTTCAAGTTACATGTCTGCTGCTCCTCTTAATCCATCATATAAATCAGAAGAGTATGAGTTTTATCTCAAGGATTTAAATCCTAAAATAATTATTGTTGAAAAAAATTCAAATAATCCGTCCGTAGAAGTTGCAAAAAAATTAAATATAGAAATTTGTGAATTGAAAATCCATAAAGATCAACCTGAGGGTTTGTTTGATTTGTTTGATAATAAAAGTGATTATTCATCCCCAAATGAAAATGATGAGGCTTTAGTCCTGCATACTTCAGGAACTACCTCAAGGCCAAAAATTGTGCCGTTATCTAATAATAATATTTATTCATCTTCTGAAAATATTTCAAAAAGTTTAAGTCTTACAGATAATGATCATTGTTTAAATATTATGCCATTATTTCATATTCATGGACTTATAGCAGTTTTAGCGACATCAATGAAAGTTGGTGCATCAGTATGTGCCTCTAGCGGTTTTAATGCATTAAAGTTTCTTGATTTGGCTAGATTAGAAAAAATTACTTGGTATTCAGGTGTACCAACTATGCATCAAGCAATCTTATTAAGAGCAAATAAAAATAAAGAGGCAGCAAAAAACTTAAATTTAAGATTAATTAGATCTTCCTCAGCTTCATTACCTCCTGCTGTATTTAAAGATTTAAATGAAGCATTTAATTGTCCTGTTATTGAAGCATATGGGATGACTGAAGCAACGCATCAAATGACGTCAAATCCATTACCACCAAAACAACAAAAAGCAGGATTTGTAGGCCTCCCAGCAGGTCCAGAAGTATGTATTATGAGTGAAAATGGTGACATGATGAAACAAGGTGAAGAAGGCGAAGTATGTATAAAGGGTGAAAACGTAACACTTGGCTACGAAAATAATGAAGAAGCAAACAAAACAAGTTTCATAAAGGGTTGGTTTAGAACAGGTGATCAAGGATATTTTGACGAAGACGGATATTTGAAAATTTCAGGAAGATTGAAAGAAATAATTAATAAGGGTGGAGAAAAAATATCTCCTTTAGAGGTTGATAATGTTTTAATGGATCATCCATCAATAGACCAAGCTGTATGTTTTGGTTATGAGGATAAAATGCTTGGTGAAAATATAGCAAGCGCTATAATTATTAAGTCCGGAGAAATGTGTTCAGAAGAAGATGTATTAAAATATGCTCAAGAAAAATTAGCAAAATTTAAAATTCCTAAGAAAATTTTTTTTGTAGATGAAATTCCAAAGGGAGCAACTGGTAAGTTACAAAGAAACGTTTTAGCAAAAAAATTTGGTTTAAGTAGTTAATGACAAAAATTTGTATATTTGGTGCAGGATCTATCGGTGGATATTTGGCAGCTTGTTTAAGTAAAACAAATATAGATTTATCTCTTATAGCTAGAGGACCACACAAAAAAGCGATAGAAGAAAATGGATTGACATTAATTAAAGAGGGTAGGTCTGAAAACTTTAAATTAAAAGTAACCGATGACACCAAAACATTAGATGTACAAGACTACATATTTATTTCTGTAAAGGCTCATGCAATTTCAAATATTGTTGATTCACTAAAAAATATTATTGGAGAAAAAACTTCGATTATATCAGCTGTAAATGGCCTTCCTTGGTGGTATTTTTATAAAGCAAATACAGGAACGAATTTAGACAACCACCATATTGATAGTGTGGATCCCGACGGGAAAATATGGAAACATTTAGATCCAGCAAAAGCTATTGGTTGTGTTGTTTACCCAGCTGCTGAAATAACTGAACCAGGTGTAATAAAACATAATGGAGGAGAAAGATTTACACTTGGTGAACCTGATGGATCTAAATCAGAAAGACTTAAACTCATTGCTGATTTATTAATTGCGGGCGGCTTAAAAGCTCCTCAAAAAAGTAATTTAAGAGATGAAATTTGGATAAAACTCTGGGGTAATTGCTCATTTAATATTATTAGTGCTCTTTATGATAAAACCTTGGATGAAATTGGAAATGATCCAGAATTGTTAAAAATAGTAAGAAAATTGATGGAGGAATGCCAACAAGTAGGTGAAAAAATTGGTGTAAAATTTAATGTTTCTATTGATCATAGAATAAATGCTGCGATTTCTATTAAGGGTCATAAACCATCAACAACTCAAGATTTACATGCTAAACGTCCATTAGAAATTGATCCAATTATTGGTTCTCTTATTGAAATTGGTAACAAAGTTAACATCAAAACCGAAAATTTAAAATCTGAGTACGAAAAATTAAAAACAAAAGCGGAAAATCTTGGTTTATACGAAAGATCAAAATTAATTGATCAAATCACGAAATAATTAAAAGTTTAAAGATATATCTCTGTGGATAGAATTACATTTAGAAACATATATAGCTTGTTCTTTCGTAAGTTTTGATTGCAATCTTAATCCAATAGTCTCACTAATAACTTTGTCATGAGCATTTATTCTATCCATATATTTTTTCTTGAAATTTTTTCTCCAACTAACTTCTTGCTCAAATAACGCAATAGTATCTACCGTTGAGGATTGAAGTTTTTCAAAATCAACTTCGTCCTCATCCATTAAAGTGATAAGATAATCTAATTTATCGGCAAACTCATCAGATCCAGAAATTTCTCCGACTTTTTCAAATATATTATCTATAAACTCTATTGCATCAATGTAACCTCTGTTATCTATTTTATTTTTAAGAAGTTTCATTTCTTGCTCTAATTCTTCAAATTTTTCACCATCATTTATAAAACTCTTAATCAACAATAAATCTTCGTAAGCATTATCAACTGTTTTTCGATATTTTCTTGTTGCAAGATTTTTAGCTTTATTAATTTTATTAAATTCATCATTTTTTGATTTCCATTCTTCTGGGATTTGACTACTTATCTCGTCTATTTCTAGTTTCACATTTTCAATTTTTTGTTCAAGTTTGTTTTTATCTGAAACATCTTCATCATCTAAGTTTCTAATCTCAGCTTTATACTTATCTATCTTTTTATTTAATTTTAAAATCTTCTTTTGTTTCTTTCTTGTTTTAAAATGTAAGTCTCTGTAATCGACTGCATAATCGTTATATAATGTCTCTGTACTTTTAACCTCATTAACAAGTTCAAAAGAGTACTTAGAATTATCAACATGGCGTTGGAAATAACTTAATTTATCTGCTGGTAAATTTGCAAGAATAATGTCGTCAAAGTCAGTTATACTTTTATTTATTACATCAGCATTATTAGAGTAGTTTGCAAATTTATACTCTTGTAAGCAATATTGTAGTTTTGGATTCATCGGGGGTGGAGCAACATTAGATGTTAAATAAACCCTGTTTGGTAAATAATTTACTAGACTAGGGTATGCGCCCACAATTCCTAAACCGATAAGTTGTAAGATAATAAAAGGAACAACACCTTTCCAGATATCTAATGTTTGGACCACTTTTGGAGCTACACCTTTTAAATAAAATAAAGCAAATCCAAATGGTGGTGTTAAGAAAGAAGTTTGTAAATTAACACCTATCATTACTCCAAGCCATACAGCTGTAACATTTGCTCCTGTTTCAGCTAGCAATATTGGTGCAATTATTGGTACAACAACAACTGCAATCTCAATAAAATCTAAAAAGAAACCTAACAAGAAAATTACAATCATGACTACAACAAACTGGGTCCAAAAACCTCCTGGTAAATCTTGAAGAAAATCTCTTACTAATTCCTCACCACCAAATGCTCTAAAACCTGATGTAAGCATCGCAGCACCAAGAAGGATTATAAATACCATTGAAGTAGTAATACAAGTCTCAGTAACTACTTCTTTTAAAACGTTTTCAGTTTTAAATGTTCTCCAAAAACTCCATGCAATACCATAAACGAGAATTGCTACAAAAAATGCGGTAATATAGATAGCACCTAAATTTCTTTCTTCTAGATTTTTAACATTAAGTTCATATGTTGATGCAAGAAAGGTAATAGGTATTAATGATCCAATTATAAGAATTAAAGGATAAAATGCACTTTTCTTACCTTCAAATAATCTATAACCAGCCATCAACGTTGCACCAATTGCTCCAATTGAACCAGCTTGGTTAACTGTTGCTATACCCATCAAAATTGAACCCAAAACTGCAAAAATAAGTGCAAGAGGAGGAATAATTATAACAATTACTCTTAACCAAAATTTTAAATTAAATTCTCCTTTAAATGGAACTGGTGGGGCTACACCTTTTTTTATTCTCGCATAGAAAAATACATAGATCATGTAAAGCGCAACTAAAACGAGACCAGGCAAAAGAGCACCAAGGAACATATCACCAGCACTTGAAGACCCAACTCTAAATTCTCCTGGCATGTTAAATTCTCCAGTGACTGCTTTGTAATCATTTTGACGGATGTTGTTTGCAACATCTGATGCGCTAGCTAATTGGTCAGCAATAATAATTAAAACAATAGATGGGGGTATTATTTGACCTAACGTTCCAGATGAACATACGATACCACTTGCAAGTTTCCTATCATAGTTATTATTTAACATAGTAGGTAATGAGATTAATCCCATTGCAATAACGGTTGCCCCAACAATACCTGTAGTTGCTGCCAACAATGCCCCAACGAAAATTACTGAAATACCAAGACCACCAGGAATTGGACCAAATAATTGACCCATTGTTATTAATAAATCTTCTGCAATTTTGGATTTTTGCAGCATAATTCCCATAAAAATAAATAAAGGAATTGCAATTAGGGTGTCAGTTTCAACATCCCAATAATTACTCCTAAAGTTTGTAATACCAGCAACAAGCCATTCTATCGGACCATCAACTGCAAAATAAGCATCTGCATCACCTTCAAATAAGTATCCAAAAAATGCAGCTAATCCAATTGATATTATAGCTGAACCAGGAAGCGCAAATGCTACAGGATATCCTGAAGCAAGAGCAACTATCATTATTAAGACTAAAACTGCTAAGAAAAATAGTTCCATACCTTAATTTTCCTTACCATTTAAAATTTTATAACTACTACCCATGAAATAGCTCGTAAACTGTAAAAGCATGGTAACTGCAAATACTGCTAAGTAAACAGCCATCAAATATAAAAGGTATAAACCATTAGATCCTTGTTGCGTAACTTCAAAGGCAACCACCGGTCCATTTATTATACTTGCTTTTCCATTAAGTCCCAAAAATAAAACTATCAATACAAGTGGAACACCTAGAAGAGCCGAGCCTAAAAGGTTTGTCCAAGCTTTTTTTCTTTCACTAAACGAAGAGTATAGCACATCTACTCTCACATGACCTTCGTGAATTAAAGCATAAGCACTTGCAAACAAATATAATGCAGCATACCAGAAACGAACAAGATCTCCTTGAAAGGCTTGCTCGTAAGAAAATATAAATCTAGATAAGACAATTATGAATTCACTGACAACAACTAAAACAGCTAACCAAATAAAGCCAACAGATTTTGTAAAGTAACCAATTACAAATGAAATTAATATAATCGGAAAATGTATAAATGTAATTCTTTCTGGCGATTTCACCATAAAGGCTTTCACTTCTGGACTGAATATTGCTTCCCATAATCTTTCAACAACCATGAACGAAATTATAAAGTCTGCAACACCAACTAAAAAGACTGCCCAAAAAGATGACCTAACCAAATAAGCTGAAAATTTTGATAGTATCTCTGAGTCTCGTTCTAAAGTTTGAGAGTAAGTTTTAAAAACATAAATTATTACAGCTACAATGCATATTAAATATACTCCGATCTGCATGAAACCGTAATTTAAAGCAGATCCATCAAGTGCCTTTTTCTTGAAACCAAACATTTCATAATGAGAGAAAATTTTCTTAACTCCAGGCCAATCACTCCAAACTGTTAAAACGTTATTTATTAGGAATGCTAGGGTGAAAGCTAATACTGAGTAGCTTAAAATTCTTAGATATAAAGATATTTTACTGCTTTCTGAACTCATATGAATTTAAATTTCTCTTAGTAATACTTAATTTTAAAATAAAAAAAAGGGCCCAAAAAAGGGCCCTTTTAATTATCAAATTAAGTTTGATTACATTCCTAAAGCTCTGTTTCTTTGAGAAATGTAAGGTGAGTCAGACAAGTTAGTCCAAGATCCAATGTCTTTTCTTGCTTTTAAGAAGCTCGAATGAACTCTTTCAGCAAGACCACTGCTAGCTCTTGTTTCTTCAAACACTTCGTTAGCAGCTGATGCAAAGCCATCGTATACCTTGTCGCTAAACTTCTCTAGTTTAACACCATGATCATTGATCAATCTAGCTAAAGCCGCACCATTTTTAGCATTGTACTCAGACATCATTACGTCATTTTCCATTGCTGCAGCAGCTTCAATTAATAATTGATCAGATTTGTTTAAGCTTGTGAACCAAGATTTGTTTGTTCCACATGCTAACATTGATCCAGGCTCGTGCATACCAGGATAGTAGTAGTATTTAGCAGCTTCTTGGAATTTCATAGCTTCATCATTCCATGGACCTACCCACTCTGTAGCATCAATTGCTCCAGATACTAGGTTTTCATAAATTTGTCCACCAGGTAACGAAACTGGAGATCCTCCAAGTTTACCAATTACTTGTCCACCTAAACCAGGCATACGCATTTTTAAACCTTTGAAGTCATTAGGGCTTCTAATCTTTTTGTTAAACCATCCACCCATTTGAACTCCTGTGCTTCCACACATAAAGTTTTTAAGACCGAATTTGTCAGCTAGTTCATCCCATAACTCTTGACCACCCGCAAATCTAATCCATGCATTCATTTCAGTGTAAGTAAAACCAAATGGCACCGCTGTAAAATAACCCCAAGCTGGATCTTTCTTCACCCAGTAGTAGTCAGCAGCATGGTACATTTGTGAGTTACCAGATGCAACTTCATCAAATGAGTCAAATGCTTTAACTCTTTCGTTCGCTGCATAATAAGTAACTTGAATTCTACCATCACTTATATCTGAGATTCTTTGTGCAAATCTTTGAGCTCCTGTTCCTAAACCTGGAAAGTCTCTTCCCCAAGTAGCAACCATTGATGCTTCAATTCTTTCAGCAGCAACAGCTGGAGCAGCTAAAGATGATGCAGCTACAGCAGCAACACCAGTTGCAGCAGCAGCTTTAAAGAACTTACGTCTTGAAGGTGTTTTTTTAACCTTCAGCTTTTTGTCTTTAATCATTTATTTCTCCTCTTTAGTTAATTAACTGCAGGATATTAAACACATATGTAACTTAGAGTCATTTTAAAAATGACTGATATTCAATTAAATACAACTTCAGATTGTTAATTTACTTTGTTTTTACAGTTTCCTGTTTTGAAGAATTCGTCAATATTATCAATAGCTAAGTTAGCCATCGCAGTCCTAGTTTCCTTAGTAGCACTACCTAAATGGGGAAGTATAAAAGCGCTTTTGTGCTTATAATAACCTTTATTTAAATGTGGCTCATTTTTATAAACATCTAATCCTACTGCATAAACTTTTCTTCTATTAAGTGCATCTATCATTGCTTCATCTTCAATTATATCTCCTCTTGCAACATTGGTGACAACAGCTCCTTTTGGTAAATATTCAATAGTATCTTTGTTAATCATATCAATTGTCTCTTTTGATGCTGGACAGCATACAGATAGTACATCAGATACAGATAGAAGATCTTTTAGATTGTCATGATAAATAGCGCCTTGCTCTTTATCTTTAGTTAGTTTTGATCTGTTATGATAGTGAATTATCATACCAAGAGATTTTGCAACTTTTGCAATTTTTTGTCCAATTCTTCCCATTCCTAAAATTCCTAATCTGGTACCTGTCAGTTGTTTTCCAATTAAAAGATCAGCTGACCAAACCCATCCTCCTTGTCTGGCTTGTTCAATTCCTTCTGAAGCTCTTCTACATGCACCTAAAATTAGTAATACTCCAATTTCAGCAGTAGCATCTGTTAAAACATCTGGAGTATTAGTTACAGCAATACCTCTATTTTTTGCTGCCTCTAAATCAATGTTTCCAAATCCAACTGCAAAGTTTGAAAGTATTTTTATACTATCTGGTAATTGATTAATTGTATCAGCATCCAACTTATCCGTTAATGCTGAAAGTATACCATCACAATCTTGACTCATTTCTATTAATTTTTTTTGTGAGTAAAGTTCATCATTTAAATTTAGATTTGCATCAAACATTTCCTTTGCTCGATCTTCACAAGATCTTAACAATCTTCTAGTAACTAAAATTTTTTTCATACAAATTGATTAGTTTAAATCAAAGATTTTTCCAGGATTCATTATGTTATTAACATCTAATGATCTTTTAATAGATTTCATAACAGGAACATTATCTGGATGTTCTCTTAGTAAATAATGTTTCTTTTGAAGTCCAATACCATGCTCTCCTGTAATCGTTCCCTCGAGTTCAAGAGCTTTATTGATTAAGTCATCACTGTATTGTCGGATTTTTTTTTGTTTTTCCTCATCATCTGGATCATAAAGTACTATTGAGTGAAAATTTCCATCTCCTACATGTCCTACCATAGGTGCAGTTAACCCTAACTTTTGTACCTCTTTTTCTGCCCATGAAATACACTCTACTAATCTTGAAATTGGCACACAAACATCTGTGGAATAAACCTTCATATCGTTACCCAAAGCTTTAACTGAGTAATACACATCATGTCTTGCTTTCCATAATTTTTTCTGTTCCTCAGGTGAAGATGCCCATTGAAAATCACTTCCACCATTACTTTTTGAAATTTCTTCAACTATACCTATTGACTCATTGTTTGAATTTTCACTACCATGAAATTCAAAAAATAAAGTGGGCGATGCTTTTATGTTATCTAATTTTGAATATTTAATACTTATTTCCATTTGATCTTTATTAAGCATTTCAATTCTAGCTATTGGGACACCATATTGAATAACTTCTTGAGCAGCTTTTACTGCTGAGTCTAAATCTGGAAAGTAACACACTGCACTCATTATACTTTCAGGTATCGGAGATAACCTTAATTGAACTTCAGTGATTATTCCTAGGGTTCCTTCAGAACCAATAAACAAATTTGTTAAATTATATCCTGCAGAAGTTTTTTTTGTTCTGGCTCCAGTTTTAATAATATCTCCATTAGGAAGAACAACTGTTAGACCAGAGATTACAGTTCTCATAGTTCCATATTTTACAGCCATTGTACCTGATGCCGATGTTGCAGCCATTCCACCAAGAGCGGCATCTGCTCCAGGATCTATTGGAAAGAATACTCCATCCTCACGAAGATATTCATTCAGCTGTTTTCTAGTCACATTTGCCTGCACTCTACAATCGAAATCTTCAGCATTGACACTCAATACTTTGTTCATTTTTTCAAGAGAAATTGTTATTCCATTTTGATTTCCAACAACATGACCCTCTAATGAAGTTCCAGTACCAAAAGGAACAACCGGAATTTTGTGTTCATTACATAACTTTAACAACTGTGATACTTCTTCATTAGTCTCAGGAAATACTACAGCTTTTGATAGAATTGGATCATAAGTATCTTCTCCTCTAGCATAGTTTGCTCTTGTAGACTCTGAGGTTGAAAACCTTCCATTAAAAATTTTTTTTAATTCTGTTTGAACAGTTTCATTCATAATTAAATATTATAGAAGTTTCTCTTAAAAAATACAGTCTATTTAGAAAGCATCTTGCCTATGTTTTCTAAGGCTTGTTGTATGTTATCTCTAGATGCGGCAAAACTAAATCTTACATAATCTTGGCAAGTTTGACCAAATGCAGTTCCCGGTACTATTGCTACTCCAGCTTCATGCATAGCTTTTTTACAAAACTCAGCTCCTGTCATTCCAGTTCCTTTTACATTCGGAAAAGCATAAAAAGCGCCACCTGGTAAACTACACTCCACACCTGGTAGTTCGTTTAACCCTTGATGGATTAAATTTCTTCTTAAAGTAAATTTATCCAACATGTCTTTAATTGAGTCGTCCGGACCATCTAAAGCAGCTATTCCAGCAAATTGTGCTGCTGCATTTACGCAAGATACACTATTGATTAGTAGTTTGTTTACATGTTCAACAAGTTCTTTTGGCCAAAAACTCCAGCCTAATCTCCATCCAGTCATTGAATACGCTTTACTCCAACCCTCTAAAACAATAAGTCTATCTCTTAAATTTTCATAGTGGAAGAATGATGGCATTTCTTTGTAATCAAAAATCTGTCTACTATAGATTTCATCACTTAAAATAGTGACATGTGGATGTTTTTCTAATTCCTTTGCAAAATAATCTATAACTGGTTTCTCAACAAAACTTCCAGTTGGATTGTTAGGATTAATTAAAATTAATAATCTTGTTTTATCAGTTATAAGTGAAAGTATTTTATCAGGATCAAACTTAAGATCTTTATCTTCAGTTAAATCATAAGGCACTGGAGTTGAACCAGTATAATTAATCATTGATTCATAAATAGGAAATGCAGGTGTTGGATGAATTATTTCTGCTCCAGGTTCACCATAACACTGAATTGCATAACTCATTGTAGGTTTTCCACCTGGCATAATTAAAATTCTTTCAAAATCTATATCTGTGTTGTAACGTTTTTTAATCCATCTAGTTACAGCTTGCCTACATTCTGGAATCCCATTGGACATAACATAACCATGATGACCATCATCTAAAGCTTTCTTAGCAGCCTCGACTACATGTTTTGGAGTTTTAAAATCTGGTTGTCCTAAACCCAAATGTATCATTGGATGACCTTTCGCCTCTAACGCTTTCGCCTCAGCTAAGACACTGAACGCAGATTCTGTTCCTAAATTTTCTAAATTTTTTGCCAATCTCATAAAAATTAATTTTAAGTTGAGAAAACTAACTGAAAAGTTAGTGTATGTCTATTATATTTAATTTTTTTTACTTATTTTTTATATTAGTAATTTTTATTTATTTTCGGAAAATAATTTTTGATTCATCAAGATCTTTGATACTTTTGCAGCCCATCAATATCATGTTACGTCTTATTTCATCATGCATATTTTGTAATAATCTTTCAATACCTTTTTGTCCGCCAGCCCCCAAACTAAACAAAAATGCTTTACCAAAACTACAAGCTGTCGCACCCGCTGCAAGTGCTTTCAATACATGTGTACCTCTTCTAACACCTCCATCTAATATAACCTCTAATTTATCACCTACTGCATCCCTAATAGCTTTTACCTGATCAAATGGAGATCTAGATCCATCAAGTTGTCTTCCTCCATGATTTGATATCATTATAGCTGTGCAGCCTATATCGATTGCTTTTTTTGCATCTTCAACTGACATAACTCCTTTAAGAGCAATAGGTCCATCCCATTTTTTAATACAATACTCAGCATCCTTCCAGTTCATAGCAGGGTCATACTGTTCATTTATATATCCCATAACTGATTGAGCAATATTTGTACCTTTTTCAACTTTATCTTTCAGATTAGCTAATTCAAATTTCTTATTTGTAAAATAATTAAATACCCACTGCGGTCTCATGGCGAAACTCATTAGACTATCTAATGTAAATTTTGGAGGTGTTGTAAAACCTGTTCTGTGGTCCCTTTCTCTATTTCCAGCAACAATTGTATCAACAGTAATACACATACCATTGAAGTTTGCTCTTTTACATCTATCAATTAAGTCATCGGTTATAGATTGATCTTTATGGATATATAATTGAAAAATTTTCGGTCCACTTGAAAGATTTGCAATTTCTTCAATCGAAAAAGATGCCATTGTAGACATGCTATAAATTGTACCAAATTTTTCTGCTGCACGAGCAGATGCTTTATCTCCATCTGGATGATATAAACTTTGCATTGCTGTAGGGGACAAAAAAATTGGCATGTCCATTTTTGTTCCAAAAACCTCAGTTTTTAAATCTGGCTCACCAACACTATTTAAAATGTTTGGGACTAGATCGCAGTCATTAAATGAATCTGTGTTTCTATTCATTGTGACTTCATCGTCAGCTCCACCATCAATGTAATGAAAAATCGGGGCAGGTAATTTTTTTTTTGCTAGCTTTCTAAAGTCTTCGAAATTGTAGCAATTCTTTAGACTCATTATCTTCTGAATCTTAAATTACTTCTATTTAGATCACTAATTTTTGTGCAACCCATTAGTTTCATGTCACGTTGCAACTCTGTTTTGTATTGGTTTAAAGCTCTTTCAACGCCGGCTTGGCCTGCAGCAGCTAGAGCGTATAAATAAAGCCTTCCGCCTGAACATGCTTTAGCACCTAGAGATAATGCTTTAAGCATATGGGTGCCTCTGTGAATTCCTCCTTCACATATAACATCAAGTTTATCTCCAACAGCATCAACTATTTCTGCTAATTGATCAAATGGAGATCTTGAACCATCAAGTTGTCTTCCACCATGATTGGAAACCATTATACCAGTACATCCAATATCCACAGCTCTTTTTGCATCTTCAACGCTCATTATACCTTTGAGAGCAAAATGACCTCCCCATTTAGAACAAAGATTTTCAGCATCTTTCCAATTCATAGATTGATCTAACATGGTAGAAAAGTAACTTCCAATAGAAGAGTTAGTACTGGTGCCCTCTTTAACAAAATCTTGAAGATGAGGTAATTCAAACTTACCTTTTGTTAAATAATTTATTCCCCACATAGGCTTTGTAGCAAAACTAAACAAACTTGATAAAGTTAATTTTGGAGGTGATGTAAAGCCAGTTCTTAAATCTCTCTCCCTATTTCCACCAGTAATAGTATCTACTGTTAATGCCATAACATCAAACTTTGCTGCTTTAGCCCTCTCTAGACAAGAGTCATTAAGACCTCTGTCTTTATGAAAATAAAATTGAAACATTTTAGGTGTATCAATCATAGAAGATATTTCTTCAACACTCACGGTTGCTAAAGCTGAAACACCAAACATTGTATTAAATTTTTTTGCTGCTTTTCCTACTGCTCTTTCTCCATCATAATGAAAAAGTCTTTGTAAGGCAGTTGGTGCTAGGTAAAATGGTAGGTCCAATTTTTTTCCAAATATTGTTGTTGAAAGATCAACATTTTCTACTCCTCTTAAAACATTTGGAACTAAATCAACATCATCAAAAGCACTTGTATTCCTAGCATATGTTATCTCATCATCTGCGGCACCATCTATGTAATGGAAAATTGGAGAAGGTAATTTTTTCTTAGCTAATTTTCTAAAATCACTAAAATTGTGACAATCTTTTAAATTCATATACTTAAATTAAAATTTTTTAATATAATTAAACATATAACTATTTGCCCCAGGATTCTTATCTCCAAGACTAGCATTAGATATATGATTATATGAGACTGCTATTTCGCTATTTGATGAAAATTCATATGAAATTTGTATCTCTGTTTTAAATTCTATTACGTGGCCTAAATCCTTCCCATCACCTTTAGAATATAATCCAGGTGTGAAACTAGGAGTAAATTTCAAAGGGCCATCATTGTAAATCTGAAAACCTGTATAAATATATGCAGCATTATCAGCTGTTACCATTAAACCCGTTACTGGTTGAAGTGTTCCTAAAAAACTCTCTTTATTTTTTCCAGTATTGATATGTTGTACACCAAATAAGGTAGCTTTTTTTCCATCATCACTAAAATCAAAAGTACCAGTATAAAAACTCCAATTTTCATTAGAATTATGTCCATCTGCTTTCGCTAGATTAAATACTAGTAAAAAATAAATTAAAAATATTTTTAAAAAAATTTGCATAAAAATTTTTATCTACTTTATAGATACTTTTCTGAAAATTAGAATACCGCCAAAAACAAACAAAATCAAAGGTAATACCCACAGTAAAATTGTATTTTTATTAACTTCTGGATCATAAACTATCCATTCGCCATATTTAGCTTTAAGATATTCATAGATTTGTTCATCATTTTTACCTTCATCAATTTTATTTTGTATTAGAATTTTCATACTTAATGCAAAATCCGATTGAGAGTCATAAACTGATTGTCCTTGGCAAATTAAGCATCTTAGATTTTTCGAAATTTTATCAACTTCTTGAGAGGTCTCAGCTAAAGAATAATTTTGAAAGAATAATAAAATAATTAGTAATCTGAATAAAATTTTCATCTTTTTCATTGAACTATATTAATAATTTTTGCAAATGCCTTATCATCTAAAGGACCAATAAATTTTTGAATAATCAATTTAGATTTATTTTCAATCAAATAAGATTCAGGTACACCAAAAGCACCAAATTCAATTGAATTAATCCCTTTGGGGTCAGTAATTATATTTGTATAAGGATTTCCAAGTTCACTAAGAAATTGTTTAGCATTTTTTTCATCGTCTTTATAATTAATACCTATAATACTTAATTTGTTTAAAGATTTTAAATTTAATAAATACGCATGCTCATCCCGACAAGGTGAACACCAGGAAGCCCATATATTAATTAAAGACATACCTTCATTATTTAGTAGTTCATTTATAAAAACTTCTTCTTCAGAAAAAAGATATTTTGCTTTAAAATTGAAATCAACATTGCTCTCTTTAATTTCTGGAGAATAAATATTTGATTTGTCTAACCCCTTTAAGAGTATAAAAAAAGAAAACAGTGCAAATAAAACTATACTGATTAATTTTATATTTTTAGACATTTTTTTTCTTTAAGCTTAATATCCCACCCAATGAAATTAATAATACTGAAATCCAAATCCAAATCATAAATGGTTTAATTTGATATCGCACATTATAAAAACCATCGTTTTTAATTATATTAAATACTAAAAAATTATCTGCGAAAATTGTAGAGGAAATATCAGCTTCACTGGTAATGGTTTCAGGTTGGTCATAAATTCTAATTTCAGGTTTTAAACTTAATGAATTATTTTTATCAACAATACTAAATTTGCCAATTAATGTTTGATAATTTTGTTTTTTAATTACTTCAATATTTTGAAATTGAATTATTTTATCTAAAAATTTTATTTCATCTCCAACTCTCATGTTTGATGAATGTTCTTTGGCCAATACACCATTTAATAAAATACTTAAAATTAACAGACTGAAACCAAAATGAGAGATTTTTTGAGATATATTAATATTTTTTCCGAAAAAATCTCTAATTGTCACAAAAAATAAAAATAAACTGAAAATAAATAGAGGAAGAGATAGAAGATAAGAAACGCCAAATTTATTTACAAAAATATAAGAAATTATTATTGATATTATAAAGATAAAGATATCTTTTAAATTAATCTTTCCCATCTTATCTTTTATCCATTTAATATTGGGTCCGATTGCCATAAAAAATAAAAATGGAATTAAGAATGGGATAATTAATTTATGGTAAAAAGGTGGTCCGATCGAAATTTTTTCATTGTTAATTACCTCTAAAAAAATCGGATAAACTGTACCAATCAAAACTACTGATAAAAAAAACATCATGAATAGATTATTAACTAATACAGCAGTTTCTTTACTTACTAAAAAAGTTTTGGTTGAGCTGACTGTAATAGTTTTTTGATAAAAAAAATAAATAAATATAGAGATAAGAATTAATACAAATAAAAAACACAAAATAAACACTCCACGTGATGGATCATTTGCAAAAGTATGAATTGAATTTAAAATTCCAGATCTAACTAAAAAAGTTCCACTCATACTTAATGAGAAAGTTGTAATTGATAAAATTATTGCCCATGATTGAAATGTTCCTCGTTTCTCTAAAGTAAAAACTGTGTGTAATAGTGCTGTCAGGCAAAGCCAAGGCATTAGTGATACATTTTCAACAGGGTCCCAAAACCAAAAACCTCCCCATCCTAATTCATAATACGCCCATATAGATCCTAAGAGAATACCAATAGATAAAAATACCCACGAAATTAAAACCCATCTTTTAATGTGACTTGCCCAAGATTTATTAACAGAGCCAGAGATAATTGCACCTAGAGCGGATGAGAATATAATAGATGTTCCAACATAACCTAAATATAAAATGGGAGGATGAATTGCTAAAGCAGGATCTTGGAGTATTGGATTTAATCCTGTTCCTTCAGGAGGAATTGGAAATATATTCGCAAAAGGATTGGATGTGTAAAGTATAAATAGAAGAAAACCAAAAATTATAATTTCCTGAAAAAATAATGTAAGAGTTCTGTATCTTTGAGAAAGATTTTTTGAGTCTATTGTAAACAAAAATAAAAAAATCGTTAAAACTAATAACCATAAAAGCAAACTTCCCTCATGATTACCCCATGTCCCAGAAATTTTATAGAATAGGGGTTTTGTAGTATGAGAGTTATTGTAAACAGTCTCGTTACTAAAGTCTGATGTTACAAAAGCATAAATTAAAGTTAGAAAACTAATTATAACCATTAAAGATTGTACAGATATTAACGAAAAAATATTGCCACTCAAAACATTAGAAGAATTCCTAAATGATAATGAAGTTTTTATAATTATAAAAATCGAAATTAATAAAGCTATATATAAAGAGTAATTGCCTAGTTGATTGACCATTCTAATTTTCTTTTAAAGATTCTGCTACCTCAGGGGGCATATAGTTTTCATCATGCTTTGCCAAAATTTTCACCGCCTTAAAGTAATTTCTGTCTTGAAGAAATCCCTCAGCGACAACTCCTTTTTCTTCCTCAAACAAATTTGGTATTGAGCCTTTATAATTTACTATAAGCTCGTTTTTAAAATCAGTAATCACAAAATTTACTTCAGATTGATTTATATTAATTGAATTTTTTTTTACCATTCCACCTACTCTAATTTTTTTTTTTGTGATTTCAGAAAGTACTTTGATTTCTGTTGGTGATTTAAAATAAACTACATTTTCTTCCAGTGATTTTATAATTAAAAAAGAAACTAGAATTAAAGAAATAAATATTGATAATATAAAAACAGCTCTTAATTTTACTTTTTTACCATACATGAAAATAAGTAATTAAATCTTAGAAACTGATGAAGTAGCTAAAATTTCTTTGAAAGTTTCTTGTTTTTTTGCTTTTTCAACTTTCTCTATATCTAAACTTTCAAATTTTGCTTCAAATTTTTTCTGCTCTTTAATTAACTGAAGCTTAATAATTGAATGTAAAATCCAAAAACAAGATAAAGTAAACACAAAAGAAGACCATACGTATAAGCCGTACCCATTCATGTATAAAACGTCTTGAATCATAATCTATCTAAACCTTTATTCTTAATTTTTATCAGTTCTGTATTATATTTCATCAAAAATATCAAAAGTGAAAAAAGTGCAAATGCCGCAGTCATTATTCCCAAAGGAAGCAGCATTGATGAATGAATTGTTGTTTCTTTAAGTAGATTTATTGAAGCTGGTTGATGAAGAGTAGACCACCAATCGACAGAAAATTTAATAATTGGAACATTAATAACTCCAAATATAGCAATATAGGAACTTAATTTTACAGCTTTATCCTCAGTTCCCGCAATTCTCCAAGACAAAATAAACATTAAATAGAATATTGCTAATAATAACATGGATGTAATTCTTGCATCCCATGCCCACCACGTTCCCCAGGTAGGTTTTCCCCATATTGATCCGGTAACTAGAGCGATTATATTAAAGACAAATCCTGATGGAGCTAAACTTTTAGTAATTAGTGAAAAATCCTTATTTTTAAAAATAATAATACCGAAAGATAAAACTGATATTAATGAAAAAATTCCTAGTGAGATCCAAGCAGCAGGAACGTGTACGTACATAATTCTAACAGAGTCACTTTGTTTATAATCCTCTGGTGAAAGGATTAAAGCTTCAACAAGTCCAAGAATTAAGATTAAAATAAATACGATGAAAACAAATTTTTGAGATCTATTGATAATCTGAATTAGGTTTTTTGGTTTAATATAATTTAACATTTTTTTAGTTATCTATATCAAATTAAAAAATTTTGAAAATTTTTATGCTGGGTTATTCTGACCAAGAACACAGAGGGAGATAAATAAATGGATAAATTAAGCATCCTTGGTCAAAATACCTAAATATTCTAACCTTCATGTATGTCGAAGATTTGCACGAAATGTGTTTAAATGATGTAATTGTGTCTAGTTAGAGGGCTTGAAATAACTAGAGCCTCTTTTTCCTGAAAATATTTCATTTATTAATGGGTGTTTAATGGGCTCATCAGAGTCATCTACTAATAGATTTTGCTCAGAAACATATGCTTCGTATGTTATTTCATCATTCTCAGCTAACAAATGATAGAAAGGTTGGTCTTTTCTAGGTCTAACGTTTTTTGGTATAGATTGATACCACTCCTCTGAGTTATTAAACTCAAAATCTACATCATAAATTACACCTCTAAAGTCGAAGTGCTTATGTTTTACAACGTCTCCAATTGAAAATTTTCCTTTTTGAATAGTCACATAATAAATATGGATATTTAAAAATAAAAATCAATAAAAAAAATATGATTGTTTTATTATTCTGCTATTATGTAGCAGTGAATAAATCTGTTTTAAAATTTGTTACTGATTTAGGGCCTTTAGTAATATTTTTTTATTTTTATTATAATAATGACAAAAACTTAATTGTTGCAATACCTCCACTTATAGTTGCAACTATTATAGCAGTTTTGATTATGTGGATTGTTGAAAAAACAATTCCAAAAGTACCACTAATTAGTGGAATATTAATTACACTATTTGGTGGTTTAACAATTTATTTTGATGATCCTATATTTATCTACATGAAACCAACAATAATAAATATTTTGTTTGGTCTTGCATTAATGTTCGGAAAATACTTCACCAACGAACCAGTTTTAAAAAAATTACTAGGGAAATCTATGCCGTTAAGTGATGAAGGATGGGAGATTTTAAATAAAAGATGGACATACTTCTTTTTTGGACTGGCAATATTAAATGAAATAATATGGAGAACTCAATCTGAAGAATTCTGGGTTAACTTTAAAGTATGGGGTATGTTGCCTATAACCTTTATTTTTACTGCATTTCAAATTGGTCTGATAAACAAATATAAATTAAATGAATAGAAACTTAAAGCTAGTAGTAAATAATGTAAATAAAGATGAAAACAAAAAACTTTTTTTTGAAAGAACTGAGTTAAAAATTATTTTAGATCTTTACGCAAAAATGGTTTCGTCGGGAAATTGGAAAGATTATGGTCTTTCTATTTCTGGAAAACAGGTAAGTTTTAGCGTTTTTAAAAACGCAGCTGAAAAAGCAATTTATAAAATTTGTAAAAATTTTAAACCATCGAACAAAAATCTTAAATATTTAATTACAGATACTAATGGTAAAATTTTAAAAAATTCTTACGATTTAAAAATACTCTTAAATAAAGTTGATTGGAAAAAAATTTAGGCCTTATCTTCTTTGACCAAATAATCTTAAAAGCATTATAAAAAGATTTATAAAGTCTAGGTATAAAGTTAGGGCACCCATTACCGCTTTTTTACCCATTAACTCACCGCTATCAGATGCAGCATACATATTTTTGATCTTTTGCGTATCGTATGCAGTTAAACCAACAAATACCAAAACACCAATTATTGATATTGCGAAATACATCATTGATGATTTTAAGAATATATTGACTATTGATGCAATTATGATCCCGATTAAACCCATTATTAAAAAAGATCCCATCTTGGTTAAGTCTCTTTTTGTTGTGTAACCATAAATACTCATAGCACCAAAAGTTGCTGAAGAAATAAAGAATACTCTTGTTACACTCAAACCTGTGTAAACTAGTAAAATTGATGAAAGTGATAATCCCATTAAAGCTGCAAATACCCAAAAAGTAGTTTGAGCCCTTGATGCACTCATTTTATTTATGCCAAAGCTCATGTAGAACACAATACCTAAAGGAGCCAACATAACAATCCATTTTAACCCAGATAAATAAATTGCACTTCCGAATTCAGTTAGTCCAACAATCGCACCATTTGGGTCTGTTACAACAGACATTTTAAACGATAAAAGTGCAATTATACCAGTAAGCAATACACCGGTTGCCATATAATTATAGACTTTTAACATGTAGGCTCTTAGGCCTTCATCCATAACAACTGTTTGTTTAGCTGTAGTTGCTTTTCTTAGAATATTTTCTTTATTGAATTCCATAATATTTATATAAGTTTTTTTTTTGAGATTTTCAAGTCGTCAAAATAAATGTAACAAACATTACGTATAACTGAGCATGAATTATAAAAAACTAGGAAATACTGACATAAATGTGAGCACAATCTGTCTTGGGACAATGACTTGGGGTGAACAAAATACCCAAAGTGAGGCATTTGAACAAATGAATTACTCTTTAGAAAATGGGGTTAATTTTTGGGATACGGCTGAACTCTATGCAGTTCCACCAAAAGCTGAAACATATGGTCATACAGAAACTATTATTGGAAATTGGTTTGAGGAAACAAAAAAAAGAAAAGATATAATACTAGCATCCAAAGTGGGTGGCCCTAGCAGAAAATATATGAGAAATGGAGAAAATAGTTTTACTGGAAAAAACTTAGAGGATGCTCTTCACGGAAGTCTCAAAAGATTAAAAACCGATTATATTGATCTTTATCAATTACATTGGCCTGAAAGAAACGTAAATAATTTTGGAAAATTGGGTTACGAGCACAAAGAAAATGACTGGAACAAATTTGAAGATGTTTTGGAGAACTTAAAAAAATTTATTGAACAAGGCAAAATTAGATATGTTGGTTTGTCAAATGAAACTCCATGGGGGGTGATGAATTATCTTCAACTTGCAAAAGATAAGCGCCTTCCAAGAATGATGGCAATTCAAAACCCATACAGTCTTCTAAATAGATCTTATGAAGTAGGGCTAGCTGAAGTATCAATAAGAGAGAACATTGGATGTTTAGCTTATTCACCACTTGCAAGTGGTTATCTAAGTGGGAAATATAGAAATAAACAGTTTCCTAAAGGCTCAAGAATGGAGAGAGATTTTGATTTTTGGACAAGATATAGAAAGCCAAATATGGAAAATGCAGTTGAAGATTATTACAAAATTAGTCAGAAATATGATCTAGATATGAGTCAAATGTCCATAAAATTCTGTGAAGTCCAAGACTTTATGACGAGTGTGATAATTGGAGCAACAACTATGGAGCAGTTGAAAACTAACGTAGAAAGTGTAAAAGTGAATCTTGATAGTGAAGTAATTAAAGAAATAAATAATGTACAAAAAAAATATCCTAATCCATGTCCATAATTAAAAAATTATTTTTAAAAACACTTATATTAACAGTATTTATAATCTCATCTGTAAAATCAGAAGACTTAACAAAGTTAGGTACTTTTAAAGATTGGAATGCTGTCGCAGTTTTTAATGAAACTGGAAAAATCTGTTTTGCTTATTCAATCCCAGTAAGCCAGTCTCCTAAAGCAAGCAACAGAGAAGCAAGATTATTTGTATCCTTTAGACCTGAGGATAAGATTTCAGATGAAGTGAGCATAACTTCTGGTTATGACTTTAATGTTCAAAATGCAATATTAGCTTCATCTGGAAAATCAAAATTTGAGTTTGACTTACCACAAAATAAATTTGCATGGATTTCAAGTGGAAAAACAGAGCAAAAAATTATTAAAAGAATGAAAAAGGCCTCAAGGCTGATGATAACAGCCTACAAACAAAGTGGCACAAGAACTACAGATGACTATTCATTGATGGGTTTTACCAAAGCTTATAACGCTGCAAAAAAAAGCTGCACTTAAATGAAAAAACAAAAGAAGATTGTACTCGCCTATTCAGGTGGTTTGGATACGTCTATCATTCTTAAATGGCTTCAAGAAAATTATGATGCTGAAGTTATAGCATACACTGCTGATGTTGGGCAGGAAATGGATAGAAAAAAAATAATTAATAATGCAAAAAAATTGGGAGTTAAAAAAATCATAATCCAAGATCTAAAAAATATTTTTGTTAATGATTATGTATATCCTATGATAAGAGGTCACGCTCTTTATGAGGGTGTTTATTTATTAGGGACATCCATTGCAAGACCACTGATTGCAAAAGATCAAATCAGGGTTGCTAAAAAATTTAATGCTTATGCTGTCTCACATGGTTCGACAGGAAAAGGAAATGATCAAGTTAGATTTGAATTGGGATATCATTACTTTGGTCCTAAAATTAAAATAATTGCGCCATGGAGAATTTGGAAATTAAAATCAAGAACAGACCTAATTAATTATGCAAAAAAACATGGAATACCCATTCCAAAAGATAAAAAAGGTGCACCACCTTTCTCAGTTGATGATAATTTATTTCATACTTCAACAGAGGGAAAAGTTTTAGAAAATCCTAAAAATTCTGCACCTGAATTTATTTTTCAAAGAACAACTTCTCCTGAAAATGCTCCAAATAAACCAAGCTTTATTACTATTAATTACAAAAATGGTGACCCTGTTGGTTTAAATGGAAAAAAATTATCTCCAGCAAAAGTTTTGGATAAATTAAATCAATTAGCTGGAAGAAATGGAATAGGAAGAGTGGATTTAGTCGAAAATAGATTTATTGGAATAAAGTCTAGAGGTGTTTATGAAACTCCTGGAGGAACACTGTTACTTCTTGCTCACAGAGCAATTGAATCTGTTACTCTAGACAAAAATACAATGCATAAAAAAGATGAGATTATGCCTAGATATGCAGAGCTTGTTTACAATGGCTATTGGTACTCAAAGGAAAGATTTAAACTACAAAAAATTATTGATTCAAAGAGAAATAAAGTAAATGGATCAGTAAAACTTAAACTTTATAAAGGAAATATTACAATTCAATCAAGACAAACTTCCAGTAATGCTTACTCGATGAAAAAAGTTTCTTTCGAAGAAAATAAAACTTTTAATAAATCAAATGTAGAAAGATTTATTAACTTTCATAAAAGAAAATTAAGATAAAAAAAAATGGAATTTAAAACTACAAGAGCTTCGGCTATTGAGAACTTAGATAATTTTATTAAAAATAGTCTCGGAGAGTATTCAAAATTAAGAAATTTTGATTTTGGTCCCGATAAAAGATCAAATACATCTTGCTTATCACCATATATTACACATGGGGTGATTAATGAAAAAGAAGTGATTAGTAAGTCACTGGAAAAATTTTCCTTTTCAAAAAATGAAAAATTTATTCAAGAAGTTTTATGGCGAACATACTGGAAAGGTTGGTTGGAACTAAGATCAGGAGTTTGGGATGATTATTTATTAGATTTAAAAAAAATAAAAGAAGAATTTAATGATAATAAAAGTTACTTAAATGCCATTGAAGGTAACACTGAAATTGAATGCTTTAATGAATGGGTAAATGAACTTAAAACTTATAATTATTTGCATAATCATACCAGAATGTGGTTTGCGAGCATTTGGATATTTACACTAGACTTACCTTGGCAACTTGGTGCTGAATTTTTTATGCAACACTTATACGATGGTGATACTGCATCTAATACCTTGGGCTGGCGTTGGGTTGCGGGTATTCAAACTCAAGGGAAACATTATCTTGCAAGTGAATGGAATATTAAAAAATTTACAAATAATAGATTTGAAAATATTAGACTTAACGAAAATGCACCCCCAATAATAAATGATAAAAATTATACTATTCTTCATAAAACTTTTGAAAATCCGATAAATATTGAAGAGAAAAACTTACTAGTTTTTGAAAATAACTTAGCATTTGAAATCACTGACTTTGCAATTCAAAAATTCAAAAAAATTCTTCTTATTGATAATAAAAATGAAAATAGAAATATTAAACTTAGTGAAAATGTAGTTAATTTTAAGGCTAGTTTAATTGAGCAACAAAAGAAAAGGTTAGAGGAAAAATCAATTAATTGTGAGATTATTGATATAAACGAAATTAAAAACTTAGAAAGCTGTTACTGCCTTTATCCAACTGTTGGGGAAAATTTAGATTACATAAATCAAAACTCGCTTAAAAATATTGAGTTTCTTTATAGAAAGTTAGATCAAAATTCATGGAAGTTTTGTAATAAAGGTTTTTTTAACTTTAAAAAATATATTCCTAAAATAGTAGAAAACCTTGAATAAATTATAATTGAAATTTTTTTAATTTATGAGATAAAAATAATATGCAAAACCCACAAATATTAGAATTAATTGAAAATTTAAAGGGAAGAAGAAACTACGAAGAAAAAAAAGCTTCTAAGTTAGGCTTTAACTCTCTTTACGCATATTTTGAAAACAAACTATTGCAAGAAAAAACTGCTTTAGAAGAAAGTGCAAGAGAGCTGGAAATAACAAAAACCGAAGAAAAATTATTAAAAGAAGAAAAAAGTAAGCCAAAGAAAACTTGCGGCTGTTGTTAAATTCCTAAATTTTTTAAAGACTGAAATTCACCGATTTTAAAAATAATTGCATCTTCTTTTTTAAAACCATATTTTTCTGCATTATCTTTAAATCTAACTGGTGGCTCCATTATTGGCTCCAAAGATAAAACAAAAGTACCCCAGTGCATCCCTAAAACCTTTTTACTTTTAAGGTCTCTTGCAATACTTAAAGCCTCTTCAGGGTTGGTATGATAAGAAGATTTATCTTTATTAGGTGATAATGGATAAAAATTATATGCCCCAATGTTAATAAGTGTTAAATCAATAGGTCCATATTTTTCACCTAACTCTTTATAAATATTTCCAACTCCAGTGTCACAAGCAAAGAGTATCTTTTTGTCCTTGTACTCAATTAAAAAGTTTCCCCATAAAGTTTTATTTGTATCTGTTAAGCTTCTTTTTGACCAGTGAACTGCTGGTAACAATGTTACTTTAAGGTCTTGATTAACTTTAATTTCATCATACCAATCCATTTCCTTCACATCTTTGTAGCTATTTCGCATGAAATACTTTCCAAGCTTTAGAGGAAGTAAAACTTTTGCATCCTTAAAAGGAAATCTTCTAATTGTAGTCATATCTTGATGATCGTAATGATTATGAGTTAGAAGAAATAAGTGTGTCTTAGGAATTTCATTTAAATCTAGGGCAGTTTTGACATATCTTTTTGGACCAAAAATTAGTGGGCCTGCATTTTTTGAAAAGACAGGATCAGTTATAATTGTTGTATTTCCAAGCTTTATTAAGAAAGTTGCATGTCCAATCCAACCGACATAATCATCATTTTTTAAATTTTCTAAATTTGAAAGAACTCTTTGTTTATCAATGACGTGATCCTTGGGAACAGACATATTAAGTTTTTTCTTTTCTTTGTTGAATACTTTAAAGGACCATTTGAAATTAGAATTTCTCTCAGGTGAGCCCTCAGGATTTCTGAAGCTACCGTCTGGTAAGTGATGATAAGGTATTTTTTCCATAGCTAATGATAAAGAATTATAGATAAAAAAAATAAGAATTAAAATTACTAACTTTGGCAATAATCTTTAATTAATTAACGATCTTTTGAAACACTCAATTGTATTTTTTAAAAGACATGCAATTGTCATAGGTCCAACGCCACCTGGAACTGGCGTTAAAGCTTTTGCAATTTTTGAAACTTCTTCAAAATTTACATCACCAACTATACCATTTTCTGTTTTATTTATTCCGACATCTATAACTATTGCATCTTTTTTTACCCAATCTCCCTTTATAAGTTCAGGAATTCCAACTGCTGCTACAATTACATCTGCCTCTAAGCACTCATGCTGAAGATCTTTAGTTTTTGAATGAGTAATCGTTACTGTACAATCTTCCTGAAGTAATAGCTGCGCCATAGCTTTTCCATTTAGATTTGATCTACCAATCATGACAGCTTTTTTTCCCGTTAGGTTGGGTTCAATTTTTTTTAATAAGTAATAACATCCAAGTGGTGTACAAGGAATTGATCCTTGATATCCAGACGATAGATTGCCCACATTCATTGGATGTAAACCATCTACATCCTTGTGTGGTGAGATAGTTTCAATAACATGTTGCTTATTGATATGTTTGGGCAATGGCAATTGAACTAAAATACCTGAAACTGTTTCATCCTTATTAAGTTCCTCAATTTTATTTAAAACAGTTTTTTCATCTACTGTATCTGGATATTTTATAACTTCTGATTTCAAACCAACTTGTTTTGCTGATTTTTCTTTATTTCTTACATAAATTTGGCTTGGGGCTAAGTCCCCAATTAAAATTACTGTAAGACCTGGAACTTTATTGTGTTTTTGTTTTAAACCCTCAACTTCTTGTTTTAGTTCTTCTCTTAGTTCAGCTGATTGTTTTTTTCCGTCAATTAATATCATGATATTAAAAAATTAGTGGTGCTATGTAGAGCTTCATACACATTTCTATAAACCATATCAACAAAAGAAGAATGATTGGCGATATATCAAAAGCACCAAGGCTAGGTAAAAAACCCCTGATTTTGTTGAGAATTGGATCGGTGAGCCTATAGGTAAATTCTAAAATTGAATAAACAAATCTGTTCGATGTATTTAAAACATTAAAAGCTATTAACCAGCTAATAACAACGTTTGCTATCACGACATATGAATATAATTTCAAAAGTTGGAGAACTAAATAAAATATAGCTATCATTTCTTTTCTACATAAATAGACGTGCTTGGGAAAGCAAAAGAGGCTTTGTTACTCTCTACAATTTCTTTAATCTTAATTGCAAGTCTTTCCTTTACTAATAACATTTCGCTCCAACTATTTGTTTTTGTGTAACATCTCACATACATGTCTATTGAGCTATCAGAAAATTTATCAACTCTTACTGATACTCCAACAGCAGTATCATAATCTTCTGAATGATTAATAAAATTCTCTATGTCATTTCTAATAGTTTTTAATTGTTCTACCGTTGAGTCGTATTGAAGAGTTATCGTCCAACTAATTCTCCAATTAGTTATTTGACTTTTATTTATAACAGCATTTTCTGCAAACTGAAAATTGGGGATAATAGCTAAAGATTTATCAAATTTTCTTATTACGGTTGATCTAAAACCTATTTTTTCTACTACACCCTCAATTATTCCCTCAACTTCAATCCAATCACCCATCTTAAATCTTTTCTCAACAAGAACTAAAATTCCTGAAATCAAATTTTTAAATAAATCTTGTGCTCCTAATGCAACTGCAACACCAAATAAACCTAATCCAGCTATTATCGGACCAATTTTTATTCCCCATAATTCTAAAACTGCTGCAGCACCTAAAATTAAAATTAAGATTTTAAGTGATTTAATGATCCAGCCGATTAGTTCTCTAGTTAAAATTTTATCAAAACCACTAAGAATGTAAGATATTGGCTCAATTATCTGATGGATAATCCAAAATAGTAGAATTGTTATTAAAGTTCTATTTACATTATCTAAAAATAATCTGGTGTCTTCTGAAAAAGACATATAATAACTCGCAAAAAATACCCCTAAAACAATTGGAAGGAATCTAGCTGGTCCCTCCATTGCCTTAACAAAAGTATCGTCAAGTTTATTGGTGGTTCTTTTTGAAATTAATTCTAATTTTCTTATTACTAATTTACTAATCAAGCCTCTAAAAACTAGGAATATAAAGAATATCCCAAGACCTATCGAAATCTCTACAAAGTTAACACCCAATATTCCTTTCTCCCAAACTGATAGAAAAAGTCCTGTAAAATTATCAAAAACATCCATGGCTAAATTTTATATAGCAAAAACTCTTCTTCACCAGGATTAAATAGAAAAATTTTTTTCCACTTGATCTCATTTAAAATTGATGATGATTTTTCACCCATACACATCAAATTAGTATCCATCCAACTATCTAAAAGGTCATATTTTTTAAGTAAATTTAATAAACTCTTGGCACTATTTTCTGAGTAAACATAAATTATATCAGGAATTGATTTTTTTAATTCTGCTCTGAATTCCTCTTTTATTTCTAAAGTTGAAGAAACTGTATAGTTTATCAATCTTTTTAAAGAATAACCCTCAGAAATAAGATCTTTATCTAACCTGCTGGAAACTACTTCTCCACTTACGTAAAGAAGTGATCCATTTTTTGAATCAAAGTTTTGTAATATTAGTTCTTTCAAATTATTTACGTTTCCTTCTGCAGAGATAATATTTTGAAAACCATTTAACTTTGCAACTTTTTCTGTTGCAGAACCAACACAATAACATTCAATTTTTTTATCAACTTTAGTTAAATCTAAATTCTTTATCGCGTTGGAACTCGTGAATATTACTCCCTTAAATTGGCTATAGTCAGGTTCATCGTACTTAATTGGTTCAATTTTTATTACTGGTAAATGAGAAACATTATGCCCCAGAGAACTAAATCTTAGGATTAATTCTTTACTATCTTCTAGTGGTCTTGTTAATAAAATATGCATTCTACCTTTTGTATGATCCTTTTGACTCTGATTTTAATTTTTCTCCAATCTTAATACTTAGATCATTAATCATTTTTTCATTTTCACTTTCATCAACATAAAATCTCTGTTTTCCATCAACTGAAAAAAGTTCTGCCTTAATATTTACAATATCTTTGATAATTTTTGCATAGACACCAACTGCTGTATCACAATCGCCCTCAAGAATTTTCAAAACATTCCTTTCTGCATTTGCAATTATTCTCGATTGATTGTCGTTAATTTTTTCCAATATATTTATTATTTCTTGATCATTTTCTCTACATTGTATTGCAATAATTCCTTGTCCAGCACATGGTATAAGTTCCTCAGTATTAAATTCCTGAGTAATCTTATTATCTAATCCCAAAGCCTCAATACCAGCTTTAGAGAGTAAAATTGCATCGTAATCTCCATTCTCTAACTTTTTGATCCTAGTATCCACGTTACCTCTTATTAATTTATAATTTAGATCTGATCTAATATTTTGGAGTTGATATTCTCTTCTATATGAAGAAGTCCCAATAATTGAATTTGGTTTAAGATCCTGGAACTTGATATTATTATTGCTAATAAATATTTCATTAGGTGAATTTCTTTTTAAATAAAAATTTGTTATCAAACCCTCAGTTTCAATAGTTGGCATATCTTTTAAAGCATGAACTGCTATATCTATTTTATGATTAATTAGCTCTGTTTCAATTTTTTTTGAAAATAAGCCTTTCCCACCAATATTTGACAACCTATCATTTTGGTTTTCATCTCCACTTGTTACTATTTGTTTTATTTCCATGTGAGTTGATGAAACTTTTTTAAGAAACTTAGTCACTTTTTCAGTATAAATTAGAGCTAACTTACTTCCGCGAGTTCCAATAATAAATTTATCTCTTTTCATAATTCTTATTTTTATTACATTCTTATAGATTAATTGTATTAATTATAAATATTTATGAATGAAAAAAAAATAATACTTGGAATTGAGACAAGTTGCGATGAAACCGCTGTGTCAATCATAGAAGAAGATAAAAATGGTAAGATAAAAATATTATCTAACGTAGTTTCAAGTCAATTTGATATTCATAAAGAATTCGGAGGTGTAGTTCCTGAGCTTGCAGCACGGTCTCATGTTGAGAAAATCGATTTAATTGCAAAAAAAGCAATTACTGAAAGTGGTGTGAATTTAAAAGATGTTTCTGCAATTGCTGCAACATCTGGCCCAGGTTTAATTGTTTGTCTAACTATTGGTTTAAATTTTGGTAAAGCTTTATCTGCAAGCTTAAATATACCTTTTATTGGTGTAAACCATCTTGAAGGACATGCTTTAAGTCCAAGACTTAACACAAAGTTAGATTTTCCATATTTATTATTATTAATTTCGGGTGGGCATACTCAATATCTAAGTGTGAATGGGCTTGGACAATACAAAAGATTAGGAACAACAATTGATGATGCATTAGGAGAGGCATTTGACAAAACCGCAAAACTTTTAGGAATTGAATTTCCAGGAGGACCAAAGTTAGAAGGTTTTGCAAAGCAGGGGGATGCGGATAAATTTAAACTTCCTAAACCAATTATAAATAAAGGAGGATGTAATTTATCATTTGCAGGTCTTAAAACAGCTATTTTAAGGATATCAAGCTCTATAAGATCTAAGCAGGAGAAATATGATCTTGCAGCATCTTTTCAAAAAACAATTGAGGAAATTTTAGAAGTTAAAACTCAGATAGCATTTGATGAATTTAAGAAATTCAGCAAAAAGAAAGGGAGAGCTTTTGTGATCGCTGGAGGTGTAGCGGCTAATATAGGTATAAGAAAAAAATTAATAAAAGTATGTAAGAAAAATAACTTCAGATCAATTTTCCCTGAACCAAAATTATGTGGAGATAATGCAGCCATGATTGCACTTGTTGGTCTTGAAAAGTATAAAATCAAAAAATTTGATAATTTAGATCTACCAGCAAGTCCAAGACTTCCACTTGATAAAAAAGCAAAATTTTTAAAAGGAGCAGGAGTAATATTATAAATGTCAAAAAGATACAGTGGAAAATCATTCAAAGATGCGAGTATTATGAAAAAAGCTAAACTATCCTTAAAGGAAAAAAGAAAACTTAAAAAAGAAAAAAGAAAGACAAAAAATTAAATGCAATATTGGTTACTTAAATCAGAACCAGATGTATGGTCAATTGATCAACAAATCAAAGCTGGAGAAAAAGGTGCTGACTGGGATGGTGTTAGAAATTATCAAGCAGCCAATAATTTAAAAAAAATGCAAAAAGGTGATCTTTGTTTTTTTTATCATTCTAATATAGGAAAAGAAGTTGTTGGCATTGTTGAAGTTATAAAAACTGCATTCATTGATCCAACAGATAAGAAAAAAAGGTTTGTTGCAGTTAAGGTAAAATTTAAAAAAAAACTTCAAAATCCTGTAACACTTGAAAATATCAAAAAAATTAAGGATTTAAAGAGCTTGTCACTAATTAAACAAAGTAGACTCTCAGTTATGCCAATTGATACTAAAAGCTGGAAAATAATTTTGAACATGGGTAGAATTAAATAATAAAAATTTCATGCCTAAGAAAAAAAAAACAAAAAAAAAAGTTAAAAAAAAGATAGCTTCCAAAAAAGCTAAGGAGACTATTTATAAAACGCAAAAAGATTGGATAAGCAAAGCAATTGTTAATAAGTCACAATATTTAAAAAAATATAACGAATCGATTAAGAATAATGATGGGTTTTGGAAAAAAGAAGGAAAAAGAATAAATTGGATTAAACCTTATAAAAAAATTAAAGATGTAAAGTACAGCAAAGATGATGTTCATATTAAATGGTTTTATGATGGTACATTAAACGCATCAGCAAATTGTATAGATAGACATTTAAAAAAGAATGCTGATAAAACTGCAATTATCTGGGTTGGTGATGATCCAAAAGTTCAAAAAAAAGTTAGCTACAAAGAATTACATAAAGAAGTTTCCAAAACTGCAAATGGATTAAAAAATTTAGGAGTTCAAAAAGGAGATAGAGTTACAATTTATCTGACTATGATACCCGAGCTTGCATATACAATGCTAGCATGTGCAAGAATAGGTGCAGTTCACTCAATAATATTTGGTGGTTTTTCTCCAGATAGTATCTCTGGTAGAATTAATGACTGTGAGTCCGATTATGTTATAACTGCAGATGAAGGTGTTAGAGGCGGTAAAACAATTCCACTAAAATCAATTACAGATGAAGCGTTACAGAGCTGTCCAAATGTTAAAAAATGTATCGTCGTAAAAAGAACTGGAACTAAAAAAATAGATTGGTTTAGTGATAGAGATGTCTGGTATCATCATATGACAAAGAAAGTCTCCACAAAATGTGAACCTGAGGAAATGAGTGCTGAAGATCCTTTATTTATTCTTTACACATCTGGTTCGACTGGAAAACCAAAAGGAGTTCTTCACACAACTGGTGGGTATATGGTTTATGCATCAATGACTCATCAATATATTTTCAACTATAAACCAAAAGATATTTATTGGTGCACAGCTGATATTGGATGGGTTACTGGACACAGTTATATTATTTATGGTCCACTTGCTAATGGTGCAACGACAATTATGTTTGAAGGGATACCAACTTATCCTGATACATCAAGATGGTGGCAAATAGTTGATAAATATAAAGTTAACATTTTTTATACTGCACCGACTGCAATTAGAGCTTTAATGAGAGAAGGTGATAAACCTGTTAAAAAAACTTCTAGAAAATCCTTAAAACTTTTAGGTACCGTTGGTGAACCAATAAATCCTGAAGCATGGGAATGGTATTTTAAAACTGTTGGAGATAGTAAATGCCCAATTGTAGACACTTGGTGGCAAACTGAGACAGGTGGAATTTTAATTAGTCCTCAAACTGGAGCGATAGATTTAAAACCTGGTTCTGCAACTAAACCATTTTATGGTATTAAACCAGAAATACTTGATAAGGATGGGAAAGTCTTAAAAGGAGAAGCTCAAGGCAGATTATGTATTGCACAATCATGGCCTGGACAAATGAGAACTGTATATGGAGACCACCAAAGGTTTATAGATACATACTTTTCACAATTTGATGGAAAATATTTTACTGGAGATGGATGCAGAAGAGATAAAGACGGATATTATTGGATCACAGGACGAGTTGATGATGTAATTATTGTTTCAGGACATAACCTGGGAACTGCAGAAATCGAAAGTGCATTCGTAGCTCATCCAAAGGTAGCGGAGGCAGCTGTAGTTGGTTATCCACATGACATAAAAGGAAATGGTCTTTACTGTTACGTAACTTTAAATGCAGGCGAAAAAAGTACCCTTGATTTAGAAAGAGATTTAAAACTTTGGGTTAGAAAACAAATTGGTCCAATAGCAACACCTGATTTAATACAATTTGCACCTGGACTTCCAAAAACAAGATCTGGTAAAATTATGAGAAGAATATTAAGGAAAATAGCTGCTAATGAACATGGCCAACTAGGAGATACCACTACCTTGGCAGATCCTTCTGTTGTCGATAGCTTAGTAGATAATAGAAAAAATATTTAGATCTTTATTAATTTTGAAAACTCTTCCTTGATATTATCCCATTTTAAAATCATCGAATTAAGAACTATTTTTCTATCCAAAGTCTTTAATTCATTTGCAACAGGAGCCCAATTATATAAAGCTAAAGCACTTTCATTGAATGGCCAAGATTTATAATAATCCTGCCATTTTATTTGATCTAATCTTTTCTGAAAACTTAACCTTGCTTCATCAACAATTTCTTTGGGCATACCATTCTCTATTTCCTTATCAAGAATACTATTATAAATTTCAGCAGCTTTATTTGTTTCTTCGTAGTTAAAGAAAACATTTAAATAAGATATTGTATAAAAAGATAAATCTTGAAGAGAGATCGCGTAAATATTCCATTTTGCAGTATTAATTGATTTTAAAAACTTCTCATCATCAAAATGAAGAACCCATTTCGTACCCATTCTTGTTTTTAAATAATTATATAAAGTTACCTGAGATACCCATGCAGATTTTTGCTGAATAAATTCTTTTAAATCCTCAATATTCTTAATTTTTTTCTTTGGTAGAATGCCTTTGAACATTGCTACTAAATAAACTTTAAAGTCTTGAAGTTTTATATCCTTCAGATTGAATCTGTATTTAAGGGCCATTAATATAAGTAATATTTTGATGTATAATGTAAAAATGCCACAATATCGAGTGTTTTTAGGGGTTTAAATAACGCTGATTATCAGTAAGGTTATTTCTTTAACCTATAGGGAGAGAAAAAAATGTCAAAACAAGAACAACACTGGGAAAAAACCAGGAACTTGCTCTTTATTACATTAGCAATTTGGTTTGTTTTCTCAATTGGCATCTTTCTTTTCGGAGCCGAAATGCAAGAATCAAGCATTAGACCATTTGGATATCCTTTAACGTATTGGTTTACATGTCAAGGATCTCTTGCAATCTTCGTTATTCTAATTTTCTGGTTTGCAGGTCGACAAGAGAAAATTGATGACGAGTTCGGATTTACTGAAAGAGAGGGTGATCAATGATAAAAGGTAAATTTATAGATAATTTACCCAAGGTCTACGGATTATATACAGGAGGATTTCTTGTATTTATAATTATTATGGCAATAGCTGAACAAGCTGGAATGAGTGCAAAAATGATTGGTATCTTTTTTGTTTCATTTACAGTTTTGATTTATGCTTTGATTGGTTGGTTATCTAGAACACTTCAAACAGATGCTTATTACGTAGCAGGAAGACAAGTACCCACCGTATTTAATGGAATGGCAACTGCAGCAGACTGGATGTCTGGTGCATCTTTCGTAGCCATGGCTGGTGGTATTTACTTTAAAGGTTACGGTTATATGGCTCTGCTTGTAGGATGGACTGGTGGATATGTACTAGTTGCTTCTTTGTTAGCACCATATCTTAGAAAATTTGGGTGTTATACTGTACCAGATTTTATAGGAACTCGTTACGGTGGTAACTTAGCAAGATTTAGTGCTGTCGTAGTTTTAACTGTTGCATCTTTCACTTATGTGACTGCTCAAATTAATGCTACTGGAACAATTGCATCTGTTGCTTTGGATATTCCATTCGAAATAGCAGTATATGTTGGACTAGCTAGTATTTTGATGTGCTCGATGCTTGGTGGAATGAGAGCTGTAACTTGGACACAAGTTGCTCAATATATTGTATTAATTATTGCCTACTTACTTCCAGTATTCTGGATAAGTAACAATATTGGTGCAGGTTTCTTCCCGCATTTCATGTTAGCTGATGAAGTTGCAAGAATTGCAGAACTTGAAGGTCAATTTGGTTTTGTTAAAAACTCAGCTGCAGATTTAGCTACAGTTCCAAAAGGATTATCTGCAATTACTAAAGCGCACTCAGCAGTTAATGCAACTCCTTGGGCATTTATTTCATTAGCAGTTTGTATGATGGCTGGAACAGCTTCATTACCTCACGTTATGATGAGATACTTTACAACTCCAAGTGTAAGAACAGCTAGAAGATCGGTAGGTTGGTCGTTATTCTTTATATTCCTACTTTATTCTTCAGCTCCAATGTTAGCTACTCTATCAAAAATTTCATTGATGGATCCTAATCTAGCTACTGGAATTATCGGTAAATCGATAACTGAAGTTCAAGCTCTTGACTGGTATCAAAACTGGAACCAAGCGAAGTTGATGTTTGTAAGTGACTTTAATGGCAATGGAACTCTAGAACTTAATGAGTTCTTTATGAAAGGTAGCGCTGTTGTATTAGCAACACCTGAAATTGCTGGATTACCATATGTAATATCTGGACTAGTTGCTGCTGGAGGTATGGCTGCTGCCATGTCAACTGCGGATGGATTAGTTTTAGCTATTTCAAATGCATTATCACATGATGTTTACTACAAAATCATTAATCCAAAAGCTGAAACTGCAAAAAGATTAATTGTTGCAAGGGTATTACTTGTATTAATTGGTTTTGCAGGAGCTACAATTGCTGCACTAGAGATACAAGGTATTCTAGGTTCGGTAATTTGGGCTTTTGACTTTGCAATGTCTGGGCTTTTCTTCCCACTTGTACTTGGTGTATGGTGGAAGAGAGCTAATGCACCAGGAGCTGTTGCGGGAATGCTATTAGGACTGATCTCAGGAACTGCGTATCTAATTTGGGTACGAAGTGGTGGATCTGGGTTCTTAGGCATAACTCAACTAACGTTCGGAATAGTTGGAGCAGCTGTAAGTTTAGTTTCAATGATTGTTGTCAGTTTAATAACTGCAGCGCCAGACGCAGCAACTCAGAAAATGGTTGATGATGTACGTGTACCAAGTGGTAAAACAATACTTGGAAAACAACATTAATTAAAATATTTACTAGGGGCGAAAATTTCGCCCCTAGATTTTTAAAACTATGTATGCAAACTTTCACCCTTTTGTTTATATAATTGACTACATCCTTGGGGTTGTGATGTGGACACTTATAGGAAGAGTGGCGATGAATATTTTTCAAAGAGAAGATTCGGAGTTTTTCTTTATGAAAGTATTCGTAAAACTTACAAATCCGTTAATAAGAATATTTAAACCTATTACGCCAAGCTTTATTGTAGGCCCATTAGTACCACTTTATGTAGCATGGTTCTTTTACATGAGTCGCTTCTATTTAATGCCTTATTTGCTTGGTTATTCAGTTATGGGGATGCTTTCATTCCCACTTGAGAGTGAAATTGCAAGAGAAATTTATAGAATATTTAGTAAAAATTGATTCAAATAAAACTAAAAATTGATACTAATATTTTAGTATCATATGAAAAAAATACAAATATCTCCATCAATACTTTCAGCTGACTTCAGCCAACTTGGTAACGAAATTAAAAAACTGGAAGAGGGTGGAGCTGATTTAATTCATGTTGATGTAATGGATGGACACTTTGTTCCTAATTTAACAATAGGGCCTCCGGTTATTGAAAACTTGAGAAAGTACACTAAACTTCCGTTTGATGTACATTTAATGATCTCGCCAGTTCATAATTATATTGAAAGTTATGCAAGAGCAGGTGCTGACATAATAACTATTCATCCTGAAGCCACAGAAAATTTAAAAGAAACAATTATTTTAATTAAAAAATTTAGTAAAAAGGTTGGTGTATCTCTAAATCCAAAAACTGAAATCAATACATTAATCGACGAAATAGAGAATATTGATTTAGTATTGGTAATGAGTGTTAACCCTGGTTTTGGAGGACAAAAATTCATGCCTGAGGTGTTAGATAAAATTAAAGAATTAAAAAAAATCAAAGATGAGAGGCAACTGAAGTTTAATATTGAAGTTGATGGGGGAATTAATTTTAATAATTCAAAAATTATTTTAAAGGCTGGGGCTGATATATTAGTTTCAGGAACTACAATATTTAAAGAAAATAACGGGGATATTAAAAGCAATATTGAAAAACTAAAATCAATGTAAAATGTTTCTTAAAAATTCTTTCAATTTTATAAATGAATTTTATTTTTTTCTAAAAAACCAAACACGAAAAATCTACTTAAATTCATCTATTTATAATAAAAAAATATCTAAGGTTGATCGAAATAGTCTAATTTATCAACCAAGTCTTAATATACTCAGCTCTTTAATAAAATATGAAAAAAAGAAAAAAAAAATTGAAGATTTTAATATTCAATCAATATGGGAAAATAAAAATTTAAATTATAAAGATTTTAAAAAACTTCATAGTTTTTACTGGTTATTTTCTATTGATCTCAAATCTTCAAATAAAATTACACAGTCAATTATCCAAAATTGGATAAAAAAAAATCAAAATTTTCAAACAAAAAGTTGGGAAGTAGATATTCTTTCCAAAAGAATAATTGCATGGATTTCAAATTCAAAAATAACTTATGATGAATCTGATATTAATTACAAAAACAATTTTAACGAAATAATTAGTAAACAGATAAATCATTTAATAAATGAAATTGATAGATCCTATGACTTCAATAATAAAATGATTGGGTGTGTGGCCATAATAATGGCAGGTATAGCTTATAAAAACAATAGTTTCTCAGATTACGGATTAGATTTATTAAGAAAAATAATTAATACATCTTTTGATAATAACTATTTTCCAAAATCAAGAAGTGTAAGACAGATGATATTTTACTTAAAGTATTTTATATTAATTAGAGAGCTTCTTAAAGACTCATTAAACGATATTCCTGAATACTTAGATGAAATTATTTTTTATCTTGGAAAGTCATATAATTTTTTTTGGGGTTCATTAAAACAAAATTTATTATTTAATGGAAATAATAATTCAAATTATGCAGACTTTGATAAATACCTAGAACTTTTTAGATACAAATTTAAAAGTGATAAATTTGAAATATCTGGATACACAATTCTAAAAAATAAAAATGTTTTAATCGCAATGGACACTGGTGGAAATCCACCTAAAAATTATTCTGAAAATTACCAAAGTGGGCCATTATCATTCGAGTTTTTTTTTAAAGATAAAAAATTAATTACAAACTCTGGTTACTTCCAGGATTTTAATCATCAATTAAATTCTATTTCTAAATCAACTGCAACCCACTCTACATTAATTTTAGATAATTCCTCCGCTTGTAATTTTAAAAAAAGTAACAAAGGTCCCACCACTATAATTAAAGGATTTAAAACTTTTGATAATAAAGTTTCTTTTAATAAAGATAGCTTGAATATCAGATCTTCTCATGATGGATATTTATCAAGATATGGAGTAATTCATGTAAGAAATTTAGAATATAACTCTTTAAGAAACATACTTTTTGGAAAAGAAATACTTATAAAAAAAAAAAATTTTAAAGCTACTAATTTTGAAATAAGATTTCATCTCATGCCAAATGTCAAAGTAACAAAGCTACAAGATAATAAATCTATTTTAATTGAATTGGAAAATTCTGGATGGAAGTTTTCCTCTAATGATGGAATGATAGGTGTTGAAACTGGTCTGTATTTCGGTAATAAAAATAGTTATATTGAAAACCAAAATATTTATATTTCTGGTATAACTCAAAATAATGACCAATCAATTGAATGGCAAATTAGCAAATTATGAGTAATAGAATTAAAAAAGCAATTATATCTATATCTGACAAATCAGAAATTGAGACAATTTTAAAAGCTCTCAAAAAGTACAATATAAAAGTTATAAGTTCAGGAGGTACATCTAAAGAAATTGATAGATTAGGGTATAAATGTACTGACGTATCCAAATACACAAATTCGGATGAAATTTTAGATGGTAGAGTGAAAACACTTCATCCAAAGTTATATGCCGGCATTTTAAGTAAAAGAGACAATAAAAAACACAAAAAAGAGCTAAAGAACAACAATTATGATGAAATTGATTTGGTTATAGTAAATTTTTATCCATTTGAAAAAACCCTAAAAATTACAAAAAATCATCAAAAGATTATTGAGAATATAGATATTGGAGGTCCAACTCTAGTAAGAGCATCAGCTAAAAACTATAGGCATACAACTGTTTTGACATCTCCTAAACAATATGAAGAATTTATTATTGATTTAGAAAAAAATAAAGGTTCAACAAGTATTGAACTAAGAGAAAAACTATCAAAAGAAGCATTTAATTTAACTTCTTATTATGACTCAATAATATCAGAATATTTAAATAAAAATAATGATGACTATTACCCTGAAAAAAAAACAATCTATGCAAACTTAGTTGAAATATTAAGATATGGTGAGAATCCTCATCAAAAGTCAGCAATTTATTCTAAAAGTAATGAATTAGATATTTTTCAATTAAGCGGAAAAAAATTAAGTTTTAACAACTACAATGACATTTATTCAGCTTTAAATATTTCAAAAAGTCTTCCTAAAAATAATGGAACAGTAATTGTAAAACATGCTAATCCTTGTGGGGTATCAATAAATAAAGATAACTTAGAAAGTTACAAAGAAGCTCTAGCTTGCGATCCTATAAGTGCATTTGGAGGTATAGTTTCATGCAATTATAAAATAACAAAGAGAATAGCTAAAGAGTTAAATAAACTATTTATAGAAGTTATTATTGGAATTGGGTTTGATAAGGAATCTATTCAAATTCTTAAAAAAAAGAAAAATTTAAGATTAATAGATGCTTCTAAATTAGAGCAAAAAAATTTTACTCATGTAACAAGTCATTTTAATTCTTTATTATTCCAAAGTATTGATAACAAAAAATTCAATAAAGATAATTTTAAAGTTGTATCCAAGGCAAAACCAACAAAAAAAATATTCAATGATTTATTATTTGCCTTTAATGTTTGTAGAAATGTAAAATCTAATGCGATTGTTTTGACAAAAAATAGTTCAACTATTGGAATTGGCTCAGGTCAACCTAGTAGATTAGATAGTTGTAAAATAGCAATTGAAAAAATGAAAAAATTTCAAAACATTAAAAAAAATGATTTTATTATTGGGGCATCAGACGCTTTTTTTCCTTTTATTGATGGCATCGAAACCCTAGTTCAAAATGGAGTAAGTGCAATCATTCAACCATCGGGATCTATAAGAGATAAAGAAATTATTAAATTTGCAGATGAGTTAGGTGTTATATTAGTATTTTCAAATACTAGACACTTTAAACATTAAAATTTAGTTTATTTTATCTATTTTTGCAGCAAGTATAAAATCACTTTCATGAAGCCCGTTAATTGCATGAGTTTGTATTTTAATTTTTGCATAACCCCACCCAAACCAAATATCAGGATGATGACCTTCTTCTTCAGCTATTCTACCAACCTGGTTAACAAATTCTTGACTTTCCAAGAAATTATTAAATTTGAAATTTTTGATTATGTGATAATTTTTATCATCAAAAGTATCAACATCCCAACCATCAACTTTTTTCAGGTATTTATGGATTTCTTTCAAATCAAAACTAGGTATACCACCTTCACATGGTATACATTTTTTATTAGCTAATTCACTCATAATAATATTCTAAATCAGATAAATCCTTTTTAAAAGAGTTATTTAATTTTTCTAATATTTCCTTTGGTAATATTTTTTCCCATCTGTTATTGAAACCTAAATTAAAAAAACGTACTTTTTGGTCTGAGTTTTGCAAATTTATACTCTCTTCAAAACCCTCAATTTCCTCTTTATTTCTTAAATTTTTAAAACTTGTTGAATTGATTGAATTTATTAGTTTTTTTTCATTAATTTTTGATTTGTCATTTTTCAGTTGATTTATAAAAGTGAGAATTTTTTTAAAAGAATCATATTTGTAATTTTCTAAATCTTCATATTTAAGAAAAAGTGTTTTAAAATTTTTAGACATTTTCCAAGATTTATAGTGTTCTGACCATGAACCTAAAAATGTAAAATTACTATGATCGTTATCTCTTGATTTTTCCAACAGAGAAGCATTATCATCAATTAATTTTGAATAAGCATAGTCATAACTCATGGAATAATGATTTTTCATTGAAGTAATTACATTTCTAGGATCTCTTACAATATAAATTGCCCCTAGTGTCTGTTTATTATTTGCAAACTCATTACCTTTATAATTGTTTAAAGTATTATGGGTTTTAATAAAATGTACTTTTTCTCCTGAAAAAAACTGCTCTTGGTTATATATCCAGCTCTTACTAGCCTCCAATTCTGAAGAAATATTTTTTTTTGTAAATTTTACAGATGGGAATTGAAGGATATTTAGTAACAAATTAAAATCAAATTTTCCTTTTTTTGAAAAATAATATGAAGCAATAAAAGATCTTAAATAAGTGTTTCCACTCTTAGGATATGAAGCGATCCAAATAATCATAATGATAATCTTGGAGCGGGCAATGGGACTCGAACCCACGACCTTCTCGTTGGCAACGAGACGCTCTACCACTGAGCTATGCCCGCTTGTTCTACAAATGTTAAAATTAGTAGCTTTTTTTAAATTTAGCAAGAAACTATTTTAATTAAATTAACCTTAAGTATTAAATAACTACTTTAAAAAAATTATATAATTAATTTAAAAATTAATTTTAAATTTAGCCAGTACTTTCTGCATTCTAATTAGGTTATCGCTATATTTTCTCCACCCTTTAGAAGTATCTTTTTTTATTTTTCCTCTTACTTGTTGGAAAGAAGCTGTTGTAACAACTCTTTTTGTCTTATCATAACTCTTAATTTTTTCTTCCCATTCTAGATTTATATAATTTAAGATCGATTTGGTATCTGTTTCAAAATTTTTGACATAATTATCATAATCAATATTTATTATTTTTCTAGGATATTTAATATTCCAATAGTTCATCAGATCAACATATAGGTGATAGTATTCAGCAATACTATCTTGACTTAATGTAAAATCCATTCCTCTGTCTGTAAAAAGTGTTTTATAATTAGACCAACAAACAGCCATGGGGTTTCTATTAATATGAATTATTTTTGCTTCTGGTAAAGAATTTATTATAAAACCGACCCATTTGAAGTTTAGAGGTAATTTGTCAATAATAAATGGTTTATCTGAGATTTTAGTTAATTGATCGATATAATAATTTCTTACAGTACTAAAATATTCGACTGGATTATTTGGATTATCTAAACCAATTTTATCTATAACCTTTTGTAAAAAGTTGAGTTCACCAGCTCCATAAATTTTTGAATGAGAAGCTAAAATCTGCTCTAGCAATGATGTACCAGATCTTGGCATGCCAATAATAAAAATTGGTGTAGTTGATATTTTACTAAAATTTTTTTCATTGTTACTTAATTGGTCAAACAAAAATTTTATTCTTCTAAATTGGTCTCTTTGATCATCCAAGGAAAAATTTGAGAGATCTCTTTTAAGACTATTTGATTTATCTAAATTATCAAATGCAAGATTCACTTTGTTTTGATCAAAATATCCTTTGCTAAGAGCATTTAATGCTAATATTTTATCCTCGTTATTTAGAATACTTAAATCTAATTTTTCTAATTCTTTAAAAATTTTATTTTTACTATCAATTTCTGTAACAGAAATATAGTTTCTCATACTTGGTACAAAAGAGCTATCTATTTCAAATATTTTTTCAAAATATTTTTTTCCCTCAGAAATATTTCCTGTGAATAAGTAAGCAGATCCAAGATTATATAATGTTTTAATATTATTTTTATCTAATTTTAAAATACTTTTATAAACTTCAATTAAATCCACATAGTTTCTATCCTCTTTTAAAATTGCAGATAAACTGACAAGTGCTTCTATATTATTATTTTTAAATTCTATAGCTTTTCGATAACAAACAATAGCCTCATCTCTTTTGTTAATAATTTTTTTTGTATTTCCTAAGTTATTATATGCTTCAGAAAAATTAGGTTTCAATTTTATAGCATTCTCAAAAGATATAACTGCATCGTTATATTTTTTTATTTTTTTCTGTATATTGCCATATATATAATATATCTCTGGAGTTTTTTTAATTGATATCAATTTTTCAAAATATTTTTCTGCATCGAGAAATTTTTGTAAATTTATCGATGATAATCCTAACAAATATATTAATTGGGCATCATTTGAATTAAATTTTATTAATTTAACTCCTAATTTTATCAATTCTAAAAATTTTTGTTCTTTGTATAAGTCTAAGATTTTTTTTTTATTTTTTTCAAAATAATTTGAATTCATCGACTATGTGTTATAATTTAAATATTATGAAAAAAGAAGATCTTCCTAATATTTTGCCAGTTTTTCCTTTATCAAATTTCATTATTTTTCCCAGAACAACAGTCCCATTAAACATTTTTGAACCAAGATATATTCAAATGATAGATCAAAGTATGCAAAGTAATAGGATTATTGGAATGGTTCAGCCTAAAAAAACAGGTGAACTTAAAAAACCTGACTTACACGATGTTGGATGCGCTGGAAAAATAACAAGCTTTAATGAAACTGATGATGGAAGATATTTAATTATCTTGAGTGGAATTTGCAGATTTAAAATTATTAACGAAGTTGATAATTCAAATTTATTTAGAGAGTGTGATGTGAAATATGACGATTTTTTCAATGATTTAGAAGAAAAACCAGATGAAATAAAATTTTCAGATTTAAAATTGATATTTCAAAATTTAAAAGGGCTTTTCAAAAAACAAGGTTATGAGATTAATTGGAAAGAAATAGAAAAACAAAGTTTAGATCAAACTATAAATACTTTGTCTATGGCCTCCCCATTTTCACTAGAAGAAAAACAAGTCTTACTAGAGAGCAAAGATTTAAATGTAAGAAAAGAAAAATTGGAAGAAATCCTAAATACTTATATTTTAGATAATTATAATAATAAAACTTTACAATAAAAGTTTACTCAAATTAATCAGATAAATATATCGAATACTTATTCAATAATTTATTTCCTTTTAAAATCTTAAAAATAGGATCAGATAATTTATTTTTAAGCTTGTTATCGAGTTGAAAAAAGGAATTTAATGTATCAATACCAAATCCGTAAATAAAATTTACATGTTTATTTTTTTCCTGAAATTTACTAGCAATTATTTCTCCATCATTAATTCCTAGTTTAATATTATCCTCTAAAATTTGAGATAAAGATTTAATATCTCTTATTGTCATATTGAAACCTTGTCCTGCTAAAGGATGAACTCTATGGATTAAATCTCCAAATGATAAAATATTTTTATAAATATATTCCCTTAAAATCATAAATTTAATATTGAAAGACTCCACATTGCTAATATTCTTTATTTCATATTTATTGTTGTATTTATCAATAATGTTGAGAAAATTTTTTTTATCAATCAAATTTGTAGAATTATTAGAAAATACTATTGATGTTTGATTATTTGATAAAGGAAGGAATGCTAATGGTCCATTTCTTGTAAAAATTTGCATTGCAACATTATTCTCATTTTTTTTATGATTTATTATTGCTGTGTGAGCTATGGATTTATAATTTTTTTCTATCTTTTTATGAAAATATTTTTTTGTTAATGGACTACTTTGATCAGAGTTAATGATTAAATTATAATTTTTTTTTTTAATTGTTTCAAAATTATAATTTTTCAGTTTAATAAATTTTAAAAATTTATTTTTTTTTACTAAATTGTATAAATCAAAATATTTGAATAAATAAAAATTATTTTGATTTCTATTTTTGAACTCAAATAATTCTTGTGAACTATTCTTTTCAGAATAAATTTTGATCTTTTGTGTTGGCCAACCCAAATTGTTCAGACCTTTAATATTTTCTTTTAAAAATTTATAGTTTTCACTTGAAATAGCTATTGTTCTAATTGAATTTTTGAATATTGATTTTTGTGTTTGCGAAATAACATCAACATTAATGTTTTTTTTAATTAAAATTTTGGCTAAAACAAGATTAGTTAAATTATTTCCTAATAAACAAATATTCATAATATTATTTAATTTTATCAATAAAAATTAAATGATACAAAGTGACAAATCATTAAAAACAAAATGAAAATTAAAAATTTCATAGATAAAACTACCAATTTTCTCTTAAATAGATTATCTGAACTAGTGGGTTTTACTTTGCTAGTTTTATCCATATTACTTTTTCTTTCTCTAATTAGTTATTCCCCTGAAGATCCTAACTTTATTTTCCCTGAAAATACTGAAATGAATAATCTTTTAGGAGCAAAAGGTAGCTATATTTCTGATTTATTATTTCAGTCAGTGGGCCTAATATCATTATTAGTGCCATTCTCGTTTATTCTTGTATCTTTATTGGTAATAATTGATAAAAAAATTTTACATATCCTTGAAAGTTTATTTTTTACAATATTATACTCGCTAGTAGGAACATTATTTTTTACAGCTTTCCATACTGAAACATTTTGGCTTACAATTAATGGTAATAATGGATTTGTTGGCAATTTATTTGAAGGAACTTTTTTAATTAATCTAATAAATTTAAACTATCGAATAAGTTATGTAATTTTAATTTTTTTAATAACATGTTTTTTTCTTTTGAGTATTAATTTTAAGTTTAAATATCTGGGCTATGTCATTAAAATTTTTATAAAATCTAAAAAAATACCAAACAATAATATCATTGATCATTATGAAGAAAATGTAATAAGTGAAAATGATTATGTTAAAAATGAAAATAGAATTCAAGAAAACTTCTCATTCGATAAAAAACCATCCTCATCTGAAAAAGGAATTATAAAATATAAGTTACCAGCAATTGATTTTTTAAAAACTCCAGCAAAAAAAGATAAAAATTTATCTGATAATAAAATTGACGAAAAAATTTTAGAGAAAATTTTATTAGACTTTGGTGTTGAGGGAGAAATAAAAAAAGTTAGTCAGGGTCCCGTTGTGACGTTGTATGAGTTCGAACCTGCTCCTGGGGTAAAAGTATCTAAAATAATAAATCTTTCAGAGGATATCGCTAGAAATACGAGTTCTGAGTCAGCTAGAATTGCAACAATACCCGGAAGTAATACTATAGGTATTGAATTACCTAAACCACTAAGAGAGAATGTTTTTTTAAGTGAAATAATCTCAGACCCTAGTTATAAAAAAAAAGATACAAAACTCCCCATAGCTCTTGGCAAAAGTATTTCCGGATTACCAATAACAGGCGATCTAAGCACAATGCCTCATTTGCTTATAGCTGGTACGACAGGATCAGGAAAATCAGTTTGTATAAATACAATTATTTTATCACTTTTGTACAAACACTCTCCGGAGAAATGTAAATTTATCTTAATTGATCCAAAAATGTTGGAACTATCTACTTACGAGGGAATTCCACATTTATTATGCCCTGTCATAACTGAAGCCAAAAGAGCTGCATCTGTTTTAGGGTGGGTAGTTAAAGAAATGGAAAATCGTTACAAACTTATGACTAAAGTAGGTGTAAGAAATATAGATGGTTACAATGAAAAGCATAAGATTTCTATGCCTTATATAGTTGTTATTGTTGATGAAATGTCAGATCTTATGTTAGTCGCTGGCAAGGATATAGAGAACTATATTCAAAAATTGTCACAAATGGCTAGAGCAGCAGGTATACATATTATAATGGCAACGCAGCGACCAAGTGTTGATGTCATTACTGGAACAATTAAAGCTAACTTTCCTACTAGAATATCTTTTCAAGTTACATCTAAAATAGATAGTAGAACAATTCTCGGCGAACAAGGCGCTGAGCAACTGCTTGGTAAGGGAGATATGCTCTATATGACTTCAGCAAATAGAATGACAAGAATTCATGCCCCTTTTGTATCAGAGGGAGAAATTGAGAAAATAAATAACTTTCTAAGGAACCAAGCTGAACCAGATTACGTTGATGAAATTATGAATTTTGTTGATGAAAAAGAAAGCTCTAGTGGTACAAGCGATAAAGAAAATCTAGATGAATTATATAATACAGCTCTTGAAATTGTAAAATCTGAAAGAAAAGCATCAACATCTTTTTTACAAAGAAAACTACAAATTGGTTACAATAGAGCAGCTAGAATAGTAGATCAAATGGAAGCAAATGGAGAAGTCAGCCCAGCAAATCATGTAGGTAAAAGAGAAGTGCTTAAATGATAAAATATATAATCTTTAGTTTGATTTTTTTTTTTAATATAAATGCACAAAGTTCTCCAAATCAAAAAATTATAAACTATTTAGAATACATATATTCTTTAAAATTCAAATTTATTCAAAAAATAGATAATAATAATATTGAAAAAGGAGAGTGTATAATTTTATACCCAAAAAGAATTTATTGTGAATATTATGATATATATAACAAAATATTAGTTTCAAATGGTAAATCTCTAGTTATAAATTCAGATAAAATAAAAAATTACTATAGATATCCACTAGATAAAACACCATTAAATTTTATTCTCGATAAAAAGTTCTTAATTTCAAAAATGAAAGAGGTAAAAGATGATAAAAATTATCCTTTTTATTATGTTTTTAATTTTGAATATGAAAATAACCTAATTAAAGTTTTTTTTGATAAAGAAAGTTTGGATTTAATTGGTTGGGAAACTAAAGATATATACCAAAACCTGATCCAAACCTTTTTGAGTGATATTAGTATTAATATTGATGTTGAAGAAAAATTATTTTCAATACAAAATTATACTAATTAACGTCAACATTTATTTTTTCTGATTTAAATATCTGCATACCTCTAGCTAGGTAGTTTTTGATTGCATTTTTATGATCTAATGAACAAGTGTGTAACCAAACTCTAGATATTCCATCTTCAAATAACTTTTTAATTGCCTCAGATAGTAAATATCCTCCACATTTTTTCCCAAAGTACTCTTCTAAGATGCCAAAATATGCTATTTCTGAGTGACCATTATCAAAATCACGAACGGTTTCATAAAATCCTACCAAGTTGTTATTTTCCTTTAAAACAAAGGTTTTTACCCTTGGATTTTCAACATATTCGATCCATTTTTTGTCATCCCATGCCAATCTATCTATCCATCTGTATTTTTTTCCAATTTGTTTATAAAAAAATTTGTTTAGTTGAAAATCAGGTGGATCTAATTGATAAATTTTGAAGTTTGGGCCTGGGCTCTTTGATCGATTAAGTTTTTTTATCGAATTAATTTCTAAGAAACTTCTGTCTACGTTAATTATCACGAGACCATTTTTCCAATTTTCTCTCCACCAAACAAATGGAAATGTAAATGTGGAACCTCTTGTCCGCCATCCTCACTTATATTTGCTAACGCTCTATATCCTTTACCAGTATCAACAGATATATTTAATTTTTTTGCAACAGTGTTAATACCTTTTAGCAATCCAACAATTTCTTCAGACGATGCATTTTGGCTAAAGTCATCTAGATCGACATATTTACCTTTTGGAATAACTAAAGCATGAATTTTTTTTTGTGGATTTATATCATGAAAAGATAAAACAAACTCATCTTCATAAATTTTATTGCAAGGTATCTCTTTTCTTAGTATTTTAGCAAATATATTATTATCGTCGTAACTCATAATTACATATTTTCTAAAACTGATTTTACTGTGTCTCCCATAACAGATGGATTTTTTGAAATTGTAATTCCACACTCTTTTAAAATTTCAACTTTTTCTATTGCACTTTCACCATAAGCTGAAACTATTGCTCCAGCATGACCCATTACTCTGCCTTTTGGAGCAGTCAGACCAGCTATATAGGCTATGACTGGTTTTTTCATATTTTCTTTAGCAAACTCACCCGCCGCCACTTCTTGTGGACCACCAATCTCACCAATCATTAAAATTGCATCAGTTTCATCATCAGTTTCAAACTTTTCAATTATATCTCTAAATGAACTTCCATTTATTGGATCTCCACCTATTCCAACACTTGTTGAAACTCCAATATTTAAATTTTTAAGTTGTTGAGCAGCTTCATATCCTAATGTTCCTGATCTACTTATAATACCAACTCTTCCCTCTTTATAAATATGTCCTGGCATAATACCCAACATTGATTTTCCTGGACTTATAATTCCTGCGCAATTAGGTCCAACTAAAGTCATTTTAGAACTTTTAGTATACCTTCTCATGTATCTTTTTATTCTGATCATGTCGTGAGATGGAATTCCATCAACAATAGCTACACACGTTTTAATACCAGCATCAGCAGCTTCCATTGCCGAGTCAGCTGCAAAAGCTGGTGGTACAAATAAAATTGATGCATCTGCTCCAGTTTCGCTTACTGCATCTTTAACTGTATTAAACACTGGCAGATTTAGATGCATAGAGCCACCCTTTCCTGGAGTAACTCCACCAACGACATTAGAACCATACTTAATCATCTCGTCTGCATGAAAAGAGCCCATTTTTCCTGTAAAACCTTGAATAATAATCTTACTGTTTTTGTCAATTAATACTGTCATTATCTATTTTTTCAGCGCTGCAACCGCTTTATTAGCTGCATCCTCTAAAGTGTTTGCCTCAATATAATTTATCTTACTCTCTTTTAAAATTTGATTTCCTTTTTCAACATTTGTACCTGCTAATCTAATAACCAATGGAACATTAACTTCTATTTTTTTAAGAGCTTCTACTATTCCTTCTGCTACCCAATCACATCTGTTTATACCAGCAAATATATTTACTAAAATTACTTTTACTTTTTCATCCATTGTAACTAACTTAAATGCTTTAACTATTTTTTCTGGAGTAGCTCCACCACCCACATCTAAAAAATTAGCAGGACTTCCACCAGCTAGTTTTATCATGTCCATGGATGCCATTGCTAATCCAGCACCATTAATAATATTACCAATGTTTCCATCTAAACTTACATAGTTCAACCCTCTATCAGATGCAAAAACCTCTTTTGAGTCCTCTTGTGTCTTATCTCTAAGTTCTGAAACTTGGTTTCTTCTAAACATTGCGTTGTTGTCAAAACTCATTTTACAATCCAAAGCCAAGATTTGTTTTTGTTTTGAAATTACCAACGGATTGACTTCTACCATTGTAGCATCCAGTTCACTAAATGCTTTGTAGCATCCAATAATAGTTTCAGATGCTCTTCTAATTAAATCAGGTTCAATTCCTAAACCAAATGCTAATTCTCTAGCCTGAAAACTTTGCATTCCAACAGCAACTTCAATTTTTGATCTAATTATAGTTTCTGGTTTTTCTTTTGAAATTTCTTCAACACTCATACCACCTTCTGTTGATGCAACAACCATAATGCTTTCTGAACTTCTATCAAAAACAAGACCAAGGTAAAGTTCTCGCTCAATATCTGTCGCTTCTTCAATATAAATTCTATTTACTATTTTACCTTCAGGGCCTGTTTGGTTTGTCACTAATTTTTTTCCAAGTAGTTTGTCTGTTGCTTGGGCAACTTCCAATGGACTATCACAAACTATTATTCCACCAGCTTTTCCTCTAGCACCTGAATGAATTTGAGCTTTAACTACCCATCTAGATCCACCAATCTCTCTTGCTTTATTCTCGGCATTCTCTGGACTGTACACAATTCCACCCCTTGGAATCGTTACTCCAAAATCTGAAAGTATTTTTTTTGCTTGGTATTCGTGAATATCCATAATTTTATTTATTTATTATGGATTAACTTATCGATGTTTACAATATTTTCAGCCATTCGTGCTGATGCAGCATCAATCATCCGTCCATCAAGCTGAGCAGCTCCTTTTCCTTCATTTGCAGCCTTTTCTAGTTCTTCTAGGATCCTTTTAGCCTTAGTAACCTCTGCCTCAGGAGGAGAGTATACTTTATTTGCAAGCTCAATTTGAGATGGATGGATGGCCCATTTACCCTCAATACCAATTGCAGCTCCTCTTTTAGCAGCAGCAGTATAGGCATCTGGATCATTAAAATCTCCAAATGGTCCATCAATCGCTCTAAGTCCATAAGCTCTACATGTCATTACTAATTCTGATAATCCATGGTGCCATTGATCTCCAGGATAGTTTTCGTTAAGACCACCTATGACAGTTGTTCTTGCTCTTAAACTTGCTGCATAATCTGCAACACCAAAATGCAATGCCTCAAGTCTTTCACTAGAAGTTGCGATTTCTTTTATATTTGACATCCCTAATGCAGTTTCAATTAAACATTCAATTCCAATTTTATTTTTTAATTTTTTGTTTGTTTCAATCTGAGTTAATAAACAATCAACCATATAAACATCGCTCGCAGTACCAGCTTTTGGAACTAAAATTGTATCTACATTTTCTCCAGCTTGTTCAACTATTTCGATCAAATCAGAGTACATATAATGTGTATCTAAACTATTTATTCTCACAGAAATAGTTTTGCCACTACCTCTCCAATTCATTTCATTTAAAGCTTTAATAACATTTGCTCTAGAAGAAATTTTATCATTGGGAGAAACTGCATCCTCTAAATCTAGAAAAACATAATCAGCTGGTGAACTTAAAGCTTTCTCAAACATTTTTGGTGAAGAGCCTGGAACAGCTAATTCACTTCTTTGTAATCTTGATCTTGCAGGTTTATAAAATTTATGGCTCATTTTTTTCTTTTATCTAATTCGCTCATTACATCTTCAATTTTTATATTATTTGCCTCAAGGTACATTATTAAATGATAAAATACATCAGCTGCTTCATGTATTTTATTAGAATCTTCTTCAACCGACTCAATAAGTTCATTTATCTCTTCAAGCACTTTTGCTTTGCTCAAAGATTTATCACTCAAAAGTTTATTGGTATAAGAACCTTCAACTGGTGAAGATTTTCTTTCTCTTGCAAGTTTAAATAGACTTTCTAGGGTATTTAGCATCTCAAATCCTAACAGGTATACCTTTTGAGTCCAGATATTCTTTAGCTTCTTTCACAGAATATTTACCGTAGTGAAATATGGATGCTGCTAAAACCGCGCTAGCATTGCCTAATTTGATGCCATCAACTAAATGATCAAGATCCCCAACCCCACCTGATGCTATTGTAGGTATATTTACCATAGATGATATTTTTGACATCAGATCAATGTCATAGCCAACCTGAGTTCCATCTCTATCCATTGAAGTAACCAATAACTCACCTGCTCCACTATCTTCCATCTTTTTTGCAAATTCTAATGCATCAATTCCAGTATTGTTTCGACCCCCATGAGTAAAAACTTCCCATTTTTCTCCGTTTTTCTTAGCATCAATTGCAACAACAATACATTGTGATCCAAATTTTTTTGAACTTTGAACTACAACATCTGCGTTTTGAACTGCAGCTGTATTAATTGAAACCTTGTCAGCCCCACAGTTCAAAAGTTTGCTAATATCATCCACACTTCTAACTCCACCACCAACAGTTAAAGGTACAAAACATTTTTTAGAAGTATCTTTAACTACTTCATAAATTGTATCTCTATTTTCATTTGATGCTGTGATATCTAAAAAACAAATTTCATCTGCGCCACCATCACTATAAATTTTAGCCTGTTCAACTGGGTCACCTGCATCTTGTAAATCAACAAAGTTTATACCTTTTACAACTCTTCCATTTTTAACATCCAGACAAGGTATAATTCTATTTTTAAGCATCTATTTCTCTTGCAAGTTCATCTAATTTAATATCACCATCATAAATAGCTTTACCAACTATAATTCCTTCAATATTTTTATTTCCTAATTCTTTGGCCTTTTTAATATCATCTACGGATGACACACCTCCAGAAATAATGACTGGGCAATTTGAATTATTAGCTACATTTTCTGTTTCCTCAAAATTTGGTCTTAGCTTCATACCATCTCTATTAATATCGGTATAAATTAATCTACTGGCTCCATAATCATTTACATCTTTTAAAAATTCTAAAGTTTTTAAATTAGAATTTACTTTCCATCCAGATACAGACAGATAACCATGTTTAGCATCTAGACCTAAAGCAATCTTGTCTGGAAATTTTTGGCAAGCCTCTTTTAAAAAATTTTTATCTTTTATTGCAGCGCTTCCTAAAATTACTTTCTCTACTCCAGCATCAGTATATTTTTGAATACTCTCAAAGTTTCTCACACCACCACCTATTTCAATTTTAAGATCAAATTTTCCAACAATTTCCTCAATAATATCAATATTTACAGTATCTCCTGTTAATGCTCCATCAAGGTCAACTATGTGCAAGTTTTTAAAACCATGGTCTTTATATTTACCAGCTTGTTCAACTGGCGACATTTCATATTCAGTTTTATTATCAAAGTCTCCTTTAACTAACCTCACGCACTTCTTGTCCTTAATGTCTATTGCTGGAAATATTTTCATTTAAAAGTCTGACTTTCTATATCATTACAAGAGTATCCTAATTCCTTAAGTTTAAGTTTTTTACATTTATTTCCGTGTCTAACTTCATCATAATATGCAACTTGAGTAGGATCTGGACCAGGTGTCTTGGAAAGAAAAGATCTATATATACCTATGTGAAAAAGCATATCGTCTATTTTTTCTTGTGTCATGCCAGTGTGTTGAGCTTTTAGTTTCCCATTTACCCAAACTTTAAAAAAACCATCTTTTTTATTTGTCCATTTTGCATTTACCAGAACATCTGTCCATTTACCTAACATATCTTTCTGATCAATTAGTAGTTTAGGATTATTATTATTTCCCCCAACATAACTATCAACCTCTAACCAATAACCTCCTGGAATAAGAACTCCTTGATTTTCAAAAGTAAAAGCTGGTGGGTTGTCACCATCATTATGAAATTGACCTAACATAGTTCTAATTGGAAAGACTACATTGTAATCTTTTGGTAAATATATCGACCATGCAGTCCAAGTTATTTTTTTATTTATACAACAAATTTTAAGTTCTACTCTCTCTCTATCATTTTTTTTGTCCCAACCCCAACCATTACCATGTCTTACCTCAAATCTTAATGATTGCTTTCCTAGTCTCACTGGATAATCGTCAGCCTTGTTAACAATTTTTAATACGTGATTTCTAGTTTTTTTTTCACTTTTAAGAATATCACTATTATTAATTTCCCAATTATTTTTAATTGAACCATCAAGAAATTTGACATTTTTAAAACCCATTACTAAATCTTTATTTTTTTTAATTTCTTTTAAAATGTTTTCGACATCTGCATTACTAAAATTTGTAAAAGATAATAAAATTGAAATTACGTAAATAAGAATTTTCATTATTTTAGATATTTATAAAGTTACTTATTATTTTTAGCCCTATTTTATCGCTCTTTTCAGGGTGAAATTGGGTACCAAATATGTTTTCATTTTCAACAGCACAAACAACATTAGATGAGTAATCAGTTGTTGCTGAAATTACAGATTTATCCTCAGGTACAAATTCATAACTGTGAACGAAGTACATGTGAGAATTATTTTCTATGCCTTTAAAAATCTTACTTTCTTTCTTAATATTAATTTCATTCCAACCAATGTGTGGAAGCTTAAATTTACCGCCTTGGTTATCAATTTTAGAAACTTTACCAGAAATCCAACCTAATCCTTTAGTCTCAACTTCTTCATATCCAATATTTGCAAACATTTGAAGTCCAACACAAATTCCAAGAAGTGGTTTTTTACTTTCTAATGCAAATTCATTAAGAGTATCTATCAAGCCGTTAATACTATTGAGACCATCAATACAGCTCTTAAAAGATCCTTGTCCAGGTAATACAACTTTATCGCTAGTTTTTATTGTTTCAAGATCAGATGTTACTTCAATATTTACTTTATCTTTTACAACTTCCTTAAACGAATTAATTACAGAACTTATGTTACCTGAATTGTAGTCAACAATTGTGACATTCATTAAATTTATAAAGAACCTTTTGTAGAAGGTATTGTAGTTTTATTTCTTGGATCCATTTCTAAAGCAGCACGTAATGATCTTGCTAATCCTTTAAAGCAAGATTCAATTATGTGGTGACTGTTATCGCCATAAATGTTTTCAATGTGCAAAGTAATTCCTGCAGCTTGTGAAAATGCTTGGAACCATTCTTTAAATAGTTCCGTATCCATCTCACCTAATTTTTCTACTTTCAGTTTTACTTTCCAAATTAAGTAAGGTCTATTTGATACATCAATTGCAACTCTAGTTAATGTTTCATCCATCGGAATCATCGCATGCGCATATCTTTTAATACCAACAAATTTTTTAGATGCTTTTTTCAAACATTCACCAATTGCAATTCCTGTATCTTCAGTTGTGTGGTGAAGATCAATGTACGTATCACCTTTAGCTTTAATGTTCATATCCATAGAAGAGTGTTTTGATAATTGCTCAAGCATGTGATCTAAAAATCCTATGCCTGTGTCAACTTTGTACTTACCCTTACCGTCAATATTTAAATCAACACTGATGTTGGTCTCTTTTGTTTTTCTACTTATTTTGGCTTTACGTTTCATAATCTAAAAAAGGTATATATCTATTATTCAATTATGGCAATAATTCTAGCCTTGGTCTTGAACTATTAGATTTAGTATCCATCTATATCCCATGACAACAATAGTATTAGTAAGAAAAAACAATGAAGTAGTAGTTGCTGGTGACGGCCAAGTTAGTATGGGAAATACAGTTATTAAGAAAACTGCTAACAAAGTTCGTAAGATTGAGAAAAGAAATGTGATCGCTGGATTTGCTGGATCAACAGCAGATGCATTAACATTATTTGAGAGATTAGAATCTAAGTTGGAAAAACATGCTGGAAATTTAGCAAGAGCAGCCGTTGAATTAGCTAAAGATTGGAGAACAGATAAGTATTTAAGAAGGTTAGAAGCCTTGATGGCTGTTGGTGACAAAGAAAATAGTTTTATTATTTCAGGAACTGGCGATGTTTTAGAGCCTGAAGGAGATGTTATTGGTATAGGATCAGGTGGAAATTATGCATTAGCATCAGCAAAAGTTTTAATGGATACAGATTTATCAGCAGAGGAAGTTGCCAAAAAAGCGATTAAAGTTGCATCTGATATATGCGTATTCACAAATGATAATTGCAATATAGAGAAAATTTAATATGGAAAAATCAAATGTTACAACTTTACCAAACGCTAAAGTAAAAAAAGAAAATAGTAATATCCAAAATTCATTATCTCCAAGAGAAATAGTTTCAGAATTAGATAGATTTGTTGTGGGTCAAAACAATGCAAAAAGAGCTGTTGCAATTGCTTTAAGAAATAGATGGAGAAGACAAGCTTTAGAAGGTGACATGAAAGATGAAGTCCTTCCAAAAAATATTTTAATGATGGGACCAACAGGTGTTGGTAAAACAGAAATATCTAGAAGATTATCAAAATTAGCTGAGGCACCCTTTGTAAAAGTTGAAGCCACAAGATTTACTGAAGTAGGATATGTTGGAAGAGACGTGGAACAAATTATTAGAGATCTTTTAGAAATTGCTATTGCAATGGAGAAAGTAAAAAAAAGAAAAGAAGTTCACACGAAAGCTCAGAAATTAGCAGAGGACAGAGTTCTTGATGCAATTGTTGGAAGTAAAGCAAGTGTTGCAACACGAGAAAGTTTTAGAAAAAGATTAAGAGATGGTGATTTAGACGATAATGAGATTGAAATAGCTGTTACAGAAAGTGGCGGTGGAATGCCGTCGTTTGAAATTCCAGGTATGCCTGGGGCTAATGTTGGGATGATTAATATCTCAGATATGCTTGGTAAATCTATGGGTCAAAAAGCTAAAAAGAAAAAAATGTCAGTTAAAGAATCTCATGAAATACTACTTAATGAAGAAGCTGATAAATTAATCGAACAAGACAAAATTATAAAATCTGCAAAAAATACAACTGAGAATAACGGTATAGTATTTTTAGATGAAATTGATAAAATTTCAGCAAGAACAGACAGAGTTGGTGGAGACGTTTCAAGAGAAGGTGTTCAAAGAGACTTACTTCCATTAATAGAAGGGACAACTGTGAGCACAAAATATGGTCCAATTAAAACAGATCACATATTATTTATAGCCTCTGGTGCGTTCCAATTAGCAAAACCATCAGATCTTTTGCCGGAGCTTCAGGGAAGATTACCGATCAGAGTTGAGCTAGATGCGTTAAATAGTGAGGATTTTAAACGAATTTTAAAAGAACCAGACAATAGTTTGATTAAACAATACAAAGCTCTACTAAAAACAGAAAATGTTGATTTAGAGTTTACTGAAGATGGAATTGATACCATCGCAACAATTGCAAGTGAGGTTAATACAACTGTTGAAAATATAGGTGCAAGAAGACTTCACACCATTATAGAAAGAGTCTTAGATGAAATAAGTTTTACAGCAACAGACCGAGCTGGAGAAAAAATCAGCATAGACTCAGAATATATAAAGAAAAATTTAGGTGAGCTAGTTAAAGACGCTGATCTTTCAAAGTTTATTTTATAATTTTATTTTTTCCTTTTTAAAAAAATATCAAAGTTTCCTATAGTTGGATTTTCAACGGCATCAAAATCAATATTGATAATTTTACTCATTAACTGATTATTGCCTTTAATGAAATTTGGTACTGAGTGCTTTAATATGCTTAAATTCTTTGATTGATATGGATCATTTAAATTTTTAGATCTCAACCCTTTTCCAGTAATGACATTAATTTTATTAATTCCTTTTTCAAAGCATTCATTGATATAGGAGGTAATCTTTTGGTTAGCTTCATCTAAGCTATAACCATGTAAATCAATTGACTTTTCAGCATAGCTTTTAGGATCTTTAATATTTAGATTATCTTTATTTTCTAATTTATCAGAACTATCTATAAAGTCCTGCCAGTCTTGTTTATCTTTATCTGATATTTTCTTTATCAACTAAGCCTGGGTGTCTACAATTAGCCAGTTAGGATTTCTCGAAGTAATGTCTTTTGAAAATTTCCAAGTATCTAAAACTTTTTTTACTTTTTGGGCATCGCCTGAAACAATTTTGTTATCTTTGTCTTTTATGCAAGATATTATTTCACTGACAAATTCAACACTTACTTCAAGCATGTTTTTATCTTGATTATGCTCTTTTATTTCTGCTGTATTGATTCCAATAAAAGTTGTCTCTGAAGTAACGTTTCTTGCTTTTTTGTCTTTTATTGCCTCATCGAATTGATCATATACGTTTTTTGCTAGAAGATTTTTTATAGATTTAAGATCTCCTTTAGAAAAACTAGTTATAACACTCTCGTAGGCTATTTTCGCACCATTTAAAAAATCTTTTTTTGCTGCATCATCGAAATTTTCAGCATTTAAAATAGGAGCGCTCTTTTTTTCAGGCATTTCCTCGTGGGGAAAACTTGAGTTAATATTTTCCTCAAAACCCGTTTTTTTTCCTAAAATACCCCTTAATCTTAAGAAAATAAAACCAGCTATCATTGCTAATAATATTATATCGATGTACTCAAAACTATAACTCATATACTAATAATATTTACTATGTTGATTAATTTCAACCTGCAATTTACAGTGTAGACAAATGAACACAGCAATAATTCTAATTTTAGGAATACCTCTTATTGAGATTTATTTATTCATAAAAATTGGCTCACAAATAGGAGCTATAAACACCATTTTACTGATAATTGTAACAGCAATATTAGGTATTTGGTACGCAAGATATGAAGGTTTTAATACTTTAAGAGCAGGAATGTCTCAATTAATAAAAAACGAACTACCTCTTTACGAGATAGTATCTGGAGCAGCAATTGCTTTTGCAGCTTTACTATTAATACTGCCAGGGTTCGCAACAGATGTATTAGGAATTTTATTGATTTTTCCTATCACACGAAAAATTATATTAAGTAAATATTCAAAAAATTATAACAAAAAAAATAGTGCTACAAAAAAAAATTTTATTGAGGGAGAATATGAAGATATAGAGGATAAAGATGGAAAATAAATATAAAATTGTATTAAATTATATTCAAGATTTATCGATTGAAATATCAAGCCCAGAGAGTTTGGTAACAATAAGAAATACAATACCTGAGTTTCAAATGAAAGTTGATATTAATTCCAAACCTCTTAAAAAAAAAATGATAGAGGTTTTAACTACGTTAAGCTACACAAATCCAAATGAAAAAAAAAAGACAGGTTTTTTTCAAATTAAATATGCAACAGTAATAGATATATTAGACTTAAATATTAAAAAAGATGAGCTAGAGAAAATAGTATTATGTGATTTACAAACTAAAATTTATCCTGAATTAGAGCAAAAATTTTTAACCATTCTTAAAAATTCAGGATTGCCAGACTTAAAATTCGGTAAAAAAATTGATTTCGAAAAATTATACAAAGCTAGACTAAATTAAAAATAATTTTTTTTGAAATTTTTTTTGAGATATTCAGAATGTTCTAATAGCTCTTTTTCAGTTGGTAAAATAATTTTTTTGAAATAGTCTTGCTTATCATCCAATGAAATCTTAATCTCATTATTTTCAACTAAATCAAAAGTTGGTTCCTTTTGATCAATTAAATTAATATATACTTTTGCAAGCAACTCACAGTCAATTAAGGCAGTATGCTTTTCTCTTTTAGAATTATCGATTCTAAATCTTTTACATAGTGCATCTAAACTTATGCCCGACCCTGGGAATTTATTCCTTGCTAATTCTAATGTGTCAATTACGTTTGAATTATTTATTTTTTTTAGTCCAATCAAAGATAATTCGTTATTTATATGTCCAATATCAAACTCAGCGTTATGAATAATAATTTTTTTACCCTCGATAAAAGATAGAAAATCTTTAGCAATTTCGACAAATTTTTGTTTGGTTGATAGAAATTCATCAGTATATCCATGAACCTCAAAAGCTTTATCTGAAACCTTTCTCTCTGGATTTAAATAAACATGAAATATATTTTTCGTTGGGACTAAATTATCTAACTCTATACATCCAATTTCAACAATCCGGTGCCCATCTCTTACAGATAACCCCGTAGTTTCTGTATCAAGAACTATTTCTCTCATATAAAATTTTTCTTTTAATTATTTTAATATTTTTTTTTAAGCTTAGAAGTTTAAAATTGTTCTTAATAACATAATTAGATATTTTCTTTTTATAAGTCAAAGATCTTTGGGATTTTCTTAGACTGTTAATAATAGCTTTATTGTAAAAAGGCCTTTTTTTAAGTCGTTTATTAATCTCATTTCTATTTGATTGAACAAAAATTAAGTAAAAGTTTTTATCGTATAATTTGTTTTCAACTAATAATGGTATGTCTAAAACAACCATTAATTTTCTTTTATTTTTTTTAAAAAAAATATGCATTCTCTTCCTAACGATTGGATGCACAATGTCTGATATTTTTTTCAAGTTTTGTTTATTTTTTTTGATTACACTTCCAAGCTCATTTTTTTTTAGAATTTTTGACTTTATAAATTTTGGAAATTTTTTTTTAATTTTTTTGTAGCAAGATTTATCGTTCTTGTAGATATCACTTACTTCTTTATCTGCATTAAAGACTGGATAACCAAATTGTTTTGCAACAAAACTTTTGCCTGAACCTATGTCACCTAAAATACCAATTTTAATCAATTTAAAAGCTCCATAACTTTATCGTCTACTTGTGGCTCTAGGTTATTCCAAATTTTAAAAGAGGCTTGAGCCTGATAAACAAACATTTTTTTTCCATTTTCTATCTTATTTCCATTTTTTTTTGCAGATTTTAAGAAATTAGTTTCAGAAGGGTTGTATATGACATCATAAAAAAATTTTTCTGAACTAACTGTTGGATAATCCAGAATAATATTTTCATCATTTTTCAAACCTAAACTAGTCGCATTAATAACCATGTCAAAATCTGGTGTTGTACCCCATTCAATAATTTCTATTTCGTTAAAGGTTTTTTTTAAATTTTCAGCTTTTCTTTGTGTCCTATTGCTTATGAATATTTTTTTTGCACTCATATTTTTCAAGGCAACTATTATTGATGGCGAAACTCCTCCCGCACCCAATATTAGTATATTTTTCCCAACAATATCATAATTTGTATGTTTAATGGCCAACTCAAATCCTTCTATATCTGTATTGTGACCTATTACCATTCCATCACTATAGTATATTGTATTTACTGATTGCGTTTTTTGAGCCTCATTGGATAGTTTATCTAAAAAAGGAATTACAGAATTTTTAAAAGGAACAGTAACATTAAGTCCATCAATTTTCTTTTCTCTTACTTCTTTAATTAAATTATTTAATTCTGATATATTTAATTTTTTTTTATCGTAAAAAGCTTTTAAATTATTTAATTTTATCCAGTAATTATGCAACTTTGGAGATAAAGAATGCTCAATTGGGTTTCCTATAACAAAAAATTTTTTCATTTTTGAAGTTCTAGATATTCCTTAATTTTTTTAATAGGTAAGCCCATTATTGTATCTTCATCACCGTCAATATTAGCAAATAAAGCTCTTCCTTCTCCTTCAATTTGATAGACATTATAAGCATACAAAATTTCATCACTTATTTTATTTAGATAAGTAATTAATTCATTTTCAGAAAATTCCTTCATGGTCAAATAAGCTTTGTCAGTATAGTTCCAAACCATGGATCCATTTTTAGATATACATACCGAACTGATCAAAGAGTGTTTTTTTCCATTTAGTTTCTTTAGGATATTTAAAGCCTCTCCCCTACTTTCTGGTTTAGATATTAGCTCCCCATTTAAATCGATAACGCTATCTGCCCCTAAAACTAAAGCATCATTAATTTTTTGACTTACTTTATTTGCTTTTAATTCTGCGAGATTTTTAGAAATGATTTCAGATGAAGCTCCCTCTCTTAATAGACTCTCTTTTATTGGGTCTTCGTCAACATTTGATACTTCAACCCTGTTATTAATTTTATGATTATCTAATATTTCTTTTCTTACCTTACTTTTTGAGGCTAGAATAATGTTAGGCATTTTTTTTATTTTTTATTTCATAAATTTTAATTACAGATGCTGCTGTTTCTTCAACTGATTTTCTAGTTACATCTATTGTAGGCCAATTATTTTCTTTAAATATTTTTTTAGAACTATTTAATTCGTCCCTAATTTTGTCTATATCTACGTACTCACTATTTTGATCTTCTTTAAGAGAGTTTAATCTATTTTTTCTTAAATCATATAGTCTCTCAGCTTCTGTTACTAAACCGACAACACATGGAGAAAAATTTTTTTCTGTAACTTTTGATGGAATTGAGTTTTTGTTTACTAATGGGATATTTGAAGTTTTAAAACCTCTGTTAGCTAGATAAATTGCAGTTGGGGTTTTACTTGTTCTGCTTACCCCTAAAAGAATGATATCAGATTTCTCTATATCATCAGTTTGATTACCATCATCATGATTCATAGTAAACTGAATAGCTTCAATTCTATCGTAGTATTCTTCATTTAGAACGTGTTGGCCACTTGGTTGATGAGAAGCTTTCTGATTAAGAACTTTTGAGAAATTTAATATTAAATCACCAAGAACACCAAAACACGGTATTTCTCTTTCATATGCTTTTTCTGTAAGATACTTTGCAAGTTTACTATTCACTATTGTATACAAAATAATAGAATTTTTTTCTTTCTTAGCTTGTTTTAAAATGCTTAAAGTTTGGCTTTCTGTACGGGTGAAGGAAAAATGGTTAGTTTCATACTCAAAATTAGGAAATTGAGCTTTTAAAGCCAAAAAAATCCTATCTAGTGTTTCACCAGTAGAATCTGATATTAAGTAAATTTGGTATAAGTTTCTCATGTATAAAATGTTTATAAACTATAAGTAAAATAAGAAAAATGCAGATTTATCCTTTTGGTGCATAGAAGTTTGTTTTTTTATAATAAAATTAACTGAATTATAAAATGTGATTATAGTTATACAAAATACATAAAATTGTTGGAAACTCTAATTTACCTCAAAAAACCTTATTAATTTAAGATCAAAATTGTTAATAAAAAGTTAATTGAATGTGGAAATTGACTAATTTACGTTATTCACAATACATAATACTAATAAAGTAAATAATATATATCTATTTATATGAGTCCCATAACTAACTGTATTAAAAATGAAGATACTCAATTTAATCCTATATGGTTAATGAGACAAGCAGGAAGGTATCTTCCAGAGTTTAGAGAAATTAGAAAAGAAAACCAAGACTTTATAAAACTTTGCCTAAATAGTGATTTAGCGTCTGAAATTACTTTACAACCTATTAAAAGATTTGGGTTTGATGGAGCTGTAATATTTTCAGATATTTTAATGTTACCCTATGGTCTTCGTCAAAAAGTAGAATTTGAAAAAAATTTTGGACCTAAATTAGGAGATATAGATTTAGAAATAATTAAAAATGTTGATGAAATAAGTTTTACTGAAAAAATTTATAAAGTTTACAAAGCAATCGAAATGACGTCCAAAGATCCTTTAATGAGTAATAGGGATATGATTGGATTTGTTGGAGCGCCCTGGACAATACTAGTTTACATGATTAATAAATCTTCTCCTAAAAAAGGTTTATCGGATGAATTTTTTAAAGATGATTTTTTAATAAATAGATTACTAGGAATAATAGAAAAATTCTTAAAACTTCATATAAAAAATCAAATTGATGCAGGAGCCCAAGTTATTCAAATTTTTGATAGTTGGGCTGGATTATTGGAGGATAAAATTCCAGAATATATTTATATACCTACACTTAATATTGTAGAGTACGTAAAAAAATTAGGAGTTCCAGTTATTTGTTTTCCGAGAGGTATTAAAGACTATAGAAATTTTTGTGAAATTGTTAAACCTGATGCTGTAAACATAGATTACGATGTTGATCCGAAGAAGATAGTTAATGAAATCAAAATACCGATACAAGGAGGCCTTGACCCAAAAATATTACTAACTGATCAAAAAACCCTTAAAATAGAAGTTGAAAAATACTTAAGTATTTTTAAAGATCATCCATATATTTTTAATTTAGGTCACGGAATACTTCCTGAAACTAAAATTGAAATGGTTGAAGAATTAATCAAGATTGTAAGAAATTTTAAATGACCCCGGAGCATCCAAAAATTAATTATGGTAAAACAGGTATTTTAATTGTTAATCTTGGTACACCCGACTCAACTAACTGGTTAGATATCAGGAAATATTTGAAAGAATTCTTGTCAGACAGACGAGTAATTGAAGTTAATCCCTTAATTTGGCAGGTAATACTTAACTTATTTATACTTACCTTTAGACCTTCTAAAACAGCTAAAGCTTATAAAGAAATATGGATGGAAGATAAAAATATGTCTCCTTTGAGATATTTTACAGAAAGACAAGCAGAAAAATTATCTAATCATATTGGTAACGAAGATCTAATTGTTGATTTCGCTATGAGATATGGAAATCCAAGTTTGAAAAGTAAAATTCATGGTCTTCAAAAAAAGGGTTGTGAAAATTTAATTGTGCTTCCATTATATCCACAATATGCAGCAGCAACAACAGCAACAGTTTGTGATGAAGTTTATAGAACTTTAATGAAAATGAGGTGGCAACCAAATCTTAAAATAATACCTCATTATGAGTCCGAACCGTTGTACATTGAGGCGATTAAAAATAGTATTTTAAAAAAGGTTAGTGAAATTAATTGGAAGCCAGATTTAATAATTGCATCTTACCATGGAATCCCAAAAAAATATTTTGATAAAGGTGATCCTTATCATTGTTATTGCCATAAAACTACCAGATTAATTTCAGAACAGTATTCAGATATTGAAATCAAGACTACCTTTCAATCTAGATTTGGTCCTCAAGAGTGGTTGCAACCTTACACAGATAAAACTTTTGAGACTCTACCAAAAGAAGGTAAAAAAAATATTTTAGTTATTTGCCCTGGATTTGCATCTGATTGTGTAGAAACTCTAGAGGAAATATCAATTCAAGGTAAAGAAAGTTTTATGAAATCAGGTGGTGAAAATTTTGAAATGGTGCCATGTCTAAATGATAGTGAAGATCATATTTCACTGTTAAAACATCTGGTTACAAAAAACTTATAATTTATGAGTGGATATCTTTTGTTTAAATCTCTTCATTTAATCGCAGTTATTTCTTGGATGGCTGGACTATTATATTTACCAAGAATATTTGTTTATCATGTAGAAAACTTTGAAAAAGAACAAGCTACAGAAATTTTTGAGACAATGGAAAGAAAGCTTTACAATTATATAATGAGACCAGCTATGATTTTATCATGGCTTTTTGGAATAATTTTAATTTGGATTAATGGCATCGAAAGTTTTGCCTATTTATGGGTTCAACTTAAAATCATTTTTGTTGTAATATTGACTATCTATCATGAATATCTTGGCAAATGCATGCGTTTACTAAAATTGAAAGAAAACAAAAAATCATCAAAATTTTATAGAATTATCAATGAAGTACCTACAGTTTTGCTTATTTTTATTGTTTTTATTGTAGTTTTTAAGCCTATCTAGGGTTGAAATTTTTATATCAGTATATATATCTATCATATCTTTAACAAAAACTTCCACACATGAACATTCAAGAACTAAAAGAAAAAAGCTCCGAAAAGTTGATTACTGAGGCTGAAAAGCTTGGTATTGAAAATGCAAGTACCCTACGTAGACAGGAAATATATTTTGCAATTTTAAAAAAACTTGCAGAAAAAGGAGAAGAAATAACAGGTGGAGGAGTTTTACAATTGCTCCAGGATGGGTTCGGTTTCCTTAGAGCAATGGAGTCAAATTACTTACCAGGTGCTGACGACATATATGTAAGTCCAAGTCAAATAAGAAGATTTGGCTTAAGAACTGGCGATACTGTCGAAGGACCAATTAGATCACCAAAAGATGGTGAAAGATATTTTGCACTACTGCAGGTAAGCAAAATAAATTTTGAAGAGCCTGATAAATTTAAACATAAAATTGCTTTTGATAACTTAACTCCACTTTATCCGAATAAACAATTAGGGATGGAAGTTGAGTCAAATAAAATAGAAAAAAAACCTGATTTAACTCCAAGATTAATTGATCTTGTTAGTCCAATTGGTAAAGGACAAAGGTCTTTGATTATTTCTCCCCCTAAAGCTGGGAAAACAATGATATTGCAAAGTATTGCGAATTCAATAACTGCCAACCATCCGGAATGTTATTTAATGGTGCTTTTAATAGATGAGAGACCAGAGGAGGTAACTGATATGCAACGAACTGTCAAAGGTGAAGTTATTAGTTCTACATTTGACGAGCCAGCTCAACGTCATGTAGCAGTTGCAGAAATGGTGATCGAAAAAGCTAAAAGACTGACAGAGCATAAAAAAGATGTTGTTATATTATTAGACTCAATAACAAGATTAGGAAGAGCATATAATGCAGTTGTACCTAGCTCAGGTAAAGTTTTAACAGGTGGAGTTGACGCAAATGCTCTTCAAAGACCAAAAAGATTTTTTGGTGCTGCTAGAAATATAGAAGAAGGTGGTTCGCTTACAATCATAGCAACAGCTTTAATAGATACCGGTAGCAGAATGGACGAGGTAATTTTTGAAGAGTTTAAAGGTACAGGTAATAGTGAAACTATTTTAGATAGAAAAATAAGTGAAAAAAGAATATTTCCTGCAATTGATATTACAAAATCAGGAACAAGAAGAGAGGAACTGATTTTTGATAAGAATGATCTTCAAAAAATGAATGTTTTAAGAAGAATTATAGCTCCAATGGGATCGATGGATGCAATTGATTTCATTAATTCTAAATTAAAAACAACTAAAAATAATGCCGAGTTTTTTAATTCTATGAATAAGCCTTCATAAATAATTATAAATAATTTAATTCTTTCATCTCATTTTCAAATTCAGCAGAAATTTCCTCTACAAGCTTTTCGTTTAACATTTCTTTCCAATCATTTTTCGGTCCAAGATAAAAAAATTTTTGTTTTGTTCCATCTTGATTTACAGAACTTTCTGTAAATCCATATTCTTTTTCCATTCTTTCTAATTTATCAAAAGAACTTAATTTTATCGCATAATCAATTACATCTTTACTGAAATTATGTTTAAATAATTTTCCTAAAAAATTTGCAACTCGGTTAAACTCATCCTTAGGATTTTGAATTAAATCTTCATACTTAACTAAAAGATAATTTTTTTTCATACTCTTCCATGACAAATAATGAGTTTTCCAGGATCCAATAATTTGTGGAAGAGGATGTTTTTCTTTACTTAAAAATTTTTCCTTTTCCTTCTCAGATAAAGTTAAAACTTGTCCTTGCTTAAACAAAAATTCTTTTGCATCTTTATAGTTAGCTAAGTTAAAGTGATTTTTAAGTGATGTAACAACATTTCTGGGATCTCTAACAATATGAATAGTTGCAAGCGTGTTTTTATCATTTGTAAATGGATAATTTTTATACTTTCCAAAAATATTATGAGTTTTTAAAAGTCTTAAACTATCATCATGGTTTATTTGATTTTGAGAAGATATCCAATTTTTAGCAACCTGATCTAAGTCTAACACGTTCGATAAAAGTCCTTTGAATTGTGATTTCTCTGGATAAGCTCTGATTGCTTTTAAATGGTTTAAATTAAGGTTAGTCTTTTTTCCCATCAGAAGAGAAATTATAAAAAATCTTAACCAGGTATTTCCACTTTTAGGATATGAGGCCAACCATATTATCATTTTTATAAGTATCCCAATTCAATCATCTCGTTTTCAAACTCTTTTTCAATTTCATTAGAAATTTTTTTATTTAATTTTTCTCTCCAGTTATTCTTTGGTCCAAGGTTAAAAAATTTTTTTCTAATTCCAGAATTAGGATCAACCACACTTTCTGAAAAACCTTTTTTTTCCTCAAGATTTTGTAGTCTATTGAATGAACTCAATTCAATTGCCTTATCTATTAATTTTTCAGAGAAATTAAGGCCCATTAGTTCTTCTAAATAACCAGTAACTTTTTTAAATTCTTTTTTAGGATTAATAATTAAATTCTCATACTTTATAAGTAGATAATTTTTTTTCATATTTTTCCAAGAATTATAATGAGTTTTCCAAGATCCTATTATTTGTGGAAGCGCATAATCACTATTAATATCAAATTTTGATTTTTTCATAATCCCTTTCTTTTCATCAAAAATAAAATTTTTTGAAAATTCAAGATCTATATGATGATAGTGATTGTTAATTGAAGAAACAACATTCCTTGGATCGCGTACAATATATATAACTCCAAGAGTATTATTTAAGTCTGTAAAAATATTATTATTTATTTTGCAAAGAGCATTATGTGTTTTAAAAAATTTAATTGATTTATCAGAGTTTATTATTTTTTGTGTCTCAATCCAATAATTAGAAATATCATTTAAATTTGAATAATTAATTTCATTAACATTTAATTTATTGTACTGATGGCTTGATGGAAACTGCTTTATACCTGACAATTGGTCTAAATTAATTTCTTCTTTATCCTTTAATATGAGTGACATAATTAAAAATCTTAACCATGTGTTTCCACTTTTAGGATATGATGCCAACCATATTATCATTAATAAAGTTATATAATTTCAACAAATATAAAACTATAATAAATAAATGACTATATTTGCTTTATCATCTGGACCAGGTGTATCTGGCATAGCAGTAATTAGAATATCTGGAAAAGATACCAAAGCAGTTATTAAATTACTTACAGATCATAAACTTCCGAAGCCCAGAGTTGCTACTATAAAAAAGTTTAATAAAATCAAGACTTTTGAGCTTATTGATGAGGGAATATTAATATGGTTTCCTGCCCCTCAGAGCTACACAGGTGAAGATATGGCTGAAATCCATGTACACGGTAGTATTGCAGTGGTCAGGTCAATTCTTGATCAATTATCAAAAATTGAGAATTGTAGATTAGCTGAACCGGGAGAGTTTACAAAAATTGCTTTTCAAAATGAAAAGATAAATCTTTTAAAAGCCGAAAGTATATCAGATCTCATCTCCGCAGAAACTGAAATTCAACGACAACAAGCTGTGAAAATTATGAGTGGAAGAAGTTCAGAAAAATTTGACTCATTAAGAGCAAAGCTTTTAAAAATTTTATCAAACGTTGAAGCTAAAATTGATTTCCCTGAAGAAGACCTCCCAGATGATATAATTAAAAGTATCAAAATTGACTCTGTAAACATTAGGAGAGAAATTGAAAAAATCCTGAACGACCAAAAAGTTGGTGAAAGAATAAGAGAAGGCTTTAAGATTGCAATTATAGGACCTGCGAATGCTGGCAAATCTTCTTTATTAAATTATCTGTCAAATCGTGATGTGGCTATCGTTTCAGAGATAGCTGGAACAACAAGAGATGTTATCGAAGCTCATTTGAATTTAGATGGTTATCCAGTGATAATTTCTGATACTGCTGGTATAAGGGAATCTAAAGATGAGATTGAGAAAAAAGGAATTAAATTAGCTCTTAAACGTGCCGAAGATGCAGATCTAAATATAATATTAATAGAGCCAAAAAGTGTTGATTTCACTGGTTTTTTGAATGATTTAGTAACCGAAAAATCAATAATTGTTATAAATAAAATAGATCTTGGTTACAAAAATATTAATCAACAAATTACCAAATTTAATCCAATCTTAATATCAATTAAAAATGAAACTAATTTGGATGAATTAATAGCTCGAATTAGAGATAATTTAAAAAACAAATTTACAAGTACAAACGAAACTCTAATAACTAGAGAGAGACATAGACAAAGTTTAGAGGCTTGTTTACAAAATTTAAAAAATTTCGAGGAAAAAAATTCACAAGAAGATTTTGATAAAGCTGCAGAGGATTTAAGGTTAGCGACTAGACACCTAGGGATGATTGTCGGAAAAGTTGATGTTGAAGAAATATTAGGATCCATTTTTAATGATTTCTGTATAGGTAAATAAGTGTTTATTTTACTTACTTTTTTCACACTTTTAACTGTTTTCTTGTAAATTTTAAGATCAATAATAAATTACAACTATGAAAAATGAGTTATCATTTGATGTTGTTGTAATTGGTGGAGGTCATGCTGGCTGTGAAGCTGCTGCGGCATCTGCTAGATTGGGCGTAAATACTGCCTTATTCACTCATAAATTTGATACAATTGGTGAAATGTCATGCAATCCAGCAATTGGAGGATTGGGCAAAGGGCACCTTGTTAGAGAGATAGATGCACTTGATGGTGTAATGGGTGAGGTTGCAGATAAATCAGGAATTCAATTTCGATTGTTAAATAGAAGTAGAGGCCCAGCTGTCCGTGGACCACGTACTCAAAGTGATAGATCTTTATATAAGAAATATATGCAAGAAAAACTTGTAAACTATTGTAATTTAAGCATTTTTTTTGATCCTGTAATAGAGTTTATTTTTGAAAAAAACAATATAATTGGTTTTAATACGCAAAAAGGTAAAAAAGTACTATCATCAAAGGTTATTCTTACAACTGGAACTTTTTTAAATGGTTTAATTCACATTGGTGAAGAAAAAACACCTGCAGGAAGATTTAATGAAAAACCTTCTACAGGTTTAAGTGAACAATTAGAAAAATATAATTTTAAAATTGGAAGATTAAAAACAGGTACACCTCCAAGACTGGACGCAACTACAATTAATTTTGAAAAACTCGAAGAGCAGCATGCAGATGAAGATCCATATTTTTTTTCTTTCCTTACAAAAAAAAATATCAACAGACAAATTTCATGTAGGATGACTTATACCAATCAAGCAGTTCATGAGATCATATCTAAAAATTTAAAAAGTAGTGCTATGTACTCAGGCAGTATCCAAGGTGTTGGTCCTAGATATTGTCCATCTATAGAAGATAAAATTGTAAAGTTTGCTGATAAGCAAAAACATCAAATATTTTTAGAGCCAGAAGGTTTAAATGATAAAACAATATACCCTAATGGAATTTCAACTTCTCTGCCTGCTGAAATACAGCAAGAAATATGTAATAATATCAATGGTTTAGAAAATGTAAAGATATTAAGGCCCGGATATGCAATAGAATATGATTTTGTGGACCCACGGGAGCTATTCTTAACTTTAGAGACAAAAAAAATTAAAAATCTTTACCTTGCAGGTCAAATAAATGGAACAACAGGCTACGAAGAAGCTGCAGCACAAGGATTGATAGCAGGAATAAATGCTGCTCTCTCTGTTAAAAGTAAAGAACCATTTATACTTAATAGATCTGATGCATACATAGGTGTTATGATAGATGATTTAGTTACAAAAGGAGTTGCAGAGCCCTATAGAATGTTCACTTCAAGGGCAGAATACAGGCTATCTTTGAGATCTGATAATGCAGATATAAGACTTACCCAAAAAGGAATTGATATTGGTTTAATATTAGATGAGAGAAAAATTATATATAAAGAGAAAGCGTCTCAATTAGAGGAAAGTCTAAAAAATATGGAAAATTCTTCGATTTCTCCCTCAAAAGTATCTAAATTTGGAATTAATATTGCTAAAGACGGAATTAAAAGAAGTGCATTGGAAATTCTGAGCCAAAAGTCAGTAAATATGAGCAAAATTAGGGAAATTTGGCCAGAAATCAAATACATTTCTAGTGAAATCGATGAGCAGATTGAGATAAAAGCACATTATAAAGGTTACTTAAAAAAACAAAATGCTGATATTTTAGCATTCAAAAGGGATGAAAATCTTAAAATACCAGAAAATATAAATTATGATCAATTTTCTGGATTATCAAATGAGGTAAAGACGAAATTCAAGCAAATTAGACCAAAAACACTCGGTCAGGCTCTAAGAATAGACGGAATTACACCTGCTGCAGTATATATTTTGTTGTCTCATGTTAAAAGAAAGTCTATTAAGCATATAGCTTGATTGATTCGAAAATAATAAAAAAAGATAAAATTTATCTTCCAAATGTTTCACGTGAAACATTGTTGGAGCTTGAAGACTATTCGAAGTCAATTTTAGATAAAAACAAGATGATTAATTTGATAAGTTCTTCTACAGAAAAGTCAATAAATACAAGACATATTTACGATAGTGCACAAACTATTGATTTTATTGATAAAAATGATATAAAAGTTTGCACTGATCTTGGATCAGGCGCAGGGCTTCCTAGTATAGTTTTAGGTATTTTGATGAAACCTAAAAAACAAGGTTTTAAGCTAATTTTTTATGAAAAGAGTTACCATAAAAGCAGTTTCTTAAAAGAGATGGCAAAAAAGTTTAAATTAGAAGCTAAAATTTATCAAAAAAATATTTTTGAGGAGAAAAACTTAGTCACAGATGTAATAATTTGTCGAGCATTTAAACCTTTGCCGGTAATTTTTGATATAGCAACAAAGAATTTTAAAAATTTTAAATACATAGTCATGTATTTAGGCAAGAGTGGAAAAAAAATTTTAAATGAAGTTTCTAAAAAATGGAAATTTAATTTAGAGGAAATGAAAAGTGTAACAAGTGAAGAGTCACTAGTGGTAAAAATTTCTAATTTAAAAAAAAAAAATGGATAAAAAAATTATTTCAGTCATAAATCAGAAAGGTGGAGTTGGAAAGACTACAACGGTTATAAATCTTGCTGCTGGATTAACAATGAAAGGGAAAAAAATTCTTGTTATAGACCTTGATCCTCAAGGAAATGCAACGACAGGCCTGGGAAAATCCAATACAACTAGTTCTGATCTAACAATTTATAATGTTCTTAACGGAAATAAAAATATTTCAGAGGTAATTCAGTCCACAAGTTTTGAAAATTTAAATTTGATCTCATCAAATGTCGATTTATCAGGCCTTGAGGTTGAAACTGCTGGAGACAGCAGAAGAGCATTCAAATTAAAAGACGAATTAATCGCAATTTTAAACACTTCTGGGCCGTCCTATGATTATATAATAATTGACTGTCCACCATCGTTGAGCCTTCTTACAATTATGGCATTAGTAGCCTCTGATGCTCTTATTGTACCACTTCAGACAGAATTTTTTGCTCTTGAGGGTCTCACACAGCTTTTAAAAACAATTGAAAGAATAAAATTTAATCTCAATCCCTCTTTGGAGATAAGAGGAATACTTCTGACTATGTATGATAAAAGAAATAAATTATCTGGAGAGGTTGAAACTGAGGCAAGAAATTATTTTAAGGAAAAAGTTTATAGTACTGTTGTTCCAAGAAATGTAAGATTATCAGAAGCACCTTCGCATGGAGTTCCGGTTTTAATTTATGATAAGACTTGCCCTGGCAGCAGAGCATATTTTAATTTTACAGAAGAATTTTTAAATCAAGATAAACAAGTGGAGAGCGCAGCATGATAAACCCATTTAAATCAAAAAAAGGGCTTGGGAGAGGTCTATCATCTTTGATAGGCGATAGTGAGAAAATTGACGAACAAAAAAATGTCTCAATAAGTTCGTTAATTAGAAACAAATATCAACCAAGAAAGAAATTTGATGAAAACAGTTTGGAAGAATTAACTAACTCTATTAGAGAAAGAGGAATTATCCAGCCTATCATAGTACGACCTTCAGCTGAGGAAGAAGACAAGTTTGAAATAATAGCTGGAGAAAGAAGATGGCAAGCCGCACAACATGCTGGCTTACATCAGGTGCCAGTGGTAGTAATTAATGTTGATAATCTTAAATCTTTAGAATTTGCAATTGTAGAAAATGTTCAAAGAAAAGATTTAAATCCAATTGAAGAAGCTGAAGGTTATAAAAGATTAATAGATGAATTCAGTTATGATCAAGATAAAGTATCTAAGTTTATTGGCAAAAGTAGATCACATATTTCTAATTGTTTAAGACTTTTGAGTTTACCTAAAGAAATTGTTGAGCTAATCATTGATGAAAAATTGTCTCAAGGTCATGCAAAAATACTAGTAGGTTTAGATAACGCAATTCCTTTAGCAAAAAAAATTATTTCAAAAAAATTATCAGTAAGACAGGCTGAAGGTTTAGTACGTATGCTAAATTCTAGTTCAAAAAGTTTCACAAAAAGAAAGGATCCGAATATACGCAGCTTGGAAGAAGAATTAACAAATAAAATAGGTATGAGAGTTTTAGTTAAAAATAAGAGAAATAATTGTGGAATTATAAGTCTTGAATACAAAGGTTCAGATCAACTAGACAGATTAGTTGAAATTATTAAGCAAAATTATTAATAGTTACTAATAAAATTTGACACAAAAATAACTGAATTTGCTGAGTTTTTCTTTACTAAAGCCTCTAATCCATTAATTTTAAATATTAATTCCTTTACTTCTGATGTCGACCATGATTGAGCTTGTTTTTTAACAATATCTTTTTCTTTCCAAAAAATTGGAGGTTTAAAATTTGATATAACTTGATCTAAATTAATATCCTCATCCATAGAAGTTTTAATTTTTAAAAGCCTTTTAGATTTATTTAACATCGTCCTTATTATTAACATACAATCCTCTGGAGAATAATTATTCTCGTTCAAAATATTTGAAACTTTTTTAGAATTTTTTGCTAAATAATTATCAGATAATTCAAAAACACTATAATTTTCCGTAAGATTTGAAAGTTTTTTAGCATCCTCTGAAGTTAATGTTTTTCTTGTCAATGATAAGTTTTTTAATTTATACAATTCATTTATTAAGTTTATTCTGTCACCGTTTGATCTATCTATAAGTAAATTTTTAATTTCTTGAGATATACTTAACTTATTTTCTCTTAAAAAGGTTTGTATTACATAATTTAGGGATCTGCTATCATCCTCGTAAACTGGCGTACATAATATATTTTTTCCTTTTTCAAATACACTTCTGATTTTGGACTTCTTTTCTAGGCTTGAACTTTTTATTATAATTTTTGTATCTAATAATTCTTTTTCTAGGATATCGCTTAATATGTCTATAAATTTATCTGTTACTCTTGAAATGATAATCAACTTTTTATTTTCAAAAAGAGACTTAGTAAATAAACCTGATACAAATTCGTCTTTTTGATTTAAAATTTCCTGTTCCTCATACTTTAACAAATCTCCATCAAATTTTTTTAAATAGATTTCATTAATTATATCTTCTTTAATACCTTCGTTGTTACCATAAATTAAGTGTATATTTGAATTAGTTAGTTTTATTTTTTCTATTTCGTAACTTTTAATTATCATCTAAATTCATAATAGAGGTAATTATTTCATCACTTATTTTTTCAGATAAGTTGTCTATAATAATTCTCTCATTTTGTTCAAGTTTAAATTTATCTGAAACATTATTATAAATATTGTTCTTTATAATTTTATTTTTTAGCAATAATTTTTGATTTCTTTTAATTTTATAATCTGTTTTTATAATAAGCTCAAATTTAGATGGATCACCCTTAGTATCTTTGGCAACAATTATTTTATCTTTTTCTGATTTTATTATGAGATCGTAAACATCCTTATCCTTGCTAACGTCATCTTTAATTAGATTAAATTTACTTTTAATAATTCTATTAATGTCTTTATTACCCTCAAATTTTATTTCACCCATTTTAAAATTATAGCTTTTTTCACTAAACATAGGCTCGTATGCGCACGATAAAAGTGTAAAAATTAGAATTATTGGTAAAAACCTTTTAAAAATTTTATTCATTTATTAACAAATTAATTAATCTATTTTTCACAAATATTATTTTATTAATAGACTTATCTTTTAAATACTTTTCAGATAATTTATTGAGTTTTATTTTATTTAAAAGACTATTTTGATCTATATCTCTACTTTCGTTTAAAATCGCTCTTTTTTTACCATTAATTTGAACTATATAATTTACTTTATCCTCATTTATAAACTTATTATCCACTTGTGGCCATTCAACTTTTTTTGATGTTCCCAAATCCTCTAAACACTCTGCTGTTAAGTGTGGTATCGCTGGTGAAAGAAGAATTAATATTTTTTTATAATTATCCTCTAGTAATTTACCTGGAATATTTTTTTCAATTTCTTTATTTATAAAATTATACGTTTCATAAATATTAGCTATAATTACATTATAATTAAAATTATCTAGATTATTTGTAATTTTATTTACCATCTGGTTCGTAAATTTTTCTAATTCGGAATTATTTTCATTAACACTTATATTATTTTTTATTTTTTGCTTGATTTTACAATGTAATGTCCATAATTTTTGTAAAAACTTATAAGAAGCTATCATTCCTTGCTCTGACCATTGCACATCTTTTTCTGGTGGACTATCAGACAATATAAATAGTCTCACTGCATCCGCTCCATAACTTCTAATAATATTTTCTGGGTCAATTACATTTTTTTTTGATTTTGACATTGATTCAGATGGACCAACTTTTACTTTTTTACTTGGATCTTTTTTCTTTTGATATTGATTATTAACAAACTCTATTTCATCTGGACTTAACCAGTTATTATCTTGATCTTTATATGTTTCATGACAAACCATTCCTTGCGTAAACAATCCTTCAAAAGGTTCACTAAATTTTAAATCATCATTTTTATATCCTAATGCTTTCATAAAAAAACGTGAATAAAGTAAATGAAGAATAGCATGTTCTACACCCCCAATATATTGATCAACTGGCATCCAGTAATCAATGTCTTCTTTTTTAAAACCATATTCTTCATTTTTTGGAGAGCAAAATCTTAGGTAATACCATGAAGAACATACAAAAGTATCCAATGTATCGGTTTCTCTAATATATCTTTTTCCGTTTATATTGATATTTTTCCACTCATGCTTTGAGTCTAGTGGATTACCTTTAGAATTTAAATCGACATCTTCAGGTAGCTTAACTGGCAAATCTTTCTTTGGAATTGGAATTACATTTCCTTCTTCATCATAAGCCATAGGTATAGGACATCCCCAATACCTTTGTCTTGAAACACCCCAATCCTTTAACCTAAAATTGACTTTTTTTTTTCCAATTTTTTTTTCTTCCAAAATATCAATTGTCTTATGTATTGATTGTTCTGGAACTTTAAGCTTATTTAAAAATTGTGAATTAATTAAAACTCCTGGTCCAGAATATGCCTCATCTTTTACCTCAAAGCTATCATCTTTATCTTCTGGCTTAACAACGGTCTTAATATTTAGACCATATTTTTTTGCGAAGTCAAAGTCTCTTTGGTCATGTGCCGGACAACCAAAAACTGCTCCAAAGCCATAATCCATTAATACAAAATTAGCAAAGAAAACTGGCACTTTTTCACTCGGATTTAGTGGATTTATTGCCATCAAATTTGTTTTAAAACCTATTTTTTCTCCAATCGCTATCGCTTCCTCAGTAGTTCCTGTTTTTGAACACTCTTTCTTGAAATCTTGGAATTTTTTATCATCAGAAAAATATTTTGAAATTTCATGATCGACTGAGAGAGCTAAAAATGAAAATCCAAACAAAGTATCAGGTCTAGTGGTAAAACATTTAATTTCTTTTACTGGGAGATTACCCTCGGTTTTGAAAGTAATTTCACATCCAAAAGACTTTCCAATCCAATTTTTTTGCATAACCTTTACTTTATTAGGCCATTGTTCTAATTTATTTAAGCCATCAAGTAACTCTTGTGAGAATTTAGAAATATTAAAAAACCATTGGTTTAATTTTTTTCTTTCAACTACAGCTCCAGATCTCCATCCTTTACCATCAATTACTTGTTCATTTGCCAAAACAGTTTGATCAATAGGATCCCAGTTTACATAATTTTCTTTTCTATAAACTAAACCTTTTTCATAAAGCTCTAAAAAAAATAACTGTTGATGTTTGTAATAATCTTCTGAGCATGTAGAAATCTCTCTATCCCAATCAATTGAAAGACCAAGTCGTTTCAGTTGTTGTTTCATATTTGATATATTTTTATTGGTCCAATCTTTTGGATCTAAATTATTTTCTCGAGCAGCGTTTTCTGCTGGCATTCCAAAAGCGTCCCAACCCATTGGATGCATAACATTGAAACCTTTTAGTGATTTGTAACGGGATAAAACATCACCTATTGTATAATTTCTAACATGCCCCATATGTATTCTACCTGATGGATATGGAAACATTTCAAGACAATAAAATTTTTTTTTTGAATGATCTACTTTTGCCTGAAAAACTTTTTGTTTATGCCAATTTTCTTGCCACTTTTGTTCAATTACTTTAAAATTATATCTTTCTGAAGAGGTCACTTAAAAATTAATTTTCTTAGTTGCCCGTTTTGCCTGCATATGGCTTAAAATTTTTATCTTTATTCTGTTTTTTATAAATCGTAGCTTTAGTTAATATTTGTTTTTTTAATTCAGCTACTAGTGGTCCCTTTTTTTGAATTACTTTACAATTAATAATTTGATTACACTGTTTGTAAAACACTTTTATATCGATTGCATCAGTTCTTACTTCGTTTGTTAAAAAACGAATAGAAATTTTTACCGACTCATTTATATTACTATCATCAGAATACCAGTCAGTAATTATAATTCCTCCACCATAGTTAACAGATGCAAGAGGCATAAAATCTATTGTATCTAAAGAAGCTCTCCAAAGCTCATTTGAACTAGCAAAAACGAAGTCACCACCTCTACCACCTTTTTTGAAAGCTTGATCCATTCTAAAACCTCTTCCTTCTTCCAAATTCTTTTTTACTCTTACTTTTGGGTCAGGTGGATTTTTTCTCGCATCTCCTCCAGGGATACTTTCAATTGTTTTACATGAACTAAGTCCAAATATAACGAATCCCAATAAAATAAAGCGAGTTAAATTTCCCAAGTTTGTAATCATTTTTATACAGTTTTATTGCTTTTAGTTGAATTTGAATAAAATATACACGTTTTTATTAAAATACAGAAAAAAAGCCTTAAATTACTTAATTTTTAGTGATGCATAATTACAACACTTTTGCAAAAATCATATATAAAAACTAAGATTATAAACATTAAATGTAAATAATTGGTAAGGGTATCCTGTTTAATATTAAACAATAACGAAAGGATTAATATGGACAATCTAAAGAAAATTGGATTGACTGCATTAGGAACAGTTTTAGTTGCTGGACAAGCTCAAGCTGCAACAGTATCAGCTTCAGCATCTACTTCTATAAACTTCTTAGGTCAAGACAATGGTGATGACGGTAATGGTTGGTCAATGACTGACTCAGTTACATTCTCAGCAAGTGGTGAAATGGATAATGGTTTTACTGTTTCTACAACACTAGAACTTGATGGTGATGTAATGGATACAAGAAATATCGTGATCGATACAGGCGATATGGGTAAATTAACGTTCTCAGGAGATGGTACATCAGGACCAGTTGGATCTTGGGATGATATGACTCCATCAGCTAACGAAGAAGCACATGGTGTTACAGTTAATGGTACAATCAAAGGCGCTACAAACGCTGCAAGCACTAAAAACATCTTTGTTTACGACTACACAGTAATGGATGGTTTAGCACTTAAAGCTTCATACACTCCATCAAATGGTGCAACTGCACTTGATAGTTCAATGGACTATGGTTTGATGTACACTGGTATGGAAGGTTTAACACTATATGCTGCAATGGGTGAAAATAACAATGCTGCTAACTCTGTAGATAACACTATTTTTGGTGTTAAATATGCAATGGGAGCATTTACTATTGGATACCAAGTAAACGAATCTGACTCGCAAGCTGCAAGTTCAGACGAAGACTTTACAGCAATGGGTGTATCTTATGCAGTAAGTGATGATTTATCTGTTTCATACAACATTTCTGAAATAGATCTTGAAGGTAGCACAGAAAACCAAGAAGCTACAGGAGTAAGTTTCTCTTACACTTCTGGTGGAATGACTATCTCAGGAACACATTCACAAGTTGACAACGTAGGTAATGCTGCAGCTGCAGACAATACTGGATACGAAGTTAACTTTGTATTTGCATTCTAATTACTGAAAAGTAATTTTAAAAAGGGCCCCTTTATGGGGCCTTTTTTTTTGTTTGAAAGAATGTTATGCCAGCAAAACCTTTTGCTTTTGTAAGTTCTAAAAGCTTAAGATTTTCTTTTGACAATCCTCCTAATCCTATTACTTTCTTTTTAGTAAAAGACTCAATTATTCTAAATTTATTTATACCTAGGTAGTTTTTATTTTTCTTAAAAACAGAGGAAATAAAAATAAATTTTACATTCTGTTTCTCCTTAATTCTAATTTCTTTTAAATTATGAGCAGAGCCTATTAATTCAAATTTTTGTTTTAAATTATAAGATAAGTGATTGGTATTTGTGTTAAAAGAGGGGATATAAGCACCATCTAAATCTAATTTTATTGAAAGTTTAATATTATTAGATAAGAAAAATCTTAAACCTTTCTTTCTACAATAATCCCTTAACAAAATTATATCTTCGATATTTATTTTTTTTTTATAGTTTCTGTAAATAATGCGAGTATTTTTATCTAGTAAATCAATGTTATTTTTTTTAAATTTATCTATAAAGTAAAATTTATAAAACAAGTTTTTATGCATCAATCTGTTCAAAATTTAATATCAATTCAAGCTTCAATCAAATCAAAATTATCTAATTCAATCGATAAAGAGAGAATTCCTAAAATAATTGCTGTTTCTAAAACTTTTAAAATTGATCATATTTTACCTTTGATTAATCATGGACATTTAGATTACGGCGAAAACAAGGTTCAAGAGGCAATCGAAAAATGGAAAGATATAAAAATTAATAACAATAAAATAAATTTACATTTGATCGGAAAATTACAGACTAATAAAGTCAAATCTGCAGTAAACATCTTTGATTATATTCATTCATTAGATAGTGAGAAATTAGCAAAAAAAATTGCTGATGAGCAAAATAAACAAAATAAAAAACTTAAAATTTTTATTCAAATAAATTTAGGAGATGAAAGTCAAAAGTCAGGAATAAATAAAAATAATTTATTGGATTTTTACAATTTTGCAAAGAATCTTGGATTAAATATTATCGGTACTATGTGTATTCCTCCATTTGGAGAAGATTCATCAAAATTTTTTTCTGAAATGAGAAAGCTTAATGAAACAATAGATCTCAGTGAATTAAGCATGGGAATGTCTTCAGATTATTTAAATGCTGTTGATTACAAATCTACATATTTAAGGATTGGCTCTAGCATTTTTGGTCAAAGAGGTTAGGTTAATTTGATTTGCGTTTTCTTATTAATTAATTTTAATAATATGATAAAATCTTTTTTGCTTAAAGCTACACATCCAGCAGTAGGTTGATAATTTTTTGTTAAATGCAGAAAGATTGCACTTCCTTTACCCAATCGTCTTACATTTGAATTATAATTTATAGGTATCATTAAATCATATTTATAATCTTTTCTAAGAAGTTTTTCTTGTCTGACTTTTTGATTAATATTAACTGGTTTATTGTAATATTTTTTGTTTTTTTCATCATTGCACCAGCCCATACTTTTTTTAATTGGTATACATTTTAACTTTGTAAAAGGTTTTACAATTCTATCTTTTCTATAATATAAGTTTCCAAGTGAAAATTTTCCTTTTGGAGTTCTTTTATCGCCCTCCTTTTTTTTATTACTTAGGCCCTTTTTACCAATAGAGCATCTAAAATTAAAATCGTCAATTTGAAGAGTTGCTTTATTTTTTAAAACAATTGTCATATCTTAATTATATATGAATAATCAGACTTTACTAATTTATGATTTTAAAATTTTATTTGAAATTCTTAAGGAGTTTGAGAGTCAACTAAATTTTAAAATATTAAATATCGATAAAAATTCAAATATAGAAGAATACAAAAATATAAAAGATAATTATTTGTTTATCTCAAAGAAACTAATAAGTAATATTGATAATCAATTAAACAATACAAAATTTCCAATTGAAATTACTAAGTTAATTGAGAATATAAATATAAAATTTCTTAAAAATAAATACACTCAGCAAGCTGAAATTAATATAGGTCACTATAAATTAAACCTGAATTCACGAAAAATTAGTTACAACACTAAATATTTAAACTTAACTGAACGAGAAGCAAATATTTTAATTTTCCTAAGTAAGTCAAAAAAACCTGTAAGGATTTCTAGAATGCAAACAGAAGTATGGGGCCATAATTCAAAACTAGAAACTCATACAGTTGAAACTCACATTTATAGGCTTAGAAAAAAAATAAAAGATGTTTTTGAGGACGACAATTTTATAAAAAGCTATAAGTTAGGTTATTCTATTAAGTGAATAAAGAAGATAACAATATCAATACCAAATTAGAATTAGTTCTTAAAAATCATTGAAAAAAAAATGAAAAATAAAAAAAACCTTATTGCTAAAGATCTGTTTACCAAAAAATATAAAATACGGATTGTAAAACCTAAAAAAGGTAAAGGTAGTTTTAAAAGAAAAAAAAAATAGACTTTTAAAGTCTTGCACCTATTTGCTGAATAACTTTAGAGGACATTTCAGTACCTTTATCAAGACTTTCTTTCAAAGACATCTTATTTACATACCCATGAAGAAATCCTCCAGCGAAAAGGTCACCAGCTCCCGTTAAATCAACAATCTTAAGACCTTGTTTTACTCCACATTCAACAACCTCATCTCCATTAATGGCTACTGCACCTTTTTCACCTCTAGTTAAAACAATTATTTTTCCAAGTGATTTTGAAAAATTTATTACGTCATCAAAAGATTTTGCATCAATTAATGACATAATTTCTTGCTCATTTGCAAAAGTTATATCTAATTTATTTTTTACGAGTTCTAAAAAATGGGGTTTATGACGGTCAACACAGAATTGGTCAGATAGGGACATGGCTACTTTGTTCGCACTTTGAATTGCTTTTTCAAACGCCTTTTTAGGCTCTCCTTCATCCCAAAGATATCCTTCTAAAAGTATTATTTCACTTTGTTTAATAGCATCAGAACTAACGTCATTTTCATTTATTTTTCCAGCAGTTCCTAAAAAAGTACACATTGTTCTTTCAGAGTCTGGTGTTACTAAAATTAAACAAGTTCCTGTAGGTAACTCTTCCTTTTTTTTAGTATAAAAATATTTTACATTTTCTTTTTTAAGTCCATCCTCATATTTACTACCAAGTTCGTCATCATTTACTTTTCCGATAAATCCCACCTCATTTCCAAGTTGAGATAAGCCAACAATTGAGTTTGCAACAGATCCACCTGATACAGTTTTTTCTATCTTAAGATTTGATAATAATTCCTTGAATTCTTTATCATCAAAAATTAATTTCATTGTACTTTTCGTTAAATTATTTTTTGAAATAAAATCATCCTCTACTTTACAAATTACGTCAACAATCGCGTTTCCAATTCCTAATATTTTCATTGTTTATGCTTTCTTAGTTAAAAGTGGTTTTTTCCTATTAGGATAACAAGTAGTACAGATTTTACAAGATAAACCATAGCACTCTCTTGCTTTACAGTATTCTCTTCCATAATAAATTATTTGTAGATGCAACTTGTTCCAATATTTTTTAGGAAAAAGCCTCTTAAGATCTTTTTCTGTTTGAACTACGTTTTTTCCATTAGTTAAACCCCATCTTTGTGCAAGTCTATGGATATGGGTATCTATTGGAAAAGCAGGGTATCCAAATCCTTGTGACATCACTACACTAGCTGTCTTATGTCCAACTCCCGGTAATTCCTCTAACTGTTCAAAAGTTTTTGGAACTCTACCGTTATATTTTTCAACCAAGGTTTTTGATAGATTATAAACACTTTTTGCTTTAATCCTAAAAATACCAATACTTCTAATCAGTTTTTCAATTTTTCTTCGTCCTAATTTTACAAAATGCTCTGGTCTATTATATTTAGGATATATATTTTTTGTCACATTATTTACATTAACATCTGTACACTGCGCAGATAAAAGTACTGAAACTAGTAATGTGAAAATATTTTTATGTTTAAGTGGGATTGGTGTTTTTGGATAAATTTTGTTTAAAATTCTAAGAACAATTTTTGCTCTTTGCTCTTCGTTCATTTAAAATTTAACACATCTCTCATTGAGTATAAGCCAGGCTTTTTTTTCATTAACCATTTACCTGCTGTCAAAGCTCCTTCACTATATAAAGCTCTATCAAATGCTTCATGATTGAGTGTTATAATTTCTTTACCACTGGAAAATTTTACCTCGTGTTCCCCGATAGTTTCACCTTTACGTATGGAGTTAAAATTAATTTTTTTCCCAAAAGGAAATCTTTTTTTATTTAAGTATTTTTTTCCAAGCAAATTATAAAAATCTTTATTTTTACCAATTGCAATGCCTTTACCTAACATTAATGCTGTTCCTGATGGGTGATCTATCTTATGTTTATGGTGAACCTCGTAGACTTTACTTAAAAAACTATCTCCTAATGATTTAGATGCTATTTCAGTCAAATACATTAACAAATTTATACCTAAACTCATATTTCCAGCTTTTAAAATAGGAATTTTTTTTGAAAATTTCTTGATAAAACTCTCTTCTTTTTTAGTAAATCCAGTAGTACCAATAACAACTCTTTTTTTTAATTTTGATGCTATTTTTAGAATTTCAAAAGTACATCTAGGAACAGTAAAATCGATAATTAAATCGACATTTTTAAAAGAATATTCATCATTCAAACTAGGTTTTATCCCAGCAATTCTTTTTTTTATTATTCTATTTTCTGTAAGTGTTGTTAATTTAAAATTTTTATTCAATCTAGAAGATTTTATGAGTTGTTGGCCCATTCGTCCCATGCAACCAGATATCGCTAATTTTACTTTGCTCATTAATTTATTTTAATATATTTTTTATAACAATATACAACAATAATGCTTACAAAATACCTTTTAAAATTTTTTTTGGTTTTATGTTTTTTTGTGTTTACCAATCAATCAAAAGCAGACTTTTTTAAAGATATTACATCTCTAATTGAAAATAATGATTTTAGACTAAGTTATGGAGTCTCTGTTACTGATGTAAATCAGGATAATAAATATGAATTTATAGTTACTGGGTTTGGCTTTTCAAATTTAGCTTTGTCCTACCAAAACGGAAAAATGGTTAATATAAATAAAAGTGAAGTGTTTGATGATCATGAGAGAAAAACAATTGGAGTAGCTGCTTGTGATATAGATCAAGATGGTTTCGAAGAAATTTATTTTTTAAATACTGATACATATAGTGGTGAAAAAAAATATTCAGATAGATTAGTAGACAAAACTGATAACGGTTTCATTGATTTATTTGAAAAAGACATTAACAAAAAAAATTTAAACTTAACTGCTGGAAGATCTGTTGTGTGCGTTGACAGAAATGGTGATGGAAAGTATGGCATATATGTCGCCAATTATGGTGGTCCAACAAGATTTTATGAACTTACCACTGGACAAATATTAGATTTAGCTAAGCAGCTTAAAATTGATAAAATTACAGGTGGAAGAGCTGTTGTAGCAGGCAATATTATTTCAGGTAAAATTGATATATTTGCAGCTAACGAAAGAGGTAAAAATTTTTTATACTATAATTCTGATGGGTACTTCCAGGATATAGCTGAAGATTACAAGGTTGATGATCAATATGAGAATGGAAGAGGCACAACTTTAACAGATATACTTTATAGAGGTAGATTAGATTTAGTTACATCTAATTGGAATGGTTATCATAGAGCTTATGTTTTAAAAGATAACAAATTTAAAGATATAGCTACACCGACTTATAATATTCCTACTAGAATTAGAACAGTAATATCAGCGGACTTTGATAACGACGGCTATGATGAGATATTTATGAATAATATTGGTGAGCCAAATAAATTATTCAAAATCAGAGAAAATGGATTTTTTGAAGAGATAAAAATTCAAAATGCTTATGAGTCCAATGGTTTAGGAACAGGAGCAGCAGTCGCTGACATTGATGAAGATGGAATTTTAGAGTTATTAGTTTCTCATGGAGAATCTGGTATGCAACCTTTGACAATGTATAAAGCAGATATAAAGAAAGATTTTAATTATATTAGAATTAAACCTTTAAATAAGTTTGGAGCACCTGCACGGGGAGCAACAGTCATACTAAATTCAAATCAAAGAAATCATGCCAAAACAATTGATGCTGGCTCAGGATATTTGTGTCAGATGGAACCCGTTGCTCATTATGGCATTAGAAAGAATGAAAAAAATATTTCTATTAAAATTGTTTGGACCGATGGTTCTTCTCAGTCATTAAAAATTAATGAGCTTAATAAGACAATAGATGTAAAACAAAAAAAATAGGACAATAATACTCAATTCAATAAGTAAAGAAATTAAAGTATTCTAAAATTGTAATAAAATGAATAAATTAAAATATTTTACAATTTTTTTTCTGCTAATAACTTTTAGTTTAATAAAACCGTCTTATTCAAAACAATTTAATTATTATGCTGACTTAGTAAAAGATTGGCCTAAAATTTTTCCAGATCAGAATAGAAATGCGGCTGGGCCAAAATTTTTTAAACACATCTTAAGTAAAGAAATTTCGTATAAAGATTTTATTGAATACAATAAATTATATTGTGCTGTTTCTGGATCATTGATTGATCCAAATAGCAAACCTGAATTTGTTTATCTAAAAAACGGCAAAAATGATGAGAAAATCTGCGGATTTTATTACAAGTGTTGTTATCCGTGTTCATGTGACTTGATGAAATACTCCAAAGTTAAAAAAATGAAATATACTTTTACTGATGGTGAAAAAGAATTTTTTGTTCTCACTATTAAAAATCCATGTGGTAAAAAAGATTTTCCAATAGAAGTAAACAAGAATTATTTTTGTAATGGAAATAAACTTGATGATAACCAGGTATTTGTATTAGACGAAAGTTTGGTAATTGGCTTATTTCATAATGCAGTAATGTGTAATGCTCAAAGTATCGCGGCAATCGATAGTCATGAAGTAACTGGACAGTACTGTGAACTAAGAAACAAAGCTCCAATTGAGGAAGTCCAAGGAGGTATGGGAGATATATTTATTAAATTGGCTAGAGATTAGATTTTCTGTATTAATTTTAAAAAAATCTTTTCTAAATCTTTTGTAAAATCCTGAACTCGAAATAAAGGGGAGTTTAAGCAATTATCTTTTATTTCTTTTTTAATTCGATTTAACTTTTTTTCATCATTTCCTAACTGAATTGCCATCTCTTCATAGTTTTTTAAAGAACTTGCGGATAGTTTTTCCATTTTCACTTGTTTAAGTATACTAGTACATACTCTTGAAGCAAAAGATCTTCCACTTAGAGTTATAATAGGTAGTCCCATTCTAATTGCATCACTAGCAGTTGTATGAGCATTATAAGGAAAAGTATCAAGAAAAATATCAGCAAGTTTGAGTCGTTTTAAATGATCATTATGAGGTAAACTTTCCGCAAAAAATATCCTTTCTTTATTTATCCCTCTTTTAGTTGTTTCATCTTCAATATTATCAATTGCATATTCATTGGGCTTGAGCAGCAAAAGAATACTATTGGGTACTTTTTTTAAAATATTCATCCATGAATTAAATACTTCTGGAGTAATTTTATGATTTGACCCTAAATTACAAAATATTAGTTTATCATTTGGTAAATTGTATTCATTTCTCTTAACGCTATTAATATCAACACCTTTATAGTTGGAATTGGGTTGATAACAATTAGGAAGATAAACTACTTGTTCACTATAATTTACTGTTTCCTTCTCTGGTATAATTGTTTTATCAGCAATAATATAATCAAAATATTTTGAAGCCATAGTTCCAGGATAGCCTAAGTAGTTTATTTGAATAGGAGCTAATCGATGAGTAAAAATTTCAAATCTATTAAAATTTGTAAACCCACATAAATCTATAGCAATATTAAGACCCTTTTTTCTGCAAATATTACGTATTTTTTCAGCAGACATGTCTTTCACCTCTATAAATTCAAAAAAATCTTTTTTAATTTCTTCAGTCATTTTATCATTTTTGTTCGGTTCAAAAGAAAATCCATATATTTCAAATTTTGACTTATCATGATTTTTGAATACATCGCGGATCAAATGAAGTACTGGATGATTTCTAAAATCAGGTGAAAAATAACCTATTTTATACTTTTCATTGTCTTTAATTTTATGTTCAATAGGTGGTGTATCTAATTCTGATGACTTTTCATTGGCATAGATTTCTGCACATACTTTATGTAATTCAGGATTATCAAAAGAACTTAATGCAACAAATGGTGCGCATACTTTTGCTTTATGTTTGAGAGATGAAGTTAAACTATTAATAGTATCATCAAAATCCCTCCAGTCAGACAAATACATTTGGCAGTGAATTAATCTTCCTAATAAAAACTTATAATTTTTATTAATTTCGAAAACTTTTCTGTAATTTTCTAATGCCTCATTATATCGTCTTAACTCATGATATGTGTTGGCAAGATTATTAATTGCCAATAAATAATTATTATTTAAACTTATAGACTTTTTATAATTATTAATTGCATCTTCAAATTTAAATATTTCTTTTTGTGTATTAGCTAAGTTTGCTAATGAAATAAAGTTTTTAGGATTTAATTCTATGGCTTTTGAAAAATGTTTAATCGCCTCATTAAAATTGTTTAGTTTTACCAAACAATTTCCTAAATTATTATAGGCTTCTGAAAAGTCAGGCTTAATCAAAATCAATTTTTTATAAATATTAATTGCTTCATTAAATTGATTAAGGTTTTGATATGCTGCACCAAGATTATTGTATGCTCCATAATTATCTGGGTCCAAAGAAATTGTTTTTTGGAAAAAATCTATTGCACTCGCAAAATTGCTAGTTTGTAGATTTGCAAGTCCAACCAAAAATAATAATTTTGGATTTGAATTTTGTGAAGATAGAGCTTCTGAATAAAGTCCTAATGCTTCTTTTACTTTACCTTTTTTGTGTAATTCAAATCCACGCTCAATTAACTTATTAGAATCTTCCAAAATATTTTTTTAAATTTATCTTATATTAACTTAAATTATTCCTATTCCCTCTTTATAAAAATAAGCACCAAGAATCAAAATTGCTAAAATATAAATAATTCCAAAAATAATATATTTAATTTTTTTTTTCATTTATTTTCTCCAGAAATTCTTAGCTTTTTGAAAAAACTTTTTAATGCTTGGATTTGATCTTTCGTTTTCAATTTTTCTAAATTTCTCAAGTAATTCTTTTTGTTCTTTGTTTAAAGATACTGGGACTTCGGTATTCACTTGAACATATAAATCCCCAAAGTCTCCTCTTCTCATAAATGGCATACCTTTACCCTTCAATCTAAATTGTTTTCCACTTTGTGTCCCATCGGGGATTTTTATTTTTGCTTTCCCTCCATCTATGGTTGGTATTTCAATTGTTGTTCCTAAAGCTGCATCAGTAATTGATATTGGAAATTCAAAAAATAAGTTTACCTCAGATCTTTTAAAAAGTTCATGGGTTTCAACATTAATAAATAAGTAAAGATCGCCATTACTTGCACCTCTAGATCCTGCTTCTCCTTTACCTGATAATCTTATTCTAGTTCCATCATCAACTCCTTTAGGAATTGTGACAGAAAGTCTTTTATTAGCTTGCTTTTTACCTTGTCCTCCACAACTTGTACATGGATCAGTAATTTGTTCACCAGAACCAGCACATTGAGGGCATGTTTGTTGAACTGTAAAAAAACCCTGGCTTGATCGTACTTGTCCATAGCCGCCACACATCGAGCAGGAACTTGGACTATGACCTGGTTTTGATCCTGAACCGCTGCATGTACCGCATCTTTCTGAGGTTGAAAATTTTATATCTTGTTTTTTTCCAGAGTAGGCTTCTTCTAAGGTGATTGAGAGATCATATCTTAAATCAGATCCACGGTTGTTAGATTTTCTTGATCTTCTTCCGCCTCCACCAAAACCTTCTCCAAAAAAGTCCTCAAAAATATCTGAGAAAGAACCAGAAAAGTCAAAATTACCAAAACCACCTCTCCCGCCTCCGCCACCGTTTTCAAAGGCAGCATGACCAAAATTATCGTAATTTTGTTTTCTCTCCGAATTTGATAAAACATGATATGCTTCTGAAGCTTCTTTAAATTTCTCTTCGGCTCCTTTGTCACCTTTATTTTTATCAGGATGATATTTTACTGCTTGCTTTCTATAAGCTGCTTTAATTTGGTCAGGACTAGCACTTTTCTCAACACCTAGTACGTCATAATAATCTCTTTTTGCCATAACAAGTTATAGACAAATGGTTGATAGTTTAGGCGCTCTTTTCTTTATCGTCTTTTACTTCTTCAAAGTCTGCATCAACAACATTATCGTCTTTTTTCCCTTCATCTTTTGCTTCTTTAGGAGCTTCACCAGGTTTAGTACTTTGTTGTGATTTGTAAATAGCTTCTCCAAGTTTCATAGAAGCTTGAACCAAATCTTGGGTCTTCTTTTTAATCTCCTCTACATCAGTTCCTTTTAACGCATTTCTAACATTTGCGGAGGCATCCTCGATAGCTTTTTTATCTGCATCAGAAACTTTACTTCCGTGTTCTTTTAAATTTTTTTCAGTAGAATGAAGCAAAGTATCTGCTTGATTTCTAGCATCAACTGCCTCTCTTTTCTTTTTATCAGCTTCTTTATTTGTTTCAGCATCCTTAACCATTTGATTTATTTCATCTTCACTTAAACCTCCTGACGCCTGGATTTGAATTTTTTGCTCTTTACCAGTTCCCTTATCTTTTGCAGATACATTTACAATACCGTTTGCGTCAATATCAAATGTAACTTCAATTTGAGGAACACCTCTGGGTGCTGGTGCAATACCTACTAGTTCGAAATTACCTAGAACCTTATTATCTGAAGCCATATCTCTTTCACCCTGTAAAACTCTTATCGAGACTGCAGGTTGGTTATCTTCTGCTGTCGAGAAAACTTGGCTCTTTTTAGTTGGTATTGTTGTATTTTTTTCTATTAGCTTAGTTGAAACCCCACCTAATGTTTCAATTCCAAGAGATAGTGGTGTAACATCAAGTAAAAGGACATCTTTAACGTCACCTTGCAAAACTCCTGCTTGAATAGCAGCTCCCATTGCAACAACTTCGTCAGGATTCACAGATTTATTTGGTTCTTTACCGAAGAAGTTCTTAACCTCTTCTATTACTTTAGGCATTCTTGTCATTCCACCGACTAGAATTACTTCATCAATTTCACTTGCATTTAAACCAGCATCCTTTAGAGCCGTTTCACATGGTGGGATTGTTCTTGAAATAAGGTCCTCAACAAGTGCCTCTAATTTTGCTCTGGTCATTTTCATATTGATATGTTTCGGACCAGTTTTATCTGCAGTGATAAATGGTAAATTTATTTCTGTTTGTGCAGCTGAAGATAATTCAATTTTTGCTTTTTCAGCTGACTCTTTTAGCCTTTGTAATGCTAATTTGTCAGATTTGAGATCAATTCCATTTTCTTTTTTAAATTCAGATAATAAATATTCGACTATTGTGTTATCAAAATCTTCACCACCGAGGAAAGTGTCACCATTCGTTGACTTAACCTCGAATACTCCATCTCCTAGCTCAAGTATAGAGACATCAAAAGTACCTCCACCTAAATCATAAACAGCAATTTTTTTATTTGTTTTTTTATCTAATCCATAAGCAAGTGAAGCCGCAGTTGGCTCGTTAATAATTCTTAAAACTTCTAAGCCTGCAATTTTCCCAGCATCTTTAGTAGCTTGTCTTTGAGCATCATTGAAATAAGCTGGAACAGTTATTACAGCTTGTGAAACTTCTTGACCTAAATATTTTTCTGCTGTCTCCTTCATTTTTTGAAGTGTGAATGCAGATATTTGAGATGGAGAATATTTGTTTCCTTTTGCTTCAATCCATGCATCCCCTTTATCTGAATTAACAATTTTAAATGGAGCAGTCTCAACATCTTTTTTAACAGATGGATCATCAAAATTTCTACCAATCAATCTTTTTACAGCAAAAATTGTGTTTTCAGGGTTTGTTACTGCCTGTCTCTTCGCGGGTTGACCAATTAATTTTTCATCATTATCTGAGAAGGCTACAACTGAAGGTGTTGTTCTTGCGCCCTCAGCGTTTTCTAATACCTTAGCTTGTGTACCTTCCATAACAGCGACACAAGAATTTGTAGTTCCTAGATCAATTCCTATAACTTTGCTCATAATATCAATTCCTTTCGGTCATATAAGTGCTAATTTTTATACTACAACCATCTTTGCTACTTAAATTTTGGTTGTTTTTACTAGTTTTTTTCATCTTTTTGACTTTCTTTTTCACTTTCCTCTACTTTTTTCCTTGCAACTCCAACTAAGGACGGTCTTAGTAATCTGTCTTTCATC
>CACCGT010000002.1 GCA_902545635.1 uncultured Pelagibacteraceae bacterium | reverse complement strand
AATAGTACTTTTTAAAATTTTTACTCCCTCAATCCTCACAGTCCGCTTACCAATAAATTTTATTTTAGCACCACCAGACTTTAAAAAATTTATTAAATCAATTATTTCTGGTTCAATTGCACAATTTCTAAGTATTGTAATTCCATTCGCTAGGCATGCTGCTATAATTGTATTTTCAGTTGCCCCAACACTGATTTTTGAAAATCTAATTTTTGCGCCTTTTAGTTTTCCTTTAGAATTTGCATGTATGTAACCTTTTTTGATTTCATACTTCATTCCAAGTTTTTTAAGTGCATTTAAATGATAATTTATAGGTCTTGCTCCAATTAAGCAGCCTCCAGGCAAAGAGGTAATAGATTTTTGATACTTAGCAACCAGGGCACCTAAAACTAAAATTCCAGCCCTCATTGTTCTAACAAGAGAATATGAGGCAAAAAATTTATATTTTTTTTTCTTTGATATTTTAACAGTTTTTTTATCTTTACTAAATTTTATTATTGACCCAAGAGATTTTAAAAGATTAATCATTGTATCTATATCTTTCACTCTTGGTAAATTTTTAATTACGACTTCTTTTTCAAATAAAATCGTTGATGCTAATATTGGTAAAGCAGCATTTTTAGAACCTGAAATTGCAATCTCTCCCTTTAATTTACTAGGGCCTTTAACAATAAATTTATCCATTATTATATTTTTGGAAGTGTAACTCCCTTTTGGCCCTGATATTTGCCATTTCTATCTGCATATGAAACTGATGGATCTTCATTTCCTTTGATAAACACAAATTGTGCAACACCTTCATTAGCATAAATTTTTGCTGGTAATGGGGTTGTGTTTGAAAATTCTAAAGTTACATGACCCTCCCATCCTGGCTCAAGAGGGGTAACATTAACTATTATTCCACATCTTGCATAGGTAGATTTTCCTAAACAAATTACCAAAACATTTTTTGGAATTTTGAAATACTCTACTGTTCTTGCTAACACGAAAGAATTAGGTGGTATTATACATTCTGATGAGTTTTTAGTAATAAAATTAGAAGATTTAAAATTTTTTGGATCTACAATTTCAGAATTGACATTAGTGAAAATTTTAAATTCGTCAGAGACCCTTGCATCGTAACCATACGATGACACACCAAATGATATTTTATCTCCTCGAACTTGTTTATCTTCAAATGGAGAAATCATATCATTATCTCTGGCCATTTGAATAATCCACTTATCAGATTGAACTGACATTATTTATTTTTTTTCTTTGTTTTTTTTTGGAATTCTTTTCTCTTTCTTAAATTTTTTCTTAAAGCAAGTTCAAGTTTACTTAAATTATTTTTCTTTGAAGTCATAATTTATTTTTTGTCAGGATTTGTAAGATGATCTAGAGTGATAACTTGATCAATAGGAATTGTTTTATCATCTTCTATTTTTGCTGGTCCAGTTTTGATTTGCTTCTTAGCTCTTTTTTCTGCAAGTTTTTTTTCTCTTTTTGCTTTTTTTTCCATGAGCTTTGCGTTTTTATTAGCTCCATATGTGTAGTGAATTCCCATAACATTTTCCTTAGCTAGATATAACTTATTTTAAAAAAAAATTAAGGCAATAATTTGAAAAAATTAAATTTATACACTAATTTGAGTTAAATATTGCCCTTATAGTTAAATGGTATAACACATCCATGGTAAGGATGAGTTTCCAGTTCAATTCTGGGTGAGGGCACCAGTTTTATTTTGTGTAAATTTTTTTTTTAAATATAAATCCAATTGAAACTAAAATTATAATACCAAGAATTGGCAAATAAATATCTGGAGTAAAAATTAGTTCAAGAATAGTTGGAACCTCAGCATTTTCTTCTAAAATCTTATTCAAACCAGCTCCAAGAGATGCTCCAACAAATAATTGTGGAGTCATTCCAATTATTGAACCTAAAAAAAAGTTTCTAACTTTAACATTAAAAATTGTTGGTAAAATATTTGAAATAAAAAAAGGAATACCACCAATAAATCTATAAATTAGAAAAAAAATAAATTCATTCTTTTTAAATTTTTCAGTCAAATTACTAAAACGTGATGAAAATTTCTTCTCAACTAAATCTTTAAAAAAGTAATTAGCAAATACATATAAAAGTGTTGCACCTATTGATAATCCAAATACTATAAGCAAAGTCCCTAACCACTTTCCAAAAATAAAACCACCGACTAAAAATACAGGTGAACCAAAACCTAACAAAAGAACCCATACTATTGTACCTAATAAAAAAATAATACTTGATATAAAAATATTACCATTTTTAATTTCTTCCAAAGCATTTCTATTTTCTCTTATTAGTTCATAACTAGAAAAATCCTGAAATGAAAATTTATTAAAAAAAAACAATAAAAAAACAAATACTATCAAAATGTAAGCAGAGCCTAAAAATACTTTAATTTTTTTTTCTCTATTCATTGATTTTTTAACTTATTAAAAATCACTGTACTTATATACATATATTTGTATAACTACCGAAATTTAACATTAATTTAACAACAATGAAACGTACATATCAACCAAGTAATAGAAAAAGAAAAAAAGCTGTTGGCTTTAGAGCTAAAAGAAAAACTAAGGGTGGAAGAAAAGTATTAAAAAGAAGAAGGGCTAAAGGAAGAAAAAAATTAACAAACGCTTAATGAAAAAAAAGATTGTTAGCCTTTCTAAAAACGAGGACTTTAAGTCAATTCTTGGTGGAAAAAAAATTTCTAATAAGTATTTAACAATTTTCTTTAAAAAACTTTCAGATAAAAATACAAGCAGATTAAATATAAGCTTTGTAACCAAAAAAAAATTAGGAAATGCTGTTATTAGAAATAGAATTAAAAGAAGATTAAGAAATATAATGAATGATGCTTTAAAAACAATTAATATTAATCTAAATTATTGCTATTTATTAATTGCAAGAATATCTGTTAACAATGATCCTTATGAGAAAATAAAAATGGTAACACTTGAGGATTTTAAAAAGATTAAATGAATAAACTTATAAAATATTTAATGATCAAAACTATCAAATTATATCAAATAGTAATATCCCCATTTTTAGGAAACAACTGTAGATATCTTCCTACATGTTCAGATTATTTTATAGAGAGTCTAAAAGAGTACGGAATTTTTAAAGGAAGTATTAACGGATTCAAAAGAATTCTAAGTTGTCACCCTGTAAAATTTTTAGGTGGTGGCGAAGGATTTGATCCTATCGAAAAGAAAAAGTAGTTTATGGATACAAAAAATGTAATTGCAGCGATATCTTTAAGTGCAGCTGTCATAATACTTTACAGTTTATTTTTTGCTCCTCCTGTCGTGGATCAAAAAAATATCTCAAATGATAAAAATACTTTAAGTCAAAATTCTTCATCAGATGCACCTTCATTAGCTCAAGATGAGAAAATAATTAAGATTTCAAGAGATGAAGCTTTGGAGGAGAATGAAAGAATTTTATTCGAAAATGATAAAATTAAAGGTTCAATTTCATTGCTCGGTTCATCTATAGACGACTTAACTTTTAAGAATTACACAAACACTCTAAATGGAGATGATAATGTTGTACTGTTAAATCCTAAACAATCTGAAAATGGATACTATGTAGAAACTGGTTGGGCAACAACTAATAAAAATATTGACCTACCAAATTCAAAAACATTGTGGGAGATTGAAGGAAATAAGAAACTTACACCAAATTCGTCTGTAAAATTAAGTTGGAAAAATAACCAGGATATTAAATTTACAAAAGAAATTAGTATTGATAATCAATATCTTTTTGAAATTAAGCAAACTATAGAAAATAAGTCTGATAAAACTTATAATTTCTATCCTTACGGTCAAATCATAAGAAACATTGCACCAGAAGTAACAAATTTTTATATTTTGCATGAGGGACTAATTGGTGTCTTTGACGATCAATTAGTTGAAGAGGATTATGATGATATAGAGGAAAAAAAATACTCTATAAATGCAGATACTGGATGGCTGGGCATTACTGATAAATATTGGATTGCTAGTCTTATTCCAGAAAATGGGAAAAGTTTCAGGTCTGATTTTGATTATAAGAATAAATTTAGAGCAAATTTTATAGAGACAGATGCAACTGAAATTGGTGCTAATGAAATAAAAACTAATTCTATCAGAGCAATAATAGCGGCAAAAGAAGTAAATGTTATTGATGGCTATGCTGAAACTGAAAATATTAGCAAGTTTGATTTGGCTATAGATTGGGGATGGTTCTACTTTATCGTTAAACCTTTATTTTTTGCAATTCAATATTTCTTTAATCTTGCTGGAAATTTTGGAATAGCAATTATTATGATTACTGCTTGTATTAGATTAGTATTTTTTCCACTTGCTAATTACTCATTTAAATCAATGGCTAAAATGAAAGTTCTCCAACCAGAGATGACAAGGCTCAAAGAGTTACATAAAGAAGACAAAATGAAACTTCAGCAAGAAATGATGGCACTTTACAAAAGAGAGAAAGTTAATCCAATCAGCGGGTGCCTGCCAATTTTCATACAAATTCCATTTTTCTTTGCCATCTATAAGGTTTTATTTGTAACTATTGAAATGAGACATCAGCCATTTTTTGGTTGGATAAAAGATTTAAGTGAAAGGGATCCTACTTCTATATTTAATTTGTTTGGTTTAATTCCATGGGACCCTCCTTCTTTTTTACTTATTGGTGTTTGGCCGTGTTTAATGGGTGTCTCAATGTGGATGCAACAAAAACTAAATCCAACACCGCCTGATCCTGTCCAAGCAAAAATATTTATGTTTTTCCCTTTATTTTTAACAGTGATATTAGCTCCTTTCCCAGCTGGACTAGTTATTTACTGGACTATAAATAACATATTAACAATGGCTCAACAGTACATCATCATTAAGAGAACGACTGTCAAAACCGTTTAAAAATGGAAATAGAGAAAATTGTACCCAAAGACGGTCCTACAATCGATGAATTTAAAAAATATATAGATAAATATAAAGATCAGTTAATTGTAATTAAATATGGGGGGAATGTTTTTATTGATAGAAACATCTTTAATAATTTTATTTCAGATATTAGTATTTTAAATAAATTAGGACTTTCTATAATTATAGTTCATGGAGGCGGACCCAGAATTAAAAGAGAGTTAGATAAATCGAATATTCAATCAAAATTTATAAGAGGATTAAGAGTTACAGATGAAAAAATTATTAATATAGTTGAAAATGTCCTTATTGACTTTAATGAGGATATTGTAAATTCTTTAGTCGAAAAAGGTGCAAATGCAGTTTCTCTAAATACAAAGAAAAACAATGCTATAGAAGTTATTCCAGAAGCAAAGGAACTAGGATTTGTTGGTATTCCAAATAAAATAAATGTCGACATTATAAAAAATATAATCAAAATAAATGCAGTACCAATTATATCTCCTTTGGGTTTGGGAAAAAATAATCAAACATATAATATTAATGGAGATACAGCTGCGGGAGCTATAGCAAAATCATTAAAATGTAGAAGATTATTATTAATGACCAATGTGGAAGGAGTTTTAAATAAAGAAAAAAAGCTTATCGAAGAGATAAGCTCTTCTGAAATTTTAGAAATGATTAATAATGAAACAATCACAGAGGGCATGATACCCAAAATAAATACATGCCTTGATGCAGTAATGAACGGGGTCACAGGAGTAGGAATCATAGATGGAAGAAAAAAACATTCAATTTTGTTCGAATTATTTTCAGACAAAGGTGCAGGAACATTAATAAGAAGATGAAGCACATAAAAAATATCTTATTCGATTGTGATGGTGTTCTTTATCAAGATCTAGAGGCAGTATTTGGACAAGTAAGTAAAAGAATGACTCAGTATATTTCAAAAAAGTTAAAGATTGATTTAAAAGAAGCAAAAGAGCTACAAACCAATTATTTTCACAAATACAATACAAGTCTGAACGGATTAATGATAAACCATGATATTCCCCCAACAGAATTTTTACAATTTGTTCACGATATTGATCTATCTTTCATGGAGAAAGACATTGTTTTAAGAGAAGAAATAAAAAAATTAGATATAAGAAAATTTGTTTTTACTAATGGAAGCAAGGAACATGTTAAAAATATTACTACACACTTAGGTATAGATGACTTATTTGATGATGTATTTGATATTGTTGATGCTGATTATCATCCAAAACCATCTGCAAAAGCATTTGATTTAATGGTTAAAAAATTTGATATTAATCCAAAAGAGACGATTTATATTGAGGATATTGCAAAAAATTTGTCAATTGGAAAAGAAAGAGGAACCACAACAGTTTGGCTAATAAATAATGAGTATTGGGGTAGAAAGGAATCAAACAAAGAATATATTGACTACAAAATAAAAAATCTCTCTTTATTTTTAAAAGAAATAAGGTTATTAAAAAACTCGTAAAATTATGAGTATAGAAAATATTATAAATGATGCTTGGGAAAATAGAGATCAAGTAAACCCGTCATCTGAAAAGTCTCTTAAAGATACAATAAATCAAGTTATCGATGATTTAGATAGTGGTAGATCAAGAGTGGCTGAAAAAATAAATGGTGAATGGGTAACTCATCAACATTTAAAAAAAGCAATCATGTTGAGTTTCAGATTGTATCCTATGGAAAATTTGAATGGTCCTTACAGTAGTTGGTATGATAAATCACATTTACTTAAAGGTAAAACAGCAGGATGGACAAAAGAAGATCATGAAAAAGCTGGTTTTAGAATGGTACCTAACTCGCCAGTAAGGAAAGGAAGTTTTGTAGGCAAAAATGCAGTTTTAATGCCATGCTACGTTAATATCGGTGCTTATATTGATGAAGGTACAATGATTGATACATTTGCAAGAGCAGGAAGCTGTAGCCAAATAGGAAAAAATTGTCATATCTCTGCGGGATCTGGTGTTGGTGGTGTATTAGAACCTGCACAAGCACTACCAACTATTATAGAAGACAATGTCTTTTTGGGTGCAATGTCTGAAGTTGTCGAGGGTGTGATTGTAGGAGAGGGATCGGTACTAAGTATGGGAATGTACATTGGACAATCAACAAAAATTGTTAATAGAAAAACTGGTGAAATTACTTACGGAAAAATTCCTCCTTATTCAGTTGTTGTTCCAGGTTCACTTCCAGATAAAAACAATTCATCTGCGCCCTCTCTGTATTGTGCAGTAATAATTAAACAAGTTGACGAGAAAACCAGATCAAAAACTTCTATAAACGATCTCTTGAGAGAATAATTTAATGACAATTATGAATGAATTACAATTAGCAAAAGAGCTAATTAGATTTCCAACCGTAACTCCTAAAGATGCAGGAGTTATGAAATTTCTGGAAAGGAAGCTAAAAAAACTTGGGTTTAAAACAAAAATTCTTGAGTTTAAGGAAAAAGAAAGTGAACCAGTCAAAAACCTATATGCAAGATTAGGAAATAATGGTCCTAACTTTTGTTATGCAGGACATCTAGATGTTGTCCCTGCTGGAAATTTAAATGATTGGACGGTAAACCCATTTAAGCCATCAATTAAGAAAGGTCATTTAATTGGTAGAGGAGCAAATGATATGAAAAGCTCAATTGCTGCATTTGTGTCTGCTGTTAGTATTTTTATTCAAAAAAATAGAGGATTTAAGGGATCTGTAAGTCTTTTGATTACTGGAGACGAGGAAGGTGTTGCTATTAATGGAACTAAAAAAGTTGTTGATTACTTAAAAAAGAGAAAAGAAAAAATAGATTTTTGCTTAGTTGGAGAGCCAACAAATCCAAATAAATTGGGAGAAATGATAAAAATTGGGCGAAGAGGTAGCATGACTGGACGATTAACAATTACAGGTATACAAGGGCATGTAGCTTATCCTAATAGAGCAAATAACCCTTCTACAGCCATTGTAAAAATACTAAATGAACTTAAAAATATAAAATTTGATAAAGGTACAAAAGATTTTCAACCTACAAACCTGGAAATTACAAAGATAAATATAAATAATATGGCTGATAATGTTATTCCTGACATTGCTTATGCTACATTTAATATAAGATTTAATAATAAACATACTTCAAATTCAATCAAAAATAAGATCGAAAAGATTTTGAAAAAAGTCTGCAATAAAACTAAATCTAAATATAAAATTGATTATGCTGTTTCAGGAGAGGCTTTTCTCACAAAGCCAAATCATACGACTTTTATGATACAAAAAATTATAAAAGAAATAACTAAAATAAAACCAAAACTGTCAACAACTGGGGGTACCTCAGATGCTAGATTTATAAGAAAAATTGCTCCGTGTTTAGAATTTGGCTTAGTTGGAAAAACAATGCATAAAGTTGATGAAGCAGTTTCATTGACTGATTTGAAAAAATTAAGCTTAATTTATTTAAATATTTTAAAACATTATTTTAAGTGAAGACTGGCCTTATAATATCAGATACCTATAAAAATCATGATACTGGAAATGGTCATCCAGAAAAAATTGACAGGGTTACTGCGGTAATTGAGAATTTTAAAAAAATAAATGACAAAAATCTTATATGGAAAAAACCAGCAAAATTTAATTTATCCCTTATTAATAAAACTCATTCTGAGGATTATGTTAACCAAGTAGAAAAGTCATTTCCTAAAAAAGGTTTAGTATTTTTAGACGGAGATACAATCATTTCTCCTGGAAGCAAAGATGCAACAAAAGATGCCGTAGGCTCAATAATTTCAGCAATAAATGGAGTAGAAAATAAAGAATTTAATAATGCATTTTGTGCTGTCAGACCACCTGGTCATCATGCCGAAAAAAATAAAGCTATGGGATTTTGTATTTATAATAATGTAGCTGTTGGTGCTAATTATTTAATTGAAAAATATAAATACAATAAAATTGCTATAATTGATTTCGATGTTCACCATGGTAATGGAACACAAGATATTTTCTACGATAACGAAAAAGTTTTATATATTTCAACTCACCAATACCCATACTACCCAGGTTCAGGGTCGGAAAAAGAAAAAGGAAATTTTGATAATGTTTTAAATATTCCACTAAAAGCCGGAACGACCTCTGAAGAGTATTTAAATGCCTACGAAATCGTTTTAAATAAATTAAAGAAATTCAAACCAGAATTTTTATTGTTTTCTGCGGGTTTTGACGCACATATTGATGATCCTTTAGCGCAACTTATGCTAAGTTCAGAAGATTTTTACAAAATAACTAAAAGAACCTTAGAGTGTTCTAAGTCTTTTTGTAAAGGGAGAGTAGTTTCAATTCTTGAAGGAGGCTACGATTTAAAAGCATTACAAAGTAGTACTCAACGACACGTTGATGCATTAATAGAATTTAATTGATAATTTTTTTTTAATTAATAGTAAAGAAATATGAAACCATACAAAATTAAAAAGTCAGACATAGATAAAAAAGGTAAAGGACTTTACGCTACACGGGATATAAAAGAGGGCGAGAAGATTATAGATTATATTGGAAAATTAATTACAAAGAAACAAACTGAAGAGTCTGATAAATACGATAATAGTAAACCAATATATTTATTTACTGTAAATAAAAAATATGATCTTGATGGAGACTTTCCGTGGAATACAGCCGGACTAATAAATCATTCTTGTGAAAATAATTGTGATTATGACGGTAAAGGGCTTAAGATATGGGTTAAAGCAATCAAAGATATTAAAAAAGGTGAGGAACTGACTTGTGACTATGGTTTTGGCTATGATAAAGATTACAAGCAATTTCCTTGTAAATGTAAATCAAAAAATTGTTGTGGCTATATTGTAAGAGCAGAATCTAGGTGGAGAATTAACAAAAAATTCGCAATGAGTAATAAAAAAAATTAGTATTTTACTTTTACTAAATACAATCCCTCGGCAGGTGCAGGAGGAGCACATAATTTTCTATTCTTTGACTTTATAACATTCACAAATTTTTTAATAGACCATTTTTTTTCTCCAATAAATTTCAAACATCCTACCATCGACCTTACTTGCTGTTTTAAAAATGATTGTGATCTAAATTCAAATTCAATTTTACTTTTTAATTTTTTTATTTTTACTAATTTCATCAATTTAATTGGACTTTTTGCATTACATCCCGAAGCTCTAAATGACGAAAAATCATGAGTTCCAATTAATTTGTTTGCTCCCATCTTCATACTTTCAAAATCAAGTTTTTTTATAACAAACCATCCTCGATTATTTTGAATAATAGGCTTGGTTGATTGATTATAAATAACATACTTATATACTCTTTCTTTTGCTGAAAAACGTGCGTGAAAATTTAAACTTTGTTTTCTAATTTTCAAAATAGCTATTTCGTTTTTATTTAGAAAATAATTAATAGAATTTAAAAACTTTTTTAAATTTTTAATTTTATTCATACAATCAAAATGTGCAGATTGTTCAATAGCATGAACGCCAGCATCTGTTCTTCCAGAGCCAGTAACAATTATTTTTTCATCTAGAAGTTTTGAAATCTTTTTTTGAATTAATCCTTGAATGGTTTTACCTTTTTTTTGAACTTGCCATCCTATAAAAGAGCTACCGACATACTCAATTAAAATTTGATAACGAAACATATCTAATTCAAATTGGTGCCCTTCTTAATTTGACTCCCTAGCAAAAACTCCCCAGTTTTTTGGACTTTTTTACCTTGTCTTTGAATTTCGATAATTTTAATAGAATTTTCACCACAACCAATTTCTAAATTATCCGACAAAACGTAGCCTGCTTTTCCAGTGTTAATTGATAATTCAGCTTTATGGATTTTATATCTTTCTCCTTGAAACTCAAACCATCCACCTGGATTAGGATATAAACCATTTATTTTTCCTAAAATCTTTTTATTATCTTCTTGCCAAATTATTTTTCCCTCTTCTTTTTTAATTTTTTTTGCATATGAAGATTGACTATGATTTTGATCTTTGAATAAAGCTCTATTTTCAAAAATATTATCAATATTTTCTAAAATTTTTTCAGAAGCTAAATTACTCAATCTTTTAGATAAATCCTCACTATTTTCATTATCTAATATATTTATTGGATATTGATTGCAAACTGGACCTGTGTCTAAACCCTCATCCATCTTCATAATTGAAATTCCTGTTAAATTCTCATTATTAATAATGGCCCTTTGGATTGGAGCTGCACCTCGCAATTTTGGTAGAAGTGAATAATGGATGTTTATCCATCCAAATTTTGACAGTGATAAGATATCTTTTTTTAAAATTTGGCCATATGCAACAACTATACCTAAATCAATATTTTTACTTTTTATGAATTTTTTTTCCTCAAGATTATCTAATTTTACTGGAGTTCTAACTGGAATATTTAATATTTCAGCCATGATATGAACAGGAGATTTATTGAGTTTATGTCCCCTATTTGATGCAACAGGTGGCTGGGTATACACAATTTCAATATTAAAACCGTTTTGATACAGTGATTTCAATATTTGACCCGAAATACTGGGTGTACCCATAAAAGCAATTTTTTTGCTCATTAAACAATAATGCGATCAGGATTATTTTTTTTCTTTGATAATTTTTTGACAATCATTGTTTTTTTTAATTTAGATAAATAATCTATGAAGAGTATTCCTTCAAGATGATCCATTTCATGTTGTATACAAGTTGCTAGAAGTCCATCAGCTTTTAAAATTTTATTTTCTCCATTATAATCTAAATATTCTACCTCACAATATTTAGGTCTATCAACTTTAGCGAAATAATTAGGTACAGACAAACACCCCTCTTCATATGTTGTTTTTTCTTTGTCTTTATTTTTTATTATTGGATTGACAAAAAACAGTGGATTTTTTTTACCATCCTTTGAAATGTCCATAACTATTATTCTTTTTGGAATTCCTATTTGAATTGCTGCTAAACCAATACCATTAGCTGCATACATTGTTTGCAACATGTCATCCATCAGCTTTCTTTCTTCATTACCAACTTTAAGCACTGGTTTTGAAACTTGTCTTAAAATCTCGTTTGGTTCCGTTATAATAGTTCTTATTGTCATGATAAAAAAAGTATTTTAAACTTTTAATGGAAGAATTTCCAACAATAGTTCGTTTCTCAAACTAATTAATTTAGTTCTATTCATAATTTCAATTACAAAATTCAATGATTGACTATTTAATTCATTTAATTCTTTTTCGCCAATAATTTCAACTAGTTTTAATAATATCATACCTGACTCATTATTCTCGATCATTTTATCTAACTCAGGATTTAAATCATATTTATATTGAGATAGTTCATCGATTTCACCTATTTCAATTCCATCTGATCTAAGAGATTGCAACAAAACTATATCTTTAAAGTCAAAAGAATAGTCTTTATCTTTTTTCATTTTTAACAATAAATTGCTAGTCAGTTTTTGGGTTTTAGTTAAGCTATTCTTGTTCAAAAAATAATTTAACACTTTTGATTGATGAAAAACTTCATCATTAAACTTAATTTTATTTTTTTTGTTTGCATCAGTAATTAAATTATTTTGGTAAAAAGACAAAAATTTTGAGGGAATTTCCTCTTTATCCATTTTCTTTAATAATTTGGATAACTCATCATCAAATGATTTTTTGAGGTTTGATTTTTCAAAAGAACTGTTCAATTTTGATAACAATAAAAGTTTTTTTCCGACATTATCTGTAAGTAAAAACCTCTGATACAGTAGAGCTCTTTCCTCATAATCAGATAAATTTTTGGATGCTTTCTCATAATTAATTAAGTCATCAATCTCAAATTGAAATTTTTTGTACAAATTCAATAAATCCCTTTCTTCAAAAATATCTTCGTTAGTTGCTTTTTCTAAAAATTTTACCTGTTCAATGTCACTAAGATTAAAATCATTTAAATTTTGTATTAAATTCGAATTTGATAAATATTTCCAAATAAATTCTTTGGACTCTACTGACGGATAATATATTAACTTTTCATCAGTTTTGTGAGATAGATGAAAAAAAAGAACACTTTCATCAGACAATATATAATTTCCATCCTGATATCCCATTAGTGCTTCAAACTTTTGAACAAAAAAATTATTCAAAGCGTCTACCTCAGAGTTAAGATCAAACAACAATTGAGCCTCATTTTTTTTATCCTGACTAATTAAACAGTAAATTTTAAAATATGTTAAATATTCATCTGTTATCATACCTAAACTGTCAATGGCTGAGCACGAGTTCTCTAATTTGTTTAAAGACAAATAGTAATCAGCAACATGTTTTATAAGTCTTTCTTTTTCTTTTATTAATGAATTTTTTTGTATGAACTGCTCGACTAAATTAAAGTCTTTTTTTTTAATTAGATGATCGATGGTATAACTTTCGAATTCATCCACCGAAAGATTTTGATTTGGAATATAAGAGTTTGTTAATAATGCTACATCCATTAATCTTTCAGAAAAACGAGACAAATTTTTAGACTTTATTCTTTCAAGCTGCTTTTTAATTTCTTTTCCATCTGTTTTTGACCACATATCAAGTTTCAAATCGTTGTCATCAGGGTCAAACAATCCAGACAACAACTTATTAGAGTTATCAAAATTTTGATCTACTAAAATATTTTCATCAGAAAGTTTTACTTTGACACCTTCAAGTTTATTTACAACACTCGTGCTATCATCATTATTTTTTTTTTCATTATTTGAAGTATCTTTATTTTCTATTTCAGACCAAAACTCTCTTACTTCCTCCGCCTTAGTGGATTGAACTAACAAAATAAAAAATATAAAAATTAAAATCTTACTTAATTGTTTTGAAATTTTCATTTGGTAAGATTTTTTCAATTTGTTTAACTGGTGCAGGCAAATTAATCTGATTAATTAAAATAAAGCCAAATATAATTATAAAAATGGCAATTAAAATTTTCAAAACAAAGCCCAAACTTAAGAATTTGCCTTTACTTGTGTTTTTTGTAAATTGCATATAATTTAATAATTTCAAAATAAGACATATTTGTGTTTTTTCAATATAGAAACTCATGAAATCAAAAAAAAATATTGTATTAATTGGGATGATGGGATCCGGAAAATCCTCTATAGGTAAAATTTTATCAAAAAAATTAAATATAAATTTTGTAGATATTGATCGAAAGATCGAGGAAGTTGAGTCATTAAGTATTTCAGATATTTTTAAAAAAAACGGAGAAAACTATTTTAGAAAAATTGAAGAAAAAATTTCTCTAAAATATCTCAAATCTGAAAATAACGTAATTTCTTTAGGGGGTGGAGGATTTATTAATTCATCAATAAGAAAATTCTGTAAAAAAACGTGCTTATCTTTTTGGCTTAATTGGAAAAATGAAACAATTATAAAAAGAATATACAAAAGTAAAAAAAGGCCAATGGTGGTGAACCTCACTAAAGATAAAATAAATAGTTTAATAAGAGAAAGATCAAAAGTTTACGAATTGTCGGACTATAAAATAAATTGTGATAAATTAGACAAAGTTCAAATTATAAATAAGATATTAGATATTTATGAAAATAAGTAAAATAAATATAAGAACAAATACAAAAAATTACTCAATTCATATTGGAAGAAACTTAATTAACAAAATAGATAAAATTTTAAAAGATAGTAATATAACTTTTGAAAAGTGCTTAGTTGTTATAGACAAGAATATTCCAAGCGAGTTTAAAAAAACGTTATTTGGAAAACTCAAATCTAAAAAAATATTCAAATTTGAATTAGTGCCATCGGAAAAAATTAAAAACAATATAACGATTCAAAAGATTCATAAAATTTTATTTGAAAAAACATTTAACAGATCAGATTGTGTTATTTCTTTTGGTGGAGGAATAGTTGGAGATATTGTTGGATTTGCATCAAGCACTTATAAAAGAGGTTTAAAATTTATAAATATTCCAACAACTTTACTTTCACAAGTAGACTCATCAATAGGTGGTAAAACTGGTATTAATAATAAATATGGAAAAAATTTAGTTGGTAGTTTTTATCAACCAGACTTAGTTGTATCAGATATTAATATTTTAAATTCTTTACCTAAAAGAGAAATTATTTGTGGATATGCTGAAATATTAAAAAGTAGCATCATAGATAGTTATAAAAGTTTTGCATATATAAATAAAAATTTAGAAAAAATTTTAAAATTAAAATCACCTTTTATTGAAAACTCAATTTTAAAAACTTGTAATTTAAAGAAAATTGTAGTGGAAAAAGATGTAAATGAGAAAAATTTTAGGAAAGTATTAAACTTGGGTCACACATTTGCACATGCTTATGAGTCAACGTTAGGTTTTTCTAAAAAATTAAATCATGGAGAAGCTGTTATTTTAGGTATAATAAGTGCAGCAGAATTTAGCCTTCAAAGTGGAATTCTATCAAATGATAAATTTAATATTATTATGAGCCATATAAATAGAATTGGTATGGAAGCAAGAATAAATAATTTTTTTAAAAAAAAAGATACTGATAAAATTTTAAATTTTATGAAAAGTGATAAAAAAAATAATTCTGAAAAAATTAATTTAATACTAATAAAAAATTTTGGTAAAATAAAAATAGACTTTCAGATCAATCCTTTAATTTTAAAGAGATATATTTCAAAAAGTTTAAATTAATTTTATTTGTAAAGAGTGAATATTATTTTTTAATTCGTTATCTAAAATTTTGTAGATAAATCTTGTTGAATGCAATTTATTCTTTTCTTTTAATTCAGCAGATTCAATTAGGAGCAAAATGTGAAATTTTCCTTTTTCATTCGATTTATGATTTTTATGTAGAAATGACTTATCTTCTATCTTTACACTTGTAATACAATCCTGCGACAAAATTTTTTTTTCGATAATTTTTATAAGTTCACTAATTTTCATAATATAAAGTACTATATACTATGAAAAATATTTGTGATTGGAATAATTGTAGTGCCGAAGGCCTGTATAAAGCACCTAAAGAAAGAGATAATAGTAAAGATTACAGATTATTATGTTTAGATCATATAAAAGAATTTAATAAAAACTGGAACTATTTCAGAGGTATGAGTGATGAACAAATAGTTGAATTTTTACGTTCTGACATGACTTGGCATAAACCAACACAAAGCTTTAGTTCCTCTGACAATTTTTTTAAAGTTTTGTGGAGTAATGCCTTAAAAGATGAAATGGATAAGTTTAAATTTAATAATGATTTTAATAATATGAACAAGTTTAAATTCAATAACAATGATATAAAAGCCTTTAATATATTGGGATTAAGTGTCGGATTAAAATGGGAAAAAATTCAAGAAAAATTTAAAAAACTTGTCAAAAAATTTCACCCTGATATGAATGCTGGAAATAAGAAATTTGAAGATAAGCTAAAAGTAATAACTTTAGCTTACACTCAATTAAAAAACACATATAAGGAAAAAATTGACGCCAAATATTAACAGTGCTCCAGATATAAAGTTATCAATTAAACAAACCTTTGGTATTGATAGTGATATGGAAGTAGATGCATTTTCTAAATCAAGTGAGTATGTGCCAGAGATGGATAAAACATATAAGTTTGATAAAGACACAACATTAGCTATTTTGTCAGGTTTCTCTTTTAATAAAAGAGTTCTGATACAAGGATACCATGGCACGGGAAAATCAACTCACATTGAGCAGATAGCTGCTAGATTAAACTGGCCCTGTATAAGAATTAATCTTGATAGTCATGTAAGCAGAATTGATTTAATAGGGAAAGACTCCATCGTGATAAAAGAAGGTAAACAGGTAACTGAATTTAAGGAGGGTATTCTTCCCTGGTCAATTCAAAACCCAGTAGCATTAGTTTTTGACGAATACGATGCTGGAAGACCAGATGTAATGTTTGTTATTCAAAGAGTACTTGAATCAGAGGGAAGTTTTACGTTATTAGATAAAAATAAAGTCATTAAACAAAATAAGTTTTTTAGACTTTTTGCAACAACGAATACTGTAGGCCTAGGTGATACAACAGGTTTGTATCATGGAACTCAACAAATAAATCAAGGTCAGATGGACAGATGGAATATTGTGTCCACATTAAACTATCTTAGTTTAGATAAAGAAATGGAGATAATACTGGGTAAAAATAAAAATTTAAATAACTCTAAAGGGAAAGAACTAGTGTCAAATATGATAAAAGTAGCTTCACTTACTAGAAAAGGATTTATGGCTGGTGATATATCGACAGTAATGAGTCCAAGAACAGTCTTGCATTGGGCTGAAAATTCAGAAATTTTCAAAGATATAGGATATGCATTTAGAGTTACATTTTTAAACAAATGCGACGATGCAGAAAAAAATACTATTGCTGAATATTATCAAAGATGTTTTGGTGAAGAACTGCCAGAATCAATGATTAATATTCAAGTTTAATGAATAAAGAAGATAGTATAAAAGAAAAATTCAAACAAGCGCTGCAATCAACTTATAGAGTTATCTCAGATGATTATGAAGTTGACAAAAATAAGAATAAGGATGAAAAAATTTATAGCGTTGGTGAAATAAATAATATTACTGATAAAAATCAGTTTAATAAATTAAGGGCTGAAACAGACTCTGAAGCATTAAAAAAAAGGTTTTCAGATAAAAAATTACTAGCCAAAAATACTCCAAAAAATCCATCTTGTAGAACTCTTTACAATCTTTCAGAAAAAGTTAGATATGAATTGCTAGGTTCAGAAATGCTGAAAGGAATTTCAAAAAATTTTAAACAGAATTATAAATATAGGCTTCAGTCTCTTGAACAAAAAAAAATAACGAAAAAAGAAGATACTAACATAATTGACGCTTTTGAAATTTATATGACAAACAAGTTTTTTAATATGGAATTAAGTCTCAGCAATAAAGAAATTCTTCAATTTTGGGAGAATGATTTTAATAAGTCCATAGGCAATCATATAAAATTTTTAAAAGAAAATTTAGAAAATCAAGAGGTTTATAATAACAAATTTTCAGAAATTTTAGAAAGTATGGATATATTTGATAATGATGATACCACCGAAAAAGAAAATGATGAAAAAGATGATTCCCAGGATCAAAATAATCCAAATAACAATGAGGATGAAAACAATGAACAGTCTAGCCAGTCAAGTGAAGATGAAAATATCACACAGGGTATGGATAGTGAAGATGATGTTAATGAATTTAGACTTGATGATCAACTTGCCAATGAGAATAACGATGATTTGGACTCAGAAAATGTGATCCAAAAAAAGAATTTAGGTATAAGTGATAAAGAATATAAAATATTTACTAAAGAGTTTGACGAAATTGCAAAAGCTGAAAGTTTAGAAACTGCTGAAGAAATTCAAAAACTCAGAAAAAATTTAGACCAGCAACTTACTAGCTTTCAAGATTTAATTACAAAATTAGCGAACAAATTACAAAGACAATTAATGGCGAAACAAAATCGGTCTTGGGAATTTGACCTTGAAGAAGGATTATTAGACAGTTCAAAGTTGCCAAGAATTATTATTGACCCATACAATTCCTTATCATTTAAAAAAGAAAAAGATTTAGACTTCAAAGATACAATAGTGACATTATTAATTGATAACTCTGGTTCAATGAGAGGAAGACCAATAACTATAGCAGCTATTTGTGCTGATATTTTATCTAGAACTTTAGAGAGATGTTCAGTGAAAGTAGAAATACTTGGATTTACAACAAAAAATTGGAAAGGTGGAAAAAGTAGACAAGAATGGAATAAATTAGGAAAAACAAAAAATCCTGGAAGACTAAATGATCTTAGACACATAATTTACAAAAGCGCTGACTCGCATTGGAGACAATCAAAAAAGAATCTGGGACTAATGTTAAAAGAGGGGTTGTTAAAAGAAAATATAGATGGAGAAGCCATCACATGGGCCTTTAATAGACTTAAAAAAAGAAGAGAGGAAAGAAAAATACTAATGGTTATTTCTGATGGAGCGCCTGTGGATGATTCCACTTTATCAGTAAATTCAGGCGATTTTTTAGAAAAAAACTTAAAAAAAATTGTTAAATTTATTGAAACCAATAGTGAGATTGAAATATTAGCAATTGGTATTGGCCATGATGTATCTAGATATTATAAAAAAGCTATCAAAATTTCAGATGTACAAGAACTAGGTGATGTAATGATTGATCAATTGAGCGGTCTATTTGAAAATAAAAAACTTCACTAAATATTTTTTAAATCTTTATTTGACCATTCAATTTTGATTTCTGCACCACCTCTTGTTTCTGAGTTTCTCATTAAAAGTTTAGCTTTATTTTTTTCCAACAAAGTTTTTCCTATAAATATCCCCAAACCAAGTCCTGCTCTAGATTTATTTTTAGATTGTAAAGATTTTATATAAGGTTCACCAATCTTAGCCAATATATCTTTAGGAAAACCTGATCCATCATCTTCTATTGATATTATTGAATTTTCACTGTCGCTGGTTATTGATATGAAAATATTTTTTTGTGAAAATTTATTAGCATTTCCAATAAAATTTCTTATCCCATAAACTATCTCAATTGATTTTGATATTTCAAATGAATTGTAATCTTGCTCTATATTAATAATAAAATTTTTATCTGATATCTCTCTAAAAGAATTGACTATTTCTTTTACATAATCATATAAACTTATATTTTTATCTATAAAATCATCCTCAACTACAGGGTTTAAAGATAACTTTTTTAATATTTCATTACATCTATCAACTTGACTAACAAGCAATTCAATATCTTTTTTAAGGTCTCTATTATTTTTAAAATTATTGTATAAGTCTTGAGATATAATCTTTATCGTAGATAATGGAGTGCCTAATGAATGGGCTGCTGCTGCTGCTTGACCGCCTAAAGATACCAATTCGTGCTCTTTAGAAATAACTTCCTGAATTTTGTCTAATGCATCTTTTCTTACTTTTGACTCATTTCCAAATGTTAAAGCAAAAAAACTCAGGAAAAGGAGTGCAATAATTAAAGCTAAAGGAACTGAATAATAATAGTAATTATTAAAAATATACTCATTTAATGGTGAAGGTAATTCTTGATGATAAAAAGTAAGTAAAATAATTGAAGAAATTGTTAAAATTATTAATAAAATATTTGCTTTTATACTTAAGCTACTTGAGGCAAATATACTTGGTATAATCAAGAATATTGAGAATGGATTTATAATACCACCAGTTAAATAAAGCAAAAAACTTAGTTGTAAAATATCAAGGGTAAGAAAAGTTAGGGATATTTTTTCTTGTAATTGATTTTTTTTAAAAAAATAAAATAAGAAAATATTACTTAGAGCACCTGCTAAAACTATGATATTTGCCAGTAAAAAATTAAATTCAAATTTAAGTAAGAATGCGACAACATTTATAGTAATAAATTGACCTATTACACCAATCCACCTTAAATTGACGTATGTAATTTTGTTTAGATGCGATGATTTGGAATTACTGGTAAACTCCATTAATTAAATATCTAAATTAACAACATTTATCGCATTATCTACAATAAAATCTTTCCTAGAAGCAACATCGTTGCCCATTAATGTTTGTATAAGATTTTGATCTTTTTGTAGATTTTTTGAGTATTGAACTTGAAGTAAATTTCTTGTTTCTGGATTTAAAGTAGTATTCCATAATTCTTCAGGGTTCATCTCTCCAAGTCCTTTAAATCTTTGAATATTCAATTTTGATTTTTCTGCTTGAATGATTTTATCATACTCTTTTGAACTTCTTTTAATTTTTTTTAGATCCTTTGAATTGTTGACTATATAATTTTCAAGGTCTTTTTCATCTTTTATGTAGATACCTTTAGAACCTTTATTTATTTTAAAAAGAGGCGGTTGAGCTAGGTACACATGACCTTTTTCAATTAATTTGTTAAAAGGAATATTATTAAAAAAAGTTAAAAGTAGTGCCCTAATATGTGAACCGTCGACATCTGCATCTGTCATAATAATAATTTTTCCATACCTTAAATCTTCTAGGTTTATTTCCTCTGTTTTTGGATCTAGTCCAAGAGCATTAATCAATGTAACTATTTCATTTGAAGAAATCATTTTTGATAATGATTTTGTTCTAATATCACTTTGATTGCCATTTTTTTTTGCTCCATTTATTTCAGTAAATGTATTTAATATTTTACCTCTTAAGGGTAATACGGCTTGATATTCTCTGTTTCTTCCTTGTTTAGCTGATCCTCCAGCTGAATCTCCCTCTACTATAAATAATTCTGTACCTTCTTGTTTTGAATTTTGACAATCAGCTAATTTTCCAGGTAATCCAGTAAGCTCTAAAGCCCCTTTCCTTCTTACATTTTCTCTTGCTCTTTTAGCTACATCTCTTGCTACTGCTGCTTGTATTATTTTTGTCAAAATTATTTTAGAAACTGATGGATTTTGGTCAAACCAAATTGATAGTTTTTCGTTAATTATGCCTTCAACTATATTTCTTACTTCTGATGAGACTAATTTATCTTTTGTTTGTGATGAAAATTTGGGGTCTGGGATTTTTATAGATAAAACACAAGTTAAACCCTCTTTCACGTCGTCTCCAGATAAAACAACTTTATTTTTTTTTAGTAAATTTTGCTCTGATGCATATTTGTTTACAACTCTTGTAAGAGCGCTCCTGAAACCTAAAAGATGCGTACCCCCATCTTTTTGGTAAATATTATTAGTATAGGGATAAACGTCTTCATTATATCCTGCATTCCACTTTAATGAACATTGAATATTTATATTACTTTTTGTTCCTTCGATATAAATTGGCTTTCTAAACAAGTCATTATCATTTTTATTTTTTAATTTTTCTCTATTTTCATCTAAAAATTCAACAAACTCATTTATTCCACCATCAAATTTAAACTCGTGGGTCTTTATTTTTTTTTGAGTTAAATCATTAAGTATAATTTTTATTCCCTTATTTAAAAAAGCTAATTCACGCATTCTTTTTTGAATAATCGAAAAACTAAACTTTGTTGACGAAAATATATCTTTAGATGGCAAAAAAATAATTTTTGTTCCAGTATTCTTCGACTTTCCAGTTACTTTTAATGATGCTTTTGTTTCACCATTTACAAATTCAACAAAATGTTTTTTTCCATCTCTTTCAATATATAATTCCAATTTTTCAGATAGAGCATTTACAACTGAAACACCAACACCATGCAGACCACCAGAAACTTTATATGAGTCATGATCAAATTTACCACCAGCATGTAGTTGAGTCATTATAACTTCAGCTGCTGATTTTTTTTCTTCTTTATGAATATCTACTGGAATACCTCTTCCATCATCTTCAACTGTAATCGAACCATTTGCGTTTATGCTTACCTCAATTTTTTTACAATAGCCTGCAAGCGATTCATCGATTGAATTATCTACAACCTCATAAACCATATGATGGAGACCAGTCCCATCGTCAGTGTCACCAATATACATACCAGGTCTTTTTCTAACAGCTTCAAGACCTTTTAATACCTTTATAGAGTCTGCATGATATGTATTGGTATTATTTTTTGTCATTATTTTTTAATTGGAAATAAAGTTTTATACCATTTTAAAAATTTAAAATAAAATTCCTTTTAACTATAAACTTAAATAAATTAACAAAATCAACGATAATAATCGATTTTTTTTGAAAATTTTCTATTTTATATTTTTGTTAAATAAAACCCTTTTTTTTATTATAAACAATGGCGGAGAGAATGGGATTCGAACCCATGATAGAGTTTCCCCTATACACGCTTTCCAAGCGTGCGCCTTCAACCACTCGGCCACCTCTCCATTTATTTCTCTTTAGATATTCTGAGTACACCTATAAATGCTTCTTGCGGTATCTCAACTTTTCCAAATTGTTTGGCCCTAGCTTTACCTTTTTTCTGTTTTTCAAGTAACTTTCTCTTTCTGTCAACGGCTCCTCCACCATGAATTTTTGTTAATACATCTTTTTTAAAACCTTTTATTGTTTCTCTTGCAATAATCTTACCTCCAATAGCTGCTTGGACCGGTATCATGAAATTATGTCTTGGAATTAGATCTTTTAATTTTTCACAAACCTCTCTTCCAGTTTTTTGAGCAAAGTCTTTGTGTATCATCATTGCTAATGCATCTACTGGTTCCGAATTTACTAAAATCCCCATTTTTACAAGATCACCTTCCCTATGACCTATTATTTCATAGTCAAAACTTGCATAGCCACTTGTCATGGATTTTAATCTGTCATTAAAATCAAACACAACCTCATTTAGTGGTAGTTCATAATTCACGACTGCTCTGTTTCCTGAATAACTTAAATTTGTTTGAATTCCTCTTTTATCCTGACAAATTTTTATTATTGGCCCAAGATATTGATCAGGAGTAATAATTGTAGCCTTTATCCATGGCTCTTCAATATATTTTATTAATGTTGGATCAGGCAAACTTGAAGGATTTTGCAAATCTTTCACTTCACCGCTATTCAAATGTATTTTATATACTACTCCTGGTGTTGTGGTTAATAGATTAATATCGAATTCTCTTTCAAGTCTTTCGGTAACAATTTCTAAATGAAGTAATCCTAAAAAACCGCACCTAAAACCTAGCCCTAAAGCTGACGAGGACTCAGGCTCGAATGAAAAACTTGAGTCATTTAATTTTAGTTTAGCTAAACCATCTTTTAATTTTTGATATTCAGAACTATCAACAGGAAAAAGGCCACAAAAAACAACAGGTTTACTAGGTTTAAATCCTGGAAGTATTTCAGTTAGCGGTTTTGAGGCATCACAAATTGTGTCTCCAACTTTTGTCTCTGATAAAACTTTTATTCCAGTCGTTATAAAACCAATTTCTCCAGAGTTAAGTTCTTCGATATCCTTTGGTTTAGGAGTAAAAACACCAACTTTCTCTACAAAGTACTCCTTATTTGTAGACATCATTTTAATTTTCATATTATTCTTAATCTTCCCATCTATTACTCTGACCAAGATCACTACTCCAAGATAAGTGTCATACCAACTATCCACTAATAAACACTTTAATTTTTGATCTTTCTTACCTTTTGGTGCAGGTAATGTATTTATGATTTGCTCCAAAATATCATCAATACCTTCTCCAGTTTTTCCAGAGCAAGGCACTGCATTTGACGTATCAATACCTATTACATCCTCAATCTGTTTATTTGTTCTGTCTATATCTGAAGCAGGTAGATCAATTTTATTTAATACTGGGATTATTTCATGATTTATATCGAGTGCCTGATAAACATTAGCTAGGGTCTGAGCTTCAACTCCTTGAGTACTATCTACGATTAATATCGATCCTTCACAGGCATAAAGAGATCTACTAACTTCATAACTAAAATCAACATGACCTGGCGTATCAATAATATTAAGAATATAATTTTTTCCGTCTTTAGACTTATAATTTAATTTTACTGTTTGAGCTTTAATTGTAATTCCTCTCTCTCTTTCAATATCCATTGAGTCTAGAACTTGAGCTTTCATTTCTCTATCTGATAAACCTCCACATCTGTGTATTATTCTATCAGCTATTGTTGACTTGCCATGATCGATATGTGCAATAATTGCAAAATTTCTTATATTATCAATTTCTGCAGACATTTAGGATCTTATTTTTGCACCTGATTTGGACTCAACAGTTGAAATAATTAATTTGTTAATTTTTTCAAGATCATTTTCGTCTAATGTTTTTTCTGATGATTGAATTGTAACATTGATAGCTATTGATTTTTTTCCAGAGGGGATATTTTCACCTTCATAAATATCGAAAACTTTAATTGACTTAATTAAAGTTTTATCGATTGAAGATATAATTTCTATTAAATCTTGTGCTTTATAATTTTTGTCTACAACAAAAGCAAAATCTCTTTCTGATTTTTGATAGTCTGAATATTCAAAATGGGACTTTTGATCCCTCAGTTTAATTTTATTATCTTTTAAACAATCTAGATAAATTTCAAAACCAACTAATCCTTCTGTTTTTATATCAAGCTTCTTAACAATATTTGGATGAAGTTCTCCAAAATATGCAACAGGGTCAATGTCATCTTTGTAAAGATAAACTGAACCAGATTTTCCTGGATGATAATACGAGGGAGATTTATCTCTTATAAAAAAATTTTGTTTATCATATCCAGCTTCTATTAATGTTTGAATTAAATCTTTTTTAACATCAAAAATATCAACTGATCTTTCTTTTTCATTCCAGTTTAATCTTGAAATTTTCCCCGATTTTATTGCACCTATTACCGTCAACTGTTCTCCAGGATTTTTATTTTTAAAAATTGGTCCAATTTCAAAAAGCGAAATATCTTTGAATCCTCTGTCTAAATTTTTCTTTAAATAAAAAGCTAAGTTTGAAAAAATTGAATTTCTTAAAACATCTAAATCGGAGCTAATTGGATTTACTATTTTAATTTCCTTTAAATTTTCTTTAAAAAGATTATTTATTTTTGAGTCTGTGAATGACCAAGTAACAGTCTCAAAATAACCTTTTGATGCTATAGAACGTTGTAAAAAATGAAAGAGTTTTTGTTGTTTATTTAATGTGTCTTTAAATCTATTTTTCTTTGGCTCTATAGTTTCAATATTATCGTAACCTTTAATTCTAACAATCTCTTCAACTATATCTATCGGTTGACTTATGTCAGGTCTCCAAGAAGGAATTTTTAGTTTTAACTCTGATTTCTTTTTAGAACACTTAAAACCTAGATCTTTCAAAATTTTTATAATTTCATTTTCTTTAACTTTAAAACCTGTTATTTTTTCGAACAGCGAAATATTAAATTTAATTTCAGAATTTTTATATTTTTTAAATTGTTGAATATCAAATTTACTAATCTTTCCTCCACAAATTTCTGAAATCAATTGAGAGGCTTTTAGTAAACCTGCCTCTATTGATTGAGGGTCAATTCCTCTTTCAAATCTAAATTTTGCATCAGTATCAATGTTAAGTAATTTTGAAGTTTTTCTAATTGACCTTGGTATAAAGTATGCAGACTCCAATAAAATATTTTTAGTTTTTAGCTCAGTACCAGAACGTGTTCCTCCGATTACACCTCCTAAGCCTAATACACCAGATTGATCAGATATAACACACATTTCATCCTCTAATTTATATTCCTTATTGTCTAAGGCTTTAAAGGTTTCACCTTTTTTCGAATTTCTAACTATAATTTCTTTATCAATTTTATCTGCATCATATGCATGTAGAGGTCTATTTAGATCTAGCATGACATAATTGGTTACATCTACAATTGCTGAAATTGGTTTTTGACCAAGGGATTCAATTTTTTCTTTCAGCCATTTTGGGCTTTCTTTATTAGTTACCCCTTTTATAAGACAACTCCCAAAAATTGTACAACCTTGGTTTTTATCTTTGGTAATTGAAACTTTTATATTTTGGGACCCATCCTTCTTTATATTTTTATGTGAAGTACTTTTTAATTTACCAACTCCTGCTGCAGCTAAATCTCTGGCTATTCCTCTAACGCCTAAACAGTCAGGTCTATTTGGGGTTATTGATAGATCAACAACTTTTTCAGTGATGTTTTTAAAAAAATTTTTACCGATTTTATCTGAATATTTACTTGGTTTTAACTCTGTTATTCCCTCACTTTCATCTGATAATTTTAACTCTGACTCCGAACATAGCATCCCATATGAAGTTACTCCTCTAATCTTACTGACTGTAAGTTTCATATTATTTTTTGGAATTACAGATCCAGGACCAGCATAAACAGTCAAAAGATCTTTTTTAGCGTTAGGCGCTCCACAGACAACTTTAACAATATTTTGTTGTCCTATATCAACTTCACATACCCTAAGTCTATCTGCGTTTGGATGTTTTTCAGCATTTATAATTTTTGCCACTTTAAAATTATCCAAATCAGAGCTAATATTTTCAAAGCTCTCAACTTCAAGTCCAACATCCGTCAATTTATCAATAATCTGAGTATCTTTATTCTTGGTTTCAAGATGTTCCTTTAACCAACTCATTGTAAATTTCATCTGCTTAAACCTCTGTAATTTGAAGGAACATCCAACGGATCAAAACCAAAGTGATTAAGCCATCTATAATCAGTCTCAAAGAAAGCTCTTAAATCATTTATGCCGTATTTCAACATTCCAAGTCTATCAATACCAATACCAAAAGCATAACCTTGGTATTTATCTGGATTTACATTTACATTTTTTAAGACATTTGGGTGTACCATACCACATCCAAGAATCTCTAACCATTTATCTCCCTCACCAATAACTATTTTTCCATCCTTTAACTCGTACCCAATATCAACTTCTGCAGATGGTTCAGTAAAAGGAAAATGACTAGGTCTAAATCTCATCTTAATTTTATCCACTTCAAAAAAAGATTTTATAAAATAGTCCAGACATCCTTTTAAATGACCCATATTTATATCTTTATCAATATGAAGTCCTTCGACTTGATGAAACATTGGGGAATGTGTTTGATCACTATCAGATCTATATGTTCTTCCAGGAGCTATAATCTTAAATGGAGGTTTTCCATTCAACATTGTTCTTACTTGTACAGGAGATGTATGTGTTCTTAATAGTATTTCTTTGTTATTATCTAAATAAAAAGTATCATGCATATCTCTTGCTGGATGATTATCAGGTGTATTTAATGCAGTGAAATTATAATGCTCATTCTCTACATCTGGTCCTTCTTCTACACTGAAGCCAATTTCAGAAAATATTGAGGATATCTCATCAATAACTTGTGAGACAGGATGTATTTTTCCTTGGTTTATTTCTCTTTCAGGTAAAGTTACATCTAATTTTTCATTCTCAAGTTTAGAATTTATCTCTTTAATTTCAATTTCTTGAATCTTGGAATTTATTTTTTCTTGTAATTCCTCTTTTATTGAATTTAAGTCCGATGCAAATTTTTTTCTCTCTTCATTTGGTAATGAACCTAATGTTTTAAAAGAATTTGAAATTTGTCCATTTTTACCAAATAATTCTGTTTTAATTTGATTTACACTTTCATAATTTAAATTGTTGTCTAATTTAATTAAATACTCATCTCTTATTTTTTTAATATCGGACATATTCGTAGAATATTTGTTAACTCTAGAAAAACAACAATGAAAATTAATTTAATGCTGCTTGAGCTTTTTTAACTATAGTTTTAAAAGCTTCTGGATTATCGTAAGCTATTTCAGCAAGTATTTTTCTATCTATTTTAATACCTGTTTTGCTAAGGCCATTTATAAATTTAGAATATGTTAAACCTTCAGATCTAACTCCAGCATTAATTCTTTGTATCCAAAGTGACTTAAAATCTCTTTTTTTGTTTCTTCTATCTCTATAAGCATACTGCATAGCTTTTTCCATTGCCTGTCTAGCAACTCTTATTGTATTTTTTCTTCTGCCCCATTGACCTTTGACTGCCTTCAGTACTTTTTTATGTTTAGCTCTGCTTGTTACACCTCTTTTTACTCTAGCCATTTTATCCTCTTAGATTATACGGCATGTAAGATTTCACAATCTTACCGTCTTGTTTAGACATCACCGTGGTACCTCTTTGTTTTCTTATCTGTGAATTAGTTCTTTTAATCATACCATGCCTTTTACCAGCTTGGGCAGTTATAACCTTGCCTCTAGCTGATATTTTAAATCTTTTTTTAGCCGAACTTTTTGTTTTTAATTTAGGCATAATTTTTGAGGGGTTATACAAATATTAATATTAATTTACAACCAGAAATAAGGCTTATAAAGGCTGGATAACCATAATCATTTGTTTACCATCAAACTTAGGCTGAAGCTCAACTCGTCCAACGTTCTCCATATCCTGTTTGATCTTATCCATTAACACATTTCCTAAGTTCGAATGCTGCAATTCTCTTCCTTTAAATCTAATCGTAAATTTTACCTTATCTCCTTTAGCTATAAATTTTTGTGCATTTTTTATTTTAAAAGTATAATCGTGTACTTCAGTAACGGGTCTTAACTTAATTTCTTTTAATTCAATCTTTTTTTGCTTTTTTTTAGCTTTGTTAGCTTTTTTTTGAGCATCATATTTATATTTTCCCATATCCATTATCTTACAAACCGGAGGTTTTGTATTTGGAGCAATTTCAATTAAATCTAAACCCTCTTCTTTTGCTCTGTTAATTGCATCTTGTAAATTTAGAATACCTAAGTTATCTCCATCGCTTCCAATGACTTGAACATCTTGAGAAGTTATCCTTTGATTAGTTCTAGGGCCTTTAGGCTTAGTTCTTTTCTGGAAGTAGTTTTGTTTAAAATCTGCCACTTAAATTGAAGGTGCTTTGTTTAGAGCAGAATATTTTTTTAAGAATTCTTTTAATTCCATAGTTTCCTGTTTTTTAGAATCCAATCTTCTAATAGTTACTGTGTTACTGTCAACTTCTTTTTTTCCACATATTAGTAGCATTGGGACTTTAGTTAATGAATGTTCTCTAATTTTATAATTTAAATTATGATTTTTTAAATCAACTTCAGAACTCAAACCAACTTTTTTCAATTCATTGTTTACTTGTTTTGCGTATTCGTCAAAATCACTAGAAATAGGTATAACAATAGTTTGAACTGGGCAAAGCCAAAAAGGTAATTTTCCAGAGTAATTTTCAATTAGAATTCCTATAAACCTCTCCAATGAACCAAATAAAGCTCTGTGTAGCATAACTGGTACTTTTTTGTTCCCATCGCTATCTACAAATGATGCACCTAACCTACCTGGTAAATTTAAATCAACTTGTAAAGTTCCACATTGCCAATCTCTTCCGATCGCATCTCTTAAAACAAATTCTATTTTAGGACCATAAAAAGCACCTTCGCCTTTATTTACAGAGTATTCTAATTTTGTAGCTTTTATAGCCTCCAATAACGCTGCTTCTGATTTATCCCAAACTTTATCGTCCCCAACTCTTAAATCTGGTCGATCAGAGTATTTCAAAATTACATCTTCAAATCCTAGATCTTTATAAATTTCTAGAATTAAGTTTGTTACACTTAAACATTCCTCTGTAATTTGTTCTTCAGTACAGAAGATATGTGCATCATCTTGGGTAAATGCTCTTACACGTAATAATCCATGAAGAGCTCCAGAGGGTTCATATCTATGAACTTTTCCAAATTCTGACATTTTCAATGGTAAATCCCTATAACTTTTTAAACCTTGATTAAAGACCTGAACACAGCCAGGACAGTTCATTGGTTTTATAGCAAAAACTTTTTCATCAGGTGTTGTAGAAGTATACATATTTGCACCAAATTTTTCCCAGTGGCCGGATTTTTCCCAAAGTGATCTATCTAATATTTCTGGAGTATTTATTTCTTGATATCCTGCAGTTTCTTGCTTCATTCTCATATAAGAAATAAGTTTTTGAAATAAGTTCCATCCTTTTTGGTGCCAAAATACAGAGCCAGGACTTTCTTCTCTGAAATGAAATAAATCCATCTCTTTTCCTATTTTTCTATGATCTCTTTTTTCTGCTTCTTCTATTCTTTGAAGATACAAATCCAGGTCCTTTTGATTAGCCCAGCTTGTCCCATAAATTCTTTGCAACATTTCGTTATTAGAGTCCCCTCTCCAATAAGCTCCTGATACTTTTGTTAATTTAAATGCTTTGCCAATTTTGCTAGAGGACTCTAAGTGAGGCCCTCTACACAAATCATGCCATGTATCTCCGTGATGATAAACAGTAAGCATCTCATTTTTTGGAATACTCTCAATTATTTCAGCTTTATATTTTTCTCCAATTTTTTTAAAATGGGCTATTGCCTTATCTCTTTCCCAAATTTCTCTTTTAGTTTTTACATCCTTATCAATTATCTCTGACATTTTATTCTCAATTTTTTTAAGGTCATCACTAGTAAAAGGTTCTTTTCTGGCAAAATCATAATAAAAGCCATTTTCTATAACTGGGCCAATCGTTACTTGTGTTCCTGGAAATAATTCTTGAACTGCCATTGCCATAATATGTGCAGTATCATGTCTAATAACTTCTAATCCTTCAGGATCTTTTGCAGTAAAAATTTTAATTGAACTATCTTTGTCTACTCGTGAATATAAATCTTTTAATTCACCGTTTACACTCATTACTAAAGCTTGTTTAGCTAAAGATTTGCTTATTTTTTCTGCAATCTCTGATCCTGTTACACTCTTATCAAAGTTTAATTTTTTTCCGTCGGGTAGTGTAATATTTGGCATTAATTAAATAGTTTTTTGTACTCTGAATAAGTAGAAAAACACATTTTTTCAACATTAAATTTCTTTACGGCATTTTCTCTTCCAAAATTACCCATTTTTGAAAGTTCATTAGTATCAAAGTTCATAGCTTGTATAATTTTTTTTGATAAATCATCGGAGTCACCCGCTTTAAATAACATTCCAGATTTTCCATCAAGAACCGTTTCATTTGATCCTCCAATATTACTAGCAAGGATTAATTTTTGCATAGATTGAGCTTCTACTGCAACTCTTCCAAAAGCCTCCGGCTCAATTGATGTGGATACAACTATGTCAGATATTTTGTAAGCTAGTGGCATGTTTTTACAATGATCAATAAATCTTATTTGTTTAGTAAGTCTATATTGTTCGACAAGTCTAATTAATTTTTTTTTATAAAGGTCTCGTCCTTGGTCATTGCCTAAAATTACTGCAATGAAAGAATCGTTACCTAACTGAATATTTACTTTACTTAATGCTTCTAAAAACATCTCTTGTCCCTTCCAAGCTGTAAGTCTACCTGGCAACAAAATTATTTTTTTTCCGACTATCAAATCCCATGACTTGAATAATTTATCTTCATCAGCTTCTAATGTAGTGGAAGAATCAAAATAATCAGTATTTATACCTCTAAATATAGAGAGCAATTTTTTTTTATCTGTTAGATAATCTCCATAATTTTCTTTGATATGTGAAAAAATAAAGTTAGATCCAGCAATAATTAAATCCGATCTAACCATGACAGAATTATAAAATTTTTTTAATTTACTTTTAAAGTTATAGGTCCCATGAAAAGTTGTAACAAACTTTCTTCTTGTAATTTTTGTTGCAATTAAACATGACCATGCAGGAGCTCTGCTTCTAGCATGAACAATATTTATCCCATTTATCAAAATAATTGCAGATATAATTAGTGAATTTATAAAGATGAGTATCGGATTTTTTGAGTGAACAGGAAGTCTTATGAGTTTGACTTTTTTTCTGTCAATATATTGTAGGAGTTCACCACCACTTGTAATTAGATATGACCCAACATTATTTTCTGTCAAGTAATGTGCAATATCATAACAACCAGTTTCTGCTCCACCATAACCTAATTTAGGAATTACCTGTAATACTTTTAATTTAGGCTGCATGTGATAATAATATTAAATACCTAGTCAACATGAATACTTTATATGAAAAAAAATAAATTTCTAAGAATTTCTAAATATAAAAAACTAAGATATATCGCAAATAATTATAAAAAAAATCTCTACATAGTTTTTTTACCAGGTTTTGCATCAGATATAGATGGTGACAAACCTAAGAAATTTTTAAACTTTTGCGTTAATAAAAAATTAGGTTTTTTAGCGATAGAATATTTTGGTCATGGAAGGTCTTCAGGAGAATTTACAAAAGGTAATATTACAAAATGGTCAAATGATGCGAAGACTGCAATTAATAAAATAGTAAAAAAAAATGATTTTATTTTAATTGGCTCCAGTATGGGTGGATGGATTTCGATGATAATGCACAGATATTTTAGTTCTCAAATTAAAGGCTTTCTGGGTATTGGATCTGCACCAGAGTTTCTTACAAGAATTATGTGGAAAAAATTTCCAAAAAAAACAAAGGATGAAATAATCAAAAAAGGAATATCTAAAATTCAAAATGGCGATTACGAATACTTAATAACTAAACAGCTTATTTTTGATGGAAAAAAAGCTAAAAATAAAGTCCTTAATAAAAAATTGAATAATAAAATACCTGTTACAATGGTTCATGGACAAAAAGATGAGGTAGTGCCTGTAAAATACTCAAGAATAGTTTTAAAGACTTTTCCTAAAGCAGATAAAAAGCTTCTAATAATTAAGAATGGAGATCATAGTCTCTCCTCAAGTAAAAATTTAAGTATAATTTGCAAAGAACTACAAAAAATAATTGAAAAAATTAACTAGCTTTACCAACAACACTTTTATTAGTAATTGGATTTTCAAGTTTATCTATCATTTCTTTAGGACAAACTTGTAAAAAATTATTTACCTCTAAATCAAAATTTTTGAGTATATTTTTAGAAACATTAGACTCTGTTTCTTGATAATGTTTTGAGACTAGTTGCTTTAAATTATTTTTCCAAAATTCTGTCTCAGGTATTTGCCAAATAATTGTCTCAGGATTTGCTTTTTTTGGAAATTCATTGTTAGGATCATATACAAAAGCCATTCCACCTGTCATACCTGCTCCAAAATTATCTCCAACATTGCCTAGTATTACAATCGATCCACCTGTCATATACTCACATCCATTAGAGTCACATCCTTCAACAACAGCAGTTGCACCTGAATTTCTTACTGCAAATCTTTCACCCGCTTGTCCTGCTGCTAGTAAAGTTCCTGATGTTGCACCATACAAAACTGTGTTTCCTATAATAGTGTTTTCGTTCGAGACTAAATTACTTTCCTCAGGGAGTTTAACTATTACAGATGCACCTGACAAACCTTTAGCAACGTAATCATTAGCATCTCCTTTTAAAATTAATTTAAGTCCTTTTATCCCAAATGCACCAAATGATTGTCCAGCTGATCCTTTAAAATTGAGTGAAAAAGTATTTTCCTCTAATTTATTATTTCCAAATTTTTTATATAAATGATAAGAAATTCTTGTACCTACTGCTCTATCAGTGTTTTTTATTTCATATGTTTTGTCTAATGGAGAATTATTATCTATTAATTTTTCTACCTCTGGCCAAATTTTTTGATCCAATGTATCTGGAACCTCATTAATTATAGGTTTCTCACAATATCTTTTATTTTTACCAGAGTCAGCTTGTACAAATAAAGGATTTAAATCTAAATCATCCAAATTTGGTGATCCTTTACTCACTTGTCTTAATAAGTCTGTTCTACCAATGACCTCATTAAGAGACTTAAAACCTAAACTTGCTAGAATTTCTCTTACCTCTTGCGCTATAAAAGAAAATAAGTTCACTACCTTGTCTGGAGTGCCAGTAAATTTTTTTCTAAGTTCGTCATCTTGAGTACAAACACCAACTGGACAAGTGTTAGAGTGGCATTGTCTTACCATAATACATCCCATTGCAACTAGCGCTGTAGTAGCTACACCAAACTCTTCTGCGCCCATCATTGCTGCCATAACTACATCTCTTCCAGTTTTAATTCCTCCATCAGTTCGTAAAGTAACAAGATGTCTTAATTTATTTAAAGTCAGAACTTGGTTTGCTTCTGTTAATCCCATTTCCCATGGAATACCAACATATTTAACACTTGTTTGTGGAGTAGCTCCTGTTCCACCATTATGACCAGAAATTAAAATGATATCAGCTTTTGCTTTAGCAACTCCTGCAGCAATAGTTCCTATTCCTGACGAGGCTACTAACTTTACACCAACTCTTGCCTTAGGATTAATTTGTTTTAAATCATAAATTAACTGGGCAAGATCCTCTATTGAGTAAATATCATGATGTGGAGGCGGTGAAATTAAAGTCACTCCTGGAGTAGAGTGTCTTAGTTTAGCAATTTCCTCTGTAACCTTGAAACCAGGTAATTGACCTCCTTCACCAGGCTTTGCACCTTGTGCAATTTTAATTTCAATTTCATTACAATTATTTAAGTAATTTATAGTTACTCCAAATCTTGCAGATGCTATTTGTTTTACTCTTGAATTAGCACTATCTCCATTTTCTAAAACTTTAAATCTCTTTTCATCTTCTCCACCTTCGCCGCTACAAGAAGCACCCTTTATCCTATTCATACCCATAGCAAGAGTTTCATGAGCTTCTTTTGATAAAGCACCATGAGACATACTTCCACTTCCAAATCTTCTCATTATTTTAGTTATTGGTTCAACTTCATCAATTGCTATTGCCTCTTGATTTTTAAAGTCAATTAAATCTCTTAAATTAATTGGTTTTAAACCATATATCCCTTTAGTGTATTTTTTGTAAGTATCATAAGAATTTGAACCAACGGCAGCTTGCAAGAGATGAATTAATTTTCCTTGATATTGGTGAGTTTCTCCATTTTTTCTATATCTATAAATTCCACCTATGGGTAAAATATTTGAATGAATGTCAAAAGCATCCTTATGTATACCTCTTATTTTTTTTTCTATACCACTAAATCCAATTCCAGAAATTTTAGATAGAACCCCTGGAAAATAATCTTTAACAATTGTTCTACTTAGTCCTACAGTTTCAAAATTACATCCTCCTCTATATGAACTTAAAACAGAAATACCCATCTTTGACATTATTTTTAACAGGCCAAAGTTTACAGATTTAATATACCTGCTGACACACTCATCAAAAGAAAATTTACCAAAAAGTTTTTTTGAGTATCTTTGAAATAAACTATCGAATGCAAGATAAGGATTTACAGTTGTTGCTCCAACACCTATAAGTGTAGCAAATGAGTGTGTATCAAGGGCATCTCCTGTTTGAACATTGATAGAAACATACCCTCTTAGGCCTAATTTTATTAAATGAGTATTTATTGCTCCAATACATAAAAGCATTGGTATTGGCAGTTTTGTTTCGGATATATTTTTATCTGATAAAATAAGTTGTGTCACACCTTCTCTGACTGCTTTCTCAGCATCTCTTTTTAATTTATCAATTGAATTTTCAAGGGTTTCGTGTTTATCAAATATGCAATCTAAAATTCTATAATTGTCACCAAAATACTTTACAAATTTTTCAAACTGATTGTTCGAGAGTATAGGACTGTCTAAAACGTAAATATTTTCCTCAGTAAGGTCAGAAAAATCTAGAATGTTACCCAGATTTCCAAACCTAGTTTTTAAACTCATAACCTTATTTTCTCTTAAAGAGTCAATTGGAGGATTTGTTACTTGACTAAAGTTCTGTCTAAAAAAATGATAAAGAGGCCTATATTTATCAGATAATACAGCAAGAGGTGTATCATCACCCATGGATCCAGTTGCCTCTTTAGCATCTTCGGCCATAGGATGAAGGATTAGTTCTAAATCCTCAAGGCTATAGCCAAAACAGTGTTGTATTTTTTTTAAATCAGAACCTGAATACTGGTTTTTTTCATTTTCTATTGGAAATTTTTTATCAAGATCAATAATCTGGTTGTTAAACTTTTTAAATTCTTTTGCTAAATAATTCTTAATCGCATTGTTTTTATAAATTTTTCCTTTTTCAATTCTAACACCCAATATTTCACCAGGGCCAAGTCTTCCTTTTGAGACAATTTTCTTTTCATTTAAATCAATCATACCTGTTTCAGATCCAGCAAACAAAAGTTTGTCTCTTGTAACAGTATATCTTAGCGGTCTTAGACCATTTCTGTCACTTCCCACAATTACCCACTCATTATCTGTCGCTGCAACAGCAGCGGGTCCATCCCAAGGTTCCATGGTACTATTTAAAAAATTGAACAATTGTTGATGATCTTTCGGCAAAACTTTACTTTTTTTTGACCACGCATCTGGAATTAACATAAGTTTTGCTAAAGGTGCTGAATGACCAGAAATACTTAGTAATTCAAAAACATTGTCTAATGATGCGGAGTCAGAATTTCCAGCAGGAATAACTGGTTTCAAATTTTCCATATCATCAAACAATGGACTAAACATTTCTTCTTGGTGTATATTCATCCAATTAACGTTACCTTTAAGTGTGTTTATTTCACCATTATGAGCGATAGCTCTAAACGGTTGAGCTAAATCCCAGCTTGGTGCTGTATTTGTTGAAAACCTCTGATGAAAAATTGCATATCTTGAAATAAAACGTTCATCTTTTAAGTCTGTATAAAAATCTGACAAAGCTTCTGCAAGAAACATTCCTTTGTAAATAATTGATTTTGAACTAAATGAGCAAATATAAAAATTATTTAATTGATTTTTTAAAGCTTCTTTTTCAATTTTTCTTCTTGTCTCGTAAAGTATTCTCTCTAAATCTTTGCCAACAATTGATTTATCGTTATGAGTGAACAAAACTTGAGTAATTTCAGGTCTCGTTAATTCAGCTTTTTCACCAAGTACAGATGGATCAACCGGGACTTGTCTCCATCCATATATATTAAAATTCTTTTTTGTAAGCTCACTTTCTACTATTGTTCTACATTGCTCTTGTCCGCCATAATCATTCCTCGGTAGAAAGATCATTCCTACACATAAATCTGAATTATCGTGTTTATGTCCAGTAATTTCTATTTTCTCTGCAAAAAAATCTTTAGGTATCTCAATATGTATTCCAGCTCCATCACCTGTTTTTCCATCAGCATCAATAGCGCCCCTGTGCCAAACAGCTTTCAAAGCTTCAATTCCATATTCTACTACTTTTCTTGATTTAAGCCCCTCAGTCGAAGCTACAAGACCTACTCCACATGCATCATGTTCCATTTTCTCATCATAAACATGATTTTTTTTTAATAATTCTTGGTTTTTTTTTTGGATATCCATTATGCAACTTTCATTTTTTGTTTTGATTGAAGAAAACTTTCGATTGAAGTTGCTGCATCTCTTCCATCTTTTATAGCCCACACAACTAATGATGCTCCTCTTACAATATCTCCTGCTGCAAATACACCAGGAATACTTGTTTCTAAGGTATCAAAGTCAGTCTTAATAGTTCCCCATTGTGAAACTTTTAATCTTGGCTCTTGAAAAAGAATAGGTAAGTCCTCAGGATCAAATCCTAGAGACTTAATCACTAAATCAGCTTTTATCTCAAATTCTGAATTTTCTTCTACAACTGGTTTTCTTCTCCCACTATCGTCTGGGTCAGTTAATTTCATTTTATCAACTATAATACTCTTAACTTTGTTAGATCCTTTAAATTCTTTTGGATTACTCAACCAAATAAATTCCACACCTTCTTCTTCTGCATTTCCTACTTCCCTAGCAGAACCAGGCATATTTTCTCTATCTCTTCTGTATAAACATTTTACAGATTTAGCTTTTTGTCGGACTGATGTCCTTACACAATCCATAGCTGTGTCTCCTCCACCAATGACTACAACATCTTTTCCTTCAGCATTAAGTGTACCGTTATCAAACATTTCAACTTTATCACCTAAGCCTTTTTTATTTGATGCTGTAAGGAATTCCATTGCAGGAAAAATATTGCTTAAGTCATTTCCTGGTAAATTTACTTCTCGGGGTTTGTAAACACCTGTAGAAATTAAGATTGCATCATGTTTTGATTGTAGTTCTTGTAAAGTAGAGTCTTTACCAACTTCAAAATTGTTTACAAAATTTATTCCCCCATCTTTCAGAAGTTTAATTCGTCTTTCAACTACATGTTTCTCTAATTTAAAGTTTGGAATACCGTAAATAAGTAGTCCTCCAGCTCTATCATATCTATCGTATATTGTTACTTGATATCCTTTTTTTCTAAGCTCCTCTCCACAGGCTAACCCTGCTGGTCCTGCACCTATAATTCCAACACTTTGTTCGTTTTCAATTTTTACTTTTATTGGTTTAACCCATCCATTTTCCCATGCTTTGTCAGTTAGATATTTTTCAATTGATCCTATAGTAACGGTGCCATGCCCTGACTGTTCGATTACACAATTCCCCTCGCATAGTCTGTCCTGAGGACAAATTCTTCCACAAACCTCTGGCATATTATTTGTGCTTTGGGATAAGTGATATGCCTCTTCATACCTTCCTTCTGCAGTGAGTTTTAACCAATCTGGAATATTGTTACTTAAAGGACAATGAACTTGACAAAAAGGGACACCACACTGTGAGCATCTGCTAGACTGCTCTTTGGCCCTATCATGTATAAATTCTTGATATATCTCGCCAAAATCCTCTTTTCTTTTGGATTTATCTCTTTTAGGTGGATTTTGTTGACCTATATCCACAAATTGGAGCATTTTATTTGTCATCGGAGTCGGCTTATATACGAATTTCTAATATCTATAAAGCACAACTAGGTAACACATTATGACGTATATTTTTAAAAAACCCTATTTTTCCATATTTTTTTCAAATTTGCATACTAGCTATGCATAATAGTAATTGCCTTATTTAAGTAATCTTTTAACTATCTATTAGGTTCTCAAATGATTTCAAAATACATAGAAACGTCAATATTAGCATTCGTTCAAGGATTTACTGAATTTATACCCGTAAGTTCCTCTGCACATCTCATTATAATTTCAAAGATTTCTAATTTTAATGTTAGCTCACTTCAATTAGATATAAGTCTCCATTTAGGGTCACTTTTAGCAATTATTTTTTATTTTAGAAAAGATTTATTAAATATAACCAAAAATAAATCTTTATTCCTTTTAATAGTTTTAGGATCAATTCCATTAATTATTGTTGGCTACTTTTTTTATGCATCGGATCTAATTGAAAATTTGAGAAATTTAAAAGTGATAGCTTGGACTACATTAATGTTTGGAATATTGTTGTTTATTGCTGACAGATCTACAATTAAAAATAAAATTAATGATAATTTAAATCTTAAAAATATTTTACTAATAGGAATTTTTCAAATATTGGCTATTATACCTGGAGTTAGTAGATCGGGAATTATAATTACTGCATCAAGATTTTTAAATTTTGGTAGAGTAGACTCTTCTAAAATATCCTTTTATTTATCCATACCTGCATTAGCTGGAGCAAGTGTGCTAAGCATGAAAGATATTGTTAATACAAATATAGATATGAATTTTTTGTTTATATTTGCAGTCTTCTTATCATTTGTTTTTTCTTATTTAACAATAAAATATTTTTTGATTTATGTAAGAAATTTTAATTTAAACCTTTTTATTTATTACAGAACATTTCTTGCATTAATTCTTTTTGTAATTGCATATTCTTAAGTTTTGGTGCTCGGAGAAATTTGAGAAGAAATTACTGCAACTAATATTAAAAAACATCCAATCATATTATTCGTAGTTAAAAACTGGTTAAGAATTATCCATCCAGCAATTGCTGCAAACACTCCCTCTAACGAATAAATAATTGCGGCAGGTGCTTCTTCTATATTTTTTTGAGCAAACATTTGCAACGTAAAGGCAATTCCACCTGATAATGCGCCAGCATAAATAATTGAACTACTTTCCATTAATATTTTAGAAATACTAATTTCCTCAAATATATATGAAAAAATTATTGACAGTGTTGCTACAAACAAAGCCTGTAATGCTGCATAGAACATAGGAATATCGAATTCTTCCATGAATTTACCTGCAAATATTATATGCAATGCCCAAAATACAGAACATAAAATAACTAAACCATCACCTAACATAATTTCTGAATTAGAGAAATCACTTAGGAGATATACACCTAAAACACAAAGACCAATTGCCGGCCAAATACTCCAATGGACTTTTTTTGAATAAATAAAAAATAATAAAATTGGAACTATAGGTACGTAAAATACCGTAAAAAATGCAGCATTTGCAATATTTGTGTATTGAAGGGCGGCTTGTTGTAAAAAAGTTCCTAAGAAAAGTGAAACTCCCATAAAAACTAAATATTTTATAAAAAGTTTTGATTTTGAGAGTATCTCTAGCCTAATTTTCTTTCTTTCAAAGAGTAACGCTAACGGTAAAATAGTTAAAAATCCTACAACAAATCTTGCTGAATTAAATGTTAAAGGACCAATATTATCCATACCGGTATCTTGTGCAATAAAAGCTGTACCCCAGATAAAAGTTGTAACTAGTGCACAGATCATAGAAAGAGATTTTGTCATTTTATTAAATTAAATTATTAAATTAATTTATTCCGTTCATCTTACAAGAACTATCAAAATCTTCTTTGTTTATATAACATCCAGACATTTTTCTTACCCCACTAAATGATCCTCTTCCATGAAGTATTCGCCAATTATTAAATATTAAAAGCTCTCCGGGTTTAAGTATATGTCTCCATTGAAAATTTTTATTATTAGCAAGTAGATCAAATTTTTTAATTGCTTCATAAAACTTTAAGGTTAAATCCCTTTCAAATCTAAACGGTGCTCTATCGTAATTATTAAAACTTACTTGAATAATCTCATTATTTTTATTTAATTTAAATATTGGTCTTTCCGCTTCTAGAAAAACTCCATCACCAATGTAATTGCCCTTTACATTTATTTTTGTAAGTAACTCATACATTTGTTGGTCTTCTTTTTTGATTGTTTCAGCAATTTTTAGTCCATCAACCATTATTGACTCACCACCCTTAGCATCGTAATCACAACACAATAATAATTGTAATCCTGGAGCATCATTGCTATATGTTGAGTCTGTATGTGGTCTTAACTCTTCTTGAGTATAAGCGCTATCAGCCTTATTTTCGTCGGACTCAAAACTCCACAGTCCTCCGAATATAGAATTTCTTACATATCCAATTTTATTAGCAATTTTTTCAACACATTTTAAATTTGTTTCGCAATTTCTTATTACTAAAAAACCATAAGTATGTAGACTTTTTAAAAAGTTTTTAAATCCATCGTTTGAAAAGATAGACTTATAATCTAGAAATATCTCTTGGTGAATTTCACTTGATAACCATATTTTTAAATTTGATTTTGTTTCTCTTTTTTTATCTATCTTGTTATTAATTAGAAATTCAAATGAATATTGGACTGGCTTTTCTAGATCAGGCCAGGAAATGCTCAAATATTTACCATTTTCTAATATTTCGGCATTTTTTATTTTTAAATTTAGATCTAGAGATGCTGTAAAAGTCTTTCTTTGACTAGACCTTTTATCCCAATTTTGCTCATCTTTTGCATGATCTCGCAACCAAATATTTGGAAAAATTTCTGAGTTTTCTTTGCTAAAATGAACATGAAGATCATCGGGTAATATTTCAATTTTTGTAATCATTTACTTAGGTTGTAAGCAAAATTTACGCCTAAGTTATCTTTTAACTCATTATTAAATTTAGCAGCCTCAGCTCCGTCAATAATTCGATGGTCATATGATAATGATAAAGGTAACATAGTTCTGGGAACAAATTTTCCGTCTTTAAATAACTGTTTTTTATAGCTTCTGCCTATTCCAAGGATAGCAACTTCAGGAAAATTAATTATTGGTGTAAAGAAGGACCCCCCAATTCCACCTAAACTAGTAATAGTCATCGATCCCCCAAAGAATTCTTTTTTATCAATTTTTAGATTTCTGCAATCATCACTAACTTTTTTCAAGTACTTGCTTAAATCTTTTATATCTTTTTGATCGGCGTCTCTAATTTTAGGTACCATAAGTCCATGTTGGGTATCAACTGCGATGCCGATGTGAAAATACTTTTTAAACGTAATTTTACCATTTTCAATATCATCAATTGATGAATTAAAAGATGGAAATTTTTTTAGTGATATTACCAATGCTTTTATAATAAATGCTAGTGGAGTAATTTTTATTTTTTCTCCGGAGTAATTATCTTTAAGTGAACTTCTAAACTCTTCCATCTCAGTAATATCAGCTTCGTCATGATTTGTTACATGTGGAATGTTAGTCCAAGAGTTGACTAAATGAGGAGCAGCAATTTTTTTTACTCTAGGGATATCTTTAATTTCAATTTCTCCAAAATCTGAATGTTGATATTCACTTTTGATTACTTTTTCATTTCCACTATCTTTTAGATCATATGTTTGATTAATGTTAGATGAGACAAATTCTTTTAAATCTTTTTCTACAACTCTGCCTAATCTTTCTGAACCTTTGACAATATTTATATCAACACCTAATTCTCTAGCAAACTTCCTAACTTTTGGACTTGCAGATGTTTTGGTAGATTGATCAGACATTTAGATTTTTGTTGGCATAGGTTTATTTTTATCAATATTATACTTTTTTATTGCATCCTCAGCATACTTTGAAGTGATTAGTTGCTCTTTGGCTAAAACACTAAGGCTGTAAGCAACTATATGTTCTTTATCTACTTCAAAAAAACTTCTTAAATTTTTTCTTGTATCGCTTCTTCCATATCCGTCTGTACCTAGAGAATAAAAGCTTTTTTTCGTGAAAGATCTTATTTGATCTGCATTAATTCTCATATAATCAGTTGCTGCAAGGATAGGTCCTTGCTGATTTCCCAAACACTCCTCTATATAAGATTTTTTATTTGTTTCTGAGGGGTTTAATAAGTTTTGTCTCTCAACTTCTATTCCATTTTTTCTTAACTCGTTGAAACTTGTAACACTCCAAACTTCACTGTCTACCTGATATTCTTTTTTGAGTATGTCTGATGCCACCATCATTTCTCTAAGTATTGTTCCAGATCCCAACAATTGAATCTTAGTTTCTTTTGAACTTGATGACTCTTTTATCTTATACATTCCCTTTAGAATTCCATCTTCACAATCTTTCGGCATTTCAGGATGAGAATAATTTTCATTCATTGTAGTAATATAGTAAAAAATATTTTCATTTTTTTCATGCATTCTTCTTAAACCTTCTCTGAAAATCACTGCTAATTCATAATGGAACGTAGGATCGTAAGATATACAGTTTGGAATTGTAGATGCGAGTAAATGACTATGCCCATCTTGATGTTGAAGCCCCTCCCCTGCAAGAGTTGTTCTTCCTGCTGTTGCGCCAATTAAAAAACCTCTTGCCTGGCTATCGCCGGCTGCCCAAGCAAAATCTCCAATTCTTTGAAAACCAAACATAGAGTAGAAAAGATAAATTGGTATCATTTCAATATCATGATTAGTGTAAGCAGTACCTGCAGCAATCCAGGATGACATAGATCCTGCCTCTGTAATTCCTTCTTCTAATACTTGACCACTTTTTTCTTCTCTGTAAGAAGAAAGTTGTGCAGAATCTTCAGGTTCATACTTTTGACCCTCGTGAGCATAAATTCCTATTTTTTGAAAAAAACCTTCCATTCCAAAAGTTCTGGCTTCATCAGGAATTATTGGGACTAATTTAGGAGCAACATTTTTATCTCTTAAAAGATTAGTTAGCATTCTGACTAGTGCCATTGTTGTAGACATTTCTTTTTCACCAGTTGAAGTCTTCATAAAATCAAAAATATCTTTATTTGGAGCTTTAATTGGTTTTGAGTATGATGTTCTTTCTGGAATAAAACCACCCAATTCTATCCTTCTCTTTTTTAAATATTTTATTTCCTCTGAATTTTCGTCTGGTTTGAAATATTCAATATTTTCGACTTGGGCATCTGTTAAAGGAACATCAAATCTATCCCTGTAATACATTAAATCATCTACATCTAATTTTTTTTGCTGGTGAGTAGTATTTACACTTTCTCCACTTTTTCCCATACCATAACCTTTAATCGTTTTAGCTATTATAACTGTGGGACTTCCTTTGTGATTGACCGCTTTATCATAAGCAGCATAAACTTTGTGAGGATCATGACCTCCTCTATTTAATCGCCAAATATCAGTATCAGACATCGATGAAACTAATTCAGTTGTTTCAGGATATTTACCAAAAAACTTCTCTCTGACATAAAGTCCATTTCTTGCTTTAAAAGCTTGATATTCACCATCCACGGTCTCATTCATAATTTTTACTAAATGTCCTGTCTTATCATTTGCTAAAAGAGTATCCCAATAAGAACCCCAGATGACTTTTAAAACATTCCACCCTGCGCCTCTAAAAATTCCCTCTAATTCTTGAATAATTTTTCCATTTCCTCTAACTGGACCATCTAACCTTTGTAAATTGCAGTTAACAACGAATATTAAATTATCTAAATTTTCACGAGCTGCTAACCCTATTGCACCAAGAGACTCCGGTTCATCCATTTCTCCATCACCAAGAAATGCCCAGACTTTTCTTCCTTCGTCTTTAATTAATCCTCTATTAATAAGATATTTCATAAATCTTGCTTGATATATTGCTAACATTGGACCAATACCCATCGAAACAGTTGGGAACTGCCAAAAATTAGGCATTAGCCAAGGGTGAGGGTACGAAGAAAGACCTCCTGTTTTTACTTCTTGTCTAAATCTATCTAGTTGTTTTTCATTTAATCTTCCCTCAAGAAAAGCTCTTGCATACATGCCAGGTGCACTATGACCTTGAAAATATACTAGATCACCTCCAAATCTGTTATTTTTTGCTCTCCAAAAATGGTTCATTCCTACATCATATAATGTTGCTGCAGATGCAAATGTTCCTATATGTCCACCAAGTTCAGGATATTTTTTATTTGCTCGAACTACCATAGCTGCAGCATTCCATCTTATTAATGATCTTAACTTACGTTCTATATTTTGATCTCCTGGAGATCTTTTTTCTTCCTCTGGAGGTATAGTATTTACATATGGAGTAGTTTGGGTATGCGGAATTTTTGATCCAGCTTTGTAGGATTGATCAATTAATTGTTTTATTAAAAAGTGAGCTCTTTCTGAACCATCATTTTGTAAAACTGCACTTAAAGAATCTAACCATTCTTTTGTTTCAACAGGATCAATATCATCATTACTACTAATTATCTTAACTTCATTTATCAGTCTGGTTTGTTTGATCTGTTTCGACTCAACAACTTTTGTTTCAACTTGGTTATCAGTCTTTGTAGCAGTTTCAGCTTCCTCAATTAATTTCTCTGTTGAAGGTGGGATTTTTTCACTTAAAGTTTTAGTAATTTTTTTCTCTTCCTCCTTGTTGTCTGAAGATAGTGTTAAAATCAAATCACCTTTTGAAACTTTATCACCAATTTTAACATTAATGTTTTCTACTGTTCCTTCATAATTTGATGGTACTTCAACACTTGACTTATCGCTCTCTAATGTGACGACAGGGTCATTTTTACTGATTTTATCGCCCTTTTTTACAAGCACTTCAATTATTTCAACGTTTTCAAAGTCTCCAATGTCTGGAACTAATAAATCTAAATTCATTTTTTTATTATATATATATCAATATTTGCTAAAAAAATAATTTACATTATTAATTATGTATAAAAACTGTACAAATTGCGCCTGTAGCTCAATTGGATAGAGCGCTTGGCTACGGACCAGGAGGTTCTGGGTTCAACTCCTAGCAGGCGCACCAAAACGAAAGGATAAATGAAAATATCACTTGAAAAATCTGTAATATATTTCTTTTGTTTAGTTTTGTTATTTATATTAATTATGGCAATAATCCTTTAATGAAAAAATTTGAACAATTAAGTAATAAACCAAGTTACATGAAACATAATGGTGGTTTGTTATTTAGATCTATTAGCAAAAAGAAATTTGAGTTTAAAACAAAAATCAAAAAAACACATTTAAATAAAGCTGGGATAACCCATGGTGGTTATATATGCACAATAATTGATGCTGGTGCGGGAACTTCTTGTCACAAAGCGAGTGGCAACAAACCCTGTGTAACTATCTCTTTGGATATTAAATTTATAGCTCCCTCTAACTTGGGAGATGAATTATTAGGAACAGTTGAAATTCAAAAAGTTACTAAATCAATGGTATTCATTAATTGTAAACTAAAGTGCAAAAGCAAACTTGTTGCTAGCGCTGTTGGGATTTGGAAAATTTTAAGAAGACCACTTCCAAATGCAGGCTTGGGTGGATAAATTTTATTTTCTTAATTGAAGTATAAAGACTGGCAATACTAAAACTAAGCCAATAATTGATGAACTTAAACCTGGAGCAATAAATAGTAATGAAATTACACCAAGATACCATCTTTGAAACGTTGATACTGATTTAAATAAGTATCCTGTGAAACCAATTCCAATTAATCCAATTCCAATCATTGCAGATATTAAAGTTATGAAGAAGTCATAGAAGTTAAATCCTTGCGCAACCAATAACAATGATGGCGAATAGACAAACACAAAAGGTACAAGAGCTTTTGCAATACCTAATCTAAAAGCAGTATTACCAGTAGTGAATGGATTTGATCCAGCTATGCCGGCTGCAGCGTATGCTGCAAGAGCAACAGGTGGAGTTATATCTGCTAAAACACCATAATAAAAAACAAAAAAATGGGAAACTATTGGCTCGATTTGTAATTGAGTAAGAGCGGGTGCTGCTACTGCAACAAGAATTATATAAGTTGCAGTTGTTGGAACTCCAGTACCCATGAATATGCATGATATTGCAATTAGTATTAAAGAAAAAAATAACGTCAGATCTTGAAGTGTAAAATAATTAAATGGTAAAAAATTTAAAAAGAAGCCGCCAATATCTCCAGCTGTTTGAATTACTACATAACCTAATCTAAAACCTACTCCAGTTAATGTAACTACACCAACTATTATTCCTATTGAAGTAGCAGCTGCTCCAACTGCTAAAGTATTTTTTGCACCTCTTGCTAGGCACTCAAGTAAATCATTATAGGTAAGTCTATTTTTTTTCCTTATAAATCCAATGACTACACAAGCAATGATTCCATTTACAGCGGCATAATCTGGCGTACGACCTATCAATATTAAGTATACTAGTAGAATTAAAGGAACAATTGCTAACCAATTGTCTCTTATAATTTTAAATAGTTTTGGAACTTCATTTTCATTTAGACCTCTCAGCCCTAATTTTTTTGCTTCCAAATGAACCATTACAAAAATTCCAAAATAATGAAGTAGAGCAGGAATTAATGCTGCTGCCAAAATATCTCTTAAAGGTAACTCTAAATATTCAACCATGATAAAAGCTGCAGCTCCTAAAATAGGTGGAGTTATTTGCCCTCCAGTAGAAGCTGTGGCTTCCACTGCGCCAGAAAAATGTGGAGGATACCCAACTTTTTTCATTGCTGGAATTGTAAGAGAACCAGTTGTAACTGTATTTGCAATTGAAGAGCCAGATATAGTTCCAAGAAAAGCTGAAGAAAAAATTGCAACTTTTGCTGGTCCCCCAGAATATCTTCCAGCTATTACCATCGCTAAATCAATAAATAATTGACCCAAACCTATTCTTGTTGCAAGTACACCAAATAAAATAAATAAAAATACATATTGGGCCATTACACCTACAGCAATTCCATAAATTCCTTGGTTAGTTATATAAATATGATTAACAAAACCAGCCCAACTGCTACCACCATGCTTTAAAGCTCCAGGAAAAATAGGACCATATAGTGCAAAAATCATAAATATTATGCATATTAATGGTAGAGTGTATCCTATTGATCTTCTTGCAGCCTCTAGAGTTAAAATAATAAGAATTGAACCCATTATAACTTCAGTGCTAGAAGGATTTCCAACTCTGCTAGCTAATATTTCTGGAGGCAATAATGGTAAATAAAGTGCAGTTATAACCACTAAAATTGAAAAAAAAATATCTATAAATGGAACTTTATTTTTAGTCTTTTTATCCCCAAAATTTTTCCATTCATAAAATAAAAATACAAGACCTACAACAAAAGAAATATGAATACCTCTATGAAGAATGTCTCTAATAGTTCCAAATCCTGAAGCATAAAAATGGTAAATTGACATTGCAACCAAGGTAACAAAGGTCAATGTTTTCAAGAAATTTTTTAACTTTCTTTCGTTACTTTTTATCTCAAACTTTTCTTCAAGTTTTGAAACTTCATCAGGTGAAATATTAAATTGAGACATAATAATGCCCTAGATCTAATCGATCTAGGGCAAATTGATTTTAAGATTTAATTTAAAAGTCCTGCTTCTTTGTAGAACTTTTCTGCACCAGGGTGTAGTGGCACACCTACTCCAGAAAGAGCTGTGTCAGGTGTTATAGTTTTTCCCTTAGCATGACCAACATCCATAAGCTTTCTAGATTCTTTATTCCATAAAGCTTTTGTAATTTGGTAAATTAACTCACTATCCTCTTTAGCTGATGTAAACCATTGAGCGCCTACTGCTACAGTATTAACTTGATCAACACCTTCATACGTTCCTGAAGGAATCGGGCTTTCTGAGAAAAAACCATATTTTGAAGTTAATGCTTTTGCTCCAGCACCATCAATTGGTACTAATTTTATATCAACTGCAGACGCTAGTTCTACAATTGCACCAGTTGGATAGCCAGCAACAACAAAAATTGCATCAACTTTACCATTTCTTAAAGCATCAGTTGCGGCTTTACCTTTCAATGCTTCAGCTTTTACATCGCTTGTGCTTAATCCATTAGACTCTAATATTAACTTTGCATCAACATATGTTCCAGATCCAGGTTCATCTAGTGAAACTCTTTTTCCTTTTAAGTCTTTGACTGAATTAATATTACTTTTTTTAAGCGCTACTAAATGTATATGTTCTTGAAAAAGAGCTGCAATGGTTCTTAAATCTTTTGCAGGTTCTTTTCCTTCCATTGTTCCAGTTCCAGTATATGCCCAGTAAGCAACATCCGATTGTGCAAAACCTGAGTTTCTTAATCCTGAGATTATTGCATTTACATTATCAACTGATCCTCTTGATGAAACAGCTGATGCTATTAGATTTGGTACACCACAGCTTCCACCTTTACCACACTCTCTAGATCCTGGTGGTTTTGAAATTGCATTTGCAATCATACCTCCAACTGGATAGTAAGTGTAAGCAGTACCACCTGTACCAATCGTAAAAAATTTAAGTTCTTGTGCAAATGATTTTCCTGATAAACCAACAATCAGGAATAAAATCATTAGAGAACTTTTAAATAAATTTTTAAACATATTTTCTCCTATCTATTAGTAATTGTTACTATTTAATAACAATCAAATATTATTGTCTATATAAATTTAAATATAATTATGGTTTCTTAAGTTCTTTTATATTTTTATATTCTTCTAAAATTGAAGGATTTATTAATGCTTGAATATTTTTTATTTTATTTCCTTCAATAATATTTTTAACAGCAAGCTCAACTATTTTTCCATTCTTTGTTCTAGGAATGTCAGAGACCTCAATTATTTTTTTTGGTACGTGACGTGGAGATGCATTTTTACGAATAGCCTTTTTTAATTTTTGAGTTAATTTTTCACTAAGTGTTTTTGGAGTTTTTAGAACTATAAATAAAATAATTCTCACATCATTATCCCACTGCTGTCCAATAACTACAGACTCTTTTACTTCATAAAATTTATCAACAATAGAATATATCTCAGCTGTACCTAATCTGGCACCCCCAGGGTTAAGTGTTGCATCTGATCTTCCATAAATAACATATCCGCCATTAGATTTTCTCTCTGCATAATCTCCATGATGCCAAATATTTTTATATTTTTCAAAATATGCAGACTTATATTTTTTATTATTTTTATCATTCCAAAAATAAATTGGCATTGATGGAAATGCTGATTTACAAACTAATTCTCCTTTTCTATTAATTAACGGCTTTCCACTCTCAGAAAAAACATCTGTGTTCATTCCCAATCCGTTATTCTGGATTTGTCCTCTATAAACAGGAGAGTAAATATTTCCTAACACAAAGCATGAAACAAGGTCTGTTCCGCCTGCAATAGAAGCTAAGTGAACATTTTTTTTTATATTTTTATAAACATAATCAAAACCATCACGAGATAATGGTGATCCAGTAGAACAAATAGTTTTAAGGTATTTAAGTTTATACTTAGTCTTTATATTGAAATTTAATTTTCTTAATTGATCAATATATTTTGCACTGATGCCAAAAAGAGATATTTTCTCTTTTTCAGCAATTTTAAAAAGCAAATCACTTCTTTTATGCATCGGAAAACCATCAAAAAGAACTATTGAAGCTTTAGATGCTAAAAATGTCATCAACCAATTCCACATCATCCATCCACATGTAGTAAAATAAAACACATTATCACCTGGTTTTACGTTACAATGAAGTTTGTGTTCTTTTAAATGTTGTAGCAAAACACCACCAGCTCTATGACAGATACACTTTGGTTTACCTGTAGTTCCACTTGAATACAAAATAGCTAATTCTTTATCAAAATCAAATTTTTTGAATGCAAATTTTTTTTCTTTGTTATTTTTTAAGTTTTTGTAGAAAAAAATTTTTATACCTTTTAACTTTTTTTGTTTCAAATTTTTTTTACCTGGATAGTTTATAACTAGAACACTTTTTATAGATTTTATTTTCTTGAGAATTGCTGGCAATCTTTTAATAATATTAATTTCTTTGCCGTTATAATAATATCTATCAGTAATGATTAAAAGTTTTGGATTAATTTGAGAAAATCTTTCTATTACTCCTTGTGTTCCAAAATCTGGGGAACACGATGACCAAATACCTCCAATTGCACTAGTTGCTAAAAAACTCTCTACTGTCTCAATTTGATTTACTGTATATGCTGCTATTCTGTCTTTTTCTTTTATTTTATTTTCTCTAAAAAAATTAATAAGTTTTAAAGTATTATTATTTAATTCATTCCAAGACTTCTCCTGTCTAAAGCCATTTTCACTTATAAAAGTAACAGCTTTTGAATTATCTTTTTTTGATAATAGGTTATCCGCATAATTTAATCGGGAATTTAGCAAAAATTTGCTTTTTATAATTTCTTTAGGTAAATAAAATTCATCTTTTTTGATACCTTTAATATTTGAAAATTCCCATACTGAAGACCAAAATAACTTTGGATGTTTAATTGTCCAATCAAACAATTTTTTATAATTTTTCTTAACTTTGTAATTAAATTTTTTTGCTAAAAATTTTTCAAATTCGAATAAGTTCGATTTTGCTTTTGTTTGAGAATCTGCTTCCCATAATTTCTGAGACATAAAAAAATATATTTAATTTTTTGAAATTATGATAACCTTAAAACATTAAATAATAAAAATGAGAACTTTTTCCTTAATGATTCGGACTAGTTTTAACCCATTTTTGTTCTTTAGGAATAACAATATATAGTATTAGCAAAAAAAATCACACCAAAACTAGAAATGACAAAAAATAAAATCACTGCAGTTCTTGGACCTACAAATACTGGAAAAACCTTCCTTGCAATAGAAACAATGCTTTCTTTTGATACTGGTATGATTGGTTTTCCATTAAGACTTTTGGCAAGAGAAGTATATGACAAAATCATTACAAAAGTTGACTCATCTAAAGTAGCTTTAATTACAGGTGAAGAAAAAATTATTCCAATTAATGCAAAGTATTTTCTGTGTACTGTTGAGTCCATGCCATTAGATAAAAATTTAGAATTTGTTGGTATAGATGAAATACAAATGTGTAATGATCACGAGAGAGGTCATATTTTTACAGATAGATTATTAAATATGAGAGGTGAAAAACTCACTATGTTTATGGGATCAAATTCCATAAAAAATATTATTCAAAAACTAGATGATGATATTGAATTTAAAAATAGAGAAAGACTTTCAAAATTATCATTTGGTGGTCATAAAAAAATTTCAAGAATTGAGAGAAAAAGTGCAGTAATAGCATTTTCTACTGAAGAGGTCTACGCAATAGCAGAATTAATCAGACGTCAAAAAGGTGGAGCAGCAATTGTAATGGGCTCTCTTAGTCCCAAAACAAGAAACTCACAAGTGAATTTATATCAATCTGGCGATGTTGATTATTTAGTTGCGACTGATGCAATAGGAATGGGAATTAATATGGATTTGGATAATGTTTATTTTTCAAATTTAAAAAAATTTGATGGTAAAAAATTAAGAAATTTAAATATCTCTGAAATTGGACAAATAGCTGGAAGAGCAGGTAGATATTTAAATGATGGTTTATTTGGTACGACAGGAGAGTGCAAAGAGGTAGGGCCTGAACAAATTGAAGCACTAGAAACTCATAGCTTTCCAGACATACAAACTATTTTTTGGAGAAACTCAAAATTAAATTTTAGTAACAAAGTCACATTATTAAAATCTTTAGATGAAAGACCACAAAAAGACTGGCTTAGAAGAGTGAGTGAATGTCAGGATGAAAAGGTATTAAAATATTTTTTGAAAGAAGCTTCAAATATAAAAATAGCTGATGATACTGAAATATTACAAATACTGTGGGAATGCTGTCAAATTCCAGATTTTGTTAAAAAAACTTACGGTCATCATTTTGATGTTGTAAGTAAGATTTTTAATTTTTTAACAAATGATAATAAAAAAGTCCCTAACCACTATATGAAAGAGCAATTGTCCCTGTTAGACAAATTGGATGGAAATGTAGACTCAATATCAAATAGAATTGCCAATGTTAGGACATGGGCATATGTTTCAAACAAATCTAATTGGGTTGAAAATCAAGATTACTGGATAGAAAGAACTAAAAGTCTTGAGGATAAACTCTCAGACAGGCTTCATGAAGAATTAACCAAAACATTTATTGATAAAAGAGCAAGTGTTTTGGCAAGAGGTTTAAAACAAGATATAGTTTTCGAAACTGAGATAGTTAACGATGAAAAAGTAATGATAAATGAACAGTATATTGGGCGTCTAAAAGGTTTAAGATTGGAGCTAGATTTAAAAGTTGATACATTAGACGCTGACATAAAATCATTAAAAAAAGCAGCTAGACAAAACGTTAGTCCCGAAATTATTAAAAGAATTGGTCAAATAATTGATACTGGTTTAATAGAATTAAGAGAAGATTTTAAAATTTATTGGAATAATAATGAAATAGCTAGATTGATACCAGGTTCAGATTATTTAAATCCACAAATTCAGTTAATTATTGATGACATGATTGAGAATGTCGAAAAATCAAGACTTAATTTATATTTACAAGGCTGGCTAAATGATAAAATTGAAACAGAGCTAAAAAGTCTAATAGATTTAAAAAATGTTAAAGATAATAATTCGGAACTTAGAGCTTTAGCATATCATCTCTATGAAAATAATGGAGTTGTAAAAAGAGATGAAGTTTTAATTTACTTAAACAAACTTAATCAAGATGAGAGAAAAAAACTAAGAAATTTAGGTGTAAAATTTGGTAGATATCATGTTTTTTTATTTAAATTATTTAAACCTAGTTCAGTTTCGTTGAGAATACTTTTATGGAAAAACTTCAATGAGAAAAATTATGATTTCTTACCACCAACTTTTGGACTCAATTTTTTAGAAGAGAAGAAATTATTAAATAAAAATCTCATGCTTTTGTGCGGCTTTGAAAAATTTGAAAATTTGTATGTTAGGATAGATATTTTGGAGAGATTATTTCTTATGATATTTAACAGTAAATCAGAAAATAAAATTAAGGAAATTAAGTTAATTCCTGAAATGCTAAATTTGCTAGGTTGTAATAAAGAAAATTTTGTGAAACTGATAAAAAAAATGAATTATAAGACTTATGAGAAGGATAATAATTTGCATTTTAAATATATTCCTTTAAAAAAAATAAATAAAAAAGACAATGATAAAAATATTAAAGATAATCCATTTAATGTTCTTTCACAACTTAACTTGAAATAATGTTTAATATTTTTAAAAAAGAGGAAACTGACAGAGATACCCGTCATCCATCTATAATGGCAGTTGCTTGTTTGCTTATCCACTCAGCTAAAATAGACCAAAACTTCACAGATAAAGAAAAAAAAATTATAAAAGACTCAATTATTGAAATGGGAGCTGAAGCTGATGGAATTGACAAAATTATGATTGAAGCAGAAGACAAAGAAAAAGACTCTAACCAAATTCTAGATTTTACTAGAGAGATTAAAAATGTAGATGAGGAAGATAAAAAAATGATTATAGAGGCTCTTTGGAAAATTATATATTCAGACAAGGATGCAGATATGTATGAAACAAATTTGATGAGAAGAATATCTGGTTTACTTTATCTAGATCCTAAAGTTGTAGGTGATATTAAAGAAAAAGTACGTCAAGAAAAAGAATGACATATTTAGTAAATGATAAATGCATCAAATGCAAATTGATGGATTGTGTTGAAGTTTGTCCAGTTGATTGTTTTTATGAAGGAAAAAATATGCTTGTAATTAAACCCGATGAGTGTATAGATTGTGGCGTTTGTGAGCCAGAATGTCCAGTAGACGCCATAATATCTGATAATGATGATACTAATGGCAAGTGGCTAGAGGTAAATAAAAAATATTCGGAGATATGGCCAAACATAAGCGAAAAGAAAGATCCACCAGTGGATCACCAAAAATTTAAAGACGAAGAAAATAAATATGAAAAATATTTTAAAGAAAATCTTGAATAAAAAAAAAGTAAAAAAAGTAAAAAAAGTAAGTAAAAAGATTGTAAAAGTTTCTAAAAGAAAAAAATCCTTAAAAAACCCAAAAGTTAAAAAAGTATCAAAAGAATTTAATAAAAAAAAAATAATTAAAGTTGAGAAAAAAAAGGATAAACATAAAGATAAAGTAAAAATTGACGTAAAAGTTGATCCATTAAGGATTCCAAAAAATAATGAACAAAAGCCAGAGATTAAAAAAGTAAAAAAGCAGGAAACAGAAAAAAGATTATTTAAAATCAAAGACTATGTTGTTTACCCTAAACATGGCGTAGGACAGATAACAGAAACAAAAAAAATAAACATCGGTGGAATTGATGTTGAAACTTATGTGTTGAGATTTGAAAAAGATAAAGCCAATGGTATGGTTCCAGTTAATAAACAATCTCATTTAAGACCACTAGCAACTATAAATCAAGTTAATAAATGTGTAAGTATTTTAAAGAGTAAACCCAAAATCAAGAGATCAATGTGGAGTAGAAGGGCTCAAGAGTATGAAGCTAAAATTTCATCAGGAAAAATTTATGATTTGGCAGAAGTAGTTAGAGATCTGAATAAAGGTGATGATATTATGATAGATCAATCATATAGTGAGAGACAGCTATTTGAAAAAGCTTATGATAGATTATTGACTGAATTTCAGATTGTAATGGGATCAAGTTTAGAAGATGCACAAAAAAAACTTGATAAAGCTTTAAAGAGAAATTTAGAAAAACAAACTCAAAAAATTGAAGAAAAACAAGTTTCTGAAGAGCCAGAAAGTCAAGAATTGACAGAATAAAAAAAAACGCTTCCCACGCAAGCGCCATGAGAAGCGTTATCAGTTAAAAAGAATACTAAACTATCTTCTTTTTTTCTTCTTAGCTTTTTTCTTAGCTTTTTTCTTAGTTTTCTTTTTAGCAGCTTTTTTTCTTCTTTTAGCCATCTTTAGCTCCCTTTTTTTATAAACGAATCTTTATGATTCGTTAATTACTAATTTTTATTTTTTTTGCTTAGTTATGTCAAACATATAATTTTTTGAAAAAAATTTTAAAATTAAATTTTTTTAAATTTTTTTTTAATAATTAAAAAAGTTAAATAAATCGCTATTAATAAAGTGTTTTATCAAAACTTTTTAATAAAGTTTTTCAAATTGATTTTTATATTTTGTAACTATTTTATATCTTTTAAGTTTTAAAGTTGGAGTTAGCATTCCATTTTCAATTGAAAATTTTTCGTCAATTGTAAAAAATTTTTTTACTTGTTCTATTTTTGAAAGGTTTTGATTTATTTTATTTATTTCTTTTTCTATTTGGTCTTTGGTGATATTTAAATTTTCTTCAGATAGAACTAATAAAGCAACTAAATAAGGTTTATTATCTCCGTAGACGATTGACTGATCAATTAAATTTGAATTGGATAACTCATTTTCTATTTTTACAGGTGAAATATTATCTCCACCTGGAGTAATTAATATATCTTTTTTTCTATCAGTGATTTTTAAATAACCATTTTCAAAAACTCCAATGTCCCCTGTGTATAACCAACCATCTTTGAGGACTTTTTTAGTTTCTTCCTCATTATTCCAATAACCCAACATTACATTTTCACCTTTAACTAAAATCTCTCCATCTTCAGCTATTTTCACATCGTTACCCTTAAAAGGTGGCCCTACAGTCTCAACTCTAATATCATTTATTGGGTTACAACTGACCACTGGTGAGGTTTCAGTTAACCCATATCCTTGTAGAGTAGGTAGTCCTATTGCATTTAGGAAAACTCCAACATCTTTATCAAGTGCCCCACCACCTGAAACAAATGTTTTGAGTTCACCTCCAAATTGAGATTTTATTTTTTTCCTTACAATTCTATCTACAAATTTATCGATTATTTTTTCTAGAAATGATAAATTTTGTTTTAATATTTTCTTCTTTCCAAGTTTTAACATATTGTTGATCAATTTTTTTCTAAACCCTGTTGCTTTGTTAAAATTGGCATTTATTTTTTGATATAAGTTTTGATAAAAACGAGGAACAGCTGTCATCAATTGAGGTTTGCAATCATTCATATTTTTAATTAACTTTTCTATACTCTCAGCATAAAATACTTTAGCTCCAATACTGATTTGTACAAATTGTACAGTATGTTCGTAAGAATGTGAAAGCGGTAACCAAGTTAAGAATCTAGTTTGATTTGTAATTAAAGGTTTCAAGATATCTAAAGCTCCTTCACAATTATTTAAAATACCACCATGACTTAAAATCACTCCTTTAGGATTTCCTTGTGTGCCAGAGGTATAAATAATACATGCTGGATCTATTCTTTTTAAATCTAAGTTAGGAAAACGCCCATCATCATGGTCTAAATTTAAAAGTAACTCTTTTAAATTAATATATTTATTTTTATCTATATCTAGTTCTTCAAATGAAAATATTTTTTCTATAAATTTATTTTTAATTATTATATTTTTTACTTTGTTAAATTGTTCTTGATTAGAAACAAATATTAATTTTGGTGTACAATCATTAATAATATATTCATAATCACGTTCTGCATAAGTAGTATATGCTGGAACAGTTATCCCAGCTGATGACATTATAGAAAGATCTGTAATAAACCATTCAGGCCTATTTTCAGATATTAACAAACATCTATCACCTTTTTTTATATATTTTTTTATTTCAGAAGATACTTTTTTTATAGAATGAAAAGTTTCTTTCCAAGTAAATTGATTATTTTGATCTTTTAAAGATATAAGAAGTTTATTATTTTTATTTTGTTTTTGATAGTTTTCAAAAAATAATTCTACAAGATTATTAACTTTTTCTGTATTCATAAATTTCTGGTGGGCAAAGAGAGAATCGAACTCTCACAGTATTGCTACTATTGGATTTTGAGTCCAACGCGTCTACCAGTTCCGCCATTCGCCCAAATCTTTGCATAATTTAACTAATAGTATTAAATCATTTAATATATTAAAAGAAAATATGTTTAAAGATCTATACAACAAGACTATTAAACTTGCAGGTCATAAAAGATCTAAATCTATTTTAGGATTTATATCCTTTATTGAAAGCTTTATATTTCCAATACCACCTGATGTGCTAATAATTCCAATGACAATTGCTCGAAAGCAAGAGTGGTTAAGAATTGCTTTAATCGCGACATTAGGATCTCTTTTAGGAGCATGTCTTGGGTATTTCATTGGCTATGTATTTTTTAATGAAATTGGATTAAGAATATTTGAAATTTATGGGGTAGATGATGCCTCATTTTTAAAAAATAAAGTCTCATCAGAAGGAGGAGTTATTGCCTGGATTACCCTACTGGCAATTGCTGGTTTTTCACCTGTTCCCTTTAAACTTTTAACAATTACAAGTGGATTTATTCATTTTAATTTATTTTACTTCGTCATAATTTGCCTCATAACTAGAGGTTCTCGTTTTTTTTTAGTCTCTTTTTTGATCGGAAATTTTGGACCAACAATGAAAAAGATTATAGAAAAGAAATTATTAAAATTTACTCTTATTTTATCTATAATATTAATTGGTCTTGCTTTTTTAATTTATAAATTCTTAAATAATTTTATTAATTAAATATGAACTTATTTCCAAGTCGAAAAAATTTTTTCTTTATTATTTTTTTTATTTCAGCGACCTCTATTCTTTCGGCTTTATACATAGAGTTTATTCTAGAATATAAACCATGTAAGTTGTGTATTTACCAAAGAATTCCTTACTTTGCTGCGATATTTGTAAGCTTTATTGGATTTAAGTATTATAAAAACGATAATATTTTAATAATATTAATAATAGTATTTACATTAAGTTCTATTATTTCTGGATATCACTTTGGAATAGAAAATAGCTTTTTTGATGAGCTATCAAGTTGTACAAATAACTCATTGGATCAGTTGAATAAAAAAGAATTACTAGAGACTCTTGGCAAAAATATGCCAGTTAATTGTAAAGATGCGACTTTTAAGATTTTAGGGGTTTCACTAGCGGCAATTAATACCATTTTATCAATTTCAATCGTTATTATTTCAATTAGAACATTAAGTCATGAAAAAAACTAATAAAAAAAAATTAGAAGAATTTATAAGAGTAGATCACGCTGGTGAAAGAGGTGCTATTAAAATTTATGAAGGTCAACTACTTGCCTTAAATACATTAATAAATGATGAGGATTTAAAAAAAACAATAACAGAGATGAAAAAGCATGAGGAAGAGCACTCAAATTTCTTTGAAAATGAAATAGAGAAAAGAAATATTAAACCAACAAAATTATTACCATTATGGGATTTACTTGGTTTAGGTCTTGGATTTGGTTCAACAATACTTGGTAAAAAGGCAGCTATGCTGTGTACAGCGTCTGTTGAAGAAGTAATTGATGAACATTATAAAAACCAAATTGATCAAATCGAAATCGATGAGAAAGAACTAAAAAATAAAATTATTAAATTTAGACAAGATGAATTAGATCATAAAGATATAGCTTATGAGGAAGGTGCTACAAAAAAAGGTATTTATTCAGTTATGGATAAAGTAATTAAAACAGGTTCCAAAGTTGCTATAAAGATTTCGGAAAAAATTTAATTAAGGTTCAAGTTCAACATCCCAGTATAAATAGTCCATCCAACTTTTATGCAAAAAATTTGGCGGGAAATTCTTTCCATTTTTATGAAGGTCTTCTGTTGTCGGTTGAAAAGGCCACTGATTAAGCGTCATACCTGAGTCTTTTATAAGTCTTCCACCTTTTTTAACATTACAAGCTGAGCAAGCTGTTACAACATTATCCCAATCAGTTTTTCCACCTTTTGATCTAGGAAGTAAGTGATCGAAAGTTAACTCATTTTTACTACCACAATATTGACAACTAAATTTGTCTCTTAAAAAAACATTAAACCTTGTAAAATTCGGATTCGACTGAGGTCGAATATATGATTTTAGTGCAATTACGCTTGGAAGTTTCATACTAAAAGAAGGACTTCTAATTTGTCTATCGTAGTAACTGACAATTGAAACTCTATCTAAGAAAACAGATTTTATAGAGTCTTGCCAGCTCCATAATGAAAGTGGATAATAGCTTAAAGGTCTATAATCTGCATTTAAAACTAATGCTGGGCACTTTTCTAATGAGATATTTTGATCAGATAACTCAATCATATATAAAACATACATTAAATATATTTTTTATCAATATTACTAATTTTATATTTATGATTTATTAATTTGATAAATTTTTTTTTATAAAATTTAATGCCGCACTAGATGCTTCTATAGGTATATGATGATCACAGTTTTTTATCATTAATGTTTCAATTTTAACTTTGTTTCTTATAAAGAAATCCTCAGCTTCAAGTAAACAATTGGGTGGCACAATCATGTCGTTTTCACCGTGAATCATTAGAATATCAGTTTTATTTTTTATTCTAGAAGAAAGATCTTTCATATCTATAATTTTGCCAGAGAAACCCACTATACAACTAAATTCTTCTTCTGATGTAAGACCTACATTCAAAGACATCATGCATCCCTGGCTAAATCCCGATAAACATATCTCTGAATATTCTAAATTAAAATAATTTCTAACCTCTGAAATATAATTTATTAAAATATTTTCTGCTTTTTTAGACTCATTAAGTATAAATTCTGAATCTTCTGTGTTTAAATCAAACCATTGATAGCCTGACGGATTTATACCACATCTTTCTGGAGCATCTGGACATAGAAAAACTGTGTTTTTTAAAAATCTTTTCCAATTTAAGGTTAGCATACTTATATCCTTGCCATCACCTCCATATCCATGAAGTAAAATTATAGCACTTTTTATTTCCTCATTATTGTCAGGTTTTAGAATAATTGTATTTAAAGAAAAATTCATAATTTTTTTGATATCCAATTAATTAAAGATTGGTCATCAAAGTCAATATAACCAACTATTCTTCCAACTTCAAAACCATTTCTGTCAATTAGTATTGTTGTTGGTAATCCTCGAAGTTTAAATAGCTGTGAAAACTCTGGGCCAGATCCTGTAAATATTTCAAGATTAATTATATTAAGTTCATTGAAAAATTTTTTCGATTTCTCATATTTGTCTCCACCAATATTTATTGGGATAATATTTATATTTTTAAATTCACTTAAATTTTTAAGCTTATCCAAAGAGGGCATTTCTTTTTTACAAGGGGTACACCAGGTAGCCCAGAAATTTAATATAAGTGGGTTAGATTTATAAATATCTAAACTTACTTTTTGGTCTTTAGATTTGATAAACTCTATATTTTCAATTTTTTTCTTGTCTTTATGTACCAAAAGATTCTTAATTTCTGGAGGTTCTATTGAATATGAGACGCTAGATGATATTAAGTAAAATATTGCTATAAGATAATTAAAAAAAATGGTTTTCATATAAATTAAGTTAATTAAATATCATGAGAAAAAATAAAAACAATCTACCAATTTGGAATACTAGAATAAAAAAAAATTCAACAAATCTATTTAAAAAAATTGGTGGATCCCTTTCAATAGATAAAAGATTATATAAAGAAGACATAGAAGCATCAACCGTACATGTTGAAATGCTCTTTAAACAAAAAATTATTAATTTCAAAATTAAAAGTAAGATTATATGGGGACTCAATAGAATTAAAAATGAAATCGTAAAAAAAAAATTTATTTTTAACGACAAACTTGAAGATATTCACATGAATATAGAAAGTAGACTTTTTGAACTTATCGGTGAAGATGCTGGACATATACATACTGCAAGATCAAGAAACGACCAAGTTGTAACTGATTTTAAAATTTGGCTTAGAAAAGCAAATAAAGAAATTATTAAAAATATAGACTCCATAAATAAAAATATCTTAAAAAAAGCAGAGAAAAATATTCAAACAATTATGCCAGGTTTTACTCATCTTAAAAATGCACAACCAGTTTCTTTTTCTCATTATTTGATGGCTTATTTAGAAATGTTTAATAGAGATAAAAAAAGATTTGAAAACAATTTAGATAGTATCAATGAAAATCCACTAGGCGTAGCTGCTTTAACTGGTACTTCATTTAAAATTGATAGATTTTATACTACAAAAAGATTAGGTTTTAAAAAACCAACTAGAAACTCAATTGATACTGTCTCTGATAGAGATTTTGTAATTGATTTTCTTTATTCATGCTCTGTATGTGCTGTACATATTTCTAGAATTGCAGAAGAGTTTATAATTTGGAACTCTGATGCATTTAAACTAATTACTTTAAATGATAAGATAGTAACTGGATCATCTATTATGCCTCAAAAAAAAAATCCTGATCCACTAGAATACTTGAGAGGCAAAACTGGTTTTGTTTTTGGAAATCTTTTTTCGATGTTAACCACATTAAAAGGATTACCACTCTCTTATTTTAAAGATTTACAAGACGACAAAGAAATTGTTTTTACATCTTTTGACCAATTAAAAAATTCTTTGATAATATTAAACGATGTATTCAAAAACTTTTCTCCTAATAAAAAAAGAATGATTGAACTTGCAGAAAGCGGCTATATAACTGCAACGGATTTAGCAGATTATATGGTTAGAGAATTAAATTATCCATTTAGAAAAGCTTATCTACAAACCGCTAAAATCATAAATTATGCTGAAAAAAATAAAAAAAAATTATCTGAATTATCAATGAAAGAGATTAATAAAATTGAACAAGAATTAACATCTGATGTCCTGAAAGTGTTTGATTTAAAAAGATCTGTAAATTCTAAAGTTTCTTATGGAGGAACTTCTTTTGAGAATATAAAGAAGATGATATTAAGTTATAAAAGGAAATAACTATGTTAAAAAATTTACTTTTAATTTCTATGTGCCTAGTTTTTCTAATTTCTTGTGGTAGAAAAAATGATCCAAAATTTGAAGCATTTTTAAAGAATAGTGAAATATTTTTAAAAGATACGAGCAAAGATTTTAAAATGCCAAAAGATGATGAAATATAACAATAATATTTTTACTGTCGAAAATTGTAGTCTTAACAAAGTAATTCAAAAATTTGAGACTCCGATCTTTTGTTATTCACAAAAAAGAATTCGAGAAAATATTAGAAAATTTAAAAAAAATTTTAAATCATTTTCTCCAATAATTTGTTTTTCAACAAAATCAAACTCCAATATAGAGATACTAAAGGAAATTAAAAATAATGGTTTAGGTGCTGATGTTGTTTCTAAAGGTGAGTTGATGATTGCTCTTAAGGCAGGGATAAGTCCAAAAAAAATTGTCTTTTCAGGTGTAGGTAAAACTAAATCTGAATTAGCTTACGCAATCAATAAAGGCATCTTATTAATTAATTGTGAGTCAAAAAGTGAAATTTTAGTAATTGAGGAAATTGCAAAGTCTAAAAATAAAAAAGTAGATATCGGTGTTAGATTAAATCCAAATACTGACGCAAAAACCCTTAAACAGATATCGACAGGTAAGGAAGAAAATAAATTCGGGATTAATGAAAAAACATTTATTGAAGTCTCAAAATATATTAAAAAGTCAAAATTTTTGAATTTGAAGTGTTTAAGTGTTCATATTGGTAGTCAAATTCTTGATTATAAACCTTATCAAAAAATGCTTTATGTTTTAGAAAAATTAATCAAAAAATTGGATTTTAAATTTGAATATATAGACCTTGGTGGTGGTATGGGTATTGACTATAAAAAAGATAATAAAAAATTTGATTTTAAAACATACAATCAAATAATAAATAAATTTTTGAAAAAAAATAGAGCTAAAATTATCTTTGAGCCTGGAAGATCAATAATTGGCGATAGTGCAATATTAATTTCAAAAATTATTTATATAAAAGAGAGTTCAAAAAAAAATTTTATTATAATAGATGCGGCTATGAATGATTTTATGAGACCTGCATTGTATGGCGCTGAACATAGGATTATTCCATTAAAAAAAACAAAAAAAATGACAAATAAAAGCTATGATTTTGTTGGCCCTATTTGTGAAACTACAGATAAATTCTTGACAACAAATAAGTTTCAAAAATTAAATGAAAATGATTATATTATTATTTGTGACGTTGGGGCCTATGGTTCATCACTAAGTTCAAATTATAATGTCAGACCAAAACCAGCTGAAATATTGATTAAAGGATCTAAAATTAACGTTATAAAAAAAAGACAAAAGCTAGAAGATTTAATTTAGTTTTTAATAAAAATGATAAGAAGATTTTTATTTCAAATTTTTTTCTTTTTAGGTATTTCAATAATATCAATATTTTTTCTACCGACATTATTAATGCCAAGTAAAATAGTATTATTTGGTGGAAAATTAATGGGAAAATGGGCAAGTATCTGCCTACAATTTTTTTTAAGCATAAAAATTATTATTAAAGGTAAAGAAAATATAATCAAAAATGAAAAATTTTTTATTGCCTGCTCACATCAATCGATGTTTGAAACCTTTTTTTTACAAACAATTTTTAATTCACCAATTTTTATTCTAAAACATGAATTAATCAAAATACCCATATTTGGTTGGTATTTGAAAAAGATTGGCTCTATATCTATTAATAGAAATAAAATTAGTAAAGAAAATTTAGGATTAATTGATAAAATTAAATATTCTGTAAAAATTTCAGATAGACCAATAATCATATTTCCACAAGGAACGAGAGTTTTACCCAACGAAATTTTGCCTTTTAAAAAGGGAGTAGGGAGAATTTATGACGAATTAAAAATTAAGTGCCAACCTGTAGCAGTAAATTCTGGAAATGTATGGCCCAAAACTGGAAAATTAATTTCAAAAAAAACAATAACCATATCAATTCTGCCTGGTGTAAAACCAGGAATGGAGCCAAAAGAATTTATAAGTTTAATTGAAGATAAAATATATGGGGAATTAAGACTGATAAATTAACCCTTCATAGGCATTACAACATAAATACTGTCAAAGTCAGCAGGATCTCTTATAAGTGCTGGTGAACCTGTATCTTTTAAGTAAATTTCAATATTGTCTCCATCTAGTTGAGAGGCAACATCAATTAAATATCTAGAATTAAAACTTATATCTAACTCGTGATCAAATTTAACACTTAAACTCTCCTTACCATCTCCGCTATTTGTATTATTAACTGATAGATCTAGATTATCCTTTGATAGATTGAATTTTACTCCATCTTTTTTATCTAATGAAACTGATGCAACTCTATCTACTGAGTTTAAAAATGATTTTAAATCGACTTCTAATTTTTTTTGATTTTCTTTAGGTATGACTTGAACATAATTAGGAAATTTCCCATCGATGAGTTTAGATATTAATATGCTGTTATTAATCTCGAATTTTATCTTTGATTTAATATTTGAAATTTTTACATTACCTTCATAATCTTCTAATAAAGAGCAAAGCTGGAAAATAGTTTTTTTTGGTAAAATTATCTGCTCAAATTTCACCTTATTTTGAAGTCGTATCTTTGAAATAGACATTCGATGGCTATCAGTGGCTGCAGCTGTTAAAAAAATTTTATCTTCAACCTCTGTCTGATGTAGAAATATTCCACTTAAATAATGCCTTGTCTCATCATTTGATATAGAAAATTTACACTTATTTAATAATTTTAGTAATTCTTTTGATTTTATAGAAAATTCATTTTCATTGAAATTTTCATCAGTTAGTGGAAATTCTGATGGACTAATACAATTTAAATTAAAAACTGATTTATCTGATTCTAAATGTAGTTTATTTTCACTGGGATTTGAAAAATTTATTTTACTACCTGATGAAAACTTTCTTACAATATCATACATTATTGATGATGAGGAAGTAGTTTTTCCTTCTTCTAATATTTCTACATTTGGAATTTGATGAATAAAAATCAAATCAAGATCAGTTGCTGTGATAGTTAATTTAGAATTACTTACATCTAATAAAACATTGGATAAGATTGGCAATGTGCTTCTTTTTTCAATTACACCTTGACAATAATTTAAAGATTTTTGAAGGTCCTGCTGGTTTAAACTAAACTTCATTTACGTTATTATACAAAATCTTATTTTTTAAACTATCAATATTAATATTTAGTTCACTATCTTCTTTTCTTAGTCTCTCAATGGTTTTAACTGAATGGATAACAGTCGTATGATCTCTATTTGCAAAAGATCTGCCAATTTCTGGTAATGATTTAGATGTTAACATTTTAGCAAGATAAATTGCTGCTTGTCTCGGTCGTACAAGATATCTAGATCTTCTTGGGGAAAGCATTTCATTTTTACTAATTTTGTAAAATTTACAGACTATTGTCTGGATTGTATCAATATCAACTTTATTCTCTGTAAGATTCAACAAATCTTTCAAAATTACTTTAACCTCAGATATGGTAGGAACTTTATTATAAATTCTTGTAAAAGAAACAATACGATTTAAAGCACCCACTAATTCTCTAATACTAGTTTTAATTTCACTACTTAAGAATTTTTGAATATCTTCCGAAATAATCACTTGGTGTGCATATGATAATTTTAGCTCTTCAGTTTTAGATTTTATTATTTTATATCTAAGCTCATAATCAGGATTTTGTATGTCAACAACTAATCCACCTGAAAATCTAGATTTAATTCTTTCTTGAATTCTTGAAAGTTTATTAGGTGGTCTGTCAGCTGAAATAATTATTTGCGAATTCTTATCTAGTAATGCATTGAATGTGTGAAAAAATTCTTCTTGCATCGCTTCTTTACCATTCATGAACTGAATATCATCGATTAATAAAACATCAGTATTTCTAAAGTACTCTTTAAACTTTACCATTTCATTTGATTTTATAGACTTTACAAATTGGTACATAAATCTTTCTGCTGATATAAACATTACTTTATTCTTTTCTTTTAATTTTAGACCAATAGCGTTTAATAAATGTGTTTTGCCCATTCCTACACCACCATACAAATATAAAGGATTATAATGAGCTATATCTTGTGATACTTTTTTAGAGGCTTCAAAAGCTAGTTTGTTACTTCCTCCTGTTATAAAATTTTCAAAGTTTTTATTTGGATCTATTCTATTATATTGTAGATAAGAGTCTTTTATAAACGATACGTTATCATTATTGGTTTCAATAGAGTTTTTAGATGAAATATATGTTTCGCCAATTTCAGTCTCTTTATTGTTTTTTATTGTGAATTCAATCCTTACTAAGTCTTTTTTGTATTCTTTAATTGTCTGCAATATTTGGTCTAAATATCTGGATACTATCCAGTCTCTGATAAATCTGGTTGAAACTGAAAATAAAATATAATTATGAAATTCTTCAACTAATTCAATTTTTTTTATCCAACTTTCATAAATATCGTTTCCAAATTTTTCTCGCATTTGTTTTTTGATATTTTCCCAGTCAATTTTCTTATCTAGTGCTTTATTGTTTTGTAAATTATTTTTCATGAAGGAATTCCACTTAAAACCTCTCAAAAATTTTTGCAATAAGTTTATTTGTAAAAATAAAAAAAAATAAAATTTATGATTGAATAAATTATAGATTGAATTTTTTTAAAATTATTATTGCAACCTAACAGGGTAAGTAATTAAAAATTTAAAATTTTACTAAAACTATATCTAGTAACTTTTTAAATTAATCTTTTAGATATAGTAATTTATCAGTTAATTGTACGTTTAAGTTGTGTGGGAAAAAAACTTTTACTTATCAGAGGTTGTTACAGAGAATTGATTTTTTTTGTAATTCTCGACACGTTCCTTGAGGCGTTCTGTCTTTTAATGACTCCTGTTTTTGCAATTGACATCAATTCTGAATTTAACTTGGGAAGGAAGGCTAAAGCTTCTTTTTTATCCTTTTTTTCAATTAATGAGTTCATTTTTTTTAAAGCACTCTTAAAACGACTTTTTCTAGATCTATTAACCGCTGTTTGTCTTTTTATTTTTCTAGTTCGTTTAATTGCTGATTTAGTATTCGCCATAAGCGTGAGTGTATATCTTCAGATAATGATTGGGTCAATACAATAATTGTTTATTTTTGACATAAATTACAAAAAAAACTTGATCTATTTGAAATAAATTTTTTGTGTATTGTCCCTTTGCAACTAAATTTTAAACAATTTTTATTTTCTCTTTGATAAACATTAAAATTTTTTTGAAAAGAACCCTGATTTCCACTTATATTTTTAAAATCTCTTATGCTGGAGCCACCTTTATCTATTGCTTTTTTTAAAACCACTTTTGAAAAATGAGAAATCTTTTGGCAATCATTCAAACTGAGCAAACTTACTTGCTTTGATGGTAAAATCTTACATAAGAATAATATTTCACTAGCATAAATATTACCAATTCCAGAGACAAAATTCTGATCAATTAGAAAATTTTTAATATTTTTTTTTTTATTTTTAAAATAATTAAAAATATAGTTTTTATTAAATAGTGGGTCAAATGGCTCTGGCCCATATTTTTTAAAGTTATTATTTATTTGCTCATCACTTTTAAAATAAGAAAAATAACCAAATCTTCTTGGGTCATTATAAATTAATTTAAAGTTATCAATTTTCATTTCTACATGATTATGCTTTTTAGGTAACAATGGAGAATGATAAAAACTGGTATTTGTAATAGAATTTTTTTTTCTGGATTCACTGATTAGATGAATAGTTCCAGACATTCCAAGATGGATCATTAAATTAGAACTATCCTCAAATTTCATTATTAAGTGTTTTGAAAATCTATCTACTTTAGTAATTTTTTTTTTTAATATATTTTTTTCAAAATTTCTTGGGATCTTAAACCTTAAATTCCTATTTTTTATTAATATGTCTTTAATAATCTTTCCCCTAATACTCTTATTCAAAGATTGTTTAACAATTTCTACTTCTGGTAATTCAGGCATTTCATACTATATTAGTGTTTTAATATAATTTATATGCAGCAAAATCTTCAAAATAAAACAGGTCTCGTCGAAGGTGTATTTAATAAAGTATACGATAAATATGATTTGATGAATGATTTTATGTCATTTGGAATTCATAGAATTTGGAAAAAAAACCTTATGAATTGGATGAATCCAACAAAAAACAAAAAATATTTAGATGTTGCTTGTGGAACTGGTGATTTAGGAAAACTATTTTTAGATTATACTGAGAAGAATGGGGAAATTACATGCTCAGATTCCAACAAGAAAATGATCGAAAAAGGTAAAAAAAGACTAAGAAAGTATAAAAACATAAAATGGGTTGTAGCAGAAGCAGAAAAGTTGCCATTTGAGAATGATACTTTTGATTTTTATACAATAAGTTTTGGTTTACGAAATACAAAAAATTTAGATAAATCTTTATCAGAAGCATTTAGAGTTCTTAGAACTGGTGGAAGATATATGTGTTTAGAATTTTCAAAAATTCAAAACTCTAATTTAGACTTTTTATACAAAAATTACTCAAAATTAATTCCTCACATAGGAAAAGCAGTTGTTGGTGACAAAGAACCTTATGAATATTTGACCAAGAGTATTGAAGAATTTGTTAATCAAGAGGAATTGATCGATTTGATGAGACAAAATAATTTTAAAAATTGTTCGTATAGAAATTTATCTGGCGGAATAGTAGCTATTCATTCTGGTTGGAAAATATAATGTTCAAAAGATTAATTACTTTATTTAAACTTGGAAGAAAACTCGCTAAATCTGATGCTTTGACAATTGTATCAAAATTTAACAAACCACCTTTGTTAGTAACTGTAATATTTAAATTACTTTCTTTTTCTTTTACTAAAAAAGATGTGTCGTTTGATAATTTAAGTGAAGGGGAAAAATTATCTAATTCTCTAGCATCAATGGGTACAACATTCATTAAACTCGGCCAGTTCCTAGCAACAAGGCCCGACATAATAGGAGATGGATTGTCAAAAGAATTAGAAAGTTTACAGGATAAACTTCCACCTTTCTCACAATCAAAAGCAAAAGAAATGATTAGAAATGATTTAGGTGATGAAATTTATAATTCAATAATTAATATTAGCGAACCAGTTGCAGCTGCATCTATTGCTCAAGTACATAAAGCTCAAATTGACGATAATGGAGTTATTAAAGATGTAGCAATAAAAATATTAAGACCTGATATAAAAAAAATTTTTAATGAAGAGGTAGATGCTTTAATGCTGTTTGCCTTTATAATTGAATCGTTAATAAAAAAAACTAAAAGATTAAAACTAGTTGAAGTGGTTTTTTTATTAAAAGAAATTACTAGCCTTGAGATGGATTTGAGATTTGAAGCTGCTGCAGCAAACGAATATGCAGAAAACACCAAAAATGATGTGGGTTTTGAGGTTCCAAAGATCTATTGGGATTATACAAGTGAAAATATAATGACTCTTGATTGGATTAATGGTGTATCCATAAGAGAAACAGAAGAGTTAGAAAAACGATCAATTGATACAAAAAAAATTGCCACTGATATAATACAACATTTCTTAAGACATGCTGTCAGAGATGGCTTTTTCCACGCAGACATGCATCAAGGAAATATTTTTGTAAATGAGAGTGGTCAAATTGTTCCAATAGATTTTGGTATTATGGGAAGGTTAGATAATGTTAGTAAAAGATTTTTAGCTGAGATTTTATTTGGTTTTATACAAAGAGATTATAAAAAAGTTGCAGAGGTGCACCTCGCAGCAGGATTAGTTCCAAACAACGTACCTGTAAATGATCTTGCTCAGGCACTAAGATCTATTGGTGAGCCAATTTTTGGACATTCTATAAAAAATATTTCTGGTGGTAAGTTGCTAAAACAACTTTTTGATGTTACGGAAAAATTTAATATGCAAACCCAACCTCAGTTACTTATGCTACAAAAAACAATGGTAGTGGTTGAAGGAGTTGCTAGAAGATTAAACCCGGAAACAAATATATGGGAGACATCAAAACCTGTTCTAGAAAAATGGTTAAAAGAAACTAAAGATCCTATAAATTCAATTAATGAGACATTAAAAGACTCTGTGGAAGTATTAAAACGTCTTCCAAATTTACCAGAGGTAATGGATAAGGCAAACCAAGCGCTTAATTACCTTGCAAGTGGTCAAATACCTCAGAATTCAAACTCGTATAATGAATTAAACACTAAAAAAGAAGAAATGAAATCATTTAGAAACCAATCTATTATTGGCTTATTATCTCTTGTAATTTTTACTCTATTGGTATTTTAATTCTCATCATGAAAAATAAAAAAATACTTCTAATCATATGTGGTGGAATATCTGCTTACAAAAGCTTAGAAGTGATAAGAGGCTTAAAAAAAAGAGATGTAAGTATTAAAACAATACTTACAAAGAATGGAAAAAACTTTGTAACACCTTTATCTATTTCATCACTTTCGCAAGAAAAAGTATACGAAGACATATTCAGTGCAGAAAATGAAGCCGAAATGGATCATATTTCACTTTCTAGATGGGCAGATTTAATTTTAATTGTGCCTGCAACAGCAAATACAATTTCAAAATTAAGTTATGGTTTAACTGACGATCTAGCTAGTACAGTTGTTTTAGCATCAGATAAACAAGTATTTTTAGTACCTGCTATGAATGTTAGAATGTGGGAACACAAATCAACACAAGATAATTTATCAAAATTAAAAAGCTATGGTTATAAGATAATTGGACCTGAAATTGGAGATATGGCCTGTGGAGAATATGGCAAAGGAAAAATGTCAGAACCTTCATATATATTAGGGACTATAGAAAATTATTTTAAAAATATTGAAAAAAATAAAAAATTTAAGGCATTAGTCACAGCTGGACCTACGAAAGAATATATAGATCCAGTAAGATTTATAACAAATAAATCAAGTGGAAAACAGGGCTATGAAATAGCAAAGTCGTTAAGAGATAATGGTTTTGACACAACACTTATTTCTGGGGAAACAAATTTAGATCCAGTTGAAGGAGTAAAATTTATTTCTGTAAAAACTGCAGAGGAAATGTTTAGGGAGACTCTTAAAAACCTACCAACTGATGTTGCTATCTTTAATGCAGCGGTAGCTGATTTTAAAGTTAAAGAGATAAATAGTGAAAAAATTAAAAAAAGTGAAAATTTAGATATTAAGTTAGAAAAAAATATTGATATTTTATCAAACATATCAAATCATAATTCACTAAGACCAAAAATTACAATTGGATTTGCAGCTGAAACTCAAAATCTTGAACAAAATTCAAAGAAAAAATTAGACCAAAAAAATTGTGATTGGATTATTGCAAATGATATTTCTGATAAAACAATAGGTTTTGACTCTGATGATAATGAAGTTTCTATATTTTATAAAAATAAAGAAAGTGAAAAATTATTTAAAAAGAAAAAATCTTTAATAGCATCTGAGATAGTGGATAGAGTTATCTCTGAGCTTAATTGAGTAATGGTAAAAGTTTTATTTAAGAGACTTAACCAAAGAGCAAAACTTCCAAGTTATAAAACTGCTGGATCCTCAGGCATGGATTTGATGGCATGTATAGATGAACCTATTACAATCAAACCAAATGAGTCGAAACTGGTACCGACAGGTATTGCAATTGCAATTCCTGATGATACAGAAGTTCAAATTAGACCAAGATCAGGTCTTGCTGCAAAATCAAGTATTAGCGTGCTAAATACACCTGGTACAATTGACAGTGATTATAGAGGAGAGCTAAAGATTATTTTATTTAACCATGGTAAAGATGAATTCATTGTAAATAATGAAGATAGAGTTGCGCAAATGGTTTTAATGCCTATTTTAAAAGTAGAAATTGAAGAAACAAATGAATTACCAGAGACAATTAGAGGGTCCGGAGGATTTGGATCTACTGGTAAGTAGTAAATGTTTAGTAATAAAGACTTCGAGCGATATTCAAGACAAATTATTTTAAAAAAAGTTGGTGTTTTAGGTCAAAGGAAAATCCAAAATGCTAAAGTTCTAATTATTGGATGCGGTGGCTTAGGAACACCTGTAATTAATTTACTTTGTAGAGCGGGTATAGGTGAAATTGGTATTATGGATTATGATAAAGTGAGTATATCAAATTTACATCGACAAGTTATGTTCAATTCTGAAGATGTTGGAAAATATAAAGTTAATATTTTAAAAAAAAAAATTAATAAAATAAATAAAAAGGTAAAAGTAAAAACATATAAAGTTAAAGCAGAAGATAAAAATTTAGGGAAAATACTAAAACAATATGATGTTATTGTTGATGGTACAGATAATTTTAAGGCAAAATTTCTTTTAAATAAATTCTCAATAAAATATAAAAAAAAACTTATTACGGGAGCTATAAGTAAATTTGAGGGACATATTTTTACATTTGATTTTAATTTAAAAAAAAAACCATGTTTGAAATGTTTCTACCAAGGAGAACCATCAGAAGGGGTTCTTGATTGTGAAACAGATGGTATATTAGGATCAACAGCAGTTATTACAGGTAGCCTACAAGCTAATGAGGTTTTAAAGACAATTTTAAATGTTGGTAAAAATTTAAATTCCCATATTTTAATAATAGATTTATTAAATATTAAATTTAGAAAAGTATTATTTAAAAAAAGAAAAGGGTGCATATGCGAAAATACTTAATACTTTCATTTCTTTTTCTTTTACCAATTTCATCAATCGCCCAAGAAAAAGATTATTTTCTTATGTTAAAAAATAAAAAAGTAAATGTAAGATATGGTCCTAGCTTTGATTACCCCATAAAATATGTTTATAGAAAGATTGAATTACCACTCAAAGTAATTGATAAAAAAGAAAATTTCAGGAGAATTATTGATCATAAAAAAAATAGTGGTTGGATCCATATTTCACAATTAAGAAATTCACATTCTATAATCACCGAATCTGTAAAAATTCTATTTAGAAAACCAACAAAATATTCAAAACCATTAGTGAAGTTGGGAAAGGGTCGTCTTTTAAAAGTTATTAAATGCGAAGAAAAATGGTGTAATATTAAAACAGGCGATTACTCAGGTTGGGTCATGAAAGATGATAATATTTGGGGTATAGTTAATTAAAGTCTGCAGAAAGAGCTTTAATGTTATCTTCAGAAAATTTAGTTGTGTGCGAATACTCTTTATGATCAATACCTACTTCAATTAGATTGCTACTGTCTTTGAATTTATCAACCTGATTATCTGAAAATTTGAAATGAATAAACTGAACTGAAGATGCTTTTCCATCATCTGAGGTTCTATCTACATCCATTTCTGGAACTGCATAAATCTTTTCATCTCCAACTTTAATAAATATATTATTTTCCACTCCACCTAACTTTCCAAGAAACTCAGCTCTTATAACTGGATTATCTATTTCAAACATCAAAGTAGCAACTAATTCTTTTCCATTAGGTATTAAAGGATTGTATGCAGCGAGTTCGTCTGCAACTTGTTCATCTCCACCCTTTTCAATGTAAAGCATTTCTTGAACTTGGGCTATCATTGTTTCATAACATTCAAAATAAAATGTTGCATAAGGCCCTAAAAGAACTCTTCTATTTTTTTTAAACTGAACTAATTCTTTTCTCATTTGTCTTCTAACCTTTGTGTATGCATCTAAAGGAAGAAGATCATCTTTTGTAATAATTTTTTGTTCTTTTGACATTCTATAATCCATAACTTTTTGAAACTATCTCAATTGGGTGCACAGCTTCATCATTAATAATATTTGTATCATCAGCTAACTGTTTAATATGTTTGCCAGCTAATGGACAATCAGAAGCCATATATTTATTATTTTTTCTTTTAACAGTGCTTGCGGTAGTTTTGCCCACTTTATTTGCTATGTCATGGGTTTCTTTCATAATACCAAAGGTTCCTCCATGACCAGCACATCTCTCAACAACATCTAATTTAATATTTGGAATTAATTTAAGCATATCTCTTGCCTTATTACCCATATTTTGTGCTCTAGCATGACAAGCATTATGAACTGTTACTCCTCCATCAATTTCTTTCAAACCATCAACTAAACCCTCTTTATTTGCAATATCCATAACATATTCATCAATATCGAGAGTATTTTGAGAAAGTTTTTTAATTATTCCATCATTTGGCATCAATAAAGGCCATTCAAACTTTAACATTAAACCACAACTTGCTGTTAAGGTTACTACTTTATAACCTTTTTCGATATATTTAATTAGTTCTCTAGAAACTAACTCTGCTTGCTTTGTAACTTGATCTAGATCTGCTTGTTCCAGATAAGGCATACCACAACACCCCACATAAGAGTGTTCTACTTCTACATTATTATGATGAAGAACTTTTAAAGCTGCTTCTCCAGTTTTTTTCTTGTTAAAGTTAACAAAACATGTCGAATATATTACCACTTTTCTTTCTTTATATTTAGGTAAAATATTTTTTTTAAATTTTTGAAAATAATTTGCAAATGTTTCTTTATTATATTTTGGTAAAATAACTCTTTTGTCTATTCCAGTAAAAATTTCTAAAACTTTCCTAGCAAATTTATTTTTGACATTAGTAATCCAATTTATAAAAAAGCTAAAAAAAATTCCTATTTTTGAATTTCTATCGATTTTAGTTAATTGATTTGCAGTTTTTGATATATCACCTTTTTTTCTTTGAGCAGTTCTATATCTCAACATTAAATGAGGAAAATCTAAATCAAAATCATGAGGTGGTACATAAGGACATTTAGTCATAAAACACATGTCACATAGAGTACAAGCATCAACAACAGGTTTAAACTTATCACTTGAAAGATCTGATACTTCTCCACCTTCTGTTTCATCTATAAAATCGAATAACTTTGGAAAGCTGTCACACAAATTAAAACATCTTCTGCATCCATGGCAAATATCAAAGACCCTTCTCATCTCCTGATCAATTTTCTCAGGGTTTATAAAATCTGGGTCTCTAAATTTTAATGGATGTCTTGTAGGTGCTTGTGTACTACCTTCTTTGCTCATATAATTTAATTGTAGTGTTTGTGGACGAGAGGGGTTCGTCCACAAATTTTGTTTAAGAAATACTTTCTAAAGTTTTTTGGAACTTTCCAGCATGAGATTTTTCAGCTTTTGCCAAAGTCTCAAACCAGTCAGCTATTTCATCAAATCCTTCATCTCTGGCTGTTTTAGCCATTCCCGGATACATATCTGTATACTCATGTGTTTCACCTTGAATTGCAGACTCAAGATTTGCTTTTGTTTCACCGATTGGCTTGCCAGTTGCTGGATCACCAACTTCTTCAAGATATTCTAAGTGACCATGTGCGTGCCCAGTTTCACCTTCTGCAGTTGATCTGAATACTGCAGCTACATCGTTAAAACCTTCAACATCAGCTTTTTGAGCAAAATAAAGATATCTTCGATTTGCTTGACTTTCACCAGCAAATGCTTCTTTTAAGTTTTCCTCTGTTTTACTACCTTTTAATGACATAATAACTCCTACTATTAATAATGATTCTAAAATGGTTTTTATATAGTCGTTATAAAATATATGTCAACAGTTTAGAACTATTTTAATATAATTTTTAAAGTATTGAAATTATTGAATTATTTTTGAGATTGATTATCACTTACAATCTTGGCAATTACTTCGACTGATCTAATTTTCTTTCCTGGGATTTTTTTTCTAATGTTAATCTCATCAACGTCATCTTGGTCAATATCAATTAATTTATTATCCTCTTCGTCAAAGAAATGGTGATGATGAGTTACATTTGTATCGTAATAGCTTTGTGAAGCATTTAGTGGAATCTCTTTTAAATATCCCCTCTTGATAAACGCGTGAACAGTATTGTAAACTGTTGCAAGTGAAACCTTGATATTTGCTTGATTTTCAATGATTTTAACCAGTTCTTTAATCGTAAAGTGAAAAGTCTTTTCAGCATCAAACAACACTTCACAAATTTTAACTCTTTGTTTTGTTGGTCTTAGACCTGATTTTCTTAATTTTTCTATATATTGCTCAGCGTAGGACATTACTAATTATAATTATTCTAAAGAATATCTATATTATAATGTTTGTAAATCAAGTAATAAGATTAAAAAACTATGAAAAAAAGTTCCTTTAATTATGATGAATTAATAAGCTGTGCAAATGGGGAGCTTTTTGGCCCTGGAAATGCAAAGTTACCTTCTCCACCAATGCTAATGTTTGATAGAATTACTGAAATTAGCGAGAAAAATGGAGCTTTTGACAAAGGGTTGATGAGGGCTGAACTTGATATAAAAGATGATTTGTGGTTTTTTGATTGTCACTTTAGAGAAGATCCAGTGATGCCAGGATGTTTAGGTTTAGATGCGATGTGGCAACTAGTTGGCTTCTACTTAGGTTGGCTTGGAAATCCTGGAAGAGGAAGAGCATTGGGAGTAAGCACTGTAAAGTTTACAGGAGAGGTTTTAAAAAATGTCAAAATGGCGACATATATTATTGATATGAAAAGAATATTGATTAAAGGTGAAACAACAGTTGGACTAGCGAATGGTATTCTTCTTGCTGATGGCAAGAAAATATATTCTGCAGAAAGTCTAAAAGTAGGATTATTTAAATAATGCGAAGAGTAGTAATTACAGGTTTGGGAATTGTTTCATGTCTTGGGAATAATCAGGAGGAAGTTCATCAATCTTTATTAAATACTAAATCAGGAATTTCTTTTTCTGAAGAATATAAAGAACACAATCTTAAAAGTCATATTCATGGAAAGCCTAATATCAAACTTGAGGATCATATAGATAGAAAAACAATTAGGTTTATGGGTTCAGGATCTGCTTACAATTATATTGCAATGAAAGAGGCTATTGAAGACTCTGGTTTGGAAGAAAGTGAAGTAAGTAATTTCAAAACAGGAATTGTTATGGGTTCAGGTGGACCATCTATTGAAAATGTTATTTTGGCTGCTGATAAAACTAGAGCTAAAACTCCAAAATTGATGGGACCATTTATTGTACCTAGAACTATGGCGAGTACCGCATCAGCAACGCTCGCTGTTCCATTTAAAATTAAGGGAACAAACTACACAATGAGTTCAGCCTGCGCAACAAGTGGGCACTGTATAGGAAACTCTATGGAACTTATCCAAATGGGTAAACAGGATGTAGTTTTTGCAGGTGGTAGCGAAGAGATACACTGGGCTATGACAGCCATGTTTGATGCAATGACAGCTTTATCCTCAAAATATAATGATACACCTGAGAAAGCATCAAGAGCTTACGATAAAACTAGAGATGGTTTTGTAATTGCTGGAGGTGCAGGAGTTTTAGTTCTTGAGGAATATGAACACGCTAAAGCAAGAGGAGCTAAAATATACGCAGAATTAACAGGTTATGGAGCAACATCAGATGGATATGATATGGTAGCACCTTCTGGTGAGGGTGCAGTAAGATGTATGCAAATGGCTATGGCAACTTCAAAAAATAAAGTAGACTATATAAATACTCATGGAACTTCTACTCCAGTGGGAGATATTACTGAATTAAATGCTGTTAAAGATGCTTTTGGAGATGAAATTCCTAAGATTAGTTCGACCAAATCTTTATCAGGTCATCCGTTAGGAGCTGCATCAGTGCATGAAGCAATATATTGTTTAATTATGATGAAAAATAACTTCATTACCGGTTCAGCTAACATAAGTGAAATGGATGAAGAGGCTAAAAAATTTCCAATAGTCGCTAAAACAGAAACCGAAGCAACATTAAATACTGTCATGTCTAATAGTTTTGGTTTTGGTGGAACAAATGCAACTCTAGTATTTGAGAAAGTCTAAGTTATGTCTTTAATGAAAGGTAAAAAAGGACTGATAATGGGTGTTGCTAATGAGAGATCTATTGCTTGGGGTATTTCCCAAAAACTTTCAGAAGCAGGTGCTGAATTAGCTTTTACATATTTAGGTGATGCTCTTAAAAAAAGAGTAGTTCCTCTTGCAGAAAAACTAAATTCTAATGTTACTTTTAGCTGTGATGTTGAAAAAAAAGAAGATGTAATAAAATTATTTGAGGATGTTAAATCTCAATGGGGTCAGATAGACTTCGTAGTTCACGCTATTGCTTTTTCAGATAAATCTGAGCTTTCAGGAGAATATCTAAATACTACTAGAGAAAATTTTTTAAGAAGTATGCTGATTTCATGCTTTTCATTTACTGAAGTTGCAAAAGAAGCTTCAAAAGTTATGAAAGAGGGTGGCAGCTTGATTACACTTAGCTATGAGGCTAATAAAGCTATTCCAAATTATAATGTAATGGGTGTTTGTAAAGCTGCATTAGAGTCTAGTGTGAAGTATTTAGCTAGAGATTTAGGTGCTAAAGGAATAAGAGTTAACGCAATAAGTGCAGGTCCGATTAAGACTTTGGCAGCATCAGCTATTGGGGATGCTAAATTCTTATATAAATGGAATGCAGATCATTCTTTTTTAAAGAGAAATGTAGATAATATGGATGTTGGAAACTCAGCATTATATCTACTAAGCGATATGGCAGGCGGAGTTACAGGTGAAATTCACTATGTTGATGCTGGTTACAATAAAGTAGGTATGCCAGATCCAAAAAATATATCTTAAGAGTTTATTAATATGCTAATTTTAGTTTGGTTTGTAGTTTGTATAATATTTATCTTTGTTCAATTAATTCTTGAGGGTTCTGGTCATGCACTAGAAGTTTTTGCCCTATTGACTGCTGTAGCTTTATTTTTAATAAATAAGCTTGGGAAAAAAACAAATAAGAAATAAATAATTATTGTGAAAAGAAAGTTTTTGAAAATTGCTGGGGCTTCTATTTTAGGTTTCATATTTTACCCATTAACATCATTAGCGAGCAATTTAGTAGGATTTAAGAAAAAATTAAAAAAAGATGAGAGCGAATACAATATAATAAATCCAGATCTTACTAATGAGCAAAAGATAATAATGTTTGAGGAGGGTACTGAGCGTGCTGGTACTAGTGAATTAAACTATGAAAAAAGAAAAGGGTCATATCATTGCGCGAATTGTGGTGTGAAACTATTTGAGTCCACTGCAAAATTTGATAGTGGAACTGGTTGGCCATCATTTACCGAGGCAATACCAGGCGCATTTGTAACAAAAACTGACTATTCATTTGGAATGAAAAGAACAGAGTATTCTTGTGCAAATTGTGGTGCTCATCACGGCCATGTATTCAATGATGGCCCAGATGGTGGAAAAAGATATTGTAGTAATGGTCTTTGCTTGCTTTTCGTCCCAGAGAGTTAATAATTATATTTTTCTGAAATAACCAACATTAGTAGTTTTAAAATGCTTGAAAGGGATATTTGTATCTTTTATTGCCTTTATAGTCTCTTCTGTAATATATCCATACACTTCTATTTCGAATCTATCCGCAATTTTGTTATGCTTTTCAACATAAGCTTGGACTGGGGGATTATTTAGATGATGCAGCATAGCTTCACTATTTCTGTAAACCTCACTCCAAGTAAATTCTAAAGTATCTGTGGGATCTTGATCAAAAGTATGAATAAGCATGTCTGGCTCTGATGCATTAACAGCATCATCAGCTTCTTTTGCAATCTTGAGATACTCTTCAACCTTACCTTCTTTAACACGTATTCTAGCAATTAAAATAAATGGTTTTGACATTTATCTATATAGCAGCCTGCTTTATAGATAATTTAACTTTTCCTCTGTCAAATCCAATAACTTTTACTTTAACTTCGTCACCTTCTTTGACTACGTCAGTAACTTTGGCAACTCTTTTATCTGCAAGCTCTGAAATGTGAACTAATCCGTCTTGTTTTCCTAAGAAATTTACAAAAGCACCAAATTCCATAATTTTCATAACTTTACCGTTATAAATCTTATTTAATTCAGCTTTAGCGGTAATATCTTTAATCATTTGCATCGCCACATTTCTAGACTCTTCATCTGGTGCTGCTACTGTTACTTCACCCTCATCGTTAACATCAACTTTTGCTCCAGATTTTTCAACAATTTCTCTTATTGTTGCTCCACCTTTACCAATTACTGCTGCGATATCTTTTTTATCAACTGTGATTTTTTCCATTTTTGGTGTGTGTTTACCAACATTATCTCTTGATTTAGAAAGAGCTTTATTCATTTCACCTAAGATATGAATTCTCCCATCTTTGGCTTGATTTAAAGCTTGTTCCATTATCTCAAAAGTGATTCCAGTAATCTTTATATCCATTTGTAAGGATGTAATACCGTCTTTAGTTCCAGCAACTTTGAAATCCATATCTCCTAGATGGTCTTCATCGCCAAGAATATCTGATAAGACCGTAAAATCCTCACCTTCTTTAATTAAACCCATTGCAATTCCAGCTACAGGTTCTTTGATAGGAACTCCTGCATCCATAAGAGCAAGAGAAGTTCCACAAACAGTTGCCATTGAAGATGAACCATTAGACTCGGTTATTTCTGACACAATTCTAAACGTATATGGGAAACTTTCTTTTGGTGGAAGTGATGAATTAATCGCTCTCCATGCTAACTTACCATGACCAATCTCTCTTCTGCCTGTTCCAATTCTTCCAGTTTCACCAACTGAGAACGGAGGAAAATTGTAGTGCAACATAAATCTTTCTTTTTGAAGACCATCTAAACTCTCAATTCTTTGTTCATCATCTGATGTACCCAAAGTAGTTGTAACGATTGCTTGAGTTTCACCCCTAGTAAATAAAGCAGAGCCATGAACTCTAGGTAATATACCCACTTCGCACATGATTGGTCTTACATCTGCAAGACCTCGTCCATCAATACGATTTTTATTTTTTAGAATATCTGTTCTTACAATTGATTTCTCTAAGTTCTTAAGTTGAGAATTTACATCTAGATCTGTGTAATCCTCATTTTCCTCATAAAGCTTTTTAGCTTTTTCCGTTATTTCAGAAATTTGATTTGATCTATCCTGTTTATCTCTAGTAGAGAATGCTTTTTTGAGATCTTCAGTAAATTCTTCCTCTAATTTCTTTTTTATCTCAGAAAGATCTTTTTTCTCGACTATCCATTCAGGTTTTCTGCATTCTTTTGCAAGATCTTCGATCATTTCTATTACAGGGACGAAACCTTCATGTCCAAATTTTACAGCATTTAACATTTCTTCTTCTGTTAAACCATTTGCTTCCGACTCGACCATTAAAACAGCATCTTTGGTTCCCGCTACTACTAAATCTAATTTTGATTCCTCTAATTCCTTTTTTGATGGGTTGAGTACATACTTTCCTTTAATAAAGCCAACTCTTGAGGCTCCTACAGGTCCCATGAAAGGCATTCCAGATATCGCTAAGGCTGCTGATGATGCTATTATAGATAAAATGTCTGGTTCATTTTCTTTGTCATAAGATATTACAGTTGGTAATAACTGTACTTCGTTTTTAAATTCATCAGGAAACAAAGGTCTGATAGGTCTATCAATTAATCTTGATATTAAGGTTTCACTTTCTGTCGGTCTTGCTTCTCTTTTAAAATAGCCACCTGGGATCTTTCCAGCTGCATAATATTTTTCTTGGTAATTTACTGACAATGGAAAATAATCCATATCTGGATTTACTTTTTTTGCTCCTACTACGGTCGCAAGAACTACAGTTTCTCCACATTGAGCTATAATAGCCCCGTCTGCCTGTCTAGCTATTTTACCTGTCTCTAAACTTATTTTTTTTCCACTTACTTCTATTTCTTTTTTTACAACTTTAAACATTTATTTCCTTAGATTTAATTTAGTTAATACTGATTTATAAGATTCGATGTTATTTTTCTTTAAATATTCTAATAGTTTTTTTCTTCTATTTACCGCTCTCAAAAGACCAACAGATGAGTGTTTATCCTTTTTGAATTGTTTTATATGTTTTGACAGACTCTCAATCTTCCCAGTTAATTGAGCAATCTGAACTTCTGAAGATCCTGTGTCTTTATCATGGACTTGAAGTTCTTTTACTTTTTCTTTCATTTTTTTCCTTATTTATTTGTTTGTTTAATTAAATTTTCTATTTTTTCTGCATAATCAAAAGAGTCATCTTTCACAAAAAAAAGTTTTGGTAAAAATTTCACAATAATTTTTTTTGATAATACCTTTCTAATTATAAATGATGAGATTTTCAATTTTTCTATAATTTCATTAGTATTTTTTCCCCCTAACGGCATTACAAAAATTTTTGCAGTTTTAAGGTCTGGTGACATTCTAACTTCAGTCACTGTTATCTCTCTAGTCGATAAGTTTGGTATTTTGACTTCATCTCTTATAAAAAGCATTCCCAAAGCTTGCTTTATCATTTCACCAACTCGTAATTGTCTTTGAGTTATAGGCTTTCCTAAATTACTCATTTAAATTGTTCTTTCTGTAACGGTTGCATTATAAACCTCTATAATATCTTTTTTTTGAAAATCTGCGAAATCTTTTAGTGTAATTCCACATTCTAACCCAGCAGTTACATGTTTAGTTTGATTTTTTTCTCTAAAAATAGATCCAATTTTTCCATTAAATATTATTGCTCCATCTCTTATTACTCTAGCACTGGAATCTTGCGTTATCTCTCCTTCAACAACTTTAGATCCTGCAACTTTACCAACTTTTGATACTTTAAAAATCTCTAGGATTTCTGCACTACCTATTACTTTTTCCTCTACATCTGGAGTTAATAACCCACCCATCTTACCTTTTATGAAATCTAATACTTCATAGATTATATTAAAAGATGAAATAGAAACTTTTTCCTGTTCAGCTCTTTTTTTAGCTTCTTTGCTTGGTTTAACGTTGAATGCAATTATCACACCGTTTGACGCCTTTGCTAGAGTTACATCTGTCTCTGTAACCATACCTATATCTGAAAGAAGTATTTTAGGTTTTACTTCATCATGTTTAATTTGATCTATTGCATTTTTAATTGCCTCAGATGATCCATGAACATCTGATTTTATGATTATATTCAATTCCTCTGATACTGATTTTTGAAAAGCAGAGTCTTGAGTCGCAAAAGCTATTGGTATTTTATCATCTTTTGACTCTTGAACTCTAGCCTCACACAACGACTTCGCTTCTTTTTCATTTTGCAAAACAATAAAGTCATCTCCAGATTTAGATGCTCCATTAATTCCAATAATTTCTATTGGTGTTGCAGGCTCAGCACTATCAATATTTTTACCATGATCGTTAATAATCGCTCTTATTTTCCCCCATTTTAGTCCACTTACAAAATAATCACCTTTTTTTAAAGTACCTGCTGTGATTATTACATTGGCAACAGGACCTCTTCCAATATCTATTTTGGATTCTAAAACTATTCCTTTAGCATTTGTCTCAAAATCTGTTTTTAAATCTAATAGTTCAGCTTGAAGTAGAATTGACTCAACTAATTTATCTAAATTAAGTTTTGTTTTCGTAGAAATTTCTACCATCAAAGTATCTCCGGATAGTTCCTCAGCTATTAACTCATGTTCTAATAATTGGTTTTTTATTTTTTGGGGGTCAGCTTCTGGTAAATCACACTTATTTATCGCTACTACTATTGGAACTTTAGCTGCTTTTGCATGTTTAATTGACTCAATTGTTTGTGGTTTTACTCCATCATCCGCTGCCACAACTAAAATCACAATATCAGTTAATTTAGATCCTCTAGCTCTCATCTCTGTAAATGCTGCATGACCGGGAGTATCAATAAAGGTGATTTTATTATTTTCATGATTAATTTGATATGCACCTATATGTTGAGTTATTCCTCCAAACTCTCCAGATACTACGTTTGCCTGTCTTAAAACGTCTAAGACAGATGTTTTACCATGATCAACGTGTCCCATCACAGTAACAATTGGTGGTCGATTTTTTAAATTTTCTGATTTTACCTCTTTAATCTTTTCAATTATTTCTTCAGCCTTTTTTTCTCTAATAGGTTTATGACCAAATTCTTTTACTAAATACTCAGCAGTATCAGCATCTATTGTGTGATTTATTGTTACCGTTACTCCCATTCCTAGCAAATGTTTAATTATGCTACTAGATTGTTCAGCCATTCTATTTGCTAGCTCTCTGATAGTAATTATCTCAGGAAGATTTATCTCTCTTTTGATTTGTTTAAATTGATCTTTATTATCACTTTGGTTTAGATTTCGATTTTCTTTTTGTTTTGCTCTTTTTAATGAGGCCAAGCTTCTTGACTTTGTCTCAACATTATCTTCACTTAAAGCTCTTGAAATAGTTAATTTTAGCTCACGTCTTCTTCCACTTATTTTTGATGTTTTATTATCTTTTTGTACAGTTTCTCCTTTTAATCTTCTTGTAGCTCTTTGCTCAGCTAATTTCCTTTTCTCAAAATCTGATGTGGGTGTTCCAAATGTTTTAGGGTAACTATTTGATCTAGATAAAGTACTTTTATTAGATTTATAATTTTCATTATTTTGTCGAGGAAATTGTTGTTTATTTCCGAATTTTGAGCTTTTTTTTTCTATTACTACAGTATTTTTTGATTTTGATTTAGCTTCTTCAATACTATTAAAGGTTTTTTTTGAAGTTCCTGAAATTGATAACTTTAATTTTTTTTTTTCCATTTTTCATCTCTCAATCTTTATAAACTTTTTCTCGAGCAGACATAACTAGATTATCTGCTTCTAATTTTGTTAATGCGAAATCTTCAAGATATCCCTTTATTTTAACTCTTTCACCTTTAACTACGTCATAGGTGCCAGTTAATTCATCTGACGCTAAATCTGCTAAATCTGTTAATGTTAAAATCTTTTGTTCTCCTAGAGTAACTAACATTCCAGGTGTGAGCCCTTCATGATTTATTAAATCATTTTCTAAACCAAGATCCTTTATCCTTTGTGATATTTCCTCTTGGTCTTTTTCAAAAAATTCTTTAGCCCTCTCAATTAATTCTTTTGCTGTTTCTTCTTCTATACCCTCTATTTTAAGAAGGGCTTCGGCCGAGCTGTCTTTTATATCATCTATTGAAGAAAAACCTTCAGCAACTAATAATTGACCTAATGTTTCGTCAAGCTCAAGATTTTTTACTATATTGTCAGTTTTTTCTTTGAATTCTAACTGTCTTCTCTCGGAGTCTTCTTGCTCAGTCATAATATTAATTTCATAATTCAATAATTTTGTAGCTAATCGTACGTTTTGACCCCTTCTTCCAATTGCTTTGCTTAAATTCTCTTCTGTTAGTATCACATCAAGTTTTTTAGCTTCATTATCAACATTTACTCTCTGAACTTCTGCAGGAGATAAGGCATTTGCAACAACAACAGCAGGATCTTCTGACCAATTAACTATATCTATTTTCTCGCCTTGTAATTCGTTAACTACAGCTTGTACTCTACTTCCTCTCATTCCAACACATGCCCCTACAGGATCTAAAGAAGTATCTATTGCTTTAACACATATTTTTGCCCTACTTCCAGGATCTCTTGATGAAGATTTTATCTCAATTAAACCATCATAAATCTCGGGAACCTCTTGAATGAACAATTTATCCATAAATTTTGGATGAGCTCTAGACAAAAATATTTGTTGACCTCTAGGCTCTCTTCGAACGTCTAAACAATAAGCTTTGACTCTATCACCTGCTTTAATATTTTCTCTTGGTATCATTTCATTTTTTTGAATTATTGCTTCTGTTCTACCAAGGTCAACTATCACATTGCCAAATTCTAATCTTTTTACTATCCCACTTAAGATTGTATCTTTTTTATCTATAAAATCGTTATATTGTCTTTCTCGCTCTGCCTCTCTTACATTAAAACTTATAACCTGTTTGGCTGTTTGTGCTGCGATTCTTCCAAAATCAAAAGAAGGTAGCGGCTGCAAAACCTCATCACCGATTTGCTTGTCCTCGTTTGTTTGACTAAGTTTTATTGCCTCCTCTAGCGTTATTTCGATATTTGAGTTTTCTGGTTTTTCGACAATTAATAACTTTCTAAAAATGCCGATATCACCATTTTCTCTATTTATCTCAACTTTTATATCATTATCAGACCCAAATTTTGATTTTGCTGCTTTAGCAATACCTGTCTCCATGGATCCAATAATTAGTTCTTTGTCTATGGATTTCTCTAGGGCAACTGCTTCAGCAATTCTAAGTAATTCAAGTTTATCTGCTCTTCTATTTAACATTTTTTTTAAAGCTAAAAAAAAATGGGCCTAAGCCCATTTTGAAATTTCAACAATGTGAAAGAAATATAGTTATTTTTTGTAAGTTTTCAACAATATTTACTTACTAAAAACCCCAGATTTATCAGTTTTTTCCCATGAAAATGATCCATCTTCCTCAGGTATTCTCCCAAAGTGTCCATAGGCTGCAGTTTTTTGATAAATTGGTTTATTTAAATTTAACATTTCTCTAATTCCTCTTGGACTTAAATCAAAGTTTTCTTTAATTAGTTTTTCAACATGAACATTTTTTTCTTCATCGTTATCAAATAAATCAACATAAATTGATAAAGGTTTAGACACTCCGATTGCATAAGCCAATTGAATTAAACATTTATCTGCGATTTTTGAAGCAACTACATTCTTAGCTAAATATCTAGAAGCGTATGCAGCAGATCTATCTACTTTTGTTGGATCTTTGCCCGAAAATGCACCTCCACCATGCGGTGCGGCTCCACCATAAGTATCAACAATAATTTTTCTTCCAGTTAAACCACTATCCCCATCTGGGCCCCCAATTACAAAATTTCCTGTAGGATTTATATAAATCTCTTTTTCGTCAAGACTTCCTAATAAATTTTTAGGTATAGATCTTTCTATGTAAGGCATACAAAGCTCTTTGACTTTATTTAAATTTACATCTTTTGAGTGTTGAGTAGAAATAACAACAGATGTTACAGCAGCGGGCAATCCATCTTTATATTCAATAGTAATTTGACTTTTTGAATCTGGCTCTATTCCGCTTAGTTTTCCAGATTTACGATCTTCAGCCATCAATCTTAAAATTTTGTGTGAGTAATGAATTGGTGCTGGCATTAATACATCAGTTTCATTACATGCATAACCAAACATTATACCTTGGTCCCCTGCACCTTCATCCTTATTTCCGGCAGAGTCTACTCCCATTGCAATATCTGCTGATTGTGCGTGTAAATGTGTTTCAATTTTGGTTTGTTCTTTCCAAGAAAAGCCATCTTGATCATATCCAATATCTTTTATGCAATCTCTGACTTTTGAAATTAATTCCTCTTGCTTAAGTTCTGGACCTCTGACTTCTCCTGCTAATACAACTTTATTTGTTGTTGTTAGAGTCTCACAGGCAACTCTTGCTTGCGGCTCGGCAGCTAAAAAATTGTCTACAACCATATCTGAAATTCTGTCACAGACTTTATCTGGATGTCCCTCTGACACTGACTCACTAGTAAATAAAAAATTCTTTTTCATTAATTCCCCCGTATTTTAAAAAAAAAAATTAAACTAATATAAATGAAAAGAAAATAAAAGAAGATCTTATTACCCTGAGAGCTAAAGATTGTTTTATTGGACTTTTTATAAGAGTCAAATTCAATAAATCCCTTGTCAGTTGTTTCCATTTTATTATTTACTTGACCTTTTGAATTTATATACGCTGAAATACCATTATTTGTTGATCGAATGATAGCTTTGCCCTCCTCTATTGATCTGAAAATTGAGTGAGAATAATGCTGATGAGGGCCAATAGAATTTCCAAACCACCCATCCTCAGAAATATTTAAAATAAAATCATAGTTTTTTAAGCTTTTATTTATTTTACCAGAGTAAATAACTTCATAACAAATAAGTGGATTAAAATTAAAGTTATTCAAAGTTAATATATCTCTTTGATTGTCTGCAGAAAAAGACTGATAGCCTTGAGTAATTTTTTTTAATCCTAAATGAGATAATATTTTTTCAAACGGCAAAAACTCTCCAAATGGTACGAGTTTGTTCTTATAATATTTATCTAAAACATTAAGTTCATTATCAAATACAAGTAAAGAATTATAGATTTTTTGATTTTCATACATATTCATACCTAAAATAATTTTATGTTTTTTTGAAAAATTATTTAAAAAAAGGTTTTTAAATTTTAAAAGGTCCTCAAAATATATACTTGAAAGAATACCTTCTGGGAAAATAAATATTGTTTCCTTTAATGGATTAGGTTCAGAAATGTTTATCAATTCAGAAATAAAATCTTGAGGATTTTCACTTTTAAAATATCTATTTATATCTATTTTAGGAGATATTATCTTAATGGTAAATCCCAAGTCATTTTTTTGAGTCAATTTATGATTTGCTAAAATTGAATTACCCCAATAATAATTTATAAAAAAAATTGATATGGAAAAAACAAAAATTGCTATTTTTGTTTTTTTTTTAAAATTAAAGAAAAAAACAGTTGGCAATAAGAATAAAAGAATAACAATTGAGTTAAAAGCATAAGTTCCTGTTATAGAAAGTAATTGTATAAATTCTAAATAATTAACAAAACTAAAGGAAATTAAATTCCAAGGAAAACCTCCGAAGATAAAACTTCTAATGTACTCAAAAATAGATAAAGATGTAGTTAATATTATGATTGATAAAAAATTTTTTTTTGGATTTAAAAGAGAAAAAACCAATGTTGAAAGTCCATAAAATAATCCTAAAAAAAAAGGTATTAAAAATAAAGCAAATGGTACAAGAGGTTTAAAAATATCGTCGAAAGTAAGTGAATTTGTTATCCAATATAAATTTGAAATAAAGTAACCAAAACCAAATACCCATCCAATATTAAATGATATAAATTTGGATTTTGAATAAAACAACAATATCCACAAAAATGCAGGGTATGAAATAAAATTTACGTAAAATAAATTATAAGGCGAAAGTGCAAAAGATGAAATTAAGCCTAGTGAAAATACAAATAAGTATACTAAAAATTTATTTTTATATAATAGAGTCAATTTACTTCATGAAAATAATTCAAGATTAGTTTTTCTCTTCTGTGCATTTTTTTAAAATCAATTAATTCCTTATGATCATAGCCAATTAAATGTAGATATCCATGAATCCACATTTTATCAAATTCTAACAAAAAATTTGTTTCTTTTGATCTTTCTTTAACAATTTCATAACTGATTGCTATGTCACCTAAATATGTTTTTTTATTGTCTTTAATCTTTATTGGAAAAGATAACACATCTGTAGTTTTGTTTTTTTTTCTAAATTTTAAATTAAAATGTTTCATTTGCTTGTTGTTTGTCAAAAGTACTGAAAACTCATAGTTTTTTCGTTTAAACGAGGATGTCCTGGATAATATTTTTAGCCTTTTATTTAAATATTCATTTGGTCTTTTGATATTTCTTTTCCAAATTGAATAATCTGATATTACATTAGCTTTTATCATTCCTCGGAATTCTTATCAGAATATGCTTTAACAATTTTTGACACTAGTGGATGTCTAACCACATCTCTATGATCAAAATCTACCACTGATATTTCATTTAGATGTCCAAGCAGTTTTTTCGATCTGTTTAAACCCGAAAGTGATTTGTTGGGTAAGTCTATTTGTGAAGGATCTCCGTTAATAACTATTTTTGAGTTTTCTCCTATTCTAGTTAGGAACATTTTGATTTGTGTATCTGTTGCATTTTGTGCTTCATCAAGAATTGCAAATGAATTTTTTAAAGTTCTTCCTCTCATAAAAGCTAAAGGAGCTATTTCGATATCACCAACTTCTATTTTTTTTTGTATCTTTTCAAAATCTAATAAGTCATATAAAGAATCATATAATGGTCTTAAATATGGATCTACTTTTTCTCTCATATCACCAGGCAAAAAACCAAGTCTTTCACCAGCTTCTACAGCTGGTCTGGATAAAATAATTCTCTCAATTTTTTTATCTAATAACATTGTCAATGCAACAGCAACTGCTAAAAAAGTTTTACCAGTTCCCGCAGGTCCTGCTGAAATAATAATATCAGACTCTTTTAGAGCCCTTACATATTCCTTCTGATTCTCTGACCTTGGAATTACAGATTTCTTAGGACTTTTAATAATATATTCTATTTTTTTTTCAGGATTATTTTTTTGATCTATCATAAATTTATTTATGGAAGAAATTATATCTTTTTTTTCAATTGTTCCATTATTTAAAAATTGCTCAGTCAAAAATATTATAGCATTTTTAACTAAATTATTTTTTTCTAAATCACTTTTTACAAGGATTGAGTTTCCTCTTGAATATAAACTGGTCTGAGTAATTTTTTCTAATTCCTTCAGATTGTTATTAAACTCGCCAGCAACACCAAGTAATAAGTCATTATTTTGGAATATTATACTTAAAGTATTATTTTCTGAATATACAAATTTTAGTTCTGAAATTACTGTTTTTTTATATAAATTAGTCAACTTAGGCAGCTCGCATTTTTTTATTTAAAGTACCAAATAAAGTATTCTGATTACTGCTTATAATTTTTACTCTAGCTATTTTACCAATGTGACAGTCACTACCATCGAATATTACAGGTGTGATATATTTATTTCTTCCAAAAAATTTATTTTGCTTATCTAATTTATTTTCAACAAGTACATCGATGGTACCGTTTTCCATTGATTTATTTTTTTCTATTTGGTTATTAAATAATTTTTCCTGAACTAATTTCAGTCTTTCTTTAGCTATATTTCTATCAATCATTTCTAACTTTGAGGCTTTTGTTCCTGGTCTTGGACTAAAAATAAATGAAAAAGAGTTAATAAATTTTATTTTTTTTAATAAATTAAATGTATCTTCAAAATCTTTTTGTGTTTCTCCTGGATAACCAATAATGAAATCACTTGAAAATTCTATTTCACTATTTATTTCCTTTAATTGTTCATATATTTTTAAGTAATCTTCTACGGTATGCTTTCGGTTCATTAATTCTAAAATTTTGTTTGAACCACTTTGTATAGGTAAGTGGACAAATGGCATTAATTTAGAACTTGAGGAGTAACATTGAATTAAATCCTTTGTCATATCTCGAGGGTGTGAGGTAGTATATCTTATTCTCTTCAATTCTGAATATTTTTCTAAATGATTTATTAAATGAGAAAGTCTGTACTCTTTTGAATTTTTTATATAAGAATATGCATTAACGTTTTGACCAAGCAAAGTAATTTCTCTTGCTCCATTTTCGATAAGTTGTTCAGCTTCATTTATAACTTTATTAAATGGTCGAGAGTATTCAGGTCCTCTTGTGTAGGGGACTACACAAAAATGGCAAAACTTATCACAACCTTCTTGAATAGTTAAAAATGCAGAAATTTTATTATCATTATTTTTAATTTCGTCAAAATATCCAAATTTTGAAATAGTATCGAATTCTGTCTCCTCTTGTTTTAAGTTTAATATATGTTTTTTTAATAAGTCATTAACTTTATGATAAGATTGAGGTCCCAAAACAATATCTATATATGGCTCTCTCTTCAACATTTCCTCATTTTCAGCTTGGGCTACACAACCAGCGACAACCATTACTGGCTTCTGTTTATTTCGATACAATTTTTTTACTCTTCCAATTTCATGATAAACTTTATCTTTAGCTTTATCACGTATATGACAAGTATTTAAAATATAACAATCTGCTTCTGATTGATTTGTAGTTTTAATATAACCTAATTTGCTTACAGAATCATAAATTCTATTAGAGTCGTACTCGTTCATTTGACAACCAAATGTTTTAATAAATATTTTTTTTTCTAACATGTTTAAACTTTGTAAAACTTAAAAAGGCTAGCCATTTATTTTTTTTTGATACCATAAAGCTCTAATTTATGATCCACTAATTTATATCCATACTTTTCGGCAACTTTTTTTTGCAATTTTTCAATTTCTTCATCTACGAATTCAATTATTTCTCCTGATTTTATATCAATTAGATGATCATGATGACTTTCCACTAATGTTTCATACCTGGCTTTTCCACCTTTAAAATCGTGCTTAGTAAGTATCCCAGACTCTTCAAAAAGTTTCACTGTCCTGTAAACAGTTGCTATGCTTATTTTTGAGTCTAATTTTGAAACCCTTTTATACAATTCATCAACATCAGGGTGATCAGATTCTCCATATACTTCTTTTGACTCAGATAAAACTTTGGCAATTATCTTTCTCTGGTCAGTAAGCTTAACACCTTTTTTTTGGCAGATTTTCTCTATAGTTTCAGACATAATTTATTTTAACTTGAGTATATAGGTTTTATCAAACTTTTAATTGATAAATTTTTTTTTTTTAATTTAGTCAAATTTTCATAATTTTTGTTTATTAAATCATCAGATTTAAATCCAATTAAATCAGCTTTATTTGCTATAGATATTGCTTTTGCTATAGATAGTGAGATTCTTAAACTAGTAAATTTACCAGGTCCTAAATTTACATAGACTCTATGAATATTACATATTTTTATTTTTTTTTTATTTAAAAAATTTGAGATTAGTTTCAGAAAATTATCAAAATTTTCTCTACTGTTTATATGACTAGTGGTATATGATTGATTTTTAGCAATAATGGCAAAAACAATTTTTTCATTAGCAGCATCAATAATTAAATTTATCATTTTTTATATTTTTTTTTTAAATGCTAATGCAGAGACTGTAAACAAAAAATATGAACCTGATGAAAAAGGTATATTAGCTTTGATGTACCACAGATTTGATGAAAACAAATATCCCTCAACTAATATAAGGATTGGGGCTTTTAAAAAACACCTTAATATAATCAAAGATAATAATTTTGAATTTTTAAATCCTAAAAATTTTGGCAGTGAATTTAAAAAAGTAAGTGACAAAAAAAAAATTTTACTTACTGTCGACGATGCTTTTTCCTCATTTTATATTAATGCTTGGCCGATTTTAAAAGAAAATAAAATTCCAATTCTTTTATTTGTATCGACAGAAACAGTCGGAAAAAAAGGCTATATGAATTGGGATGAAATAATTAATATTTCTAAAGAAGATTTTGTAGTAATTGGAAATCATTCACACTCACATGAATATTTAACAAAATACGAATTTCAAAAATTTAAAAAAGATATAGATCAATCTATTAAAATTTTTGAAGACAAACTTAATTATAATCCAATTTTTTTTTCTTATCCTTTTGGTGAATATAGCCTAGAACAAAAAAAATATATTTCTAGTAAATTTAATTTCGCATTTGGCCAACATTCAGGGGTAATTGATTTAAATAAGGATAAATATGAATTACCAAGATTTCCTATAAATGAAAAATATGGAGATTTTGAGAGATTTAACTTTCTAATAAACCTTTTACCGATTCAATACAAATTATTGTCACCCGAAGATAAACTCATAATTGACACTAATAACCCTCCCTCAGTGACAATTGAGTTCTTTAAGGAACAAACAAATATTAATTTAATCAATTGTTTTTCAAATGAAGGTGGGGAATGGAAAACTTCAAAGTTAAATTATTTAAATAATTTTATTAAGATTGAACTTAATGAAAAATTTTTACCAAGAAGAGGAAGAATTAATTGTTCGATGAAAGATGGGAATGTTTGGAGATGGTTTGGAACACAGTTTACACTGAACTAAATTAAATTTTTCATTTTCAAACTAGTGGGCAAAATTTCAACATCATCAAAATCTACTAAATTATTTTGTGTAATTATTTTTTTTAAGACTTCTGTGTATTCTTTTCCTGTCTCTGCATATTTTTCTAAAAAGTTTACAAGTAGTAAACTATCTAATTTTTCATTGTTATCTCTTTGAATTGCACGTTCAATTCTAAATTCTTTGTAACTGGAATGAGTATTTAAATTTCTTTGATAAGCTCTTACGGAAGCCTTGAGTATTTTAAATTTTGCAACTTTGTGTTTCTCATCTTTTTCAACATCCAATGGTCTAATTCCCTCACCTGACCAAGTCCACTGCCCAAATAAGGCATTTCCTTCTTGGGCAAATCTTGAGCTTCCCCATCCAGTTTCTTTTGCTGCTTGAGCGATTGCTAATGAAACCGGAATTTCATCCATCCTAATTTTTAGCTTTGCCAAATCATTATTTTTTATACCATACTGTTTAAATTTTAGATCGAGCCATGCTTTGTCACGTTTTGTAGTATTACTTTTATTTAAGATTTCGAAAAGTTTCTTTCTGTCAAATCTGATTTTTAGGTTTTCCTCAATTATTAAAGGTAAAACTATTTTTATAAAAAGTTCTTTTCTCTTTTTTGGACTTTCAATATTTTTTAGTTCTTTAGGCAGTCTTGTAAGCTGATTTCCAGCATTTACTAGTTTGGTTTCTTTAACTATATCTAAGTTATATCCGTTATCATTAAATAACTCCTCAATTGTTGATGCACTTAATCTTTGCGGATCCTCTTCATCTTCGTTTTTTCCAAAAACATCAATATCTTCAAAAATATTCCACGTAAACCTATTCTTTATAGAGTCTTCTAAAACTTTATTATTTTTTTTTTGTTTATCTAATATTTCATCAAAATTTTGTTTTGATGAATTGAGCACAACTTCATTTGATTTTAAATTATTTTTTATAAAACCAATTGAGTTAGGTAATATTGAGAATATAAAAATGATAATAAAACTTGTTAATAATGTTTTAAAAAAATTGATATTACTATTATCTAGTTTTTTAATTAATTTTTTTTTTGACATTTTTAGAAAACAATTCTTTATAAATGATACTGAGGATATTATACAGCTAAAACTTCTTTTACCTCAGGAATATAATGACAAAGTAGGTTTTGTACCCCCTGTTTTAAAGTTAAAGTTGAAGATGGACACCCTGAACAACTACCTTTTAATACAACTGTGACTTTTCCATCTTTAAATTCTTTGAAAGTTATATCTCCTCCATCTCTTGCAACAGCTGGTCTAATCTTAGTTTCCAAAATCTTAATTATTTTACTCTCTATTTCTCCATAATTTTTTTGTTTATTTAGATCTCTCGCTTTATTTATTATGAACTCATTACCATCATCGTAGTATTCGTTGAGATAAGAGATAACAATATGTTTAATATTTTCCCATTTTTCATCTTGTGATTTATTAATTGACAAAAAATCTTCACTTAAAAAAATTCCTGTAACACCATTTATTGACAAGATATTTTTTAATAAAGGGATCTGTGTTTGACTTTCATTTAAAAATTCATATGGCCCATCATTAGATACTCCTTTGCCTGGTATGAATTTAAGAGAGTTTGGGTTTGGTGTTTCTTGTATTTGAATGAACATTTTATTTATATAGCCATTAATTTTAAAATTTAAAGAATTTTAAAAACCTATAATTTCCTTCATTTCCTCAATCTTTTTTCCTGCGATTTGTTCAGCTTTATTTGCTCCATCTAATAGTATCTTATCGAGATATTTCTCATCATTGATTAATCTTTTTATCTCATTGGAGATTGGTATTATTTTACTTGATAAAATTTCAGCTAATTCATTTTTTAAATCAGAAAAATTTTTACCTCCAAATTCTTTTAGAGTTTTATCTAATGATTGGTTTGAAATACTAGAATAAATACCAAGGAGGTTTTCAGCTTCAGGTCTATCTTTAAGTTTCTGCTCCTCATTTGGAATTGGGAGAGAGTCTGTTTTCGCTTTTTTAATTTTATTAATTATTTCATCTTCTGAGTCTGTTAAATTAATCCTACTAAGATCTGAGGGATCTGATTTGCTCATCTTTTTTAAACCATTTTTAAGGCTCATTATTCTTGAAAAATTTTTTTTTATCAACGGCTCAGGAACTTTTAAAAAATCTTTACAATTAAAATCTTTATTAAATTTTTGAGCTATGTCTCTTGTTAATTCTAAATGTTGTTTTTGATCCTCACCAACCGGTACATGGGTAGCATCATAAAGCAATATATCGCTAGCCATTAAAATTGGATAAATATAAAGTCCGACAGATGCTTTTTCTTTGTCTTTACCAGCCTTTTCCTTAAATTGTGTCATTCTATTTAACCATCCCATTGGTGTCATACAACTTAACATCCAAGAACCTTCCGCATGAGCATAAACTTTTGATTGATTAAAAATAATACTTTTATTTGGATCAATGCCACTGGCAATGAATGTTGCAGCTGTCTCCCGAATGTTATTCTTTAATTGATCTTTATCCTGTTTAACAGTAATTGCATGAAGGTCTACAACACAAAATATGCATTCATTTTGTTTGTCATTATTCAATTCAACAAAGTTTTTTATTGCTCCCAAGTAATTTCCTAAATGAAGATTACCTGTAGGTTGAACACCAGAAAATATTTTTTTGGACATTTCTTAATACTTTAAATTAATATCTGAAATTTTAAAGGCTTTTATAAGAAATGAAACTCCTATGTATGAAACCAAAGTAAATAAAACTATCAAAATAATAAATAAAAATTTATAATTATTTGCATAATCCAATGAACTCGATAAGAAATTAATTAATAAATAAAAGATAAAAATTGAAATTATATTTGAGATAATAATTTTAATTATTTGAATTATAAAATTAGAACTAAATTTGAAGTAATTTTTGTTAATTACAAAAATCAATAAAATAATTCCATTGAACCAGGATGAAATTGTAGTTGATATTGGAATTATTATGAAACCAACTTTTGAAAAAAAGCTTAAACTTATAATTATATTTAAAATTACAGAAATTAATGAATATTTAAAAGGTGTTTTAGTATCATTTCTTGCAAATAAAAAAGTTGAAAATATTTTGATTAATGAGAAAGCAGGAAGCCCAAAAGAGAAATAAAATAAAGCTTTTGCAGAATTTTCAACACTTACCTGGTCGAAAGAACCATATCCAAATAAAGCTGAAGTTATTTGTTCTGAACCAACAATTAAAGCAAGAGATGCTGGTAAACTTAAAAATAAACTAAGCTCTAAAGCTTTATTTTGAAGTTCTATTGTTTTTAGAGAATTTTTACTTTTGATATGTCTACTAAGATTTGGAAGTATTACAGTGCCTATAGCAATGCCTGCAATAGCTAAGTTAATCTGATAAATTCTATCAGCATAATATAAATATGAAACTGCACTTGCCTGAAAAGATGCAATAATTGTTCCGATTAAGATATTTATCTGCGTTACTCCAGATGAAAAAATACTTGGTAAAAGTTTGCTAAAAAAATTTTTAACTTTTCTATTTATACGAAAAATAAAACTTATTTTTAATAGAAAATATTTTTTAACAAATATTAATAAAAAAATAAACTGAAGAATTCCTGCAATTGTTACTGAATAAGACAAGTAATAGACTAAATCATCACTTAACTTATCGGCATATAGCAGACAAATAATTAATAATATATTTAAAATTATCGGAGCTGCTGCTGCAGCTGCAAATTTATTATGTGAGTTTAAAATTGCAGAGAAAAAAGATGCAAGACAAATAAAAAATAAGAATGGAAAAGTAATTCTGGTCAGATCAATTACAAGATCTAATTTTTTTAAGTCATCTGAAAATCCTGGCGCAATAATTTACTTGGTCAGGTTTTTTATCTTGACTACCTACTTGAGCTGTTATTACACCTTTTGGTTTTAATATTCTTTCTAAGGCATTCATATTTTTTGCAGCTAAATCAATGCAGTACTGATCATCATTTAAATCAACAAATATTTGATCATAAGTATTATCGTTAACTGTTTTAATGCTTTCAAAAGCATCACCCCACACACAATTTACTGAATTTTTTTCCGTAGCTTTGTTTCCAATTTTTGCTAAGTGTTTATCACAAACATTTACAACCTCTGGATCTAATTCAAACCAGTCAATAAAACCAAAATTTTTTGAAATACACTCTCTTGCAACACCTCCATCACCTCCACCAATTATTGCGGCTTTCTCTTTATTTGAATTTAGATTAAGTCCAGAGTTAACAAATGTTGAGCTATATAAGTGCTCATCACTTTCAGCAACCTGAATTTCGTTGTCTATGAATAGTGCTTTACCAAACTGTTCTAATTCTAAAATTTCTATTTGCTGTCCAACCTCAGACTTAAATTTTTCTAAAACTTTTTTAACTATGTAAGACTTCTTTAGACCTGGCGAGCTATAATTGTCATGGTAATGGTCAATAGTATCTCTATTAAATTTTTTAATAATTATATTTGTATGATCAATTTCCTCTTTAATAACATCCAAAGCTACTGAAGGGGATACTTTTGCACAGGTAAAAAAATCAAAACTTATTATGCCTTTTTCAGGAAACGTATGAAAGCTTATATGGCTCTCTGCTAGTAAAGCTACAAGAGTAAACCCTTGTGGTTCAAACTTGTATTTTGTTATTTCTAATACTGTTACTTTTGCAATTTTAGCAATTTTATAGACTAATTTTTCATAAAAAGCCGGATCGTATTCTTTTTTTGTTCCCAAAATATCAAGTGTAATATGTTCACCAACTTTTGTTGTCATTCTACCTTTTTTTATATGATTTGCTTTTATTTAAAACTTTTTTCATTTCTTTTAAACTTAAAAGTTTTGGTCTCCCTAACAAGAGGGCTTTGATATATTGTTTGGCAAGATTGTCAACTTCTTCTGCTAATTCAAATGCATCTGCAAGACTGGATCCAAATGCGATCTGTCCATGATTTGCGATTAAACATGCAAATCTATTTTTCAAAGCTTTAAGAATATTTTTTGATAATTCTCTTGTTCCATATGTTGCATATTTTGCACATTTGATATCTGATCCACCTGCTAAAGCCACCATGTAATGAAATGATGGTATTTTTTTATTATGCGTTGATAGAGCTGTGGCATTTGTAGAATGAGAATGAACTATTGCTTTAGCATTTGTCTTTGAAATATATATGTCTTGATGAAATCTCCATTCAGAAGAAGGTTTTTGTTTTTTATTAAACTCTCCTTCTAGATTTACAAAAACAATATCTTTTACTTTTAAAGATGAATATTTTTGACCTGAAGGAGTTATTAGAAATCCATTTTTATATCTTATTGAAATATTACCTGATCTTAATGCTGATAATTTTTTATCATTAAGCATTTTAGCAAATTTAATAATTTCTTTTTTTTGTAGTTTCATTTTATTTATATATAATAATTTTAAATATTAATTAGAATCAATATATGGCTTTTTTTCAACCAGATAAATTACCGAGTTTAATGGTAGCTCCAAATGGAGCCCGAAAGCTAAAGAAAGATCATCCTGAGGTTCCTTTAACTATAAAAGAGACTGTTGAAGTAGCTAAAAACTGCTTTGAGGCAGGTGCAAAAGCAATCCATTTACATGTAAGAAATGATAAAGGAGAACATGTTCTTGATGCCGGTTTATATAAGGAAGCTTTAAAAGAGTTAGAATTTCAAGTTCCAAACATGCACATACAAGTTACAACTGAAGCAGTAGGAAAATATTCCCCAGATGATATGAGGAAACTAGCTTATGATGTGACCCCACCAGGAACCTCCATAGGTACATCTGAATTAATTCCCTCCAGAAAACCCACGATTGAGGATATTAAATTGTATAAATATTTAACTGAAGCAGGGACTAAAATTCAACATATTTTGTATAGTCCAGATGATATAGATTTATTGATTGATCTTTTGAAAAAATCAGAAATCCCTGCAGATGGAGTGTGGTGTTTATTTGTAATTGGTCATTATACTGGCAAAATTAGTTACCCAGAAAAAATTCCTGAGTTCATAGAAAAAATGAAAACAAATAGTGTTAATTTTGACTGGTCTATATGTGCATTTGCAAAAGAAGAAATGAGTTGTCTAGAAAAGGCAGTTAGTCTAGGTGGCAAGTTAAGAGTAGGATTTGAAAATTCATTATTTATGCCAGACGGAGAAATTGCACCTAATAATCATTCAAAGATAAAGGCAATAAATAAACTTTTTAAATTATCTTAAAATATTTGAATATTTTTTTATAATTGAATTAAATTCTTGATTTGAATTAGCAGAACCCAAAATAAATCTATCTGGTCTTACTAAAATAGCTTTTGAATTAATACTTTTTAAATAGGCTGATATACTTTTAAAGTTTTTCACTTTTAGTAAAGAACTATTTTTTATATTTTTGGCTTTAATTGAGGATGATAATATTATAATTCCTTTTTTTGAAAAATAATCATCCAAATTTTTATTTTTTTTTAATTTAAATTGAGGAAAAATTTTCCCTCTATTTTTATCTTTCATGTTACCAATACCTTTTCCTAATTTTGGTTTAATTGATTGCATGCTTTTAACACCTTTATCATTAGAACTTATATTTTCTGTGATTTGTATAGATTCTACTGCATTTACAAACTCACCCATTCTCATAGTTGTTTCAATATATTCTTTAGCATTTAGGGCCCTTTCTGATTGATATGAATTTAAAAGAGCTTCATTATGTTTAACTCTTAAACATGATGAAATTTTCCAAGCTAGATTTGATGCATCTCTTATTCCAGCACACATTCCTTGTCCCATAAATGGAGGCATTAAATGAGCCGCATCTCCGGCAATAAAAATTCTACCATTACGCCATTTTCTCGCCATTGCTGATTTAAAAGTATAAATAGTTTTCCTTTCAAGTATAGCTTCACTTTTTTTTATCCAAGGTTTTAAAAAATTCCAAACATAATTTTCTGATAAAACTTTTTTGTCGCTAAGGTTTTTTTTAATTGCAAATTCCCATCTTCTTCTTTTGCCAACATTTCTACAATAAGTTGCGGGTTGTTTAGGATTTGAATACTGAATAGTTCTATCCGGTAAATTTTTTTTATTCTTTTTTAAAATTAAATCTACGACTGCCCATTTTTGAGTAAAACCTAAGTTATTCATCTTTGTTTTCATTTGTCTTCTCGTAATTGAATTGGCTCCATCACATCCAACTAAATATTTTGATTTTATATGAAAAATTTTTTTGTTTTTAGAATTTACGTATTTGATATTTACATTATTTTTTGAATTTTTAATTTTTAAGACATTTGCATTTTGCTCTATTAATACTTTTTTATAACTTTTTAATCTTTTTCTGAGTTGCTTTTCTAAATCTGGTTGATGAAATCTATAACTCGGATACCAGCCATTATCTGTAATTTGTTTTGGTCTAGGCCAATCTAATATTACTTTTTGCTTTGAATTAACAAATTTTGTGCCTTTATTTATAATAGTATATCTCAAAAAATCTTTTGTTATCCCTATAGTTTGAAATACCCTCATTATTTCATCATCAAAATGAACAGCTCTAGGTAATGGATAAAAACTTTTTTCTTTTTCAAGTATTAAAATTGAAAAACCATGCATAGCCAAAAGATTTGCTAAAGTTCCTCCAGTAGGACCTAATCCAACAATAGTTATATCAAATTCCCTCATTGATATTTTTATTATTTTTTTTTATTTAAGTTTGTATATAACCAAGGACAGTCAATTAACAATGGCGCTTGTTTTCCTTGAGATGCAGTTTCAAGTCTTTTATTTCTGAATTTCATTCTTTCGTCATCTGGCAGATAAAGTCTTTCATGTCCCCAAAAACTAGGTCCCTCAAATGTTTCTATTGGTTGCCAGGTTTCTGGATCAATAATTCTTCCTCCCCAGCCATTTTCAATAAAAAAACCAGATGGAGTTATTGAATAAAAAGATGTCATGTAATCATTTGTATGTCTTCCCATGGTGTATGCGATCGCATTATCTTTATACTGTAATAGGTCATAACCTTGGCCAACATCATCGAGATTATTATATTCAACCATAAAATGATGAAAGCCTGTTCGTCCAGAACCAAACAAAGCTAAACTATGGTGTCTTCCATTAACATGAAAAAAGCATAGTGATATAGGAGTATGGCTATAATCACTAATTTTAAATCCCATTGTATCTCTATAAAAAGGTATTAAATCATCAATTTTTTTAACATGAATTACAGCGTGACCCATTCCTAAAGCTCCTGTTTTAAATCCAGAAATAGGTCTTCCTGGTTTAAAAGGATCAGTATCTAACATTGGTTTATAAACAAGTTCTATACGATTCCCTTGTGGATCATCAAAATATATTAAATCCTTAACGAAACGTTTATCTGCCAATGAAGATTTACCTTGATGAACAATTGTTTTATTTTTTTCAAGTTTTGATGCAAAAATTTGAAGATCTTCTTTAGTTTCAACTTCCCATCCTAAAAAACCAAGACTATCTCCCTTTTCACCAGTAATTGTTAGTCTTTGTTTTTGATCATCCATTCGAAAAGACAAAATATCTTTTCCACGATCCATTTTTTGCATTCCTAAGTACTTTTGTGAATAAATAGACCATTCATCAAATTTATCAGAATTAACTCCAATATAACTAAGTGCTTTAACTGCCATTTTATTAATATACTAGATTTTGAAAGAGCCCGCTATGAAATTAGCGGGCTCGGAATTAATCGGTTAGCCGTCTATTTTAGAAATCACTTCTCTTGCTCTTTTTAAAACAGCATCTCCATCAAGGCCTTTGCCTTTCATTTCTGCTAACCAGTCTGCTTCGATTGGAGCTAATATTTTTTTGTATTCAGCTAAAACTGAATCAGATGCAACAGTAATTTCATGTCCAGGTGTATTTTCGACCTGTACCCTCATTTTAGCATTCTGAGTATCAATTAAATTAGAAGCCCAATCTCCAAACCACTGACCTGAATGTTTATCAACACATCCTTTGGCTGCTGATGAAAGACCATTATACTTTCCTTCATTCATTATTAATCCAAATGTTGCGTTAGTAATGTTAACCTCTGTATGATATTTTGTTACATCGAATAATCTAAATGAACCTATAGCTGTATAAGGAAAAGGAGTTCCATCTATAACACCTTTGTTTAAAGCCTCAGAAGTTCCTGGTGCTGGTACTTTTACACCTGTTGCTCCTAAAGTTTTAAGTATAGTTCCAGCTATTTTGCTTGGCACTCTCATTTTTTTACCTTTGAAATCTGAAGGTTTAACGACTTTTGTATCCTTCATATGGATTTGATATCCAGGGTTGGAATGTAGACCTATAAGTTTAATTCCAGCCATTTCTTTATCTAAGTAACCTTCTTCATAAAGAGTGTTCAAAGCTCTAGATCCAGCTTTTGATGTTTTTGTTAAAAATGGTAATTCAACAACAGAACTTAGTGGAAATTGACCCCCAATATATCCTAGAACTGTCCAAGAAATATCTGCAACACCTGAAGTTACAATGTCATATTGTTTAGGAGGACTTCCTAAAACTCCACCTGCATACATTTTTACATTTAAAGCACCATTTGAGCATTTATTTACCTTATCTGCCCAAGCAGCTAAAATCTTACTTGCTATAAATGCTTTTGGTGGTTCAAAAGTTGCCAACTTTAATTCAGTAGCAGAAGCTGAACTAATAATGCTTAAGGAAAAAATTCCTAAAACAATTCCAATTAATTTTTTTTTCATATTAATTTCCCTCTGTTAAAAATAATTTGATAAAGTCTATAGTGAAATCTAGATTATTTCATCCTTAATTGTGTTAGATAAAATACCAATTTCTGTAATTTCTATCTCAACTTTGTCACCAGGTTTCATGAATATTGGAGGATTTCTTTTAAAGCCTACTCCTCCTGGAGTTCCAGTTACAAGAACATCACCTGCTCTCCAAGCCATAGCTTTAGATACATAAGAAATTAAAATGGGTATATCAAAAATAAGTTGACTTAATTTTGCATTTTGCATGACCTCACCATTTAATCTAGTTTCAATAGTTAGATTTTTATAGTCTTTTATATCTTCTGCTAAAACCATATGTGGACCAAAGCTTCCTGTCTTTTCAAAGTTTTTTCCCATTCCAAATTGTCTTGTATGTCTTTGCCATTCTCTAATAGTACTTTCATTATAACAAGAATATCCAACTATGTGTTTTAGTGCATCATCTGGTTTTATATGTTTTCCCCCCTCGCCCATGATTACCGCCATCTCACCCTCAAAGTCTAAGCTATGTGATACAACTGGTCTTTGAATAGATTGTAAGTGTGCAGTCTGGCTTTCTGGAAATCTGTGAAATATAACAGGATTTTCCTCTACTGTTCTATTAGTTTCTTTTACGTGTTCACTATAATTTAAACCAACACATATAATTTTTCCTGGATTTGGTATTAATGGTAAATACTCAACATCTGAAACATTTAAATCTCCTGGATTATTTTTTGCATAATTTTTTGCTTCATGGATACCTTTATTTAAAATCAAATCTTTTAATGTGATTGAGTCATTAACTTTTCCAGTCAAATCTGTTATTTTATTATTATTGATAATGCCAAATTTTTTTTGTCCATTATGCGCAAAGGAAATAAATTTCATAAGTAATACTTTCTATTTTTGATACAGTTTATATGGTAATGTTTGAAGAATTTGAAGCAACATTTTTATGATTTCTAAAGTCAGTAGAGTTTTTGATTATTCAGCTATGGCCTCGGGTATTATATTATTTTTATTAGCTGTATTAACTTTTTGTGATGTTTTTGGAAGACGTTTTTTAAACTCTCCAGTTACAGGTACAATTGAACTAGTTGAGATAGGCATGGCTCTAGTTGCGTTTCTTGCTATGCCAAGAGCTTTTTTTTTAAATGCAAATGTATCAGCAGACTTTGTTAATAATTTAGATTTAGGGATATTTAAAACTTATTTAGTGATTTTAAAGTTTATTTTAATGATTTCAATAATGTCATTAATGGCATACTCGACAACTTTAACTTCCTACAAATTTATGAACAATCAAAGAGTAACTATCGATCTAGAACTTTATTTTTATCCATTTTATTTCATATGCTCTATTGGTATGTGGTTAAGTGTACTTGCTATTCTAGTTTGGTTTGTAAAAACTCTTTTAGTAAATAATTTAGAGAAACAGGCTTAATGGGAATTGAGGCTGTAATTAACGGTGGCTTAGCTTTCGCTGCGGTCTTAATTTTAATGGTTTTGAACGTTCCAATAGGTATTGCAATGTTAGTAGTTGGCTTTACTGGTTTTGCAATGATATCAGGTTTTGATCCAGCGATATTTGTACTAGGAACCGCCCCATTTGACGCTGTATCTAAATATACATTATCGGTTTTACCACTCTTTGTTTTGATGGGAAATCTTGCAAATAGCTCCAATCTATCAAGAAATCTTTATGATGCTGCTTATGCAGTTGTAGGTCATTATAAAGGCGGACTAGCAATGTCAACTGTAGGTGCCTGTGCTGGTTTTGGAATGATTTGTGGATCATCAATTGCTACAGCTGCTACAATGTCTCAAATGGCCGGTCCAGAAATGAGAAGACATGGATATAGTGATGCTCTAATAAGTGGTTCTATTGCATCAGGTGGAACACTAGGGATTATTATTCCTCCAAGTGTAATATTAGTCATATATGCATATTTAACAGAACAATCTGTTCAGGAACTTTTTTTTGCTGCATTAATACCTGGGATAATTGCTGTTGTACTTTATATGATTGCAATAAGGGTTTATCTTTTAATTTATCCGTCACAAGGTGGATACGGAGTTAAGATGCCATTAAAAGAGAGAATTTCTGCCCTCTCAAAAGTTTTTCCTATTTTTTTAATTTTTGTAATCATGATGGGTGGACTTTACTTAGGTTTTTTTACAGCAACTGAAAGTGCAGCTGTAGGAGTGATATTAGTTTTAATTTTTATATTTTTTAGAGGTCAATTAAAATTAAATCTTTTAAAAGATGCTGTTTGGACAACTATCAAAACGGTTGGATCATTATATTTAATTGTAATAGGAGCAAGTATATTTAATTATCTAATAACTGTCACACAATTGCCTTTTGCAGTAGTTGATTTTATTAATTATCTTGAGCTTACTCCGCTAGGAGTAATTCTCGTTATTTGTGTAATATATTTAGTTCTCGGAACTGTTATGGACTCGTTAGCAATGTTATTTTTAACTATTCCAGTTTTCTATCCAGTAATAGTTGATGCAGGAATAGATCCTGTGTGGTTTGGAATATTTGCAGTAATTGTTGTTGAATTTGGATTAATTTCTCCCCCGGTTGGTATGAATTTATTTGTAATTAAAGGTGTTATGCAGAAAACACCCTTACAAACTATTTGGTTTGGTACGCTTCCTTTTTTAATGACTGATGTAATTAGACTTGCATTAATTATAGCTTTTCCAGCTATATGTTTGTATTTACCTAGTCTGATGACTCCGTAGAATTATCAAAATTTCGAAAATAATTAAAATAAATTAATCCAAAAATAGCTCCAACGAAGATCAATATATATTGATAAAACTTCAAAAGGACAAATACTACTGGTAAATCTTTTCCAGGGTTCTGAGCAATAAAATTTTCAGTGCCATCTTTGTATAAATCAATCGGTCCAAAAGTTGCATATAAACCATAAATAAAAATATAAATACAAGGTAGCATTGATATTAATAAAAAAATTTTATTTTTTTTAATTAATTTTAATAAGTTTGCAGATACGCCGACTAATACTAAACCAATTAAAGATAATATTAATGGATTCATTACCATACACCTATCATAATTCCATCATCTTTGGTATAATCTCTATCTTTCAAAACAAATTCATCTGTTGCAGCAACTCTATTTTTTCGACTAGTAATCCTATCAAGGAGAATATCTTTCATTTCATCAACTATTTTTGAGTATTTAGGAGACTGTCCAAGGTCATTAAATTCATCAGGATCATTTATTAAGTCAAATAATTGTGGTGAAAATCCTTTATAGTAAATATACTTCCACTTATTATTTCTAATCATATATGCCCTAGCATCAGATGCACCAATATTTAAAATTTTTCTTGCCTCATTAAATGAATAATCAATTTCGCTAAATACACTTTCCTTCCAATTTAATACTTTTTTGCCTCTTATAATTGGGAGTAAAGACTGTCCCTCTAGACGATGTCTGCTTACTTTACTTTCAACAGAGTCTAAGAAAGTTGGGAGCAAATCAATAGCCTCAACAAATCTCTTTTCTCTTACTCCTCTATTATTGTTTGACAAATTACTAGGGTCATAAATAATCATAGGGACTTTAACAATTTGTTCATGGAATAATTCTTTTTCACCTAGCCAATGATCACCCTGGTAGTCACCATGATCTGAGGTAAAGACTATCATGGTATTTTTCATATAATCTTTATCTTCCAGAAATTTAAATAGTCTTCCGAGATTGTCATCAATTTGTTTTATCAATCCCATATATCCTGCAAGAACAGTATTTCTCACCTCTTCTCTTGAAAAAGTTTTTGAAATATTGTTTTCCATAAATGCTTTGTAAACAGGATGATCTATTTCTTTTTCAGTATTGCTTCGATGAACTGGATAAAATTGATTTGCTGAATACATATTATGATAAGGTGCAGGAGCAATGTATGGCCAATGAGGTTTAATATAAGATAAATGTAAAAACCAAGGCTTATCTTCGCTTTCTTGAATGAATTCCATTGAACGGTTTGTCATAAATGCAGTTTCAGAGTGTTCTTCTTTAACCCTTGCAGGTTTATTTGAATTTCTTAACCTCCAACCACTTAAAATTTTTCCATTTTCATCCTCAGATGAATTTGCCCAACTATCCCATGGATTTTCTCCTTCGTATCCAAGTTTATTTAACCATTCATTGTAAGATAATTTTTTGTTTGAATTTTTAATATGGTTATTTGGATGAAGTCCATCATCTCTCTCATAAGGCTCAAACCCTGGCTCACTAACTGTCAGACCTATTTCTGTATCTTTAGATATTCCAAGTCTGTTCATTCCATCTAAATCAGGTCTCATATGAGTTTTACCTACAACGCCAGTTCTTATTCCAGATTGTCTTAAATAATCCCCAATAGTTAATTCTCCTATTGGCAAGGGTATTTGATTCCATGTTGAGCCATGACTAAATACTGTTCTTCCAGTGTAATATGATGCTCTTGAAGGCCCACAAACGGGTGCTTGAACATAGGCTGACTCAAACAATACTCCTTTTTTTGCTAATCCATCTATATGAGGTGTTTTTAGATGTGGATGACCATAACAAGATAGATAATCAAATCTTAGCTGATCAGCCATTATAAATAATATATTTTTAACTTTATTCATTACTGTTTAAACATTTTTTTTAGACCATTTGTAGATGCTTCACACACACCTTTTTCTGTTATTAAGCCTGTCACATATTTTGCAGGTGTAATATCAAAAGCAAGATTCATGGATTTACTCTTTTCAGGATAAATCAAAACTTTATTGATGTTATTTTTATCATCTTTTCCCTCTATATAAGATAGTTCTTCGGCGTCCCTCTCTTCAATTGGTATCTCATTATAATCTTTTGTTTCCCAATCAATAGTGGAGCTTGGCAGAGCTACATAGAAAGGTACATTATTATCATATGCAGCCAAAGCTTTTAAATAAGTACCAATTTTATTACAAACATCACCCGTTGATAAAGTTCTATCAGTTCCTACAATGCACATATCAACCTCACCTCTTTGCATTAAAATACCACCTGTATTATCTGTTATAATTGTATTTGGTATTCCTTCTTCATTTAGTTCAAATGAAGTTAAATTTGCACCTTGATTTCTTGGTCTTGTTTCATCAACCCATACATGAACAGGAATTCCTATTTTATGAGCATGATAAATTGGTGAGGTTGCCGTTCCCCAATCTATAGTTGCTAACCATCCTGCATTACAATGAGTAAGAATATTTACTGTTTTATTATTTTTATTATAGATTTCCTCTATAATTTTTAATCCATTTAGACCTATATTTTCACAAAATTTTATATCCTCATCACATATTAATTTTGCTTCTTTTAACGCTACTTCTAATAATTCATTAGACTTCACAAATGATAATTTGTTATTCATTCTATGAATTGCCCATTGTAAGTTTATAGCTGTTGGTCTTGAATTAACTAGTTCTTCTGAACTTTTTTTAATAAAATCTAAATCTTTATTTTCTTGGATTGCTAATACTATTCCATAAGCAGCAGTACCACCAATAAGAGGTGCTCCCCTTACTTCCATAGTTTTTATTGCTTTTACCGCATCTTTTATTGACTTCAATTCTTTAACAACAAACAGATGTGGAAGTTTAGTTTGATCAATTATTTTAACTATATTATTTTCATACCAAATTGTTCTATATTTTTTTCCTTTTACTCTCATTTAATTATTCCAAACCACAGGAAACCAATCTTTTCTCATTTTATCTCCTTGATTTAAATCTATTCCTACAAAAGGCGGAGAGGTTTCCCCTTCTCTATCAATATATCTTACATCGTCTCCGATAAACCTTGCAGAGAAAGCTTTACGACTTTTTTTATCATTGTTTCCTGAAGATGAATGCAAAACTTTAAAATTAAATAATATAGCGTCTCCTACATTCATTTCTACATTAAAAATATTATTTTTATCTATGTTTGGCATGTCCATAAATTTCTTATTATTTTTATACCAAAAAGAATCATTTGACCATTTAGTAGGTCTTACTAGCATTGGTAACCTATGAGATCCTTTTAAAACCTTGAGAGAGTTATCTTTTGATACATCATCTAGAGGTATCCAGAAACTTCCAGTATCATCACCATCTACACAATAATATGGAAGATCTTGATGCCATGGAGTTTCTTTTTTTGTCCCAGGCTCCTTTAAGAAAATATGCTCATGGAATACCTGAATTTTATTAGATTGAGTTGATTGAGCGACAATTTCTGCTGCTGGTGAATTAAAAATAAAATCTTTAAATTCTTCAATTCTTTCCCAATTACAATAATCCTCAAAAAATCTTCCTTCTTCTTTTTTTGAAATATTTTCTCTTCCATATGGACTAGGGTTGTTCAATACTTTTTGAAATCCATTTTTAAGTTTTCCAATCCAAGGTAAAAAAACTTTTTCTATTAAGATTACTCCATCATTTTTATAATTTAAAATTTGTTTATCTGATAATTTTAATGTCACTTATTTAAAATTCTTCCTGCTATTATTTTAAGTTTTTCTATTGTTTTTTTTGTTCTTTTTTCAGGGGCAGTAATTATAGCAACATCTAAACAATTATTTGTTGGATCATCTGGATCAATATGACTTTCAAAATTATCAATTAGATTTTTAATCATGCTTTTTGCTTTAGAAGCATTATCAATTAATACTTTTATTACTTGTTGAACATCTACATTTTCATGATCAGGATGCCAACAATCATAATCCGTCACCATTGAAACAGAGGCATATCTAATCTCTGCTTCTCTTGCTAATTTAGCCTCTGGCATATTAGTCATTCCAATTACATCTGCTTTCCATGATCTGTAAAGATTTGATTCAGACAAAGTTGAAAATTGAGGACCTTCCATTACTAGATAAGTCCCTCCTTTTTGATAATCTATATCCGCTTTTTTTATTGCATCCTCGCACGCATTCATTAAACCTTTAGAGGTTGGATGAGCCATTGATACATGGGCTACTATTTCGTCATCAAAAAAAGTTTTATTTCTTTCAAAGGTTCTATCTATAAATTGGTCAATAATGACAAATTTACCAGGAGGCAAATCTTCTTTTAGCGAGCCAACTGCAGAGACGGAGACAACATCTGTGACACCCAGTTGTTTTAATGAGGCAATATTTGCTCTAAAATTTATATTTGATGGTGAAATAAAGTGTCCTCTCCCATGCCTTGGTAAAAAATATACCTCTTTATTATTGTATTTAGTTTTTAAAATCTTATCTGATGGTTTTCCCCAAGGAGTATTTAAATCTATTAATTCTCTGTCTTTAAACTCTTCAACATCGTATAGACCACTTCCACCAATTATTGCTAATTTATTATTTGCCATGTAAAACTAATTATATTGTATTTATAATTAACTATTATGGATTTAAAAGACTATATTCGTTCTATAAAGGATTATCCGAAAAAAGGTATTTTATTTAGAGATATTACTACTTTAATAAAAGATGAGTCTGCTTTTGAAGAAACAATTACTCAAATTATAGAGAGATCTAAAAAGTTTAAAGTAGATAAAATTGCAGCAATTGAGTCTAGAGGTTTTGTGTTTGCATCCGCTGTTTCATATATATTAAAAAAACCTTTTATAATGTTAAGAAAAAAGAATAAACTGCCTGCTGATGTACATTCTGTAGATTTTGAGCTTGAATATGGAACAGCAACAATAGAAGTTCATAAAGACTCTATCTCTGAAAATGACTCAGTATTAATAATTGATGACTTAATTGCTACGGGAGGTACAGCTGAAGCTGCAGCAAAGCTTGTTGAAATTTCAAAAGGTAAAGTTGCAGCGTTTATATTTGTTATTAATCTCTTTGATTTAGGAGGTTGTGATAATCTTCTAAAAAAAGGTTATAAAATTGAAAATTTAATGGACTTCCCAGGTCATTGATGAATAATATATTTAAATGAAAAAATTTTTTTTAATATTAATTTTAGGCGCATTTTATCAAACTAGCTCATTAGCAGGACAATACTCTGATAAGTTCGCAAACTGCCTAATGCAAAAAACAACTGATAGAGATAAAATAGTTTTAGTAAGATGGGCGTTTTCTGCATTAGCACACCACTCTGCTTTAAGAGATGAGTTTAATATTCCTAAAAGTAAATTTACAAAACACGAAATTGCTGTCGCAGATTATGTTCAATATATATTAGGAACAGTATGTTTTAAAGAAACCAAAAATGTTTTAAAATACGAAGGAGATGAGGCTTTTCTTAAAGGATTTGAACTTCTTGGAGAAATCGCTTTTTTATCTTTGACAAATGAGTCTGCGGTTGCTGAGGCATTAGAAAATTACGTAATACACATAGATCCTGAATTTATCAAAAGATTTGATTAATGGTAGCGGGAAGTGGGATCGAACCACTGACCTCGGGCTTATGAGTCCCGCGCTCTAACCAACTGAGCTACCCCGCCTTAAATAATTGATGATTTATACTACTTTTAATTTTTGTTGCAAACAAGTTTTGATTAAAATACTTTTTTCAACATGCCCTAATTATGGCAAATTTTACATTTAAATTTTCAATATGAAAATCAAATCTATTTTTGTTTTATTTTTTTTTATTTTAACTGCATGTAACACCACAAACCCGACATCAGTTAAAAGGTCTGATGCTCAAAAAGTTAAAAATATTCAATATGGAAATATAGTTTCATCATTACCTGTTAAAGTTAAAGGTGAAGGCAGTCTAATTGGTGCATCAACAGGTGCAATAATTGGTGGTCTACTTGGAACTCAAATTTGTGATGATGGAAAAAAGTTAATAGCTGGTGCAAAATGTGAGGAAATTGCAATTGTTTATGCAACAATTGGTGGCGCCGCGCTAGGCTATGTCACAGAAGCAATGTTTGGTAATCATCAAGGATACCAATATATAATAAATATTGATGGAGCTAATAAAGATGTGGCTATCGTTCAAGGAAATGATATCAGAATTGATAATGGCGAACGTGTAGTAATAATATACGGAAAAACTATAAGAGTGCTGCCTTATACTGGGTAAATAAAAAAAAATTTAATATTAAACCTTAATTAGGTTTTTTTAACACCAGTTGGGTGTGCCACACCATCAATCATTAATTTTGGCTCAATACTTACGTCTATCAGTCTAGGTCGTTTATCTAAATAAGATTTAATACTGTTAATTAACATTACATCCTCAAGAAATTTTTCTAATCTAGGAAATTTTTTTATAATAGTTGGATCCAATAATTTTGACAAATCTAAATGATGAAATGTTACAAAATCACATGCCCTTGGTTCATCAAAGATAAAAAATTTTTTGTTGCTCTCCTTCAAGGCTTTTTCAAGATCTTCAAATCTTGACATTAAAAATGGCATCATATCTTCTCTTTTTTTTTTAAACTTATCACCCGTTGCAAAGTTTACTGTTGGATTGAGTGGCATAAAAAGTTCTTGTGCACTTTGCATGATTGCATTTGCTTTTGCATTTAATATTGGGTCAGAAATGCTGATACCAGCTATATTTTCTATAAATGTCATAATTGCCAAGCTTTGACAAATTTTATGTTTTTTATCAACCATCAACATTGGAAGTTGTTTAAAAGGAATATTTGGTTTTACGTCTGACCAATCCCTGTCATAATAATCCCATGACATAACATCATCATAATCAATCTCGGTATAATGAAATAATAAACGGGGAGCCTCTGCTAGTGCTCTCATTTTGAAATATATTAATTCCAATTTATGTTTCATGTAAATTTTTTAAGAAGCTATAAATTTTATTAAGTAATAGAGGACACCAGTAATTATTGTTGCATAAATAAAACCAATCACAAATAACTTTATGATAGTTTTATTATCATCATATTTAGACTTTAGATAAACATAAATAATTGTGTATATTCCAACGATTGCAATACTTAGCAAGATATCTGTTGGATTCATTGTATCTCCTCAAAAAATAATTTTTTTAATTTATAATTAAATGGATATTCTTTCCCAATTGGTTGAAATTTTGTTTTAATAACAATTAGATTATCTTTTCCAATTTTTATTTTCCATGTAAGTTTTACATCACCATTAAACAATCTTAAAGCTCCTAATTTTGTAAATCTCCACCCATCTTCGGATATAATATTTCCATCCTTATACCTTTTATAGCTCTCACTATCAAAAATATATGTTACTTCTCCATCGGTTCTTTCATCTTTAAGAGTAATTGCATAATTATTTAAAAATTCAGCTGTTTGGTTTTTGTTTAACCCTCTTTTTGATACTGATTTTAAAAAGTCAGTAGTTTTATCAACAGCTTCATCTATTTTAGTCTCACCGTATGAATAATTTGATAATAGAAGTATAAAAAAAAGCAATAATATGCTTTTTGATAATTTATAAATCATGATTTTACCTAATATATCATTTAGAACTTATTATTCAAACTTATGTACCTTTATTTTGATTGTCTTAATTAAATCAAAATAATAAGATTAATAAAAAAAAAAGAGAGGGAAAATATGAATAAAATTAAAACTTTATCAAAAAGTTTAGTTAGCTTTTTTTTAGTTATTTCATTTGTAGTTTCTTCAACTGCAGCTTTTGCTGAGATTGTTGGGCGTTTATCTGTTCATTGGAGTCCAAAACATCACAGTGCAAAACATGCTCAAATTTTTGCAGATGAAGTAAATAAAAGAGCAAATGGAAAACTCAAAATTGAGGTTTATCCATCTAAACAGCTATTTGGAATTAGAGAAGTTATGGGTGCAGTAACTTCTGGAGCTGTTGAATTAGGAGGTATTGTTGGTGTAGTAAGCTTTCCGCCAATAAATAAAAACTTTAATGTTGCATCATTCCCAGGATTATTCGACTCGTGGGAACAACAAAGAGGTTTTTTTCAAAATTCACCTAAAGGAAAAGAAATTTGGGGTGAGTTAACAAAAAAAACTAATTCGACTTTAATAATGTACAATCCAGTTGGACCTGTAATGTCAATTTCAAGTGCTAGAGAATTGACAGGTATCGATGCTATGAAAGGTCTTAAAGCTAGGAGGCTTCTAAAAAGTGAAGAACCTATGTGGGATGCTCTTGGAGCAAATCGTGTATCTTTAAAAACTGGAGAAGTTTATAATGCTTTACAGTCTGGAATGATTGATACTATTAATAGTCCTCCAGGAAGTATTAAAGCATATAGTTGGTGGGAATTTTTAAAATACGCTCAAAAACCATACCAATATTATGCTGATGCATATATTATGGCTAATTCGACATGGTTTAATAGTTTACCTACGGACTTACAAAAAATAATTATGGATGTTGGAAAAGAAGTAGGAACTCTCTCAACAGATAGAATTATGGATCATGGGGAAACTGTTCTTAAAGAATTCCAAGACAGAGGTGGTGTTGTAACTACTCTTTCAGGAGCTGAGAAAGCAAAATTTGATAAGTTAATGAAAGATAAGGTTATGCCTGCTATGGCAAAAATGATTGATGCTGATGCTTTAAAAGCAGCACAAGAATACGCAAAAAATAATTAGAATAAGTTATTTTTGCTTAATCTATTAAAATGAAAGCGTTGCGAGCAGTTAATAGTTATTTGGCTTCAGCCTCTTTAGCTCTCGCAATGCTAATTATTTTTATTATGGTTGCTGCATTATTTTTAAGTGCAGCTACAAGATTCATAACTGGTACTGGATTTGCTTGGTTTATAGAGTTACCACCTGTTTTAGTAAGTTGGTTGGTTTTTCCATTACTAGGACCTTTATTAAAAAAAGGACAACACATTAAAGTAGATTTTCTAACACCCATGTTATCAAAAACAAATAAAGAAATTTTATTTTTAATTGTAAATACAATTGCACTTATATCAGCTTGCATTTTCTTTATAGCAGGTCTTGAGGCAACAATAATGTATTTCAATTTAGGTCAAGTAATGGAGATCGAAATAAGCATTCCTATATGGTGGATGTTTTTAGCTTTCCCTGTTGGTTTCATGATATTAGCTCTAACCTCGTTAGAATTATTATTTGATAACATTATAAATTTAATAAAAAATTAATGTTTGCATTAGCATCCATATTATCTTTGTTAGCTCTTATAATTTCTGTTCCAATTTTTTTAGTATTTGGGTTAGGTAGTTCTATAGCTGCTATTGGTGGACTTAATCTCCCTTGGTCTGTTTTAATTCAAGTATCTTTTGGGGCTCTAACAAAACATGTACTTATAGCTGTGCCTTTATTTATTTTTAGTGGTATGGCTATGCTCAAAGGTGGAGCAGCACTAAGACTTGTAAGATTTGCAACGACTTTAGTTGGACATTGGCCTGGGGGTTTGGGTGTTGCAATGGTTATTGCGATGGGGTTCTTTGCAGCATTTTGTGGATCTATATTAGCTGCAATTACTGCAGTTGGAACTATCATGATGCCCAAAATGATTGAACAAGGTTACCCTACTCCATTTGTGGTCGTGCTTGCTGCGTCTGCTGCACTTCTTGAAGCTCTAATACCTCCATCAAATGCAGCTATTTTGTTTAGTGCACTTACATACGTTCCTGTCTCAAAAACATTTGCTGCAGGAGTTATACCGGGAATTATACTTTTAATTTTAATGGTTCTTTTAGTTTTATTTAAGTGCAGACATATAAGAGCAGATAAAAAAGCTACATTCAAAGAAAGATTACGTTCTTTCATTGCAGCTCTTCCAGCATTAATAACTCCAGTTATAATATTGGGTGGAATATATGCAGGTTTTTTAACTCCATCAGAGTCTGCAGCTATTGCAGGAGTTTATGCAGTTTCAATAGGATTTTTAATTTATAGAGAATTAACTTTTTCATCTTTATTAAGTTGTTTGAGAGATACAGCTATAATTACTGCTGTTATATTCTCAATTATTGCCACAGCAACTTTTTTAAGTGTTGTTCTTACTTACACTCAAGCACCTCAGAAAATTATAACTTACTTCACAGATATGGGTGTGAGTGTAAATTTATTTTGGATAATGTTAGGAACAATATGTTTAATTTTAGGAACATTTATAGAAATAGTTCCAGTATTTTACTTAACCGTTCCAATATTTGCAGCATTAACACTATCTTTTGATCAAAGCTTACTCCATTTATACGTGGTTTTTGTAGCTTTTGCTGGAATAGGCATGATAACTCCTCCTGTTTGTGTAGGCATATATACAGCAGCTGGCGTAATTAAAGAAAACCCAGCTAATGCATTTAAAGAAGTTCCATTGTTTACAATAGTAGGAATAATTTATGGAATACTAATGATATTATTTCCTGTATTTTCTACTTGGTTACCAAGTCTACTTTAAAATAATTTTTCTAAATATCTAATTACTTCTTTACTTCTTGGATCCTTTTCTGCAAAACATTTTGTTAAAGCAATTCCATGGTAGTCACCTAATAATTTTTTCTTTTTACATTGGGTATCACTTAAATCAAAAAATTTAATATTATTAAACTCTGTCAAAAAACTTAAAGTCTTTCTTGTGTCTGCCCAATCTTTATCATGAGTAAATAAAATAACCTCACCTAACTGAGACCAATTAATAAGAGATTTTTTATAGTTTCTCCAATTTATCCAACCTTGGTCTGGATTTTTTGCTTTTGCAAATTTGCCCCCAAATCCTATATGAAAGGAAATTACTCCATTTATTTTCTCAGGAAAATTTGATTTTAATATAAAAGAACCATACGCACCCGCAGAATGTCCAGATAATACAATATTATTGAAACCCTTTTTTTTAAACTCATCAATTTTTAACTTCATTACTTTATATTTTAGATTGTCTTTAAGTTTATTAATTAAAAGAATTCCATTTTTATCTTTAAGATCTAATACGCTATTTACATCTTGATTATTTTTATTGTACATTTCCCAAAATTTATCCTGGTCGTTTTGAGTCAAGCCTTTTACACCAGAGCACAATTGATATGTTTTTATAGTTAAATCTTTTATTTGAGTTCCATCTAATTGATAGATTGCAGGTGGTATTTTACTCCATGGTCTATTACAACCGTTTAATTTTCTTTGTCCACCCCACCCACCATGGGTATAAATTAAAATAATAGTTTTACCTTTATCGATATTTTCATCCAAGTCATAAGGATTTCCTTTATTGTCTACAAAGGAATTTAACTTGGAAATTTTTATTAAATCTTTTTCAAAACGTATTTCAGATTTAGTTTTAGCGAAAGCGAAATTATAAAAAAAAAGTAAAAAAATTAATATAAGTTTAAATTTCATTTAGAAAATATCCTCTAAATATTTTATTATTTCTTTTCTTTTGGGATCTTTGTTAGCAAAACACTTAGTAAGAGTTATTCCATGCCACCCACCAGTTTTTAATTTTTTTTTACAATTAGTATCGCTTACATCAACAAATCTTACATTTTCTGAATTAGATAAAAATTTAGATGTTTTGGGGTTTTCATATTTATCTTTTTTATGGCTAAAAACTAAAACATTTTGTAGTTGATCTACTTTTATCATTGATATTTTATAATTTCTCCAATTTATCCAACCTTTGTGTGGTTTTTTTGTACCAGCAAATTTTCCTGATCTTGCAGGATGGAATGCTATTACACCATCAATTTCTGATGAAAAATTTGATTTTAAAACTAGTGAGTCCCATCCACCAGCTGAGTGACCTGAAAGAACGATATTATTAAAACCTCTCTGTTTAAATTCATCAACCTTCAACTTAATAACTTTTTCTTGTATTGGTCCCTCCCATTTCTGAATTAATAATACGCCATTTTCATCCTTGAGATCTAGAACACTATTGACATCTTGATTATTTTTATCATAAGTGTCCCAAAACAAGTCTCCATCTTTCTGTGAAAATCCTCTTGCACCTTTGCACAGTTGATAAGTTTTGATTGTGAAATCTTTAATTTTTACTCCATCCAATTGATAAACTGTTGGGGGAATTTGCCACCAGGATTTATTACATTTTTGCAAATTTCTCTCTGAACCTCCACTTCCATGACTGTAAATTAAGATTATTATTTTATCTTTATCAATATTTTTATCTAATTCATAACTATTGCCTTCGTTGTTAACAAAAAAATTATATTTGGAGAGTTTTTTTAAGTCTTTTTCAAATCTTGTATCTGATAGAGAATAACTATTAAAAATTAAGTTAAATAAAAATAAATAAAAAAAAATTCTCACTTGTTTTGTTTAATTTCCACTTCGCAAACTTTTCTTGCTTCTTGAGGACTCATATCTTTTTTTATTTTACTTTTTGCTAATACGCAGGCTGAAATAGATTTTTGAACACTAAACTCTTCATATTTTCCCACACTTAAATAAAGAAAGATAACTGCAGCTCCAAGAAAAATCCATAATTTATAATTTTTATACATTAAGAAGTTTGTTGTTTTGGTAAATCAATGTTTAAATGATAAGTAGGTCTATCTCTTTGCTTTAGAAGTGCAGGAATTATTTCTTTATAAGTTTCAAATAATCCATTTTTAATTACAGGTAGTTGGTCTTTTAAATGAAAATGTAATTTTTCTAAGTTATAAGCTGGAACGGTTGGAAACATGTGATGTACACAATGATACTCCATTTTCCAATACAGGAAACTTAAAATTGGATTTAATTTCATATCCCTTGCTGATAATCTATGATCCTTTACATCTCTAGCTAAACCTGCATGTTGTGTAAATGCTACAAATTTATGTAAACCTTTTCCATAATAGTGAGGCAATAAAAGATATAAGACCGGTAACCAAGATGAAATTAATATAGACCATGTAATTATAGATATCCAAATTATAACGTAAATTCTTGAAATCAAAATTGCTCTTGGTCTTGCGTTCTCTGGTATGCTATCAATCATAACTTTAGTATTAATTCCTAAAGCATGTTTAATAACTTCATAAGCAATACTTTTTTTAAAAAATAATAGTTCGCCAAATGGAATAATGTTCATTAACAATTTTTTTGGTGTATCTTTTAAATTATTGTCGTATTCAATTTCATGATCGTATGGATTTTTTGTCGAATATGTATTCCCATGATGAATAAAGTGCGTGTATCTCCATCTAGTTGGTTCAAAGTAAGCCATATAGCATGAAATATAGTAAAAAAATTCATTTAAAAATTTAGTTTGGAAAGCAGTCTTATGTCCAGTTTCATGCCAAATCGGATTACAAAAGCAAAAAATATTTCCGTAAATATAAAACCAAAATACTGACCACCATGTTCCCCAGGTATAATAAGCAAGTAATCCGGTTATTAATAAAAAGCTAAAATAAATACTAACGTGTATTAAACCTTTAAGATCAGATTTTTTTGTGAGTTCTTTTAAAACTTCTTTGTCAATTTTCGGTCTAAACCACTTATCTAATTTTACATCCATAAGTATGTGAATTAATAATATATAAGTTTAGTTATATTTAAAATATATTAATTATTAGCTTGCTTTAGCTTACTAATGATTTTTGAGGTCTCATATCAGATTTTTCAATACCAGCTACTTTAACAGGTTTTTTCATTGCATCTCTTCTGAAAGGTTCTCCTAATTCTTGATTTAAAATTACTTCAATAAATGTTGTGATGCCTTTTTTTTGATCTTCACAAGATTGTTTAATAGCTTTTGTAGTTTCTTCCATAGTTTTTACTGTTACTCCTTTTAAACCACAAGCATTTGCAACTTTTGCATAGCTTAATTCTGGATCTAATTCAGTGCCTACAAAATTGTCATCAAACCATAATATTGAATTTCTTTTTTCTGCTCCCCATTGATAATTTCTAAATATTACCATTGTAATTGCTGGCCATTCTTCTCTCGCACAGGAACTCATCTCATTCATACTAATTCCAAAAGCTCCGTCTCCAGCAAAACCTATGACTGGAGTATCCGGACATCCAATTTTAGCCCCTAAAATAGATGGAAATCCGTACCCACATGGTCCAAATAAACCTGGTGCTAAATACTTTCTAGGTTTTTCAAATGTAGGGTAAGCATTACCAATTGCACAATTATTTCCTATGTCGCTTGAAATAATAACATCTTCAGGCATCCCTGCTTGAATAGCTCTCCATGCTTGTCTTGGTGACATTCTATCAGAGTCTCTTTCTCTTGCCTCTTTGTTCCAAACTGTTCCTGGATCATCGTCTTCATGATCTAAACTTGTCAAAGTTTGTAACCATGCAGATTTTGTTTGGTGGATTAAATTTTTTCTATCTTGTCTTCCATTATCTCCAGCGGTAGGTGATAATTTTTCTAAAATTTGTTGCGACACCATTTTTGCATCTCCACAAATTCCAACTGTCACTTTTTTTGTCAAACCAATTCTATCTGGATTCATGTCTACTTGAATTATTTTCGCATTTTTAGGCCAATAATCAATTCCATATCCTGGTAATGTTGAGAAAGGATTTAATCTTGTTCCCAATGCTAGAACAACATCTGCTTTAGAAATTAATTCCATACCAGCCTTCGAACCATTATATCCTAATGGTCCAACTGCTAGTGGATGACTACCAGGAAAACTATCATTATGCTGATATCCATTACAAACTGGTGCATCTAGTTTTTCTGCTAATTTTTTACAATCCTCTATTGCATCACCTATAACAACTCCTGCTCCAGATAAAATAACTGGGAATTTTGCATCTGATAATAGTTTTGCAGCTTTATCTACTGCCTCTTTTCCTCCACCTTGTCTTTCAAATCTTACAATTGGTGGTAATTCTATATCAATAACTTGTGTCCAATAGTCTCTAGGCACATTTATTTGTGCTGGTGCTGATCCTCTGAATGCTTTTTCTATAACTCTATTCAACACTTCTGCCATTCTAGATGGGTCTCTTACTTCTTCTTGGTAACAAACCATATCTTTAAACAGATTCATTTGCTCAACTTCCTGAAAACCACCTTGACCCATTGTTTTATTTGCAGCTTGTGGAGTGACTAGAAGTAATGGGGTATGATTCCAATAAGCAGTTTTAATTGGAGTGACCAATCCTGTAATACCTGGCCCATTTTGAGCAATTACCATTGACATTTTGCCAGTGGCTCTTGTGTACCCATCTGCGATTAAACCACCATTAGTTTCATGCGCCACATCCCAAAAAGTAATACCTGCTTTAGGAAACAAATCAGATATAGCCATAAAAGCTGAACCTATAATTCCAAACGAGTGTTCAATTCCGTGCATTTGAAGAACTTTTATAAAAGCTTCTTCTGTAGTCATTTTGGTCATAAGTGCAGCCTTTCTCAATTCTTTTTTATTTGTTAAAGTGTCCGATTAATATATAAGATTATCCAAATTTCAAACAAAGAAATCGTCACAATGTCTAATACAGATATAATAATTCATGATGAAAAAGACAATGTAGGTGTTGTGGTTATTGAAAAAATAACACCAAATCAAGACTGTAACTGTTGGATAATGGAGAATGACAAATCCGTATCAATTCAATCAAAAGACGAAATACCTTTAGGGCATAAAATTGCTATGGTTGACTTAAACGAAGGAGATACGATCTTAAAATACGGACATGATATTGGGAAAGTAGTAAAAAATATTAAAAAAGGTGAGCATGTTCATGTTCATAATGTAAAAACGAAAAAGTGGTAATTTATGGAAATTCCAAAAAGCTTTTTAGGATATAAAAGAGAAAACGGAAGAGCTGGGACACGTAATCATGTTATAATTTTACCTGTCGATGATATTTCAAATGCTTGTGCTGAAGCTGTAGCAAATAATATTAAAGGTACTATAGCTTTACCTCACTCTTATGGCAGATTACAGTTTGGTGCTGATCTAGAACTACACTTTAGAACAATGATCGGAACAGGAAAAAATCCAAATGTAGCAGCAGTGATAGTCATAGGGATTGAGCCTAAGTGGACAAAAAGAATTGTTGATGCGATTGCAACTACAGGAAAACCAGTTGAAGGTTTTAGTATAGAGGGTGTGGGTGATATTGATACAATTGCAAAAGTATCAAAAAAAGCACAAGAATTTTCAATGTGGGCATCTGAGAAACAAAGAGAAGAATGTCCAATGAGCGATTTATGGATTTCAGTTAAATGTGGTGAATCTGATACCACATCTGGATTGGCTTCTAATCCAACGGTTGGTAACCTTATGGATAAATTAGAGCCGCTAGGTGTTCATTTATGTTTTGGAGAAACTTCTGAACTAACAGGTGCTGAAACAGTTTGTGAGAAAAGAGGAAAAACACCTGAGGCACAAGCAAAATTCAAAAAAACCTGGAACGATTACAATGATTTTATCCTTAAAGAGGCAACTGATGATCTATCAGAAAGTCAACCTACAGCAGGAAATATAGCTGGTGGATTAACAACTATTGAGGAAAAAGCTTTTGGAAACTTTCAAAAGATTGGTGGATGTCAATTTATTGATGTTTTAGAACCTGCAGAAGAACCAACAAAAGGAGCAGGCTTATACTTTATGGATACTTCATCAGCTGCTGCTGAATGTGTTACTTTACAAGCTGCAGGTGGCTTTAATATACACCTATTTCCAACTGGGCAAGGAAATATCATCGGAAATCCAATTGAACCAGTAATCAAATTGACTGCAAATCCACTCACAGCCAAAACTATGAGTGAACATATTGATGTTGATGTATCAAAAATTCTATCTAGAGAGATGAATTTAAGCCAAGCAGGAGACGAGTTAATTAAATCAACCTTAAGAGTTGCAAATGGAAGATTAACTTGCGCAGAAGCCTTAGGTCATAAAGAATTTGTTATGACTAAACTTTATAGAAGTGCTTAATTATTTTTTTAATTTTACTAAACGTGCATCATTCCAATTAGAATAAATTCTTCTAATCATTGCAGCACCAACTCCAAGTACCACTGCTAGTAATACTGATGTAAGACCATAAAATATTGGCATATCTTCAGAAAAATTTAATATAAATTGACTTAAGGCTCCTAAATTATCACTTGTATTTACAACGGCATTCATTGCATTTTCGTCTTTAATAAAAGTATCATAAGCAATTGCAATACCTACTAAAAGTAAAAGAATAGCTAAAATGGTTTTGAATTCTGAGCTGTCAATTTTTTCACCTATTTTTTGTCCAAACTGTACTCCAATTATTGATCCCAAAATTAAAACAAAAACTAAAATTAAGTCTATAGTTCCATAGTTTAATGCATGGAGAATTGTTACAATTGCACTAACAAAGATAGTTACAAATAGAGATGTGCCTGGTATTAACCTTGTAGGCATACCAATAATATAAATCATAGCTGGAACAAGTATAAATGCTCCTCCAATTCCCATAATTGCTGCTATGAAACCAACAATTAAACCAATTATAATTGGTGTGAACGCACTTTCATAAAGTTTAGATTTTTTAAAACGCATTCTCAAAGGCAGTCCATGTATCCAATAGTGTTTATGTAATTTTTTTCTTTCAGTAATTTTTTTTCTTGCTTTGTCAATTTCTGAAACACCTTGAATTAACATAAAAGTTCCTAAAATTGCGAGGATGTACATATAAGCAAGAGAAATAACTACATTTATTTTCCCAATATCTTTAAAATATGAAAAAGTTATAATACCTAGAATAGTTCCTACTATCCCACCAATTACAATCATGAACCCCATTTTATAATCAAGTGTCCCCTTAAGATAATGCGTAGTAGAACCTGAAACAGAGGTTCCAAGAATATTACTTGCTTCATTTGGAACAGCATAAATTGGTGGTACACCCATAAAAATTAAAAATGGCGTCATTAAAAACCCACCTCCTACTCCAAATAATCCTGATAAAATTCCTACAACTAAACTTAAACCAAAAATATATAAAATATTAATTTCAACTTGTGCAATTGGAAGAAAATACTCCATAAACACTAACTATTCTTCTAATAGTTCAAAGTCAATAAATATGAATATTTTATATAAAGTTTTGAGCCGTACTTAAGATTATAATACCCCAAGCAAAGAATATAAAAAGATATAAAAATGATTTGATTATTTTGCTTAATTGATTTTCAAAGAATAAAGGTAATTTTTTTAAATTTTGATTTATTATTTGAAACATACTCGCGGGATATCACAAGTTGTGTTAAATGCAAAGAATATTTTAATTTTTTAAAAGATTGTTGCTCCAAAAACCTTAACCTCGTCCCCTTCATCTCCAAGGACGAGTCTACCAAGAAAGTCCCCTGGTATTTCAGTGCTAGTTTGTTTATAAAGTATTGTAATATAAAGTCCTCTTCTTAAGCAGCCTATAGCTTTACATCCTTCTGCTAAACTTGAGATAAGTTTATTGCTTGCCCATTGTTTACCTAACTCAACTTCATTGGCTCCATACATCATTTGTGAAGACAGATCTCTAGTAAATCCACCATAATCTTTGATGTTTGATGATTTAACTAGGTTTGCCCAAATAGGTTCGGCTATTTTAATAATTTCCTCATCGGATTTATCTAATAAAGCCATTTTATGATCTATTGAATTTAAGAAGCTTCTTTTTTCTCTTTTTCATCAACTATGTGATAAACAGGTGCCTTTTCCATAGTAAACTTACCTGTTTTAGGGTCTCTTCTAGATAGGGTGAGACAATGCCAATTTTCATCGTCTAATTTCATATAATCACCTCTATAATAATAACCTGGCCAACGAGTTTCTTGTCTAAACAAGGTATGTTCTGTAACACATTGAGATGTAATAGTTCTATGTTTAAGTTCCCAAGCTCTCATAAGTTGGTGATAATCTTCAGCTCCTACATTTTCTAAATCCTCTTCAAGCCATGCTAGTAGCTCAAGCCCTTTTTTAAGAGTATTTTCGTTTGTCATGTAATTATAACTAATTCCACCTACATATTCGTCCATAATTTTTTGAAGTCTTTGTAACCCTTGGATCGGGGAAATATAACTTGGTGATACTGTTCCACCCGTTATTTCATTTCTACCTACTGTATAATTTTCTAACGGTTTATAAATCACTTCCTTGTAATCATCACATTGCTTATCGCTTACTTTAATATCCTTTGCCTTTTGATCCTCTATGTATTTTACTGCAGCTTTTGCAGCTAATCTTCCCTCTGTAAAAGATCCAGATGAGAATTTATGTGCACTTCCGCCTACTGTATCTCCAGCACCAAATAAACCCTGAATTGTTGTCATTCTGTTATATCCCCAGAAATATTCTGGTGGAGATAAATCCTCTGGCCCGCTTACCCACGCTCCTGAACAAGTTGCATGCGATCCCATTACATAGGGTTCAGATGTTGTTAGCTCAGGGTTTGTGTATTTTGGATCGATATTTTGAGAAGCCCATACAACTGCCTGTCCAACTGTCATACCTAAGAAATTTTCCCAACCAACTGTTTCTAAATGTGGATCTTGGAATGCTTCTTTCGTAACCATGTGAATTGGTCCGCCGCCGGCCATAGTTTCTTGAATGAAAGCATGGTTACGTAAACATGTAGGGGTAGGATGATGATCAATATACTCTCCAACTAATTCTTTTGTTTTTTCGTACCATTTTTTCTCATAATTTTCACCATTTGCATTTTGAGTATACGTTTTTAAATGTAAAAAATATGCTCCAACTGGACCATAACCATCCTTAAATCTACAGAGTACAATTCTATTCTCCATTTGGGTCATTTTAGCTCCAGCAGCAATAGGTAATGCATATGCTGATCCATTACTCCATGGTGCATACCAAGTTCTTCCCATTCCCTCACCAACGGCTCTAGGTTTGAAAATATGTGAAGCTCCTCCAGCAGCTACAATAACTGTTTTTGATTTAAATACGTGGTAGTCACCAGTTCTCATATTAAATCCGACTGCACCACCAACTCTATTTTCATTGTTCTCATCCATTAAAAGATGAGTGATCATTATTCTATTGTAAATTTTATCTGCAGATTTTTTTGCTGCTTCTGCAACAATTGGTTTGTAACTTTCACCGTGTATCATTATTTGCCATTTGCCTTCTCTTTGATAACGGCCTGTCTCTTTATTTTTCATCATAGGCAGACCCCATTCATCAAACATGTGCACAGTTGAATCTACATGACGAGCCATATCATATCCAAGATCTTCTCTTACCAATCCCATTAAATCATTTCTTGCATATCTTACATGGTCCTCTGGTTGGTTTTCGCCCCATTGCATTCCCATATAACAGTTAATTGCATATAGTCCTTGAGCAACAGCACCGCTTCTATCTATATTAGCCTTTTCAACACAAACTATTTTTAAATCTCTTCCCCAATGTCTAGCTTCGAAAGTTGCTCCAGTTCCAGCCATACCCCCACCGACAACTAAGATATCACAATTTTCTACAATCGTTTTTCTAGCCATTAATAATAAACTCCTTTTTTAAAGGCACTCTTATCTACTTTTGGTAACTCCTTATTTGTATTTAGTCCCTCTGGCTCTGAATAAAGAATTTGAGAATTAATTTCTCCTTGATTTGGTTTGTCACCTTCAGCTAACTTTGGAATAAACTTACCCCAAGGTTTAGTTGTTATTGGTGATACAAAATTCTTTTCTGTTCCATTTCTAAATTTAATTCTCCAAGAAATAGTTCCTTTTTCCTCTTCTCTTCTGACTCTGACGCTATGTCCCATTGGAGCAAAATCTGCATAACCTCTTACATCGATTGCATGGTTAGGGCATGCTTTTACACATGAATAACATTCCCAACAAAAGTTTGGTTCAATATTCTTTGCTCTTCTAATCGTCTCATCGATATGCATTATATCTGATGGACAAATATCTACACAATGACCACAGCCATCGCATCTAGTCATGTATACAAAAGTTGACATAATTTATATTTTCTCCTTTAAGTTCTGTATCATATTAATAATGTTTTGGCTCTTCTCTTTTTATACCTAGGCCAAATTGCTCAGGAGCATCAGCTTCTGGAGGAAGATTATCTCTAGATCCGTCAGCTTCTGCTAAATTTTTCTGTAAAGCGGCACCAGGTTTATAAAACATATGTGCAAATTTAGACCAATATACACCGCCAAATAAAACTAAATTTGCAATTATAAATAATCCCAAAAATACAAAATCATCCCATCTGCCTACTAAATTTAAAGATTGAAGATATGACCAAATTAATCCGAACAATGAGGATGCAATCAATGCAAGTACAAATAAGTCTGCTTGGATTATTCTGTACCATGGTTGAGCTTCGGAGTAGACATCAACTCTTAAAAAAAACCAAAACCAACCTCCACCAAGAACTGTTAAAGCCGCACCAACATGCCAAATAATTGGCCAAAAAGATGGTGTTACTGAATTTGGAGAAGTATAAAAAAATATCATCACAACTGATCCAACCCAAAACAGAATTGTTCCATACATTCCCATTACATGTGCCAATCTTCTTTTACCTGCTCCTAGCTCAGAAGTAGTTGCTATGTCGCTTGCGATAGTTTTTGATATTACTGATATTCTTTCAGAAGTAGTTAATTCTTTTTTAGCTGACAATTTTGCTTTTTTTGCATTTTGGAAAAAGTATTTAACATTTTTTTTATGGATAATATCCATAACAGTTCCAACTAGTATTAAAATACCCATAAGTATTACGAAAGATTGCATTAAAACTGCTGGTACACTCTGTGATAAAATAAAAAATGGGTTTGTTGAAATCATTATGATGTTCCTTCCGCAATTGGATTCTTAGTATACTTATTAAAATAGATCAACTACGATAAAGTGACATTTTAGCACTGGTATATTGTTAAAAATTTATTTTTTACGCTGATAATGCTGTTTTGAAGGTATAACTCCCCTCACGCCACCTTGCGGGTTATCCACATCGTTTTTTCTTCTAGGAATTAAATGTATATGGCAATGCATTATTGATTGCCCTGCTTCTTTGCCTGAATTTGTGCCAATATTAAAACCATCTACATTCGGATCAAGCTCTTGGATTTTATTTCTCATTTTTTTTATTAGTTTATTGCAGGATAAAACTTCTTCTTCAGACAAATCAAAATAGTTTTCAACATGTCTCTTTGGAATAATTAGCGCATGATGTTTTGAAACTGGATAAGAGTCAAAAGTAGAAAAGGCTAAATTATTTTCAAATACGTACTCACTTGATGGAACATTACAAAAAAGACATGGATTATTTGGATCTCTCATTAGTTATATTTATATATATTTTTGCTGAACTCACTTTTGAAGGTTTTAAAAATTTTATTAAACGTTTCTTTACTTTTTCTTTTCCAATTATAACCTTCAATAAAATTGACAGATACAACACCTTTTCCTGATCCAACTAATATAATTTCTTCGAAATGCTCAATATCCTTTAGGTAAATATCCTTTTTAATAATACGAAATTTTTTTTCATAAAACTTAATATTCGTTCCTTTATAATAATTTGATTTTGGCGAATAAATCTTTTTTTTATAAACAAACAAAAGATTAGAAGTTCCAGTTTCAAGAATTTTATTATTTACGCATAGAGCGATATCCTGTTTTGATGAATTCATTTTTGACAAAAATTCTAATATTTTTTTATATTTCAGATTTTTATACTCAGGTTTTACTCTCTCATAATTTACTAATTTTAAACTAAATTTACTTTTTGGTATTACTCTTTCCCTAATAGAAACAGATATAATTTTTTTATTTAAAGCAACTCTGAGTAAATGATTGTAAGAAATTTTTTTATTAACATTTTTTTTAATTAAACTTAAAATAATGTTTTTAATATTAACCTCGCTTATATTATAAGCTTTTAAAGATTTGATTAAATTTTGAATATGTGATTTAAAAAAAAGAATTTTAGGTGGTCTGCTGTATATCCACATTGTAGTAAAGACACCATTTTTATTCCAAAGATCATTAAATTTAATCTCCTTAAGTGTGTTACGCTGATAGGATTTTTTTAATAAGTAGTTTACCATTTTTTGTTAAAAAAGATTCTGGGTGAAATTGAAATCCATATATATCATCTTTAATGTTTTCAAAACCCATTGCAATACCAGTGTTTGAACACCTGATTGTTATTTCAAAATTTTTAGCTGAAAATGGCTCTTTTAGTTTTAGTGAGTGGTATCTGCCAACTTTGAATTTTGAATTTTTTTGAAAGATTGACTTGTTACTTGTTACTTTTACTTCAGACTGGTATCCGTGGAAAATATTTTTTTGTTGAATAATTTTTGCTTTTTCAGAAAATAAAATTTGTTGATATCCTAGACATATTCCTATTATTTTTTTTCTTCCCTTGAATTTTTTATAGAGCTTTGATGTATTTGGGTAATCTTTAGGAGATCCTGGTCCTGGTGATAGTACTATTGTTTCAGATTTTTCAAGTAAGTTATTGTTTAATTCAAAATAATTTGTGCAGATAACCTCATCAAATTGAGAAAATTGATGAACAACGTTCCAAGTAAAAGAGTCTTGATGATCAATTATATATATCATTTAAATAATTCTAATAATGATTTTGCTTTTATAAAATTCTCATTAAATTCTTTTTTTGCCGCACTGTCTAAAACTACACCTGATGCCGCAGAAATCTCTGATTGTTTTTTGAAGTTTAAAATAGATCTTATTATTATATTAAACCTCATATCTTCGTTAAATTTGATAAAACCAAAACTTCCAGTAAAAATATTTCTGTCTTCTTTTTCCTGAGAATTTAATAATTGTAATGTCTTAATTTTTGGACATCCAATGACAGATCCACCAGGCATCATAGAAGTTATTATTTCTTTTACAGAAATATTTTTTTTTATCCTACCTGCAATACTTGTTACATAATGATAAAGATGCTTATATTCTTCAACATACTTTTCCTTTTTAATCTCTACGGTTCCAGGTTTGCAAATTCTTGATAAATCATTTCTTTCAAGATCAACAATCATATTATGTTCTTTAGTTTCCTTATTATTGTTTCTAAAATATTTTAGAGCCTTTAATTTATTATAAAATTTATTCTTTTTTAGGGTTCCGGCTATTGGTTTAGTGAAGATTGTGTTACCTTTTCTATCAATCAATGTTTCTGGAGAACAACTAACTATTGAATAATCTTTATCTCTAATCATAAATGACTCTGGAGATGAATTGATTTTCATAAGTTTCCAAAAGAAATTAACAGGATTTATCTCAGATTTATTTTTATATTTAGTGCATATTTTGATTTGATAAGTTTGTCCTTCACGTATTTTCTTTGAAAAAATATCAAATATTTTTTTGTACTTTTTATAGCTAATATTTAACTTAAAGGGGGTCGAAATATTAGTTTTTTGGAACTGATAACTAAAATTATGATTTTTTTTTGTTGAATATATTTTAATTTTATCTCTAATTTTTATAATTGTTTCTGGTTTATAAAACACACCTTTATAGAATTTGATATTTTTTTGATTTTTAATTTTTATTTTTAGTAAGTTACAAAGTATTTCATAACCAAAAAAACCAATAAAAATATCTGTTTCTTTTCTATATTTTTTTGTTGAAAAAGAATTTAAGAAATTTTCTATATTTCTGTTGTTTAGTATTATTTTTTTTGAAAAATCAGTAAATAAATCGTAACCACCTTCAACTTTATATATTATCAACGGCTTATTAGACTGATAAAGATTTTCTAAAAATGGATTAAATTTAAGTTTATGCTGTTTGAACTCTTTCAATTGATTTCTCTTTAATTGGTAAGTGTATCAAACCTGCAAAGATTGATAATGCGATAGAAACGTACCATGCATAATCAAAATTTCCATGCATTTCATAAAAAACCCCTCCTAAATATGCCCCAAGAAAAGATCCAATCTGGTGACTTACAAAAACTATTCCATAAAGAAGACCAATGTGTTTAGTTCCAAATATATGACCTACTAAACCATTTGTTGGTGGCACAGTTGATAGCCATAGAAGTCCAAAAGTAACTCCAAATACAACCGAATTAAATATACTTGGTGGTAAATATAAAAAATATATTAGCGAAACACCTCTTAACAAATATATTGCACTCAGTACTTTCTTTTTACTAAACTTTGTTGCAAGATAACCACTCCCCATAGTTCCTATCATATTGAATACACCTACTAATGCTAAAATCATAGCTGCTGTCCAGTCAGGCATGCCTCTATCCATCATGTATGTTGGTATATGTGTAGCAACTAAAGCTATATGCCAACCGCAAACAAAAAATCCTAAGGTTAAAAATATAAAGCTTTTATTATTAAATGCTTCTATTAAGGCTTCCTTAGCTGTTTGGTTATTATTGTCGTTATTTCCAACTGGAGTTTTAGGTGTACTAATAAATAAAGCTGTTATTAGACCTATTCCTAAAAGAAAACAAAAATATAAAATCGTTATTTCCCATCCAATTTCAATTAGTGAATATCTTACAAGTAAAGGTGACACAAAAAAACCAAATGATCCTGCACAAGTTACAATGCCAGTAGCAATTGTTCTATTAGATGATGGAAAATGCTTTGCAACTACTGAAACTGGAATGCTTATAGCAGTTCCACCTAATCCAATTCCAATTAGTAGTCCTATGGTTAAAGTAAAAAGATAACCTGTATTTAGCCCTGAATAAAACAGGAAAAGTCCAGCTAAGTAAAATAAAAATCCTATAAATATTGCTGTTGCACCTCCGTACCTATCAGTTATGAAACCAAATATTGGACTGAAGACTCCCCACATCAATAATTGTAATCCAATAACAAAACCAAAATGAGAAATTGAAATATTTAGATCAGCATTAAAATCAAAAAAAAATAATCCGAATGTCTGCCTTATACCAAGAGATACAATAACAACTAATGAAGCTGCTATTAGTGTAATTAATGCTTTTTTTGTAGTAAAAAATTTTTCAGAACTCATCTAATGAATTTAAGCGATTTTCGCAAATCTTCAATTAAATCTTTTGGATCCTCAAGACCTACGTGTAATCTAACAATTTTTTCGTCTTCTTTTATGTCTGAATGAATTCTATTTCCTCTCTCAGCCTTACTTTGATGAAGTGCTAAACTTTCAAAACCTCCCCAACTATATCCATAACCAAATAATTTAAGAGAGTTAACAAATTTGATTACAGATTTTCTATCCTTAGTTTTTATTTTTAGACCCATTAAACCAGATGCTCCTGAATAATATTTTTTCCATAACCTGTAATTAAGAGATCCTTTTTTATAAGGATACAGAAGTTTAACTTTTTTATTTTTTGATAAAAATTCTGCAACCTTTCTAGCATTTTCTTGATGTTTATCTAATCTAACATCTAATGTTCTCAATCCTCGAGTTATCAAGTAAGCATCATCAGGGCCTAATCTTAAACCAATAATTTTTTGTGCTTTCTCAACGTGTTTAAAAACTTTTCTATTCACTGCTAGACTTCCACCCATTACATCCGAGTGTCCTGAGTAATATTTAGTCGCTGAAACTATCGACATATCAAATCCTAGTTTCATCGGTTTAAAAAAATATGGTGTTGCCCAAGTATTATCAATTGCAGTAAATACTTTCCTTTTTTTAGCAATAGATATTATTTTTGATAGATCTTGAAATTCAAATGAATTGCTACCAGGATTTTCTACGAAAATTAATTTTGTTTTTTTGTTAATTATTTTATTGAGAGATTTTAAATCATGAGGATTGTAAAAAGTTGTTTTAATATTAAATTCTTTTAAAAAGTCTTGGGTTAAAACTCTTGTTGGATTGTAGACAGGGTCAGCAACAACTATTTCATCTCCAGGTCTTACAACACTAAAAATTGCTAAGAAAACAGATCCAAAACCCGTGGGTGTTAAAAAAACATGATAAGAGTCCTCAAGCTTGGTTAAAATTTTTTGCAAAATATGTGTTGTTGATGTTCCTTGTCTCCCATAATCAAAATGGCCACCTCTTGGATCTTTCTTATATTTAGACTGAGTTCGTCTTATGTCGTTCATTGATTTAAATATTATGGTAGATGCGCGTACTACTGGCGGATTAACTGAATGATTATGGAAATCTTTGGCAGTATGTTTTAAAAAAGTCTTAAACGATTTGCTCATAAAAAAATTGCTATGTTCATTGGACAATGCTATATCCACCAAATAAGTCAATAAAATAGTAAAACTAAGGAGATTATGGGATACCCTAAAAAACATAGAGGCCGTAGAAAAATGGGCTCTAAAAAGAGAAGAGCTAGAAAAAAAAATAAAAAGAAATAAAATTTTTAATCTTTAATCCAACCACCACCTAATACTTTATGACCAAATTGGTCTTTCTTGTAAAACACACAAGCTTGGCCTGGTGAAATTCCATATTCAGGACTAAAAAGATTAACTTTTGCATCATTATTGTTCTGAAAATCTACATTTGCCTCTAAAAGTTTACCAGTGGATCTTACTTTTACTAATATTTTTTGATTAAATTCTTGACTGTCTGCCAAAAGATTTAAATTTTTTAAATGAATTTCTGTCTTTGCTAATTTTTCTTTAGGTCCTATAAATATTTCATTTTTTTCCGCATCAATTTTAATTACATAAAATGGTTCTTCGTTGGAAACTTTAATTCCTTTTCTTTGACCAATTGTGAAATTGACTATTCCATCATGTACACCAACAATTTTTCCATCTAAATTTTTAATATTTCCCTTTTTATAGGACTCTGGTTTAAATTTTTTTATTACTGAAGCATAGTCTCCATTAGGAACAAAGCATATATCTTGGCTATCTGGTTTATCTGCAACATTTAAGTTTAACTCTTTGGCAATTCCTCTTGTTTTATCTTTTAATAATCCTCCTAATGGAAATCTAATATAGTTTAATTGTTCTCTTGTGGTATTGAATAAAAAATAGCTTTGATCTCTATTCTCATCTATTGCTCTATACATGTTTGTTTTATTATTTTGCGTCAAACTCTTAACATAGTGACCTGTAATTAAAGCATCTGCATTTAAATCTTTTGAAAATTCAAATAAATCTTTAAATTTGACTGTTTGATTGCATTGCACACAAGGTATTGGCGTTTCCCCTTTTAAATAACTCTCAACAAAATTATCAACAACACCTTGTTTAAATTTACTTTGGTAATATAGTATCTTATGTTCTATATCTAATTTATGTGCTACCCTCTTAGCATCCATTATATCCTGACCTGAACAACATTGTTTTGAAGCAGCGACCTCTTTACCGTCATCGTATAATTTCAAAGTTATACCAATTACTTTATAACCTTCTTTTTTCATCATTCCTGCAACAGTCGAGGAGTCTACACCTCCAGACATTGCAACAACAACTGTTGTTTCTGATGGTTTTTTATTAAATCCTAAAGAGTTAGTTTCTAAATTCATTTGATGGTATTTATACTTATTTCTATTATAAGTTAAATTAAATGATTTTAGATTTTGAGCCAGGTGACAAAGTTATTAATCCTGCGAACAAAAGTTGGGGTATTGGTCAAGTTCAGTCGATAATTAAAGACAAAGTAACTGTGAACTTTGAAAATGTTGGTAAAAAAGTGATAAATGCAAATAATATTGAGCTAGAGAGAATTGAAAGTAATGGATGAAACTAAATTAAAAAATATTATCGAAAATTTAATTGACACTTTCTTAATTGCAGGAGATCTCTCTATTAAACTTAGAAATCAAGGTTTAATAAAAGAAATTAAATCTGATAATACGCCAGTTAGTAATGGTGATATTGAAGTAAATAAGCTCCTTACAAAAAAAATATTAGAATTAACACCTGAAATTCCAATTGTCTCTGAAGAAACTTCGCACAACAAATCTAAAACAGATCTAAAAGACTTTTGGCTTATCGATCCTATTGATGGAACATATGATTATATTAACAACAAAGAGGAATTTACTTTAAATGCTGGTTTGATATTAAATGGAAAAGCTGTTGCAGGATTAATCAATGCACCAGCGAAAAAAAGGATGTTTTATTCTTATGGAAAAGATAAATCATTTGAATTATCTAATAATAAAAAAACTAAATTAGATTGTAAAAAATTAACTTCATTAAATGCGGTAAAAGTTGTTTCATACTCAAATATATTAAAACCTGAAATTGAAATAATACATAAAAAAATCGGCGTAACAGAATACGTTAAAATGAAGAGCTCACTCAAATTTTGCGTTATCGCAACAGGAGAATTTGATGGTTATGTTGCTGAACCTAGAGCGTGTGAGTGGGATATTGCTGCGGGACATGCTATATTAGAAAACGCAGGTGGTATGATTAGAGATTTTGATGGTAATGAAATTAGATATGGCAAAAAAGATTTTAAAAATCCAAGTTTAATTATCAAAAGAAGCGATAAATTAAAATGAGCGAGCAATTAAGAATAATTTTAATAATTATTGTATCCGTTTCAATATTTGGCTTAATAGTTTTTGTAATGGTCAAAAATTATATAAAAAACAAAATTCAATATTATCTAGAAAAAAAAAATAAAAAAACTAAAGAAGATTTATAATCTTTAAATATTCATCTTTATCTAAATCCATTACTCTTCTTGAAACTTCAAAATCAAAACCTGATCGTGCCAATACTCCGATGTCTTTTTTATAAAATAAAGGTCTATTGTCCTCTTGTCTTGATGGTCCAATTCTTTTTTTTTTACAAATTTTTATAGCTGAAAAAAAATCTTGGTCTTCATTTTTATCTTTGATTTGTTCGATAGTATTTTTTATATATTTTTCACCTACACCTTTGTTGATTAAATAATTTCTTATCTTATTTATTGAAGATCCTCTTTGTATTAAACTTTTTGCTTTAGATTCTGAGTAAAATTTGTCATTAATAAATTTTGATTTTTCAAGATCTTCAAGAACAATATCGATTAAATTTGATACATCATTTTTTTTTATATTTGGAGTTCTTGACGTAAGATATTTTTTTAACAAATACGTTCTCAATTGTTGTTTTGATGGAGCAAATTTTTCTACATAATTAAGTGCGAAATTAGTCATTTCAGTTACCGTGACTTCTAATGTCTTTTTTTTATTTTTTATAGGAATCATGCGCTTATTTAATATAATATAAAAATATTATGATTGAACAAATAGGAGCTTTTTTTACCATAGAAATGATCTATTTATGGTTAAATATTGGCGTAATACCTTTTTGGCTGATTTTGATTGTTTTTCCACAATCTAAAGTTTGTGGTTTGCTAGTAACATCTGTTGTTCCTTTTTTAATATTGTCTGCTGTGTATTGCTATCTGGGTTACTACTTTTTTGTTTCTGGTTACGATTTTGATTATAATTTTACACTGTATCTTGGTTTATATGATTTAAGAAACCTCTTTGATGCAGAGGCTTTTTTAATAATGTTTTGGACACACTTTTTGGCTGTAAATTTATTTTGTGGCGCCTGGATTATGAAAGATAGTCAAAAATTATTTATGTCAAAATATTTAGTTTTTATTCCATTAATTATAACTTACTTTATTGGTCCAATTGGTTTGGTAATTTATTGGATTATCAGAATGTTTTACGCAAAGAGAATAAATTTATTAGATTAACTTCAGGATTATTTTACAATCTTAAATCCGGAATTTTGCATAGAGCCAAATCCACCATCTATATGAGAAATGTTAGTAAAACCCATGCTTTGTAAAGTTTTGGTAGCTAAAGCTGATCTAAGTCCTCCTGCACAGAATAAAACTATTTCTTTATTCATATCGATTTTTCCTTCCTTAAAATATTGGCTATCTGGATCCATCCAAAATTCCAACATTCCTCTTGGTATGTGAGAAGAGTTTTCTACTCTACCTAATCTTTCTAATTCTCTTACATCTCTTATATCAATAAGATTACAGGTATTATTATTAACTTTTTCTAGAGCTTCACTGGGTGATATGGTTTTTATTTCTTTTAGCGCTTCTGCGACTAATGTTGATGCTGATTTTATTGTCATAAATGTTTATTACACTAAATAAAACATATTACTATAAAAAATAAAGGTCACAATATGAAAGCTCCAAACTTTAAATTATCATCTACATCTGGAAAAACAGTTGAATTAAATAAAGTAAAATCAAAATATATTATCATCTATTTTTATCCAAAAGACAACACAAGTGGATGTACTATAGAAACAAATGATTTTAATAAACTTCTAAGTAAATTTGAAAAACTTGGATGCACAATTTATGGAATTTCAAAAGACAGTATTGAAAGCCACAATAAGTGGAGCAAAAAACTAAAGTTAAAATTTGAATTGCTAGCTGATGAAGATAAAATTTCTTTAAAAGCTTACAAAGCTTGGGCTAAAAAGAAATTTATGGGTAAAGAGTTTATGGGAACAATTAGAAGTACATTTGTTATTGAAAAAAATAAGATTATAAAAGAGTGGAAGAACGTTAAAGCGGCAGGCCATGCTCAAGAAGTATTAGATTTTATCAAAAGTGTGTAAAAAAAGGCCCCTTTTCAGGGGCCTTTAGTTAACTATAGAGAGAGAGATAGTTATTCTTTAGTCTCTTATTGCGTATGCAATTACACCAGACTCTGAAACATCAGTTCCAAGTCTTTCTGCTTCTTTGCTCAATCTTATACCCATTGTACCTTTCATAATTCCCCAAACTATTAGTGAAACTATAAAAACAAATGCATTGATTGATATTACTCCAAGAAGCTGCGCACCGAATGATGCATCACCATTTGTAAGTGGAACAGCTAATGTTCCCCATACTCCAGCAAATAAGTGAGCTGGAATTGCTCCAACTACATCATCGATTTTGAGTGAGAATAATAATTTAGTTCCGAACACAACTATTAGTCCACCAATTGCACCTATAAGAATTGCTGCTAGCGGTGAAGGCATTAATGGTTCAGCTGTAATTGCTACTAGACCACCAATTGCTCCGTTAAGCATTTGTATAACGTCAGTTTTACCTGCCATTAATCTAGTTACTGCTCCAGCTGCTAATACACCACCACAGGCTGCTAAATTTGTATTAATGAAAATATTTGATACAGCAACTGCATCATCAAATGTTCCCATCGCTAATTGTGATCCACCGTTAAATCCGAACCAACCTAGCCATAAAATAAATACTCCAACTGTTACCAATGGTACAGATGACGCCGCAAACGGCTTCATAGGTTTAGCTGCTCCAGATTTATCAAATCTACCTGTTCTAGCTCCTAATAGAATTGCTCCAGCTAATGCTGCTGCACCTCCAGTTGAGTGAACGAGAGTAGAGCCAGCAAAGTCTGAGAAACCAGCAGCTGCTAACCAGCCACCTCCCCACTGCCAACCCATAACGATTGGATAAATAATGCCTGAAAGGATAGCTGCAAATAAAAAGAACGGCCATAATTTAATTCTTTCAGCTAATGTTCCAGATACAATTGAAACTGTTGTTGCACAGAAAACCATTTGGAAGTACCAATCAGATCCATCTGCATATCCAGTATCTACTGAACTTGCATCAGACCATGGAGTAAAGCTTCCAATGTATCCACCTTCTGGAATTCCGTATGCTAAATTATATCCAACCATCCAGAACATAATTCCAGCTATTGAAAATAATCCTATATTTTTGGCACATATTACTGATACACTTTT
>CACCGT010000001.1 GCA_902545635.1 uncultured Pelagibacteraceae bacterium | reverse complement strand
CCCAAGAAAGAGTTAAAAAGGGTATATCATTTGTACCACAAACTAGAAATGTTTTTGCAGAACTTACTGTTAAAGAAAATTTAGAGGTTGGTGCTTTTTTAAGAACGGACAATGTAAACAATGTTATCGAAGAAATTTATGATCTCTTTCCAATTTTAAGAGAAAAAAAAGATCAAGTTGTTGGACAATTATCAGGAGGGCAAAGACAACAAGTAGCTTTGGGACGAGCTCTTATGATTAAACCATCAGTTCTTATGTTGGATGAACCTACAGCAGGTGTTTCTCCAATAGTTATGGATGAATTATTTGAACACATTATTAGAGTTAAAAATACAAAAGTTGCAATCATTATGGTCGAACAAAATGCAAAACAGGCTTTGAGTATTTCTGACAGAGGATATGTGCTTGTAACTGGTGAGAATAAATTTGAGGGGTCTGGTAAGGAATTATTAAATGATCCAGAAGTTAGGAGATCTTTCTTAGGAGCTTAGTATGGATTTAATTAATGCAGTAATAGTTTTATTGAATTATACAATTATTCCGGCCTTAACTTATGGCTCTCAATTAGCACTTGGAGCAATTTTTGTAACATTAATATACGGTATTTTAAGATTTGCTAACTTTGCAACTGGAGACATGATGTCATTTGGTACAATGTTTGCAGTGCTTTTGACTTATTACTTTCAATCAATTGGAATTAACTTTGGTTTTCTGCCCACAGCTTTGCTCACTATACCTTTTGCAATTTTTATGATGATTTTATACATGCTGATAATTGATCAGACAGTATTTAAATATTACAGAATTAAGAAAAGTCCACCAGTAATGCTTGCAATGGTTAGCGTTGGTGTAATGTTTGTAACACAGGCGATCATAAGAATTATAATTGGGCCTACTGATCGTAGATTCTTAGATGGTGAAAAATTTATTTTAAAAGCAACTGAGTTTAAGGAAATGACAGGTCTTGTAGAAGGTTTAACAGTAAAATCTACACAAATGATAACAATCGTAGTTACTATAATTGTTGTTGCTATTATGTTTTGGTTTTTAAATAAAACTAAAACTGGAACTAGCATGAGAGCCTACTCAGATAATGAAGATTTAGCCCTTCTCTCAGGAATAGATCCAAAAAAAGTAGTTCTAATTACCTGGGTTATAGCTGGAATATTAGCAACAATTGGTGGAATTCTTTATGGTTTAGATAAAAGTTATAGACCATTTGTGTATTTTAATAACATGTTACCCATTTTTGCTGCTGCGATAGTAGGTGGAATAGGAAATCCATACGGAGCATTCTTTGGAGGTTATGTTATAGCATTTGCTGAAATATTTTTGACTTATGCATATAAAAGATTTTTAGTTTATATTTTGCCAGAGTCTTTAGAACCAAATTCATTGATGCAATTATTATCAACTGATTATAAATTTGCGATTTCATTTTCTATACTAGTTATTGTTTTGATATTTAGACCATCAGGTATATTTGAAGGAAAACGTATATGAGGAATTATTTAAATATAATTATAGCGTATTCGATAATGATGTTTTTAATTATTTTAGTTGGCATCTTTCAGTCTTGGTCTATAGCATTAACAATTTTTAATTATTGTATGATTTCGGCAGTAATGACACTGGGAGCAAATATTCAATGGGGTTATGCTGGATTAATAAACTTCGGAATCATGGGGTATACTGCATTAGGCGGTTTGGCAGTTGTATTAGTATCTGTAGCTCCTGTACCAGAAGCTTGGAATGTGGGTGGAGTAAATATGATGACTTGCCTGGGAATAATCATATTAATGATTTTTTCTACAAGATATATTTTAAAAAATATTCAAAGATCTAATAAAAGAAATTATTTAATAGCTGGAATAATTATAGTTGGATTAATTTTAATAAAAATAATTGCTGGACCTGCAATTGAACAAATAGAAGCTGTTGATCCAGCAAAGACAGGGTTTCTTGGAGGGCTCGGGTTACCAGTTTTATTCTCATGGATAGTAGGAGGACTGTTTGCTGCTGGCCTAGCATTTATTGTAGGGAAAGTTGCTCTAGGATTAAGAGCAGACTATTTAGCTATTGCAACGTTATTGATAGCTGAAATTGTTGTTTCTATTATTAAACATGAAGATTGGTTGGCAAGAGGTGTAAAGAACGTTATTGGGTTAAAAAGACCAGCACCTTATGAAATTGACCTACAAACCTCTCCATGGTTTATTAATTTAGTAGAAAAATTTCACTCAGCAAAATTAGATCTAGCAAATTCATTATCGGAGAGACAAGATATTTTAAATCAGTTAGTGATTGATGCATCGTCTGTTTATGTAAAACTTTGTTTTGCTGGCTTGTTTTTGGTTGTAGTTATAATTTTGTTAATAATTACACAAAAAGCTCTTTACTCACCTTGGGGCAGAATGATGAGAGCAATAAGAGATAATGAAGAAGCCGCAAGTGCAATGGGTAAGAATGTTGTTAAACAACATTTGTTTATATTTATTCTAGGATCTGCAATAGTCGGAATTGCTGGAGCTATGATGGTAACTAATGATGGCCTGTTTACTCCAGGCAGTTATAGACCAATGAGATATACATTTGTAATTTGGGTTATGGTAATTGTTGGTGGTACAGGAAATAACTTTGGAGCAATTCTAGGAGGGTTTGTTGTATGGTTTTTATGGGTAGAAGCAGCACCAATTGCTTTGTTCTTTATAAATTTATTTACAGCTCATTTACCTGAAACAAATGAAATCAAAGTTCATTTAATTAATAGTGCTCCATATTTTAGATTTTTGCTTGTTGGTATTGGACTTCTTTTGATAATGAGATTTAGACCTCAGGGAATAATTCCAGAAAAAATTATAAAACAATAATTTACAATGAGTTTTTTCATTTTAGGGTTCTTTACAGGACTGAGCTTAATATTAGCTATTGGTGCTCAAAATATATTTGTAATTGAGCAAGGTTTAAAAAAACAATTTATTTTTATTGTATGTGTAATTTGTGCATTTTCAGATTTCCTTCTTATTTTCTTAGGAATATTCTTATTTCATTATTTTGAAAGTTTTTTTTCGCCTTCAGTTGAGTTAATTTTAAATATCCTTTTATTTTTATTTTTAGTTCATTTTATTTGGAAAAAACTTAAAAATATAAATACAAATTTTGAAATAAATCAAAAAAATGAAATCAAAGGTCTAGTTTCTGTAATAATTAAAACTCTTGGTTTTACTTATTTAAATCCCCATGTTTATTCTGATACCGTATTTTTTTTAGGAAATTTTTCTAAAAGTTTTTTAATTAATCAAAAACTATTATTTGGATTTGGTGCAACTCTTTCCTCAATTATATTTTTTTTTACATTGGGATACTTATCTAAGTTTTTATCTAATTACTTGAATAGCAAAAAAGTTTGGAAAATTATAAATATATTAATAATTTTATTTATGTCAGCACTTAGTATTTTTGTATTAATCAATATTTTAGGATAAAAAAAACTCCAGCGATTTTCACCGCTGGAGTTAAATAATTAAGTATTATCTTTGTTTTTTGTCTTTAAACTTACCACCTTTGATTTCTTTCTCAATAAAGGCACCAGACGCTTCTCCAACATCTGTAAGTTCTACACTTGATGCTCCTTCATAATTTACTGCTTTTCCACTAGCTAATAAATCTAAAGCTTTTTTCAATTCACCAGGATAAATTTTTGTTCCTGGAGCATTTGCAACTGACATAACGTTTGCTTGTACAGTTGCTCTGTCAGCTTTACCACCAGCTTGCATAGCTAATACTATCAAAGCTGCAGCATCGTAAGATTCTGAAGTGTAAGGACCCGAAGAATCAATTCCTGCAGCGCCAGCAACATCTTTAAATATTGTAGCACCTTTGCCCATTGATCCTGGAAGTGAGCCAAAAGATTTATTTAAATCATTACCAAATCTGTCTGTTAAAGAGTCACCGATCATACCATCAGATAATACAAACACATCAAATGCACCTGAATCTAATGAACCATCGATGATACTTCCACCAGCTTGGTCTAAGTAACCTAATACAGCTAAAGCATCTCCACCAGCAGCTGCTAATGTAGCGACTTCAGCACCGTAGTCACCTTTACCTTCTTCGTGAGCTGTTACAACAGTTACGTTTATTCCGTGAGCTTTAACAGCTGCAACATATACATCTGCTAAACCTTTTCCATAGTCGTTATTCGTATGTGTAACTGCAATACTTTTAACTTTTCTATCTTTAGTTATATCTGCTAATACCTGACCACCTCTTGCATCAGATGGAGCAGTTCTAAAGAAATATCCATTATCTTTAAGATCAGTTAATCCTGGAGAAGTAGCTGATGGTGAAATCATTACAACACCATTTGGAACAGCAACGTTAGTTGCTATAGCCCCAGTTACACCAGAACAATCAGCACCCATAATTGCTACTACACCGCCAGATATTAAGCCTTCAGCAGCAGCTGTTGCAGCAGCTGAGTCAACACAAGTTGAGTCTGCTCTTTCAACAGAAATTTTCTTTCCACCAAGTAGCGAACCTGAGTCCGAAGCTTCTTTGAAAGCAAGCTCAGCTGAAGCAGCCATTGCTGGAGTTAGGGACTCAATAGGACCTGTAAATCCTAAAATAATTCCCATTTTAATGCCATGTCCATCTGAATATGCTTTTGAAGTAAAACAAGAAACAAATACAAACATCGCTAATACTAGTTTTTTCATATATTCCCTCTAATTGTTAACAATTTATAAAAATAAATTAAATCCTATTAGTTTTAATTTTCAATGAGAAAATTATCTCATTTTTTGTGCAAAAAATACAGAAGTTATAACAATTATTCCACCAATTATTGTGATGACTGATGGAATCTCACCAAAAATAAAAAAAGTAAGTATTAAACCAAACACAGGGAAAAGAGCGTAGAAAGGCAAAACCATATCAAGAGGGTAAAATTTATACAAATAAAACATCATTAAATGTCCAAGTAAGGAAATAATTGCCCCAGCATACAAAACTGTAAACCAACTCTCTAAACTAATATTTTTTATTGTTTGAATAGTGTTACCCTCAAACACAGATGATAATATAATTAAAATTACAGATCCTGTGAAACTCATTATAGTATTTGTATATTTAACATCTAAATCTTTTAGATATCTTGAAAATACTTGTGACAGTCCATAAAAAAAGGCCATTCCACAAATTAGTAGTGATCCTATAATTTCATCAACAACTTTTGGATCAAAAGCAAGAACAACAATTCCAAAAAATGATGTCATAATAAGTAGCCATTTTTTGTAACTTATTTTTTCATTTAAAAATATTGAACTTAATATAATTCCAAACGGAATTGAAAGCTGAGCACCTATTGTTATTGGAGCTAGTATACTTGAGGCATTAATAGATAAATATAAAAACATATTTACTGCAACACCAAAACAGATTGAAAATCCAACTAAAGGAATAATAAATTTTTTTTCAGGAATATAAAATTTAAAGAAAGGAACTAAACAAATAAATACAACAGCCATTCTTAAAGCACCAAAAAGAATTGGAGGTATTGTATCGTTTAATCCAAGCTTTCCTGTTGGATAAGCACTTCCCAATAAAAAAACTACAAACAAGATAAGTAATGTGTGTTTTGTAGACAAATATTATCTTATAGAGAAAGGATCTAAAGTTGGTTCATCAGAAGTGTAATACCATGTAGTTTTTACTCTAGTATAGTCTTTAATTGAGTCCATTCCCGCTTCCTTTCCATATCCACTGTCTTTAATTCCGCCAAAAGGTGCTGAAGGTGAAATTAATCTATAAGTGTTAACAAATGTTATTCCAGCTCTAATTGCATTAGATACTCTTAAGCCTCTAGCAAAGTCGCTAGTATAAACTCCTGAGGATAATCCATATTGATTATCATTCATTTTTTCTATGACTTCTTTTTCATCATTAAATTTCATGACAGATAAAACTGGACCAAATAATTCGTTTTCAGCAGTTGGAAGGTTATGATTATCACATTCAATTATAGTTGGAGGAAAATAATACCCGTCATTAGAAAAAGGATGTCTTTTACCTCCACATTTTATTTTTCCACCTTGTTCAACTGTTTTTTTTATATTTGTTTCAATAATTTCAAGTTGTTTAAAGTTACTTAAAGGACCCATTTCAGTCTCAGGATCCATAGGTGTACCTATTTTTATTTTTTCAGCTCTTTTTATGAGTTTATCAAGAAACTCATCATAGATACCTTTTTGTAAATATAGCCTTGAACCTGCAATACAACTTTGTCCACTAGCACCAAATATACCTGCAGTAATACCGTTTATAGCATTTTCTTGATGAGCATCATCAAATACTGCAACAGGACTTTTTCCCCCTAATTCTAAACTTACCTCAGATAAGTTTTCTGCAGAGTTTCTAATTATATGCCTTGCAGTTTCAGGCCCTCCTGTAAAGGCAACTTTTTCAACTAAATCATGTGTCGTTAAAGCTTTACCGCATGGATCTCCAAATCCTGTAATCACATTTACTACTCCTTTTGGAATACCAGTTTCTTCTATAAGTTTTGCAAATTCAAACATCACCGCAGGGGCAAGCTCAGAGGATTTAATTACAACTGTATTTCCCATAGCTAGAGCTGGAGCAAGTTTTGTTGCTGTTAAAAACATTTGGGAGTTCCATGGGACAATTGCAGCAATAACACCTATAGGTATTCTTGAGGTTATAGCTTGAATGTTTGGTTTATCTATTGGAAGAACAGTACCTTCAACTTTATCAGCCATACCAGCGTAATAGTCATAATATTCTGCGATATAGTTTGCTTGTTTGTTGGTTTCTCTGAATAGCTTTCCAGTATCAATCGTTTCAATCTTACCAAGTAATTCTGCATTGTCTCTAAGTTTGTTTCCAATAGCTCTTAAAAATTTAGCTCTTTCTCTTGGCAATATTTTTGGCCAATCCCCTTCAAAAGCTTTCTGAGCAGCTTTAACTGCTTTATCTACATCATTGGCACTTGCTTCTGGAACAACAGCCCATGGTTTGTTATCTTCTGGGTTTAATGTTTCAAAAGTTTTTTTAGTATCAGAGTCAACCCATTCTCCTCCAATAAACATTTTATATTTTTTTAATTCAGGCATTTTGTATGTGATCTTTTATTGTATTATTTACATCATCTGAGCATTCAATACTACAGAGATGTTTTCCTTTAGGAATAATTTTTACAACAGAATTTTTAATTTTTTTACCTAAATTAATTGACATTTCTGGAGTTGATCCCACATCACCTTCACCAGTTATCACTAAAGTTTTAGTCTTGATGTTTTCAAATTTTTCATTGTCTTGATGTTTCACGAATAAGGAATAGATCTTTATAAAATTATTCATATTATTGTTTTGAAGAATATTGAAAATTTTATCTGAGATGCCCGGATTTTTATTTAAATAATCTTCTGTGAACCACCTTTTAAGAGCATCTTTAGTAAGCTTATGATCTTTTTTGGTCTGTTCAAATCTATCATTTACGATTTTTTGCTCTTTGTCAGATCGATTAAATATAGAGCACAAAAGTGTAAGAGAGGCCAATCTATCGTTAAATCTTGTAGCAAAATTTCTTGCAATTAATGAACCTATAGAAAAACCAACTAAGTGAACTTTATTAAATTTTAATTCATCAATTAAGTTTAATATTTGATCAGAAAAATCATCAAAATCTAAATCATTTTTGTTTAAAGGTGTTTTACCATGACCTAGTATATCATAAATTAAAACAGTATTATCAAATTCATTTATCTGTGGATCCCATATAGAGTGATCAAGTCCTACACCGTGGATAAATATGATTGGAGTTCTATCTTTTTTATTTAATATATAGAATGTACCTTTAGAGTCTGTTGCATGAATCATTTTTACTTTGGTTCAATGCCCATTTCCTTCATGTCTTGGTACCTATCACCTGTTCTAGCATGTGCTCTTCCAGTTGAAGCACCTCCAATTGCGATTACAATTTCGTCATCAAATGGAGCATCATGTATTGTAAACTCATGTGTTAAATAATAAGGTCTTAAACCTGAGTCAGTTTTATGCATCATTGGTATTGATATTTTTGATCCAGCAGGACCCCTAGTGTTTGTAAAACTTAGGTAAGAAGTACCACCGACTGCATCTCTAAATTTATTACCAAATCTCAATGTATGAATAAAAGCAGACGCATGTTCAATTTCTCCACTTAATCCAACTACGCCAGCTTTTCCATAAGCCAATATTTTATCAGGAGAACCTATTTCTTTAATTAGTTCTGGGACAAGCAAATCTCCAAGTTTTGGAGCTAGATCTAAAATTATAGGTTTTAAGTCTTCTACAAAACCTTTCCCGTCCCAGGGATTTTTAAAAACTGCTGCTACAGAAACCATAAAAACCGGATCTTTAGCTTCTTTTCCACCCTCAATAAAAGTTTTATCTACAAATTTATTAAATTTTCTTAATTCTAATTTCATTTTTTAATTCTATGTGTAAAGCTATCTCTTCTAAAACTGTATAATGCTTTTGGATCTACATCAACATCTATAACAACTGGTTTGTTTGCTTTAAGTGCACTTTTAATAGCTTGATTTACCTCTGATAATTTTTTCACTTTAATTCCTTTTGCACCATAAAGTTTAGCAACCTCATCAAAAGGAGGACTTTGAATATCTGCGCCCAAATATCTTTCACCATAAAAATCTTTTTGGTAAGCTTTTTCGGCACCCCAACTTTTATTATTCATAACTATTGTAATTGTATTTATTCCATGCTCTACGGCAGTGCTTAATTCTGAAATAGTCATGCCAAATCCACCATCGCCCATTAAACTAACTACAGTTTTATTAGGTTTCGCAACCTTAATGCCTAAACCACAAGCAAATGAAAAACCTACTAATCCAAAATCTAAAGGGGTAAAAAGAGAAGGAGGATTGTAATACTCTAAAGCATCAGTAGCTTGAAGGCAAAGTGTACCAGCATCAAGTGTGATAGCTGAATTTTTAGGAAGAACTTTTCTTAACTCTTTAAATAGTCCATTTGGTTGTATTGGGTAATTTTTAGATTTTATATTATCCCTATTTATTAAAAACTTTGATCTTTCTAATAAAAAATTATTTGTCCATTCTTTATAACTTAAAATTTTCTTTTGTTTTTTTAAATCATTCAACATTTGATTTGCCACATTTGCAGCATCGCCATGAATACCAATACTAATAGGAAAATATCTTCCTAACATTTTTTTTTCTAGTTCAACTTGAATAATTTTAGCTTTCTTGTTTATATTATCGTAAGAATAGAAAGTAGAATTAAAACCAAGTCTTGTTCCTAATGCAATAATAAGTTCTGCTTCTTTCACCAGTCTTGAAGCAACTAAATTGCCTCTTGGCCCCATTTGTCCAGCATTTAGTTTGTGACTAAATGGTATCGCATCTCCGTGTCCAGCGGCTGTTACTATTGGAACGTTTAAAAATTCAGCAAGATCAGTTACAGATTTAAATTTTGAATTATATTTTATACCTCCACCAGCAACAATTACAGTTTTCTTAGAATTAAGAATAAGTTTTGTTGTTTTCTGAATTAAATCTTTTTTGCTTTTTAAATTACTTTCACTTTTAAAAGACTTTTTATTTACATTGATTTTAAATTTTGAAGTATCTGAAAGTACATTTCTTGGTAGATTAATACAAACTGGACCTCTCCGTGGTGACATTGCAAGATTGAAGGCATCGCTAAAAGCTGTTGGAATATGGCTTGCCTTTTTTACAGTCCAGGTTTTTTTGGTTATAGGATTAAACAGTGACTGTTGATCAAGTCCTTGGAAAGCATCTTCCATTTTATCTTTTGTAGAATATAAGCCTGCGATTGATACTACTGGTGAAAATGCAGCTTTTGCTTGAGCAATACCTGTAACAAGATTAGTTGCTCCTGGGCCGTTTTGTCCAGCAATAATAACACCAGGTTGATTAGATGCCCTTGCATAACCATCGGCCATGTGAGTTCCTGTTCTTTCATCTCTCACACCTATAAATTTAATTTTTTTTTCATGATACAACGCATCAAACATTTCCATTGTAGCGGAACCAATTAAACCAAAGACGTGTTTTACTTTTTCTTTTTTTAGGGATTTGACTGCCGCTTGACCACCGGTCAAGGTATTCTTGGATTTAATCACGATACTTTTTTAACTTCAGTATCTAGATCATCTTTAAAGTTGGGCATTACTTTTTCAGTGAATAATTTAATACTTTTCATACAATCTTCATGTTTAACACCTGGAAAGTTAGACCAGACTTGAAGATTTTGAAGATTTAGCTCTGATTGAAGTTCTTTAATCTTATCTGTTACATATTCAGGAGTTCCAAATAACATATTTCTCTTGTGTAAAAACTCATAATTAAGAAGATCTAATTTACCTTTTGTTTGTGGGAGTTCTTCACCTGGATCCATATGATTTCCTAGACCTCTCCAATGACAAACCCATCTCATATAATTTACCATGTGTTCTCCAGCTTTCTCTCTAGCTTCTTCCATTGTATCTGCAACAAACATATCTCTAACAAGAGTTACTCCTTCTCCTAAAGGAACATTTTTTTTAGTAACTTCTGATCTTTTATTTTTGTATGCTTCAAATCTTATTTTGAGTGCCTTAACAGTAGGTATCCACATAATTACATTAATATTATTTTCTGCAGCCCACTCAATAGATCTTATACCATCTACAACTTGATGTATTGGAGGATGTGGATTTTGATACGGCTTAGGCAGAACACTAATTTTTTTCATAGTACTATCTTCCATATTCATAAATTCTTCACTAGGTGGACTCATATCATGTTGCCATACATAGTTAGGTGATGGATAAGTATAAAACTCTCCTTCGTGATTAAAAAATTTTTCTGACCAAGCTTTTTTTAAAATTTCTAATGTCTCTGCAAATAATCTAAAGTTTTTTGCTTGATCTTTTAAATCTGCTTCTTTATTTAAATTTATTGCTTCTCGACCATAAACTCCTCTGGCTACACCAACTTCTACTCTTCCTTTAGAAAGTTGATCAAGTGTTGCAATATCTTCTGCTAATCTAATTGGGTTATGAAAAGTAATTACGTTTGCAGCTTGTCCTATTCTTATATTTTTTGTTCTTGCCGCAGCATCTGCCCCTAACATTAAAGGGTTTGTGCAAGATTCCATTCCCTCATGATTAAAATGATGTTCTGTAAACCATATTGAATTCCAATTGTTTTGATCACAAAACTCTGTGATTTCTTTAGTCTCATCTAATAGCTGGTGATATGGTTTGTGAGTCCAATTTGTGGTATTACAAAAATAACCAAACTTCATTAAAGCCTCCTTTAAAAATTAATTTAAAGACGACCGATCCCACTTTCGTATAAGATTTTACGACGAGTTATGTATCGCTTTATTTAACAATTCTATTATTCTTATCTTTGATATTCAACGAATTTTTTTAAAGACTTATTTAGAAATTTATCATATCTGATGCCACCGTTACTAAATTTTTGCTTATTTAAAAAGGAAAGATTCATTTTAAAGTCATATGAGGGCTCAAAAAAGAAAGGAACGGAAAGCCTTTTTTGCTTATTCCACAATACCCTATGATTTGTTGCTTTAAACTTGCCTTTGCTTAAATATTCTAGCGCTCTACCTGTATTCACTACCAAGGCATTTTTATTGAAAGGAACATCGTGCCATCTTTTTGTTTTTCGGTTTTGAACTTGGAGACCGCCTTTTTTATTTTGATATAAAACTGTGAAAATACCACTATCAACATGTGTTTCACATCCAAGTGCGACCCCATCTTCTTTAGATATTTCAACTGGTTTAGATTGATTTGGGTAATAGTTAAATCTTAAAGTGCTAAGTGTTTTTAATCTCGAAAAGGCTTTTTTAGATAAATTAGGGTCTTTTTTATAAAGTTTTATAATACTTTTAAAAAGCGTTTCGCTTAAATTAAATAAATTTTCAAAATAATCTGCTAGTTTTTCAATAGATTGCTTATTAAATGACCTATCTATACTTAAATGCTCGATGTATTGATTTCTAGTTTTTTTTGAAAAATCCTTTGTTACTTTTAAGTCACCTAAGTCTAATCCTTCTTTTCCATTAACATCATTTGGAAAATATCCACGATAAATATTTTTACTCCTTTTATTCCATTTCTTTGGAGCCAATTTAAATTTATTGTTCTTATTTGATTTAAAAAAATTTTCTCCAATTTTGCATACTTTATTTATTTTTTTTAATTTTATTCCATGACCGACTATTTGAAAAAAACCAACCTCAACACAAGCTTTTTCAATTTCCCTTGTAATTTTTAATGTTGCTTTTGAATTGAAGTTATTTTTTAGAATAGGATTTATATTTATTGTTGGAATATAATTTTTTCTTATCATCTATTCGCTGGTGTATCTGTAGCAATCATTTGTCCTCGGACTTTTTCTCTAAAATAAATATACACGCCAGCACCAATAATTATTGATGCACCTAGAAAAGTTCTTGGCACTGGTATTGTTTCAAATAATATATAACCAGCTACCATTGCAAACACTATGTATGAATACTCAAATAATGAAACTACAGAAGGTGAGGCAATGCTATAGGCAGTAAATACACAAAAAAATGAAATCGAAGCAACTATTCCCATAATTAAAACATAGGGCCATGCCTCTCCTGGGTTAGTAAACCATTCTCTAACAATAAATTGCAAAGTTGGATCCGTAAAAGTGTTAAATTTTCCATCTCCGCTAACAAAAAATATTACTAAACTTGCAAATAATGCAAAAATATAAAGCCAAGTCATTTGAGTATAAATACTATCTTTATCGGATGTATATTTTGTTATTGTCATCGAGATTGAATAGCAAAGCGCACATGCTACTGGTGCTAATTTAAAGAAATTAAAATCATCTAAAGATGGATTTAAAACAATTAATACTCCAATAAATCCAACTACAATTGCACTCCATCTTCTAATTCCAATTTTTTCTTTTAAGAAAAATTTAGCAAACATAGACATAAAGAACGGGCAGGAGAAAAATAGTGCACTTGTCATCGCAAGCGTCATAAAAGTCAGTGAAATATAAAAAAAACTAAAACCAAAGAAAAAACATACAACTCTTATTAATGTCAATAATGGGTAATGGGTTTTTAAAGATATTGTTTTTTTAGTTATTAAAACAAAGGATAGCAAAAATACTGATTGTATAAGGGTTCTTCCAAAATAAAGCTCGAATAAAGCAATATCCTCAAAAATAAATTTAATTAAAGAGTCTTGTATTGAAAAAAAAGCCATACCAGTCATTATAAAAAAAATACCTCTGGTATTTTGGTTTGTGTCCATGAGACACCTATATCAAATCAGTGGTGATAATAATATTAATTATTTAAAATTGCCTCTGAACCTTTTTCAGCAATCATAAGTGTAGGAGCATTTAGGTTTGCACTTGGTATTTCAGGTATCACTGATGCATCAATCACTCTTAAATTTCCAATTCCATTTACCCTCAAATCCTGGTCTACTACTGCCATATCATCAACTCCCATTTTGCATGTTCCACAAGGATGATATGCAGTGTCTGCTTTCGATCTAATATATTCATTTAATTCATCATCTGACTGTGCATCAAAACCTGGCCCAACTTCATCACCAGCGTGCTCTGCTAAAGCTGGCTGTGCTAGAATTTTTCTTGCAACATGAATACACTCTCTTGTTTGTTTAAGATCTTCTTCTTCTTTTAAATAATTAAATAAAATTTTAGGGTAATCGTATGGGTCTGAAGAATTAAGTGTTATTTCACCTCTACTTTTTGGATGATTTGGACTTGCATGTAATTGATACCCATGTGTATCAGGTTCTTCTAGGCCATGATTTATCACAAATGATGGAAAAAAATGAAATTGAATATTAGCAACTTTTCTATCAGGCGATGATTTTGCAAAACCGCCAGCTTCTAAAAATGATTTTGAGCAGGGTCCAGATTTAAACATAAACCATTGCATACCTGCTAAAATTTTTGGAATTAATTTTGTGTATGTGTAAAGTGTATTAGGAGTTTTACATTTTTGCTGTATGTAAGTTTCAAGATGATCTTGTAAATTCTTTCCAACACCCTTTGAGTGATGAACAACTTCAATACCATTATCTCTAAGATGGGTTTCGTCGCCTATACCAGATAACATTAATAATTGTGGAGAATTTATAGATCCTCCACTCAAAATTACTTCCTTATTTGCATAAATCTTTTCAACTTTGTTGTTTATTTTTACTTGAAGACCAACTGCTTTTTTTCCCTCAAATAGTATCTTTTCAACAAATGAGTTTTTTAAAATATTTAAATTTTTTCTATTTTTAATAGGGTTTAAATAATACTTGGCAACTCCAGCTCTCTCACCTTGATGCATTGTAGTATCAAACATGCCAAAACCCTCTTGTTCCTCACCATTCATATCTATATTTGTTTTGTGACCTGCTTCAGCTGCAGCGTCAATAAATGCTTTAAATAATGGATTTGAATTTTTAGATAAATTTACTGGAAGTGGTCCCAATGAACCTCTATATTGATTTTCACCTTCAGACCAAGTTTCAATCTTCTTAAAATAAGGAAGAACTTTATCATAGGACCAATTATCCAAACCAAAATTTTCCCATCTAGTATAGTCATCTCTATTTCCTCTAACAAAGACCATTCCATTATGAGATGAGCATCCTCCAATCATCTTTCCTCTTGGGCAAAAAACACGTCTATTGTTCAAATATGGCTCAGGTTCTGAATAATATTTCCAATTATATTTGGGGTCATGCATTGTATATAGAAGAGCTAATGGCATTTTAACCTTCCAAATATCACTAGATCCGCCTGCCTCAAATATAGCTATAGAATTATTAGCATTCTCAGATAATCTGTTAGCTACTACACATCCAGCTGAACCAGCACCAACTATTAGATAATCAAAAGCTTGCATTTAATTTGGATGATCACCCTCGACTGCAATCCTGTCCATAACTCTTTCATGGCCCAATCCTCTGCCAGGAAAAAAATCAGTCAGACCTTGGTGAAGGGTGCTTCTATTGTCCCAAATTGCAACAGCATTTTCAGTCCATTTAAATCTGCATGTAAAATCAAGTCTTTCTTGATGTAAAAATATTTCATTTAAAATATCTGAACTTTCATTTTCATCTAAATCTAAAATTCTTTTAGTGTACATTGAATTTACATACAAAATTTTTTTTCCTGTTTCAGGATGAGTTCTAACTACTGGATGGGAATTTGAATATTCATCTAGATTACCGTTCCCTTCCATTTCCTTATATGCATCAACAAATGCCGCTGCCCCTAGAGAGCTATGAATGGCTCTCTTATCATTAACCTTATCTTTAATTTTATCGCTTAATGTGTCGTAAGCGATTTCCATATTAGAAAACATTGTATCTCCACCAACCGGTGGTACTTTAATTGATCTTAAGATAATTACTTTTGTTGGTTTAGGATTATAACTTACATCAGTATGCCAAGTTTCACCCCATTGTCTTTTTTCTTCTGGAGCTTTAATTATTCTTAATATTTCAGGATAATCTTTTCTTCCTTTAACATAAATATGTCTTTCTAATGGACCAAAATGTTTTGCTAAATTTATCTGTTCTTGCGATGTAATATCTTGATCTCTAAAGAAAAGAGCTTTGTGTTCTAATAATAGATTATTTATCTTCTTCCAATTTTCTAAAGAGCTATCTTTTAAATCGATACCCCTTACTTCTGCACCTAATGCACCTGATACTAATTTAATTTCCATAATTTATTTTTTTAACCTATTAGATAATTCTAAATTTTCAGACTTAAAACTTGATTTATTTTCGTCAATAAATTCACCCATAATTTTTAGTTTATCTTCTTCAAATTCTGTGACCTTTCTTTTTCCCAAGTCAATATAAAGGGACAAACTCTCCATAGTAGCAGCAAGAGTTTTAGTTTCTTTTTCGTACATTTCACATTTTAAATGTAATCTTTTTTTATCGTGATCAAAATGAGTGCAATATACTTCTACTTCTTGATTTTCTTTAACCTCATTATTGTAAGTGGTTCTAGTTTCAACAACCATAGTACTTCTCAGATTTGATTTTGCATTTTCTCCACCCATATGAAATTTATTAAGCATCGTTTCCCATGCTTGATCAAAGATTAAGATATAATAAGCCATATTCATATGTTCATTATAATCTGTCCACTCTTTGATTATTTTTCTAGTTGCTAGATGATATGACATTTTTTATCCTTTATTAATTTTATCAGCTATTAGTATTTTTCTTTTCATTTCTCTTAGGACAGGTTTTTCAATTAGTTTACCATCTATAACTACTAAACCTGTATTTGAATTGTTAAATTCTTCTAATATTTTTTTTGCCTTAGTAATTTCATCTTTTGGAGGTGTAAATACCTCATTTAAAATTTGAATTTGTTTGGGATGAATAGAGCCTTTTCCAGTAAATCCAAGATTTCTCACTTGTTCAGCTTCTTTCCTCATTCCATCCATGTTTTCTAAATCTAAATAAGGCACATCTATAACGTCTACACCGACACTTGCACCTGCATGAACCAACTTTGATCTTGCGTGAACTAGGTTTTCCCATTTATTTTCAACTCTAAGCTCTGCTGCCATATCAACTCCACCAAAGTATAAAGCTACTATTCTCTTGCTAGCATGAGCAATATTATAAATATTTTCTAAAGCTTCATTTGTTTCCATTATAACATGAAGATCGGTATCTAAATTACAGTCTGTAAGAAGATCGTCTATAAATATTATTTCATCTGGTGTTTTAACCTTTGGTAACATAATAGCCTTTAGATTTACTTTACTTGATATAAAAGCTTCTAGATCTAAAAGACCAAATTTAGTTCTTTGATTATTAAACCTTACAACTAGTTCTACATCATTTTTAACTTCGAGCGTTTTAAGAGCTTCTATAGTATTTTTTCGGGCTTGTTCTTTGTCATTTATTGCTATCCCATCTTCTAATTCAATACAAACCATATCAGCACCTGATGCAATCGCTTTTGGAAACATTTCAGGGTGAAGACCTGGTGTAAAAATAAAACTTCTTCTCACTTTTAATTTATCTAAATCCATCTTAATTTTTATAATCTGGCTCTTCTTTATCTAAAATGATCCTAATTTGAGACAAAAATAAATTTGCAAAATCTGTAGGAAAATTTTCATGCTCCTCTGCAGTTTTTTCTGCAATTTCATGGCTTACAACATTAAGTTCCTGGTTTGTTGATAAAGCCGTCAGGTATGTTTCTGCTGCTCTTTCAAAATAATAAAGAGAATTAAAACCTTCAGCCACCGTTCTTCCTGTAGTTAAAATTCCATGATTTGCAAGCAACATGTGTTGTTTGTTTCCTAAAGCATTTGCCATTTTTATTGACTCCTCTTCCAGTCCTAGACCTCCAAATTCTTTAAATGCAGATACTCTATTGTAAAACATCATTGTATTTTGATCGATAGGTTTCATAACAGGATCTTTAAGAGTGGAGAGGGCAGTTGCATATTTTGAATGAACATGAAAAATACATCTTGCATGTGATGCTTTTTCATGTATCGCACTATGTATATATAGAGCTGTCGGATCAATTATGTCTGGTTTATTCTTTAATTCTTCTTTATTTTCTTTAGTCACTAAGATTAAATCGCTAGCCTTCATATTACTAAAATGAATGCCTGCTTTATTTACGTAAAAATCAGAAGAGTCAGGGACGCATGCACTAAAATGGTTTGCAACACCCTCGTGCATATTTAGTCTTGCTGTCCATCTAAAAGTAGCAGCTAATTCTTTCTGTAATTCAGATATTTCCATTTGTATGAATTTAAAATATAGTTGAAAAATAAATTATGAACAATAACGTTTTTATCTCATGCGCGGTTACTGGGTCTGGAGATACTGCAAGCAAACATCCTGATTTACCAAAAACTCCTGAGCAAATAGCTAAGTCCGCAATAGAAGCAGCAAAGGCAGGAGCTGCAATTGCTCATATTCATGTAAGAGAAGAGGACGGTACACCAAGCAGAAGACTGGAATTATACAAAGAAGTAGTAGATAGAATTAGATCAAGCGAAACAGATGTCATTTTAAATTTAACAACTGGGATGGGTGGAGATTTAGACATTGGTCAAGGTAAAAATCCTCTAGAGTTTGGTCCAATGACTGATATGGCAAATGTAATGGAAAGAATAGCTAATGCAGAACAATTTTTACCGGAAATTTGTACTTTAGATGCTGGTACATTAAATTTTGGAGACGGTTCTGTAATTACAGTTAATACACCAAATGATTTAAGAAAGGCTGCAAAAAAATTACAAGAAATTAAAGTTAAACCAGAGATAGAGGCATTTGATTTAGGAAATATGTGGTTTGGATCGCAATTGTACAAAGAAGGTTTACTTGATGATCCACCAATGTTTCAAATGTGTTTAGGTATTCCTTGGGGAGCTCCCGCTACCCCATTAGCAATGCAAGCCATGAAAGACATAATGCCTAAAGAAGCAGTGTGGTCAGGTTTTGCAATTTCAAAAAATGAAATGCCATTTGTAGCTCAAACAGTTGTAATGGGAGGAAACCCAAGAGTAGGTTTGGAGGATAACCTATATTTATCAAAGGGCAAACTAGCAACAAATGCTCAATTAGTGGAGAAAGCAATTAGGATAGTTACAGATCTTGGAGCATCAATAATGACAGCAGAGGAAACTAGGACAAAACTTAAGCTTGTTAAACACAAGTAATGTTAAAAATTAAAAAAGTTGCTGTAGTTGGAACAGGTGTAATCGGAATAGGGTGGATTATAAGATTTTTAGCTCATAATAAAATCGTTTATGCTTACGATAAAAATCTTAAGCAAAAAAAAATTTTAATTGACGAAATAAAAAGAGCACTTCCATATGTAAAAAAACTTTTTAACAAAAAAAAAATAAATTTAAATAATCTAAAATTCTTCCTATCTTTAGAAGAAGCAGTTAAAGATGCTGATTTTATTCAAGAATGTGCACCAGAAAATTATAATTTAAAAACTGTTTTAATGAGAGAAATTTCTAAAAGGTGCAAAAAAAATGTTTTAATTTCATCAAGTTCTTCGGGATTGTTGCCATCAAAGATTTTTTCGAAATGTAAAAATATTCAGAGAGGTATTATTGGCCATCCATTCAATCCTGTATATTTGTTACCTTTGGTAGAAATAGTTCCTGGTAAAAAAACTAGTAAGAAATCTTTAAAAATTGCAAATAAATTTTATAAGTCAATTTCAATGAATCCGATAGTTCTTAAAAAGGAATTACCTGGTTATTTATCTGATAGACTTCAAGAAGCCTTATGGAGAGAGGCGTTACATATTATTAATGATGGATATGCTACAACTGAGGATTTAGATAGAGCCATAGAGGATGGTCCTGGTTTAAGATATTCTTTAATGGGAACATTTTTAACCTTCCATTTAGCGGGTGGAAAGGCTGGGATGAAGCATATGTTAGAACAGTTTGGGCCAACATTAAAACTTCCATGGACTAAGCTTAAAGCGCCAAAATTGTCAAAAAAACTCTCAGAAAGGCTGATTTCAGGTACAAAAAAACAAGCTAAAGGAAAATCAATTAATCAACTTTCAAATATAAGAGATGAGTATTTAGTCAATTTACAACTATTTAGAAAAAAATATGAAAATAAAATTAGAAAATAGATATCTTAAGAAAAATTAAAATGGTAAATTAAATACATGGACTTTAACCACTTCTTAACTAGCTACATGCCAGATACAAATGTTGGTTCGAAACAACATTTTAAAAATATGTTGGAAGAATGTGTTGTTGCAGAGAAACTTGGTTATGCAACAGTATCAATTCCTGAACATCATTTAATAAATTTACTTATGATGCCATCCCCTTTGCAGATGGCTGTAAAAATTGCATCTATTACAAAAAATATTAAAATCACAACTGGAATAGTTGTTTTACCTGTTCACGATATGAGAACATATGCTGGTGAAGTCGCAACAGCAGATATTTTAACTGATGGCAGATTAATTTTAGGTGTTGGAAGAGGTGCTTTTGCTTGGGAGATGCAAAGATTAGGAACTCCCATAGAAAAATCAAAAGAAAAATTTATAGAGTCACTCGAGGTTTTACAATTATTGTTAAAAAATAAAGAAGTTTCATATAAAGGTAAATTCTATGATTTTGAACCAATTACTATTATGCCTCGACCGATAAGTAATCCTGTACAAATGATGATAGCTGCTATGAATTTAGAAAGTATTAAAGATGCAGCATCAAGGGGATTTCATGTTCAATCAACAGTATTGTCAGGTAATAAAGATCTTTTATTAAGTAGAGTGAATGCGTTTAAGGAAGGTTGTGCAAAGTTAGGAGAGGAGGGAAAACTACTAAAACTTTCCATGCAACGTATGGCTTATTTAGCGAAAGATGAAAATGAAGCTAGAGAAAAAACAAAATTTGCTTACGAATATTACAAACGATTTGATAATATGTTTACTGGTCCTGGTAAAGTAAATGAAGGAAATATTGAAGCTTTACCTAGAAAACAAACTTTAGATGAATTAAAAGAAAATCTTTTGATCTGTCCTATGAATGAGATGATTGATAAGTTAAGTGTCTATGCCGAGGCTGGAGTTGATGAAATTATTCTTAGTTCAAGTTTTGGTCAATCACAAAAAGATTTAATAGAGTCGATGCATAGAATTGGTGAAAATATAATTCCATATTTTAAAAAATCAAACATACAAGTAGCATAAATATCTATGAGTATCATAGATTGTAATTATTCAGTAACAGGATCAGGACCTGCAATTTTTTTTACCCATGGAGTAGGAGGAGCAGAGGATGCGTGGAGGTTCATAGTTCCAAAACTCAAAGATAAGTTCACAGTTGTAACTTATGATTTAAGAGGCCATGGAAAATCACCCGTAAGTAATAAAGATTTTAATCTAGATGATCTTGTTTTAGATCTTGAGAGAGTTAGAGAAAGAACAGGTATAGAAAAAGCCCATTTTATGGGGCATTCTTTAGGAGGTATGATTGCTCCTGCTTATGCAAGAAAATTTCCTGACAGAGTAATTTCAGTAGGTTTATTATCAACGGTGGCAGGAAGATCGGATGAAGATAAACAAAAAGTGTGGAATGTTATTTCTGATTTAAAAAATAAAGGTGTTGAACAAACTTTAAAAAATTTAACCACGAGGTGGTTTACAGATGACTTCATTGAAAAAAATCCTGATCTTGTTTCAAGAAGATTAAAACAGGTTATAGATACCGACAGAGATGTTTTTATTAATGTATTTAAAATATATGCAGAAACTGAGATGATTTCATGGCTTAAAGAAATTAAGAAGCCATGTTTATTCATAACAGGAGAAAATGATGGAGGTTGTACACCTTTTCATAATGAAAGAATGTCAAATGAGATTAAAATTTCTAAATTGATTATAATACCAAAGGTAAAACACTCTTTTTTGATAGAGGCTCCTGAGCAAATAACAAAAAACTTATTAGAATTTATTGAAAGTTTATAAAAACTTAATGCATTCTTAATGTATTTCCATCAACGCCAACCACTTGTCCTGAAATTCTAGAGGAATCATCTGAAATTAAATAGCAACACATATTCCCAATATCTTTCTCATAAACCCAAGTATTTAGAGATGTCATAGAAACGAACTCACTCTCAACAGCTTTCTTAGAAATTTTTAAAAATTTTGCTTTATCTCTGATTACTCTACCCATCCTATCTCCTTTGACAGTTCCTGGACAAATCGCATTAACTCTAATTTTAAATTTTCCTAATTCCATTGCTAAGGTTTTTGTCATACCCACAACTGCCCATTTACTTGCTGAATACGGAGATCTTAATGGAAAGCCAAATATACCTGCAGTAGAAGATAGATTAACCACAGATCCACCTTTATTTTTTTTTAACATTGGAATTGCTAATTTTGAAAAAATAAAATGACTAATTACATTTATTTTTAATGTTTGTTCCCAATCTTTTGTCTTAAGTTTTTCCATAGTTCCAGTTGGGCCTGCTACTCCAACATTATTAATTAGAGCATCAATTTTTTGTGTTTTTTTTTTAATTTCTTTAAAAAAATTTATCACGTCATTTTCATCTGAAGCATCGCAATGAAAACTAAACAATCTTTTATTATTTAATGGATGTTTTTTTAATTTATTTATTGATTTTAGATCTATGTCACACAAAAATACTTTTGCACCTTTTTCAAGACACTCTTTTGCTGTCGCCCAACCAATCCCTGTAGCACCAGCAGAAATAATTATTTTTTTACTTTCTAAATTGTATGACATTAGTAAATTTAATCGGTTAAACCATCAGATCTAACTTTATTTCTTTCTATATGTATGGGCAACACCTTTCCATAAATTGCTTTAGAATGTTCAGGTGTATTTACTCTCCATGGATCTAATACATATGCTGGTATACACATATAGCGTGAGGTTTTTCCTATTATTTTGGTTACTCTATGCATAGTAAATCGTCCTTTAAATATTTGTAAATCACCAGGTTTTAGTTCAAGTTGCTTAACTTTTGAACGATCTCCATCTAACACTTTTTTTACTTCGTCAAATCTTTCATTTCCTGGTTCTCTTATATTTGGACAATACTCAAATACCCCACCTTGCTCTGGTTTTTGTATCATAAGACTTAAAGTAAATTCACAACTATCAAAATGCCAAGGCAATATACCATCAGGCTCCATTACATTATAAGCATGACAAGCTAAGGGATCAGCCCATCTATATATTGGAGAAATTCCTAGACAAGCAGATACAAATTTAAGTAATTCTTCAGTTTCATAAAGAAATTTCATTTCGGAGTTTTTTGCAAAGCAATCAGAGTTTAGATATCCATTGTATCTGTTCATAAATATTCTTTTTGGATGATCCTTTGGAAGAGAGGGATCATCTTTTGCATAAAGATATGCATTGATACTTTCCTTAGACATGTAAACTTCATCTAGCTGTTGCTCTAATTCTTTTCTCATAACTTCTAAAGAATTTGGTAAAATAAAGTTTGGGATTACTGAACAACTATCATTTTCTAATTCTGTTTTACATTTTTCAATTATTTTTTTTATCTTAGGAGAATGTAAGTCATGAATAGGATATTTTTCTAAATCAACAATTTTGCCTAAGTTTTTTTCCATAACTGCACAATATAAATTATGAGCTTCTTAGCGATTCTTGTAATTCTTTATTTGAAATATAACCTTTAGCATTTCCTTGTTTATCAATAACTTCACAATTGGAATTACTACAAACAACTTGGGGTAGAAACTCTTCAATAAATTGATCTTCTTCAACTTTAATTAGGTTTGTCTTATCAATATCATCTGATTGATTAATAGGTTTCATAATAATTTTTGCTTTAATAACTTTGGTTCTATTCACATCTTTTACAAATGCCTCTACATATTCGTCTGCTGGGTTCATTATAATATCTACTGGCGTTCCTACTTGTACAAGTTTTCCCGCATTTAAAATTCCAATATGATCTCCTAATCTAAGTGACTCATCAAGATCGTGAGTTATAAAAACTATAGTTTTTTTTAATTCTGCTTGGAGATCTATCAATTGTTTTTGCATGTCACTTCTTATTAATGGATCTAATGCTGAGAAAGCTTCATCCATAAGCATAATGTCAGTATCAGTGGCTAAAGCCCTTGCAAGTCCTACCCGTTGCTGCATTCCACCAGATAGTTGAGCTGGATATTGATTTTCAAATCCTGATAAACCTACAGACTCAATTTTCTCCATTGCAGTAGCATTTCTTTTTTCAATTTCCACACCTTGCATTTCAAGTCCGTACCCAACGTTCTGTAAAACTGTCTTATGTGGAAATAAGCCAAACCTTTGAAATACCATACTCATTTTTTGCCTTCTAAATTCAATTAGTTGCTCTTTATTAAGAGTAGTTACATCCTTACCTTCAACTAAAATTTCCCCAGAAGTAGGATCTATCAATCTATTTAAGTGTCTGATTAATGTTGATTTTCCAGATCCAGATAAACCCATGCAAACAAAGGTTTCTCCTTCCTCGATTTTTAAAGAAACATTATCTAATCCAACTGTATGTCCTGTTTGCTCTAAAACATCCTCTTTTGTAGCACCATCCTGAACCATTTTGAGAACGCTGGATGGTTTAGGTCCAAAAATTTTATATACATTATTGATTTCAATTTTTGACATTTCTAAAAGTCTAATTCTTTTAATGTATCAAAGCAAACCCACAATTAAATAAATAAAAAGCTTTCAACCATTAATTGAATTGAAATTTTTACCATTTTATATAATTATTTATCATGAATTCAATTTCTAAAATCTCAAAAAATAGTACTTACCTTCAAATTATTTGGAATGATGGAGAGGAGAGTAAATTCAATTATATGTGGCTAAGAGACAATTGTCCAACCGCGCATGACAAGGACTCACGTCATAGAATGTTTAATATTTTAGAAGTTTCTAAAGATATAAATCCTAAAAAATATTCTCTTAATGATGATGGAAAATTAGAAATTGAGTGGAGTGAGGGAGAACACATAAGTTATTATGACCCAAAATGGTTAAGAGAAAATTGCTATACAATTAAAAATAAACAAAAATATACATCTCCTTATCAACTTTGGGATAATAATTTAAAAAATAATTTTGAAAGTATATGTATTGAACATGATGAAGTAATTGACTCTGACAAAGGTTTAATAAGGTGGCTTGAACTATTACATCATAAAGGTATTGCGATAGTTAAAAATGCACCAACAGAAAAAAAATCAGGATTTAAAATACTACATCGGATAAGCCATGTGAGAGAAACATTTTTTAAAACTCCTTTTGAAGTTATTAATATTCCAAAACCAAATAATTCAGCATACACAGCGCATGCGTTAAGAAATCATATGGATTTACCTTGGTTTGAACTGCCTCCAGGTTATCAGTTTTTACATTGTTTAGTAAATGATGCAAACGGTGGAGACTCTTCAGCAATCGATGGGTTTGCTGTAGCAGATTATTTAAGACAAAATGAAAAAGACATATTTGAGACTCTAGTTTCTGTGCCTTTAAAATTTAGAGATAAAGATTATACTCAAGAGTCTCATAGAAGTTATCATGCATCTGCAATTAGTTTAACAAAAGACAAAGATTTTCATGATATTAGATTTAGTGTTGCAACAATGGATGCTTTAGATTGTCATCCAGATCAAATGGATAAAGTTTATAAAGCCCACCACAGATTTGGAAATCTTCTACATGATGATAAGTTTCAGATTAAATTTAGATTAGGGTCTGGAGACATATTTTCTTTTAATAATAGGCGTGTTTTACACGGCAGAACTGCTTTTGACCCAAATTCAGGTCATCGTCATCTTCAAGGATATTATTTAGATAGAGATGAAATAATTGGAAGATTAGAATATCTTAAAAAATATAAATCATAAGTTTTCAAATATAAGATTGTTATTTTTTTTATATTTCAAAAACTCTTTTTTGTTTTTAATTGTATAATAATATTTCTCTTTATTAATCATTTGTATTCTTCCATTGGTTAAAAACTTTTTATCTAATATTAGATATTTTATTTTTTTATTTAGGCTACTTTTCAAAATAGATTTTACGCTTGAATTGTTAGAAAATGATAAACCTACTGATAGTTTTGAATTAAGTTTAAGAAGATTATAGATGTTTTCATGTTTAAAAGAGATAAAAGTACATTTTTTGAAACCTCTAGTTTCTTTAATCAAATTAGATAAAAGTTTTTTATTAAATAATGGCTTTATTTCAATAAAGACAGGAAATTTGTTTTTTGAAATTTTTAGAACCTCTTTTAACTGTGGTATTTCAAAGTTTTTATTTTTAATTTTTTTTAGATCTTTATAATTAATATTTTTAATACTTCTGCTTATTTTAAAAATTCTTTTTAAAGTAAAATCATGAAAGCATACAAACATTTTATCTTTAGTTGAATGTATATCTGTTTCAATCCCAAATCTTTTTTTAAATGATGCTCGAAACGACTCTAAGCAGTTTTCTTTATAACTCTTATTTACTATTCCTCGATGGATAATGTGCATAAAAAAAAAGGGCTTCGTTCTCACAAAGCCCTTTTAATTAATTAGTTTAAAGATTTATTTTGGAATCCAACTCTTCCATTTGTCTGGATTGTTGTCTTTCCATTCTTTAACAACTTCTTTAAGATCTCTATTTTTCTGTTTTACTTCAACTAACATTACAGCTTGATCAGCATTATCGAATTTCATTTTAGTGAAAAATTCAGCTGCTTTAGCGTGCTCAGGCTTAGCAAAAGTATCAGGATTACCATAATTGAAAGTGTAGTCCTTTGCCCAACCAGTTGCTGGCCATGCTGCAGTTCCACAATCTTTCCAGTTGTTTGCTTCTGTGAATGAATCACAAGTTTTATGTGCAGGAAGTTTTACACCAACCATGTCATAAGCACCAAAGAACCAGTGAGGTTCCCATAAATATAACAAGAAAGGTTCTTTTCTTTCATAAGCAGCTACAGCTTCTGCGATTGCTGCCGCTTCTGTTCCTAATTCATCAGCTTGGAAATCAATACCTAAAAGATCAAGTCTTTTTTGGTCGTGACAGTTCCAACCTGCAACAGGACAAGCAATAAGTCTTCCTTTGCTTCCAGATTCAATTGTAGCAAATTTGTCTTTATGCTTATTTAAATCTTTCCATGATTTAATACCTAAACTTTCAGCAGCATATCTAGGAATGTAGTAGTCAGATAAACCTATAATTCCAGATGTTCCTAAAAGTTTTACACTTCCATCACCTTCATAATTAAACATAGTTTGACCATCGTAAATTAGCGGACCTTTCATCATTACTGTGTCAGCTTCGGCATAACTTGGCCAACTTTCGCATGCAAAATCAATTTCTCCAGCTGCAATAGCTTCCCATAAACCTGTACCTGATGGGAATACAACTCTTTTGACTTTGTATCCTAACTCTTCTTCTAGCATACTTACAGCTACTTGACATGTAATCTCTCCACCAGTCCAGTCAGCTACTGCTGCTGTTAATCTTTTAGCATGTGCAGTACCAAAACTTCCTAGAACTAATACAAGTGACAATATCAATGCTGAAATACTTTTTGATATTTTCATATTATTTTCCCTCTTTTTAATTAATTAAAAAATCATTTTAGATCAATATAGATGGGTATGTAAACTTATAAAATTGTAACGTTTTTGTTTAGAATGCTTATAAACCAAGTGCTTCTCTTTGCTTTTTCGTCCAAGCAAGAGAAATTCTATCAATAATAATAGCTAATAAAACTATCCCAATTCCTGCCGCAAGACCTCTTCCAGTATCTGATCTAGCTAAACCATTGAAAACTTCTAACCCTAATCCTTTTCCTCCAATTAAAGGAGTAACAATTTGCATTGCAAAAGCCATAATTACTGTTTGATTAAAGCCAACGACTAAACTTGGCACAGCAAGCGGAAATTTAATCTTATTTAATGTTTGTAATAATGTTCCTCCAAAAGATCTTGAAACTTCAGAATATGTTCCTGAAACTTGTGTTAATCCTAGAGAAGTTAATCTTATAATTGGAGGTATTGAATAAATTACTGTTGCAAGAACTGCTGACACTGTTCCTCCACCAAAAAACATTAGAACAGGTATTAGGTAGCAGAAATAGGGCAGGGTCTGCATAGCATCCAAAACAACGTTCTGAAAATTCCTAAATCTCTCATTGTAGGATGCAATTATTCCAAGTGGAACACCAATAGCAAAACACAAAATTACGGAAACCAAAACTGAAGAAAGAGTAATCATTGCCTGGGGCCATATACCGTTAGCACCTATAAATAACAATAATATCAATGTAACAAAAGCAAATCTCAATCCAACGGTAAAATATCCAATCGCAACAAATATACCAGTAGTGTACCACCATGGTATATGAGTAAGAAAAGTATCAAGCGGTCTTAAAAGATTAAGATAAATAAACCCCCTTAAACCTTTGGTAAACGCAATAAAGCCAGGGTTTACAGTTAATGATTTAACTCCATCAGCAATTGGTTGTCTTATAGAAAGTTTCCAATCCTCAGGAAAAGTTCCTATTTTAAATAAACTTGAATCTATAAAAGAAATGAGAAAAAAAACAATAAATGAAGGTATAATGTAATACCTTTTGCTTAATAATTCGCCTATATCTTTAGCAGTATCTTTATTAAATAAAGAAATTAAAAATTCAAAAACGTAAGCAATATATTTTGTAATATTTATGCAAACAAAATTTACTAAACCACTCAAAAATTCTAAAGGTTTTTCTATAATTCTAGCAATACTATATTTTTCCCAAGCTTGCGGTAGTAAGTAAAATTTTTGAACATCTGAAGGCAAAGTTGTTTTTGGTTTACTTAATGCTAAACCAAACCTATCAAACATAATAGCCATAAATAATATACAGAGCCCGCCTTCCATTGCCCAACCAACATCTAAGTTTCTAATTGCTAGCCAAACTTGCCCCCCAATACCTTCTGCTCCTATAAAACAAGCAAGTACAACTAATGCTAATGCCATCATGATCACTTGGTTTATTCCCATCATTATACTTGGTAGAGAAAGTGGTATCTTAATTTTAAATAATAACTGTAACTTGCTTGACCCAAAAGATGTAGCTGATTCAATGGTTTGTTCAGGAACCTGTCTTATACCCGTATTAGTTAATCTAATTATTGGAGGCATTGCATAAATCATTGTTGCCAATATTGCTGGCGCCCCACCAATTCCAAAGAAGAATAAAGCTGGAAAAAGATATACAAAAGCAGGCATAACCTGCATTGTATCCAAAATAGGCTTCATAAAATTATCAAACCTATCACTCTGAGAACACATTACACCCAATGTTACACCAAATACAACGCAGAGTAATACGGACAAACCCATTAAAGCTAAGGTCTGCATGGACTCATCCCACATTCCTGTTCCTCCCCAGAAGTAAATAACAAATAAAGAATATAGTCCAAGCCTTAAGCCACCTGCTATTAAACAAGGTAAAAAAATTATTGCTGCAATTAACAACCAAGGTGAGTCAATCAGAAAGTCCTCTAGGAAATAATATCCATTTTTTATATATCCAGCTATTATTTTGGTAAACCATCTGTAATTTTTTTTTAAATAATCTTCACCATCATTAACCCAGGCAGTAAATGTAAATTCATCAGTGACTACCTTGGGCATTTTGGATGGACCTTCACTTTGAAAAGATAGCCATAAAGCTATAAGAAAAGTTATTAAGATTGCTGAATATGTTATTATATTTTTAGAGTTATTTGATTTTTCTTCAATACTTGTAACTTCAGATGACATATTGGTATGAAACTTAAAATAAATAATTTTACATTTAAAGAAAAATATTGTCTATTTTTATGATATTAAAATAACTAAAAATATGAGTAACCAGCCAAAAATAACTTGCTCAAATGTATGGAAATTGTTTGGGTCGGATGAAAAAAGAATTATTAAAAATTTAGATAAAAATTTATCAATTAAAGAGGTTCAGGAAAAAACAGGACACGTCGTTGCTGTAAAAGATGTAAGCTTTTCAATAGAGAAAGGTGAGACATTTGTTGTAATGGGTTTATCAGGAAGTGGAAAATCAACCTTAGTAAGATGTATTTCAAGATTAATCGAACCAACAGCTGGAACTGTAAAAATGGATGATGTTGACGTAACAAAAATGAGTGGCAGAGAACTATTAGATTTAAGAAGAAATAAAATGAGTATGGTTTTTCAACATTTTGGTTTATTTCCACACAGAACAGTAGTGGAGAATATTGGATATGGTTTAGAGATTAGAGGAAATAAAAAAAATGATAGAATAGAAAAATCAATGGAAGTTTTAAAAATGGTTGGTTTAGAAGGTTGGCATAACAATTATCCAAGGGAACTGTCTGGAGGAATGCAACAAAGGGTAGGATTAGCTCGTGCATTAGCTGTAGATCCAGAAATTTTAATTTTTGATGAACCTTTTTCAGCATTAGATCCATTAATTAGAAGAGAAATGCAGGATGAGCTATTAAAGATTCAAGAAAAATTACAAAAGACAATGGTATTTATTACTCATGATTTCTTAGAGGCAATTAAAATGGGTGATCATATAGCAATTATGAAAGATGGAGAAGTTTCTCAAGTTGGAACGCCAGAGGAAATTGTTGCTAACCCCAAAGATCAATATGTAAAAGATTTTTGCGAAGACGTACCAAAATACAAAGTCCTTAGTGCAAGCAAAGTAATGAGAGAAGAATGTTGTGATGACACAAAAAAAATGTTTGAAAGCGGATCAAATAATATCCCTCACAATTCAAAAATAGAAACTTTAATTGATAAACTTGTAGATACAGATCAGAAATTTCCAGTGGTTAATAGTGAGACAGGTGAGCTTATTGGTGAAATTGATAGAGCAATAGTTATGAAATCAATGAAATCTGCTAGTTAATTTCTCTACTGACCTTAGTTTTTTTTTGTTTTACTTTATCTCTCCAAATTATAATCATTCCAGCAAACACAATTACAAAAACTCCTGGAAATAATTGTTCCCAAGGAGCCTCATTAAAAAATAACCAACCTAAAACAAATGATGAAGGAATACCAAAATATTCAAACGAAGCCATCTTACTTGCTGAGATTAATCTATAAGAATAGATAAAAAGTATTGCTGCAGTACCTCCAAGAATACCAGTCAATGTCATAAGAAAAAAATCTTGGGTACTTTTTATTTCTGCATGTCCAGTAGTCAATAAAAACAGCACAACACCACCAATTACATTAAATATTAAAGTGTATAATTGAATTTTTGCTGTTGAGTGACCATCCGGTATAAATTTTAAAATTATCACACTTAATGCCCAAGCAATCGCAGTTAGAATTGGAAATATTGAGTAAAAACTAAATATATCACTTCCTGGCTGAACAATTAAAACAACGCCAAAAAAACCTATAAAAATTGCAGACCATCTATAAATACCGACTTTATCCTTTAAAAAAATTATTGATAAAATTACAATGAAAAATGGCGAAGAAAATGTAAGAACCATAGCGGTAGCAAATTCTAAATTAATAACCGAAATAAATATAAATATATTCATTGATAAGAAAGCCAACCCTCTAAAAAAGCTTAAGACAATAAATTTGTTATTAAGGTTTCTAAAAACTGAAATGTATTCTTTAGTAAATAAAATAAGTATAAATAAAGGGATTACCCCCGCAATATTTCTGAATACTGCTAACTGAATTACAGTATATTCATTACCCAAAAACTTTATTACAACCATATACATATCCACACATAGTATTGCTAAGAGCATGGTAAATATTGCTAAATATGTTTTTTTTAAATCTGTTTTTTCTGAAGAAATATTCATTTATAATTTTTTAAAATTGTATACTTTATAAAAAAAATGCAAAGTTTTAAACTTAACGAAACCGATATTCTATCCAATCAAGATTGGACGTTTCCGACTAATATTGCATACGGTCCAGGCAGATTAAAAGAAATAGGTGGTATCTGTAATAATTTAGATATTAAAAACCCTTTAATTGTTACAGATAAAGGTAGCACAAAATTACCATTTATAATTAATTTACAAAATTATTTAAAAAGTTCTGAAGTAAAATCCGATTTATTTTTTGATATATCTCCAAATCCAAGAGAAGATGAGGTTTCAAATGGTGTTAGTAAATTTAAAGATGGAAACCATGATGCTATAATTGCAATCGGTGGAGGCAGTGCCATGGATGGAGGAAAATTAATTTGCCTCACAGCAAACAATGACGTTCCATTAAGAGATTTTGAGTTTGAATTAACTCCACCTAAAATTAGCAAGGATAACCCATTCCCAAAAATTATAACTATTCCAACAACTGCTGGAACTGGAGCTGAAACAGAAATTTCAGCTATGGTTACTTATTTAAAAGAAGGCATGAAATTTTGTATGTGGCATCCAGATGTTAGACCTTCCTTAGCATTGTTAGATCCAGAACTAACTATTGGATTGCCAGCAAATTTAACAGCATGGACTGGTGCAGATGCTTTAATTCATGGTATAGAGGGTTATTGTGTTCCTGGTTTCAATCCAATGTGCGATGGTGCTGCTTTAGAAGGTTTATCTTTGATATCAAAATCTTTAGTCACAGCAGTAGAAGATCCTAGCAATATAGTTGCAAGAGGTGGAATGCATGTTGGATCTTGTTTAGCAGGAATTTCTTTTTTAAAAGGTTTAGGATTAGTACATGCTATTGCTCATATGGTTGGAGCTGAATACAATACTCATCACGGACTTACGAATGCAATAATATTACCTGTAGTTTTAAAATTTAATCTACCAGGTATGGAAGAAAAAGTTAAAAGAATGTCAGAGGCTATGCAATTTAAAGATCATTCTGTAGATGCATTTATATCAAACATTGAAAACATTCTTGATAGAATTAAAATTCCAAAAAGTTTGAGCGAAATTGGAGTCCCCGAGGATTGTGTTGATAGAATTGCTGAAAAATCAATGAAAGATCAAGCCTATGGACAAAATCCTAGAAAAGCAACTTTAGAAGAAATAAAGGAAATTACCCTAGCATCCATTAAAAAAGCTAGGTAATAGTAAATTCTCATGCTTGAAAATAAATCAGTTAAAGAAATTATTTCTTTAATTAAGAAAAAGGATGTTTCAGTAAAAGAAATAGTTGGCTTATATTTTGAAAGAATAAAAAAATTTAATCCATCTTTGAATGCTATTGTTTCAATTAAGGATGAAGAAGAAATAATTAAAGAAGCTGAGATTAAGGACAAAAATTTTGACGAAAATAAGCCGTTATTTGGCTTACCTCTTGCCTCTAAAGATTTGCTAGATGTAGTTGGTTTTCCAACCACTTATGGTTTTCCCGGATATAAAGATTATTTTCCAAAAAAAAATTCTATAATTGTTGATCGTCAAATAGATGCCGGTGGAATAATAATTGGAAAAACAAATACTGCTGAATTAGGAGTGGGCGCTCATACAGCTAATAGATTATTTGGAATAACACCAAACATTTATGGAAATAGTCAATCATCAGGTGGATCAAGTGGTGGAGCTGGTGTTGCAGTTGCAGCAAATTTACTGCCATTTGCTGATGGTACAGATATGATGGGTTCTTGTAGAACACCTGCTGCTTACGCAAATGTCTATGGTTTTAGACCAACACCAGGATTACTTCCCGATTATCGAACAAATGAAAAAAAGAAAAATCTTCCAGTTATTTCAACACCAGGATGTCTAGCCAGAACACCTGATGATATGTCTATTTTTTTAGATGTCATAGTTGGAGAACATAAAGTAGATCCAATTTCTTTCAGTTTAGATAATTCTTTTAGTGAGGTTAATTTAAGTGACCAGGAATTTTCAAAAATAAAAATTGGATGGTTATCTGATATGAATGGTAATTATGAATATAATCCTGAGATAATTGAAATATGTAACAAACAACTTAACAATCTTGAAAAGCAAAAAGTTATAATTGAAAACTTAAAACCAAAAATAGATGCTCATAAATTATGGAATTGCTGGGGAACGTTGAGAGCAAAAAGTATTTATGAGGATATTATTACAATGAATATAAAAGATATTAATGAGATGACACCACAAGCGATATGGGAATACAATAAAGGTATCAAACTTACAGATGAAGATGTAAAATCTGCTCTTAACTCAAGAATTGAATTATCAAATGATGTAAATAGTTTATTTGGTGATTTTGATTTTTTAGCTTTACCATCTCAACAATCATTTCCTTTTGATAAAAATTTAAGACACCCAGAAAAAATTAATGATAAATTAATGGATACTTATCATAGATGGATTGAAATACATATATTTGCTAGTCTTTTTTACTTACCATCAATTTCTTTACCTATTGGTTTTAATAAAGAGGGATTTCCAATAGGTATTCAAATTATAGCAAAACAAAAAGAAGATTTAAAAGTGATATCTTTTGCAAAAAGATATGAAGAAATTTTTAATTTTTCTAAAATTAAACCAAAATTAAACTAATGGTCAGACACAAACACCATTTTAAAATAGCTTTTGCATTAGCAATAGCTGCTGGATCATGGGGAGTTTATTGGCTACCTCAAAGAATTTTAGAAGATGGGGGACTTACTGGAGGTTGGGGAACAATTTCTCAAATGATGATCGGAATTTTATTACTTACACCCATCTCTTTGTGGAGAAAGTATAAAGGTCGTACATCTGGTTTAGAAATTCCTTTTGTTGGTTTTTTAACGGGCAGTGGTTTTATATGTTACGCATTAAGTTTCTTGCTTACAGATGTTGTACGAGCATTGATCATGTTTTACATGATACCTGTCTGGACGACTATTTTTGAAATATATTTTTTAAAAAAAAGACCAGGTTTAGAAAGAGTTTTAACTTTAAGCTTAGCGCTTGGGGGTTTGTGGGTAGTCTTCAGTCAATCTAACATTATACCGTTACCACAAAATGCAGGAGATTGGTTAGCATTACTAGGAGGTGTACTATTTGGGGCTGGGTTAGTGCGTTTAGAAATTTCCAAAACAGATGGTGTCTTTCCAGTAATCTTTTCTTTCTTCGTTTATGGGACAATATTTAATATTTTTGCTGGCTTTATTTTAAAAGATTACTTGGGGCCTATGCCACCGTTCGAAGCTTTTGCATCAATGTTTACTTTTTTAGTTCTTATTTCAGTATTTTATTTTATTCCTACTGGAGTAGTTATAATGTGGTCTCCATCTGTTTTAGGTGCAGGCCTTTGTGCAATATTATATTTAAGCGAAATAGTAGTTGGAGTTATATCGGCTGGTATTTTGACAGATGAAACATTTGGTTGGAGAGAAGTTGTTGGAAGTACAATGATTGTTGTAGGAGGAGTATTAGCTGTTGTTCTAGCACCAAAAGAAGAAAAATAGATGCTCTTTAAAGAAAAGTTTAAATCAAATTCAAAAATATTCTTAGATGGTGGAAATGGGTCTGAGATTGCAAATTTAGGAGGTGAGATGACACCAGCTTTTTCTGCATTAGCAACAATCACAGCGCCAGAAATTGTAAGACAAGTTCATGAAAATTTTATGGATGCAGGTTGTGATCTTATTACAGCAAACACTTTTAGCACCACAAGACACAATATGAATAGTATTAATAGAGGTGATGAAACAAAAGAGTTTATTGTTAAATCTGTAGAAATAGCCAAAAAGGCAATTAAGAATAAAGGGAAAGAAAATATAGTTGGAATAGCAGGCAGTATGTCGAATTTTTTCTCATTAAAGGAAAATGAATTTGTTCCAGATCCAAAGTACTTACCTTCATTTAGAGAGGAAGAGAGAAATTATAAAGAGGCTGCTAAAATCTTAAAAGAAGAAGGAGTAGATATTTTAATTCTAGAAATGATATTAGATATAGATCACTCAAAAATCTTACTTAACTCTGCATTAGAAACTGGTTTACCTGTTTGGGTTGGACTAAGTTGCTGTATAAGCAAGTTCGATAATAACGTAATTGGAAGAAATTTTAGAGCTGAAAAAGAAAAATCACTTATTTATGATGAAAGTATATACATAGAGCAACCAAAATTTATTCCTGATGATAAGATTGTTCTTTTAGATGATATTATGAAATCTCTAACAAATATGGGCGGAGATGTTTATGGTATTATGCATACTTGGCTTGTTGATGCCTTTGATGGATTGAAGGTGATTAAAAATAATTGGCAGGGTCCAATTATGTTTTATCCAGAAATACATAAGTTTGATACAAAAACACATAAGGCAATAGTGACCTACACAGAGGATGAATTTACTGATGAATGTGGAAAACTAATTGATGACCAAATTCAAATTATTGGAGGATGTTGTGGTGTTACAGATAATCATCTTAAAAAATTAATTTCAAGGTATTCTTAATTTAAATATTAATTATTAACTAAATTTATCAACATATTAATCATATCAACTTTATAACTTTCTTTTGTTGCAGATTTTGTTTCCAATACTGAAAAAAATACAGCAACTTTGCCAGTTTTAAAATTTGTTGCTAAAAACTGACCTCCATACCCAGAGTGTCCAATCATGTTGCCAGACACCATTGTTGAATTTGAGTAATACAAATATTTATTTTTTGATAATTCCATGTATTTAGGTCCTAAATTTTTAATTGTTTTGTCAAAATAAGAAGATGATCCAACTTTTCTATTTCCAACCCCCATACCTTTTCTAGCAAAAAGCAAACCCATTCTTAAAAAATCCCTAGCAATTAAACAACCACCACCAGACATCCATGGCATTCCATATCTATCAGAAGCAATATATAAGCCTTCTTCAAAGCCAGCAGCTTCAACTGCCGACAATACCCAATCTCTTAAAGTTCTTCCACTTACCTTTTCTACAATTAATCCCACTACATCAGTATTCGCTGATTTATAAAATGCATATTCAGAACTATTTATTAAACTTTTGTTTTTAATTTTTTTAATTGAATTTAAATATTCCTCTTGGCTTAAATGATTTTTTAAATTTTTTGGTAGTCTCCAACCTCCAACTGGCTCATGTAAAAATGAAGAAGAATATGCTTTAGTATAATCTTCGGTATAGGAATTTATAATATTCATATTTAAAACATCTTGTATTCTTGCTTCAGCGTAACCACTTCCAATTTTAGGCAAATAATGTGAAACTTTTTTATTCAAATCTATTGATTTATTTTTAACAAGTTCACCAACAAATAAGTTAATAAACATTTTAGTTATTGACATTATCGTCTGCGGTTGATTTCTTTTGAAATCTTTAGCATATTTTTCAAATAATATATTTTGACCTTTGCCAACGATTAACGAGCAAAAAGATTTATTTTTGATCATTTTTTTAACCAATGGTATTTTACTAATTTTATTATTAGGTTTTGACTTTAGTCTTAATACTAGATCAGATCTTAAATAAAGACTGTACCGATTTATTTTATGTAAATTTCTATAACCAAATCTTCTAGTTTTTGGAAGATTCCATAAAGCCTTATTATCTTTAATTGTTTCTAACTCAGGATTTTTAACAGAAGCTAATTTTTTTATTTTCAATATTTTAAAGATTTTTTTTGTTCGTATTTCTGGTGATATCCTTCTGCTTTACAATAATTTTTTTCCTTGGATATTTTTGTTGATACCTTACCATCCAATTTTTTATTCACTTCGTTTAACACCTTTTCAGCAATCTTTTTTTCTTCATCAGTATTATAAAATATTTCAGATCTATATTGAATACCTACATATGTACCCTGTCTATTTACTTGTGTAGAGTCGTGCAGTTCAAAAAATAGATTAACCATATCTTCATATGATTTTTTTTTCTCATCATATTGAACTTTTACAACTTCAATATGTCCAGTGTCTCCACCACACACAGCTTTATAAGTTACATTGGGATCATCACCTCCACAGTAACCACATTCGGTTGAGATTATACCTTCAATACCCTCGTATTTAGTTTCATCCCAAAAGCACCCAATTCCACCAATAAATGTTTTCATTATTTTCTAATTTATACTTTAGTTTTTTAAAATTGAAATTGCTTTAATTTCATCAACCCCTATACCACAACAGCCACCTATAATTTGAGCTCCATCTTTTACCCAATTTTTTACTTCATTCAAATAATCATCAGGAGTCATATCATCTATAAATCTCCAATGTGGTTTTTCATAATATCCTTTATTTGGATACGCTCCTATAGCTCCATCAAAATTTTCTCTCGCGGTTTTTATTGCCTTACCTGTAGTTTTAATATCAGAGTGGGCTACTAAAATTGGACCGTTATGAATTTTTTTAAAATTATTTATAGATTTTTCAAAATTTTCATAGACGTGAGTATCAGAGTCAATTGTATCGTTGTACCCGAGCATTATTTGATTTTGATCATTCGTTACACACGATACCGACAACCAAACTGGTATACTTATCTTTGTAGAACAGTTTAACATTGTTTCCACAATATCTGCTTGAGAAGACATAGCCTCTAAAATAATTAAATCTACTCCTTCACCTGATAAAATTTTAAGTTGTTCATCAAAGCCAGGTATCATTGCTTTAACTCCTAATTTATAAAAATTACCAAAAGTTGAAACGCTTCCAGCAAGAGCAACATCTTTGTTTGAATTTTTAATTGCATCTTTTGCAACTTGAACACTTTTTTTATTAAATTCCTCTATTAAGTCTTCATAACCATACTGTCTCATTGATATAGGTGTAGTACTATATGTATTAGTAGTTATTACATCAGCACCCGCATTTATATAATCTTCATGAATTTTTCTTACTAATTCTGGATTATCTACTGAGCATTTTCCACACCACATTTTTTCATCCATTTTAGCGCCATTCTTTTCTAATTCAGCACCCATCCCGCCATCTAAAATAATAGTTTTTTTATTTTCTAATTTTTCATGAATTGATGAATAAGACATAGTATTATTCCTTGCTATTTGTGAAGGTGCAAATTTTATTTCCATCAAGATCACGCACGTAAGAATAATAAACTCCTGATCCCTCTGGTCGTTCACCTCCCGATCCTTCGCTAGTACCTCCAGCTTTTAGTCCTGTTTCGTGAAATCTATCAACAATAACTCTTGAAGATGTTATAAATGATATTTGTGTTCCATTTCCAAAAGTTGCTTCTTTTTTATTAAACGGTTTTGTGATGTAAAACTCTATTTCGTTTGTATCTTTCTTTCCATATGCAGCATAATCATTTTCTACAGTTTCGTTTCTTGTTAGCCCAATAACTCCCAAAACTTCATCATAAAACTTAATGGCAGCATCTAAATTATTTGTACCCACCATTACATAACCAATCATCTAAACCTCAATTATTTTGAATATAATTTTTTAATTCCAACCAGTAATTGCCTTAACCTCTAGGTATTCAGTAAAACCCCATAGTCCACCCTCTCGACCATTTCCTGATTGCTTAAATCCTCCAAAAGGTGCTCCAGTTTCGGCTCCTTGACCGTTGATATAGACTGTTCCTGCTCTTACTTTTCTTGCTACTCTTTTTGCTTTTTCTTTATCTTCAGTTTGTAAATAGTTACCTAATCCGTAAGATGTATCATTTGTAATTTTAATTGCCTCTTCTTCTGTATCAAATGGAATAATTGAAAGTACTGGACCAAATATTTCTTCTCTAGCAATTTTCATATCGTTGTTGACATCTGTAAAAATCGTAGGTTTAACAAAATACCCCTTATTAAGACCATTTGGTAGATCGGGTCCGCCAGCAGCAAGAGTTGCACCTTCTTTAATTCCCTCATTAATAAGATTAATAACTTTATCATATTGAACTTTGGACACTAAAGGTCCAATGTGATCGCCTTTTTTAGATGCCACGTCTACTTTAATTTTATTTGCTTCATCTACAGCTTCTTTTACTGCTCTATCATATATTGATCTTTGAACTAGCATTCGTGTTGGAGCATCACAAGATTGTCCAGTGTTACTCATTATAGTTCTAACTCCGTCCCTTACAGCATCTGGATAAGAGTCCTCAAAAACTATATTTCCACCTTTACCGCCAAGTTCAAGTGTGACCTTCTTAATTGTGTCAGCTGCATTTTTCTGTATCAATTTTCCTGCTCTTGTAGATCCTGTAAACGAGACCATATCAATATCTGGATGACTAGATATATGATTCCCAACTACTTCTCCGTTACCATTAACTAAATTAAACACACCTGGAGGAAATCCAGCTTCGTCAATTATTTCCGCAAACAAAACACCTGATACTGGAGCCACTTCTGATGGTTTTAAAATCATTGTGCAACCTGCAGCAAGCGCTGGTATAACTTTTAGTACTATTTGGTTCATTGGATAATTCCATGGCGTTATTAATCCGCAAACTCCAATTGGCTCATATCTAATTTGATTGTTTGATTTTGGATCAAACTGATGTTCAAAATTAAAATCTTTTAAAATATCAATTACATTTTTAGATATATCCGCACCCATTTTAGTATGTATCTCTGATGCAAAATCTAATGGCGCACCCATTTCCATTGATTGTGCTTCAACCATTTCATCCCATCTTCTATTATAAATTTCACAAAATTTTTCTAATAATTTTACTCTCTCTTCTTTCGAGGTTTCTCTCCAGGTTTCAAATGCCACTTTAGCAGCACTCACAGCTTTATCTGTATCTTCAATTGATCCTAAAGATATTACAGCAAAAGCCTCCTCGGTTGATGGATCAATTACATCAAAATCATTAGGTTTAACCGGTGCAACCCATTTTCCGTTTATATAAAAATTTTTCTTTTCAATCATAAATGTACTTTAACACAGAATTTAAATTTCATAACCTTTTTCTTCAGGATCGTTATCTGTCAACTCCTCAGGAAACCCTTCAGCTCTAAAATCAATTTTATTTAGATCTTCCATTCTTTTTACAATCATTGATGACCAAGCTCTTGAGCCATATTTTTTTTGTCCATCTTTAAATATTTCAACTATTTTAGGAGAAATTTCCAAAGGTGCATTTAATTTTTTTGCGAGTTCATCAAATAGACCCGTATCTTTTAAAACAAGGTCCATCGTAAAATTTATATTATAAGAGCCATTTAAAATAACTTGGCTCTCAGTTTCATGAACAAATGAATTTCCTGATGACACAGCAATTCCTTTATAAGCTTTCGTAAGATCTAGGTTTGATTTTTTAGCTACTGTCCATGCCTCCCCAAGAGCAATTAAATGTGTGGAAGCTAAATAATTTGTAATTACTTTAAGAACAGACGCTGTGCCCAATTCTCCTGTATGTAATATTTTACGCCCCATTACTGTTAAAGCAGGTAAAACCTTTTCAAATGCATCCCTGTCTCCACCAACAAATATTGCTATATTTCCTGAAGCCGCCCTATGGCACCCTCCACTTACTGGACCATCTAAAGGTATTGCTTTTTTTTCGATTACTTTTTTACTAATTCTTTTTACCTCTGATTCATCTGTAGTACTCATTTCCAACCATATTTTATTTTCAGAAAGACCCTCTAATATTCCGTTTTGACCTTCCATCACCTCTGCACAAATTTCAGGAGAAGGAAGGCAGGTTATTATTAAATCAACTTCCTGAGCCAGCTCTTTAGCAGAGTTTGCAATTTTAGCACCCAAAGCTTCAAATTGTTTTGTTAAATTTTTATCTAAATCTCTAACTGTTAAATTAAATTTATTCCTCAATAAACTTCCAGCTAGTTTTCCTCCAACATTTCCTAAACCAATAAATCCTATATTCATTAATTTACCTCCTCTTTCTTTTTATATAATATCATTACGACACCAAATATTATTATTACTCCTCCGATAAATAATTCAGTTGTTGGTTTCTCGCCTAATAAAAATATTGCTGCAAGCAATCCAGTCGGCGGTATACCCATAGTTACTATAGGTAACACTTTATATAACGGATTATTTTTTAGAACATAATAAAAGCATCCATAGGTTATAGGTTGCATAATAAATCCAATGTAAAAAGCTATTAACCAATGATTAAATTTAGCAGTTGATAAATACGATATTGTATCACCTTCAATCACTGCAGAAATTAATATTAAAGTGGGTCCAGAAAATAATGCAAGCCAAGCAACTAAAGCTAAAGGATTAATTTCTTTACTCAAAGGTTTAACAATTACTTGGCCAAGTGCCCATATTGCTGAACCTAGAATAGTAAGAGCGATACCAAATATCTTTCCATCTAAATTAGGTGAGCCAGTCAAAATATAAACTCCTATAAAGGCAACTCCTATCCCAATCAAAGCTCTTAAGGTTGGCTTCTCTTTCAACATAAAAAAAGCAAATATTACTCCAAATGGAACTTCTGTTTGTACTAATAATACTGCCGCTGATGCATCTATAAAATTTAAACCAGTATAGGTAATACTGTATTGCAATGTGTTTGCTATAAACGAAGCAAAAAAGATTTTTTTTAAGAAACCTTTTGGAATAGGAAACCACCAAATTAATATTGAAGCAGCAAAAATAAATCTTAATCCCATTAGAAGTATTGGAGGAAAAGACTCAAAAGCAGGTTTCGCAATTACAAAACCAAAACCTAAAAAAATAGGAACAAGTGATGCAACTAGAGTATCTTTAAAATTCATTCAATTCATTTAATATTAATGATTATTCAAGAACTTATGATATATTCACTTTTTTAAAATATGAATTCAACAAAAATAGAACCAAAATACATAAGTAAATCAAATCCACGAGTTGGCCTTATTGCTCTTGCAAGTGATTTTATGATTGAGAGAGATTTTATTAATGTAATAAAGGATAGAGAAATTGATTTTTTTGTAAATAGAATAGAGTGTTATAATCCTTTAACCAAAGAAAATCTGATTAAAATGTCAGATAAAGTAACCGATGTTGCAAAAGATATTCTTCCAGACCAGGATATAGATTGTGTTGTCTATGGATGCACTTCAGGAACAATAGCTGCAGGATACAATTCAATAGAACAAAAGGTAAAAGCAGCAAAACCAATGGCTGAGGTTACAACACCAAGCACCGCTGCTATAAAAGCTTTAAAGAAATTAAATATAAGCAAGCTTTGTTTATTTACTCCATACAGTAAAAAACTAAATGATGATGTAATAGAATATTTTAAATCTGAAGGATTTGAAATAACCTCAAATTCTTATTTTGATATAGAGTCAGACTACGATATTGGTAAAGTAGATCAAAATTATTTGTATGATGTGTTGTCTAAAATAGATTTAAATGGCGCGGAAGCATTATTTGTATCTTGCACAGCTTTACCCGTACTTCCAATAATTGACAAACTTGAAAAAAAATTGAACACAGTTGTTTTATCAAGTAACCAAGCTTTAATCTGGGATACACTTGTTAAAATAAATAAAGATAATCAAGTTAAGGGTTTTGGAAAATTATTCAAATAGAAATTTATGTCATTTGCCAAAGAGGAATACAAACAAAGATTAAAAAAAGTCCAGTCAATGATGGAACAAAAAGGTATTGAACTTTTAATTTCTCACGACACTAATAATATGAACTATTTGACTGGTTATGATGCATGGTCTTTTTATTATGCTCAATGTGCAATTGTTCATATAAATGAAGACGAACCTCTTTGCTTTGTAAGAGCACAAGATGCTGGAGGCGCTTATATAAAAACTTATCTTAAAGATGAAAACATAATTGTTTATGACGAAAATTATATTCACACATGGCCAAAACATCCTTATGACTATTTAGTAAAAATAATTAAAGATAGAAAATGGGATAAACTTTCAATTGGTGTTGAAATGGATGCCCATTACTTCACAGCTTTTTGCTATGAAAAGATAAAACAAGGTTTACCAAACGCAAAAATTAAAGACTCAGAACGTTTAGTCAACTGGGCGAGATTTGCAAAATCTGATGCAGAAATAAAATATATGAAAAATGCTGCATTGATTTCTGAAAAAGGGATGAAAACTGCAATGGAAGTAATTAAACCTGGTGTAAGACAATGCGATGCTGTTGGAGAAATTCAAAAAACTTTATTTTATGGAACACCAGAGTTTGGAGGAGAATATTCGAGTATTGCAACACTTCTTCCAACAGGGAAGGGAACTTCAGCTTCACATTTAACTGCTACACAAGATAAGTTTGTAGAGGGGGAAGCAACAATTGTAGAATTATCTGGAGTTTACAAAAGATATCATGCTCCAATGGCAAGAACTGTTTTATTAGGAAAACCCGATCAACTAAAAATTGATACGATGAAAAAGACTATTGAAGCTCTAGAAGCTGGAATTAAAGAAACAAAAGCCGGAAATACTGCAAATGACGTTGCTCAAGCATTTTGGGGAGTTTTAGACAAATATGGAATAGAGAAAAAGTCTAGAACAGGTTACTCAATTGGTATTGGTTACCCACCAGATTGGGGTGAACATACTTTAAATATATATAAAGAAGAAATGACAGAATTAGTTCCAAATTCTTGTTTTCATATGATAGCTGTAATGCAATTTGGTGATTGGGGAGTTGAAGCATCAGAGTCTATAAGAGTTACTGACAATGGATGTGAATTATTTTGTAATTATCCAAAAGAGCTTCATATAAAGAGTTAATTAACTGTTGCAAATAACATTACTAAATGTTTTAAAAACTATCTTATGTCAAAAAAAGCTGATTTCGTAAAATTTGATAAAGTAGACAAAAGTTACGACGGAAAAGTATTAGTAGTAAAAGATCTGAATTTAGATATTGAAGAAGGCGAGTTTGTAACAATGCTTGGACCTTCTGGTTCAGGAAAAACTACATGTCTAATGATGCTTGCTGGTTTTGAAACTCCAACTAACGGAGAAATATTTTTAGATAACAATCCAATTTCAAATATTCCACCACATAAAAGAGGGATTGGAATGGTTTTTCAAAATTATGCTTTATTTCCTCACATGACAGTTTTTGAAAATTTAGCATTTCCGTTAAAGGTTAGAAAGATGTCTCAAGAGGATATAGAAAAAAAAGTCGACAAAGCTTTATCAATGGTTTCACTAGGCGGATTTGCAAACAGAATGCCAGGTCAACTGTCAGGTGGTCAACAACAAAGAGTTGCAGTTGCTAGAGCTTTAGTTTTTGATCCAGCTGTTGTTTTAATGGATGAGCCTTTAGGTGCTTTAGATAAAAATTTAAGAGAAAGCATGCAGTACGAAATTAAACACATTCATGAAAGTATTGGTGTAACAGTAGTTTATGTAACTCATGATCAGGGTGAGGCTTTAACGATGTCAAATAGGATTGCGGTATTTAATGATGGTAAGGTTCAACAACTATCAAGCCCTGATAAGTTATATGAAGAACCAGTTAACTCTTTTGTTGCAGAATTTATTGGCGAAAATAATACTTTTGGTGGAGAAGTTTCTGAAATTTCAAACGGAACATGTAAAGTTAAATTAGAAAAGGGTGAAATAATTGCTAATCCAATTTCAGTTAAATCTGTTGGAGAAAAAACTACAGTATCAATCAGACCAGAACGAGCATTGATTAATCCTAAAGATAAAATGGATAATAATCAAAAAGGAAAAATTGAAGAAGTCATTTATCATGGAGATCATACTAGAGTTAGATTAAATTTACTTGGTAATTCAGAATTTATATTGAAAGTTCCAAATAGTTCTCAAAACCTTGATATAAAACTTGGCAATGAAATTAATATTGGCTGGAACAGTCATGATGCGAGAGCATTAGACCCAAAATAACCGAAATTATTACATTTTCGCCAAAATCACCTGTTGACTCTTATATTCTATGTTGCTGTACTTCTTTTTTTATAAAAAAACGTTTAAACGGAGGATAAATGAAAAAAATAAGTAAATTATTACTTGCTTTAACATTTGCAGTTTCTGTATCTACATCCGCTTTTGCAGTAGTTGTTGCATCATGGGGTGGAGCATACACAGAAAGTCAAAAGTTAGGATATGGAGATCCAACATCGAAAGCATTGGGTGTACCAATCGAATGGGTTGACTATTCAGGTGGACTTTCAGAAATTAAAGCGCAGATAGAAGCAGGAGCAATCACATGGGATATTATAGACGTATTCGCTTACGATACTATTAATGGTTGTGATGAAGGAATTTTTGTTGAATTTGATTTTGACAAAGATTTCCCGCCAGCACCAGATGGTACACCAGCTAGTGAAGACTTCTTTACTGATATGCCAAGTAAATGTGCGGTAGGAAATATATTATATTCTTGGAACTATGCTTACAACAGTGATTTATTAAAAAGCACACCAAAGACTTTAAAAGATTTCTTTAACACAAAAAGATTTCCTGGAAAAAGAGCTATTTACAAAAGTGCATTAACTAACTTAGAAATTGCATTAGCAGCAGATGGTGTGAAAATGGGTAAAGGTGGAGAATTTATCTACAAAAAATTAGAAGAACCAGGATATGTTGACAGAGCAATGAATAAAATCAAAGCACTTTGTGAGGATCCAAATGGCGGATGTGTATTCTGGTCAGCTGGAGCTCAACCACCAGAATTATTAATGAGTGGTGAAGTTGTAATGGCAACTGGCTGGAATGGAAGATTTTTCAATGCAGCAGTTGGAGAAGGTGCTCCAATAGTTCAAGTTTGGGATGGACAAGGTCTTGACTATGAATATTTTGCATTAGTAAAAGGTGGACCAAACCAAGAAGATGCCATGAAGGCTTTAGCAATGATGACAAGTACTGAGATGTTAGCAGGAAGTGCAAAATACATTGCATATGCACCATGGAGAAAATCATCAATTGCAGTTATGGAAGCAGGCGAGCCTTGGTATAAAGATGGAAAAACTAACATGGTTCCACATATGCCGACAGCACCAGCTAACCTTAAAAGATACTTCTTAGTAGACGCTGAGTACTGGGCTGACAATGGTACAGAGCTTGGTGAAAAATGGGAAGCTATGAAAGCTAGTATTAAATAATTAAAGTTTTAAACACTTTAATTTTATATTATAGTAAGGGCGGTCACTTTGACCGCCCTTTTTTTATGAGCTCAGAAACAGAAAAAATTTTAACGACAGATGGAATTCCCTTAGAGGAAAGTCTAAAACAGGCAGAAAAGAAAAATAAAATTAAAGCTTTTTTACTAGTTGCACCATTATTATTATTTTTAATTATTACATATATGATTCCAATTGGAGACATGTTCTCTAGAAGCATAGATGATAAGATGGTTACAAATATGCTTCCCAAAACCTATAAAGCAATGGAAAATTGGGATGGAAAAGAATTACCTCCAGAAGAAGTTTTTGAGGCATTTTACTTAGACTATAAAATTCTAGTTAAAAACAAAACAGCAGGAAAATTGCAGACACAATTAAATTATGAAAAAAATGGATTTAAGAGTGTTTTAAAAAAACTGGCAAGAAAACAAAAGAAATTTGAGGAGGGAAACTACAAAGAACAAATAATGAAAGTTCATAAAAGATGGAGAAATGTTGAATATTGGAGAGCGATTAAAAGAAGAGCTCCATCTTATACATATTCAAAATACCTGAAAGGTGTAGACATGTACTCCAATGAAGATGGAAAAATTGTCCAAGTTTCTGAGGATAGAAGAATTCATAGAATATTATGGATAAGAACAGTTGAGGTAGCTTTTTTTGTTACTTTATTTTGTTTTTTAATGGCTTATCCAATTGCACATTTACTGGCAACTCTACCAATGAAATATAGTAATTTGTTGATGATATGTGTTCTTCTTCCTTTCTGGACATCTTTACTTGTAAGAACTGCAAGTTGGATGATTTTGTTACAGCAACAAGGAATTGTAAATGATTTCTTTGTTTGGACAGGTCTTGTTGCAGACGATAACAGACCTGAGATGATGTACAATAAAACTGGAACTTACGTAGCAATGACTCAAATACTTTTACCTTTTATGGTTTTACCTTTGTATAGTGTCATGAAAACTATCTCTCCAAGTCTTATGAGGGCTGGTAAGTCTTTAGGTGCAACTCCAGCGGTTGCATTTTTTAAAGTTTATTTTCCACTTACAATTCCTGGAATAGGTGCAGGTTGTCTATTAGTATTCATTTTAGCAATTGGATATTATATTACGCCAGCACTTGTAGGAGGTGCATCTGGAACACTTATTAGTAATCAAATAGCATATCATATGAAAAGTACTTTAGATTGGAGTTTTGCATCTGCAATGGGTCTCATGCTTTTGACTGGTGTGTTAGCAATTTATTGGATTTATAATAAACTTGTGGGAGTTGATAACATTAAATTAGGTTAATTATGGCATTACCAAAATATACAGAACCACATTATAGAATTTGGCATTACTTTTATTTATTAATTTGCGGTTGTGTCTTTTTCTTTTTGATAGCTCCTTTATTTGTAATTTTTCCATTATCTTTTAATGCAGAAGAATTTTTGGTTTTTTCTGATGGAATGAAAAGATTAGACCCTGATGCATTCTCATTGAGATGGTACAAAGATATGATTTATGGAACAAAAAATCCATGGGGTTTAGCTGCGAGAAATAGTTTTATAATTGCAATTTTTGCAACATTGGGATCAATTATTTTAGGTACTCTTGCTGCATTAGGCTTAAGCAGCAGACATATGCCTTACAAAGGTTTAATAATGGCAATTTTAATTTCACCGATGATAGTTCCGCTAATTATTTCTGGAGTAGCGATTTTCTTTTTCATGGCAAAGGTAGGTTTGGCAGCTACTCATTTGGGTATTATATTGGCTCATATTATTCTTGGTACCCCGTTTGTGGTGATAACTGTAACTGCAACACTTTCAGGTTTTGATCATAGTATTACACGTGCTGCTTCAAGTCTTGGAAGTAGTCCATATAATACGTTTATGAAAATTACTTTACCTTTGATATTACCTGGAGTTATTTCTGGCGGTCTTTTTGCTTTTGTAACCTCTTTTGATGAGGTCGTCGTTGTATTATTCTTAGCTGGCTTAGATAATACTACAATACCAATTCAAATGTGGACTGGGCTTCGAGAACAATTAAGTCCAACAATATTAGCTGTAGCAACCTGTTTGATTATATTATCAGTATTGATTTTATTAACCGCTGAACTTTTAAGAAGAAGATCTGAGAGATTAAGAGGAATAAATAGATAGTTTAATTTACAGACTCAATTACTGTAGCTATTCCCATTCCTAAACCAATACACTGAGTAGATAGGGCATATTTTTTATTTTCTCTTTTTAATAAATCAGCTGCTTTACCAGTAATTCTTGCACCTGTTGCACCAAGTGGATGACCAAGCGCAAGAGCTCCACCATCTAAATTAACTTTATCTTTATCTATACCTAAATCTTTAATACACGCCAATGATTGAGAAGCAAAAGCTTCATTCAATTCAACAATATCAATTTGGTCAGCTGACAAGTTTGCCCTCTTTAAAGCTTTTTTTGAAGCACCAATTGGACCTAGGCCCATGTAATCAGGGTCACAGCCTTCAACTGCAGTAGACACTATTCTGCCTAAAATATTTAAATTATTTTCTTTTGCATAACTTTCCTCACAAATTAAAGTTGCCGCTGCACCATCTGTTAAAGGTGATGAAGTTGCAGCTGTAACTGTTCCATTTTCATCAAAAGCAAGTTTTAATCCATCTAATTTTTCCATTGTACTATTTGGTCTAATATTTCCATCAGTATCACAATCACCAATTGATACGATTTCATTCTTAAAATTCCCTTTGGTCTGAGCCTCGTGTGCTTTTTGATGACTTGATATAGCAAACTCCTGTTGTTCATTTCTTGAAATGTTATATTTTTTTGCAACATTTTCTGCAGTTGTTCCCATTGAAAAATAAACATGTGGATTATCTGTCTTACTTTCAGGGTAGGGGATTGGTTCAAAACCAGTATTTACTCTTGTCATGCTTTCTACTCCTCCACAGACAAATACTTTTCCAGCACCCAATGAAATTTTACCAGCTGCGATATGTATAGCTTCCATTGATGAGCCACACCATCTATCTACCGTCATTCCTGAGGTTTTAACATTCATACCACTGAGAAAAGTAGTCAACTTTCCAATATTAAAACTTTGCTCTCCTGTTTGAAATGCACAACCAACAACAATATCCTCAATGTCGTCTTTTTTAACATTTGATTTTGACACTAAATCCTTAATTACTTCTGCTAATAGATTAACTGGTTTTGAGTCTATTAAGGCACCCTTTCTAGCCATAGTAAAAGGTGATCTTGAAAATCCTGCTATAACTGGTTTAAACATAATTTAAATATAAGGTTAATCAGGAAATGGTAAAGAAGTTATAATGCCTTTTCTGTCTTTTCCATTAAAAGTGTTTATAAAAACTTCATTACCCAAATCCCAAAAATCTCTATTTATCATTGATAAACCTATATTTTTCTTAATTCTTGGGGAATAAATTCCAGAAGCAATTTGTCCAATCTTTTTATTGTTTTTTGAGTATACCGGCAAAGGAACTCCTGTTGGTTTGCAGGGTTTACCATCAAAAATTATTCCTCTCATCTGTTGTTTAATTCCTTCAGATTGAATCTTTCTTAAAGCATCTTTTCCAATAAAATCATGATCATCTTCTTGCTTACAATATTTCTCAAGATTGCATTCTAGTGGGTTATTTTCTCTAGTGAAATCATTACCATAGGACATAAGTCCTGCCTCAATTCTATCAATTAGGTTTGGACATCCTGGAGATAAATTAAATTTTTGACCATGATCCCAAATGATATCCCAAAGCTTTTCACCAAGTTCAATTTCATTAAAATGAGTTTCAAATCCTTTAAAATAAATTTCAAAACCATCTTGCTTGCTATATCCTGACCTTGCGATTATTTGTTTTGTACCCAAAAAATCAAAAACTTTAAAATTGAAAAATTTTAATTTTTTTATGTCTTCACCAAATATTGAAACCAAAAGGTCTTCGGATTTAGGACCTTGAATAGCCAATGGATAAACATCTGGCTCTACTATTTTAACATTATATCCGGAACCTAATGCAATACCTTTTGCCCATAGCAGAATATCTGAGTCAGCTATTGAAATCCAAAACATATCATCGTCTAGTTTAAGTAAAACAGGATCATTGATCATTCCTGCGGTCTCATCTATTATTGGAATATAAAAACATTTTCCAGTTTCCATTTTTTTTATTGAGCGTGGTGTCATTTTCTGTACAAGCTTTGCTGCATCAGGACCTGAAATTTGTACTTGTCTTTGGCAAGATACGTCCCAGACTTGAACTTCCTCTCTTAAATGCCAGTAATCTTCCTCAACTGTATTTTTAAATCCTTTTGGTAACAACATGTGGTTTACAACGGTAAAATCTGACACGCCACATTCTTCAACCTTGTTAGTAAATGGAGTGCGCCTAATACGCCTAGACATATTTAATTTAATATTTTTTTGATGTATTAAATTTTCACCACTCATTCTATTTTGACCACCATACAGTATAGCTATTTTTAGAAATTATTATGGGTATATGATATTTTTTATTATTATCTTCCATTTTAAATTTAATAATTATTTCAGAAACAATTCTTTTCTCAGAAAAATAATCACCAGTTTTGCAAATCATTTCATATTCGCACTTGATATCATCATCACTTAGATCAAATTCTTTATGTATTCTGCCACCATCATCGGATTTACTTTCAAAGAAAATTTCTTTATCCCCATTTTCTTTCAGTTGATAAATTATTACATCAATATTCCCAGCATGAGATCCATTAATAGCATCTAATAAGTGTGATGAAAATATTGCCATTTTATTCTATTGATGACTTCTCTCTTTTGCTTGCAACGGCAGAGACTATTGGGCTTAATACTGGTTTTGCTTTAACATTTACACATGCAGGTTTTCCACTTTCCATTGCCCTTTTAAGTGCTGGTGCTAGCTCTTCTCTTTTATTAACTAATTCTCCATACCCTCCAAAACCCTCAAAAATCTTATGAAATGGGATGTCTCTAAAATCAGTTGCAACGCTTTTCCCACTTTTAAATAATCTCTCTTGTTGTTGTCCAATTGAGGCCAGTCCACCATTGTTATCAATTACAACAGTAATAGGTTTTTTTTCATAAAATACACTTTCAATAGACATACCTCCTGATAAAAACGCACCATCTCCACTTATAAGAACAACATTTGAATCTGGATTATGATTTTTAGCAGATAAAGCAAACGAAACACCAACACCTAACATACTAAATGTTCCAGGGTGCAAGATACCTTTTAATTTTTTACCTTTTGCACCTGCAATATTAATTGCAATTTCTGACCAGAAATGTGTATTCCCACCATCTATAACAAGCCAGTCATTTTCGCCCATTGCTTGTTGGACATCTAATGAAAGTTGTAGAGGATGAATTTTACCACCATTTTTTTTTGATGCTTCAGCCTCAATTTCTAAATCTTTCAAAGATTTATCTACCCATTCTTTTTTCTTTTTCTTATTTTCTTCGAACCAAGTTGTATCTAAATTCCATTTATTATTTTTCTTTAAATTAGATAATGTATCTAAAAAAACACCAGGATCGCTTAGTAAACAAAAATCAGCTGCTCTATTAAGTTCGATTTCCTCATGGGAGCCATTAATACATACCAACTTTGTTGATTTTGGTATAAAAGGTGGATTTCCAAAATTCATTTGATTGTCTAAACGTGCTCCAATAACAAGCAATAAATCAGAATTTTGTAACGCATATTCTGAAGGAGGATATTGGTGTATATCAGCTAATCCCATATAAGCATTTGCTTCCTCACCTAATAATTTTTGATGATATGGGACATTAAAAATTGGTATATTTAATTTATTACCAGCTGCTTCAAGATTTTTTTCTGAATGTGACCACCAAATTCCATGGCCACCTATTATAATTGGTTTTTTAGCATTACAAGCAAGTTCTAAAACTTCTGATAGAGAATTTGGATCTGGCCAAGCTTTAGCTAAAGGTTTAGCTTTGTGAGAAAATGGCCTCTCCTCTAATCCTACTTCTTCTGCAAAAGATGAAAACATAATATCTACTGGCAGACTAAGATGAACAGCCCCAGGATAACCGTTGGTAGCAATATGATATGCTTTGTCGACGAATTCTCTAATTCTAGTTCCATCAGTAATGCTTGCACTGTATTTAGTTAAAGGTGCTGCTATTGAAACATCATCTATTTCTTTGAATCCACCTGAACCTTGCCTTTTAAGACTGCTAGAACCAGTAATATAAATAACAGGACTTCTCTCACCCCAAGCCTCCATCATAGAGGGGACTGCGTTAGTAAATCCTTCTGGTCCAACTAAGCATACTGATGGTTTACGAGTTATTCTTGTATTGCCATCTGCTAAATGTCCTGCAATTTGTTCATGAGGTGTATTTATCACTTCAATTTGACACTCAGCAAATCCTTCAATTGCTGGATTACAAAAACCTCCTGCAAGAGTAAAAACTTTACTAATTCCCTTATCTTTTAAAGCTCTAGCTAATAATGCTCCACCTCTAATTTTATTCTCATTCATTTAGTATTTTACCTTATTAATAGTATTCTCTATTACTATCTCAGATGTTACTTCATTAATATCATTTAATCCAACTAACCCTAGTGTTGTGCTAACTTCCTCTTTTATAATCTCAACTATTCTTCTTAATCCTTTTTTTCCATCAGCTCCCATTGCATACATAACGGGTCTTCCAATCATTGCATAATCTGCGCCAAATGCTAGCGCTCTTACTATATCGCTTCCACTTCTTATTCCACTATCAAAGATTAAAGGAAAATTATTTCCAACTGATTTTCTAATCAATGGAAGCATATTTATTGCTGCTGTGGCACTGTCTAATTGCCTACCTCCATGATTTGAAACTTGAATGGCATCCGCACCGGCTTCTTTTATTTTTATTGCATCATCTGGAGACATTACTCCTTTAACAATAAGTTTGCCCTTCCATTTATCCCTTACTCTTTTAAGTGTATTCCAATCAGTAGATCCTCTACTTTCTTTTCTTTTAAAAATTCCATCTCCACTTTTTGATGTTACATAATTCATAGGCTTTGGAATTCCACTCATCAAAGTTGATAGAGACCAAGTCGGATGAGTTGCAAAATCAAAAAATTGTTTTGGACCTATCTTAAAAGGATAAGAGAAACCATTTTTATCATCTCTAGTTCTTCTAGATAAAACTGGTACATCTACAGTTAAAATTGCTACCTCGTAACCAGTATTTTTTGCTCTTTCCAAAAGCTCCATCACAAAATTTTCATCTTGGAAAATATATAACTGCATCCAAGAATGACCTTCTGAGAGTTCATACATCTTTTCTAATGTTGTAGTAGAAGCCATAGAAACACAGGTTGGAATATTATTTCTTGCACTTTCAGCGGCTAACATAGAGTCTGCTCCTGGCCAAGACAAATTAGTCATTCCCATTGGAGCAAAACCAAATGGAAAATTAAATTCGTATCCTAATACTTTTTTTTTAAGAGATCTTTTTTCAACATTTCTTAAAACTTTGGGCTCTAATCTAATTTGGTCTAGAGCTATACTGTTGATTTCGGCAAGTTTCTCATCTCCAGACGCACCATCAATAAAATCAAAAACTAGTTTAGGAAGACGTTTACGTGATAGTTCTCTCGCATCTTTTATGCTAAAGATTTTTTGACTTGGTAAAATATTATCACTCATTGTTCATTTTAATGTATTCTTTTAAGTTAAATTGTTTATTTTGATTAACAAAATAAGCATTATGACCTTTTCTAGAAGAATAAACCTCTGTTGGTTTTCCGTCAATAAAAAGTACTGCAACACCATCATCAACAGCAATACCATTAGGCAAAGTTTTGTTTTTAATATTTTCTCTATATTTTTCCGCTCTTTTTGAGTCCGAATAATGTGGTGTAAAACTTCCAGATAATAATCCAATGCCATTCATAGATTTAAATCCAGGTCCATCTGAGTCAGTTAGAAAGCAATCGAACCAACACGCGGCACCAGCACTTATACCTGATAGAATTGTACCTGAATTGTAGACTTCTTTAAAAAGCCCAATTAAATTATTTTCTTTCCAATATTTGAGCATGAATTTTGTATTTCCACCACCAACATAAACTACATCAAGTTTCGAAAGCCAATTTTCAAAACCTTTTACGCTAGAGATAAGATTAAAGTGAGACACATTTAAACCTGAAACTTCAAATCTTTTATAAAAGAGCTTAGTTTTGCTTGAGTCATCGTTACTAGCTGTTGGCAAAAATCCTAATGAGCAATTTTCTTTGTTAATACATTCTAAAATGAATTGTTCCTGATCATCATCTTGGTTATGAGTAAACCCTCCACCCCCAATAGTAATTATTTTTTTTTTTATATTCACTAATTATATTTTTAAAAATTTAAGCTTAAACACCAACCCAAGGTTTGGGCTCATTTGGGATATTTCTGTTTATACCTCTAACTATTTCTCCCTGTTCATCATACATTGGCAATTTGCAGATTTGACCTTTATGTAATTTCCCATCTGTACATTTGACATCAACTATATCACCTGGTCCATTTTCATTATTGTTAAGGTGCACTATACCTACACCACAAACTTGATAAGGAGACCATGTGCTAGAAGTTATTTTACCGATTTCTTTTTCATTTAATCTAATACTCTCTCCTTTAATTGCTGTTCCAGACACAATCCGAATTCCCCAAGTCTTACATTTTTTATCTGATGACATAAGTGCCTCTTTTCCAATAAAATTCTCTTTATCAAAATTTATAAATCTTCCAAGTCCAACTGAAAAAGGATTGGTATTTTTTGAAAAATCTTGTCCAGCAGATAAAAGTCCAGCTTCAATTCTTCGACATCTAAATCCTGGTGTAGCTACCAATATCATGCCTAATTTTTTTCCTTGCTCAAGAATATAATCTCCAATTTTCTCTGTTTCATTTTCAGGCCTAAAATAAATTTCCCAACCAAGTTCATTAGTAAAACCACTTCTACTTACTATTACTCTTTGATCTAAAATTTGTAACTCTTTCCAATCAAAATATCTCCAATCATTCTCTGAAAAACCATTACTTAAATTTTCAAGTAGTTTCATGGACAATGGACCTTGAACCTGGCTTACCCAAACATTTGGATCATTGATCTCTACATTTAAATTTTTAGAATGTGCTTTATACCAAGAAAATAGGTCACCATCCGCTTGTGCAAACCAATATTTATCTTTATCAATTCTTAAAAGTATACCATCAGTAATCATCCCACCATCATGATAACAAGCAAATTGATATGAACATCTTCCAACAGCGATTTTTGAAATATCTCTTGGAAATATTTTTTGTAAAAATTTAAGGGCATCTGGTCCTGATATTTCAAATGGATGCTCTCCAGTATGCCTAAAAATAATTTCTCTCCTTGCTTTCCAGTACATTTCTTCAGGACTGACATTAGATAATTTTTCAAGAGTTAATCTTCCTGCATAATTTGAATACTCTGGGTCATATGGTAATTCTTGATAAGTTAAGGGATGAACTTGAATCGATCTTGCAAGCTCTAATGAATTAGAATTTTCAAGGCAAACAGGCTTTACAGTAAACCTATATTTATTGATTAAATCATTCATTATTTTTTTTGTAGATAATCAGAATACACCAATAAAATAAATAAAAAATGTCCATTTTGACTGTTGCTATATAAGTATCTAATTGTTACCTTTTGTTTTTTTAAAGAGAGGAAATTATGAAAAACATTTTAAAATTGATATCAATTTTATTGGTATCACTATTTGTAACATTTTCATTTGCCAACGCATCAAGTGGGGTTTTTAAGTTATCTCATGATCTTGGTTTTGGAAAAGATACAAATTTAGATGCGATTACTAAAGGAAGACTATTTCAAGTAGTAATAATGACTCAAAACCGTCTTGTTAGAAAAGATCTTAAAGGAGTTACTTCTCCTGAGTTAGCTACTGACTGGTCAGGTAACGCAGATGCAACAGAATGGACTTTTAACTTAAGAAAAGGTGTTAAATTCCATGATGGATCTGATTTTGATGCAGAGGATGTAAAATACTCTTTGATGAGAGTTAAAGATCCTGAAATTGGTTCGCCTGCTAAGAAGAGTATGAGTGCAGTAACAGATATTGAAGTTGTTGACTCACATACAGTAAAAATAAAGTTGAACACATCATTCGCAGATTTTCCACTTTTATTAACTGATTATAGATTAAGAATGATACCAAATGGATCAGGCGATACTATTGGGAAAACAGGTATTGGAACTGGACCATTTATGGTTGATAAGTTTGATGCTGAAGGAACTACAATTCTTAAAGCTAACCCAGATTACTGGGAAGGAGCACCGAAACTCGCTGAGGTACATGTAATAGCTATCCCAGATGGTCAAGCTAGAATTCAAGCCTTACTTACAGGTCAAATAGATATGAATAGATATGTTCCATTCAATCAGAAAAAAATATTTGATGGTAATTCAAAATTTGACGTTTCAGTTATACCCACAGGAAACTGGAGAGGTATGGTAATGAGAACTGACGTAGCTCCATTTGATGACCCTAGAGTAAGAAAAGCTGTCAGAATAGCTGTGGATAGACAAGAACTTGTTGATCTTGTTATGGCTGGAGCAGCAACTGTATCTTGCGATACTCCTGTTGCACCATCAGATCAATATAGAATGAAAAAGAATTGTCCACCACAACCAGCTACAGCAAAAAAATTGCTTGCAGAGGCAGGTTACCCAGATGGTATTGATTTCACAATTCATGTATCTACAAAAGAACCAACTTGGCCAACTATAGCTGAAGTTTTACAACAACAATTTGCTAAAGCTAATATCAGAGCAGATATTCAAATGACACCTTCAAAAAGTTATTGGAATGAAACTTGGATGAAAAAGGCTGTAGCAATGACGCGTTGGAATGAGAGACCAGCAGATAGTATTTTGCATGAGGCTTATCACAGCGAAGCAAAATGGAACGAGTCATTCTATAAAAGTGCTTCTTTTGATAAGAATTTAGCTGACGCTAGAGGTGAGTTAAATTTTAGCAAAAGAAAAGCAGCATACATCAATGCTCAGAAAACATTATGGGAAGAGTCTGGAACAATGATTCCTTACCATGTGTCTCGACTTGTTGTTACATCTTCTAGAGTTAAAAATCTTGACGAAGTTGAGTATTTTTCTATTAGATGGCACACAGTAAGTGTTCAGTAATAATTTTTGTTTTACAGGCCTTTAAGTAGGCCTGTAAAACCTCTTTCATTTCTAAATAAATAATTTAAAATTTAAAATTCTTATGCTTTTTTTAATTATAAAAAGAATTTTATTAGGTTTTATTACCTTGTTTATTGTATCTATAATTACATTTGTTGGCACAGAAGTTTTACCAGGGGATGCTTGTACAACCTATTTAGAAAGACAGGCTTTTGGGGAGCAATTAGAAGCTTGCTATAGAAGACTTGGTTTAAATGTTCCAGCATATGAGAGATATGTATCGTGGGCATTAAATGCTATTCAAGGAGACTTTGGTTATTCTTTAAGTGGAGAGATGCCAATCAAAGATGTTTTAGGACCTAGAATTAAAAATTCACTAGTGCTAGCATCAGCTGCAATTTTTATAGGAATTCCAATAGCTTTAATTTTAGGAATTATTACTGCTCTTTGGAGAGATAAGTTGCCGGATGTTGCAATATCAACAGTAACAATATTTGCTATGACTATTCCAGAATTTATTAGTGCTACTTTATTAATTTTGATAATTGCCATATGGTTAGAGTGGTTACCTGGTATTGTTATAGTTCCAACTGATGTATCTTTCCTTGAGTTGCTGCCCAATATAATTTTACCAGTTGTTGCTATAGCGATGATCATGACAGCTCACATGGCTCGGATGGTAAGGTCAAGTGTAATACAAGTAATGGCAAGTGAATATGTTCAAATGGCAATTCTTAAAGGAGTTCCTTATTGGAAAATGGTTTTCAAACATGTTTTACCAAACGCTTTATTACCTGCTATTAATGTGGTGGCATTGACTATTGCATGGCTTTTGGGTGGAGTTGTAGTAACTGAAGTTGTGTTTAATTATCCTGGCCTTGGGAGATTAGTTATTGAATCTATTTCAAATAGAGACCTACCTACAGTTCAAGCACTAGCTATAATTCTTGCATCTATATATGTAAGTATAAATTTATTAGCAGATCTATTGACACTAATGCTTAATCCTAGATTAAAAACATTACAGATAAGAAAATAATATGAAATTAGATAGTATTTATAAAGAGGAGAAAAAAAGCGCTTTTGCAAAATTATCAGAAATTATTATTACAATGGCTTCTAGACCATCTGGACTTATCGGACTTAGTATTTTAGTTTTTCATATAATTCTTGCATTTATAAGCCCATATATTGCTCCTCATGATTTTAAAGCTATAGATCCAACATTAATGCTTCAGGCTCCCTCTGCCCAGTATTGGTTTGGAACAGACGATCTTGGAAGAGATGTTTTTACTAGAACAATTTTGGGAGGAAGAACGGCTCTTACAATAACTTTCTTTGGATCTTTAATAGCATTACTGTGGGGTGGTCTTTTAGGAATATTTTGTGGATTGGTTGGAGGAAAAATTGACGATGTAGTTATGAGAATTGTAGATGCGTTCTTATCTATTCCTTGGATATTAGCAATGTTGTTGATTGTATCTTTATTAGGTACATCTACTGAAGTATTGATACCTGCTTTAGGTTTTTTTTATGGCAAAGGAATTGTGAGAGTTGCAAGAGCTGCAACACATGATGTTATCGCAAAAGATTTTATTGTCTCTGCAAGAGCGAGGGGACATAGTAATTTTTCAATTATTTGGAATGAAATAATTCCTAATGTAAGAGACGCAATATTAGTTGAAGGTGCAATGCGATGGTCATGGATGTTGCTTGGTTTTAGTTCTTTATCTTTTTTAGGTTTTGGTGTTAGCCCTCCAACTCCAGACTGGGGGTTAATGATATCAAATGCGAGAGGGCTGATGTCTTTTGCTTATTGGGCAGTAATAGCACCAATTGTTGGATTAAGTAGTTTAATTATAGGTATTAATTTAACTGCAGACGCTTTTGCTAAAGCGTTAGGTATAGATAGATCAACTAAAGCTCCTGTTTAATAATGACCGATATAATTCAAAAAGTAAAAAACTTATCTATTGGATTTAGAAGTAAAAAAGGCGATGAAATCTTAATTTTAAAAAATATAAGCACAAATATCAAAAAGGGTGAAACAGTTGGAATAGTAGGGGAATCTGGTTCGGGAAAAAGTACATTGGCATTAGCAATGATGGGATATGTTAAGCATGGACTTTATACTATTGGAGGAGAATGTCAGTTTAACTCGTTAAATCTATTAAAAATGAAAAGTAAAGATTTAGAAAAAATCAGAGGTAGAAAGATAGCAATGATTCCACAAAATGCAGGCCAAGCATTGACACCAAACTTAAAGATAGGTTATCAAATTGATGAAGCTTTACAATTGCACTCAGATTTAGATGAAAAAGAAAGAGAAAAAAAAATTTCTGAGTTGTTAAATAAAGTTAGACTTCCTTCACCAGAGACGATTGCTTTAAGATATCCTCATGAACTCTCAGGAGGTCAACAACAGAGAGTTGCTGTTGCCATGGCATTAGCTGGAACACCAGATTTACTTCTTTTAGACGAACCTACAACAGGATTGGATGTAACAACACAAGCTCATGTTTTGGAACTTCTAAATTTTATTGCAAAAGATACTGGAACATCGATGGTTTATGTAAGTCATGACTTAGGAGCCATTGCTCAAGTGAGTGACAGAATTATTGTTATGTATTCAGGAGAAATCGTTTTAGAAGGTCCATCAAGAGATATCCTTAAAAGACCAATTCATCCTTATACCCACGGATTGCTTAAATCTATACCAAAATTATCTTTAGCTGGTCTTCCTGAGTCAATGCCTGGTAGTCAACCTCAGCCAGGTACGATTCAAAGTGGTTGTAGTTTTTTTGATAGATGTAATTTTTCAGATGATAATTGCAAAAATAATTCTCCTCAATTAGAATTTTTAAAAGACTTAAATACTAGTGTTAGATGTTTTAATTATGAAAAACTTGTGAATGAGAGTCAAGCTAGTCAAACTATTAATAAAATTAAGAATAAATCACAAGATAAAGAAATATTAAATTTATCAGAAGTATCTATAAGTTACGCTAAACAAAAACTTTTAGATCAAATTTTCAATAGAATTTCTGATGATAACCCTACAGTTAAAGATATTAATATTAATATTAAAAAGGGAGAGACAATAGCTTTAGTAGGAGAATCTGGAAGTGGAAAATCAACAATCCTGAAATCTATTGCTGGACTACTTAGAACCAAAGATGGTTTGATAAGGTTTGATGAAAATAGAAATTTATCGTCTGATTTGAAAGAAAGAGATCCCAATGATTTAAGAATTATTCAATTAATATTTCAAAATCCAGATGAATCTTTGAATCCAAACCACACGGTAGAAGAAATTATTGCACAACCATTAAAATTATATTTTGGGTTAAAAGGTGAAGAATTAAAAAAAAATATTATAGATTTACTTCAAAAAGTAAGACTTGGAGAATTTTATACATCTAGATACCCAAGACAATTATCTGGTGGTGAAAAACAAAGAGTAGCTGTTGCAAGAGCTTTTGCTGCGAAACCAGATATTATTTTATGTGATGAGGTTACATCTGCTTTAGATGTTTCTGTGCAAGCTGCTGTATTAAACTTATTACAACAACTGAAAGAAGACTTTGGAACTACGTACATATTTGTGTCACACGATTTAGCAGTTGTAAGAGCAATTAGTGATAGAGTAGCAGTTCTTTATCAAGGAAGGCTTTGTGAAGTTGGACCCTCAAATGATGTTTATAAGTTTCCATCTCACCCTTATACAGAAGTTTTGTTGGGTGCCGTCTTAGAACCAGATCCAGATATAAAACCTAAATTAGTTGCTGAGGATATTGTTGAAGAAAGACCTCCTGAAAAAGGATGTAGTTTTCAAGGCAGATGCTCCAGAATTATTGGAGATATTTGTAAGAAAGAAATACCACCATGGCAATTAACAGATAGTGGTAACGCCATCAGATGTCATATACCTATTAAAGAATTACAAAAAGAACAATTTTAAAAGATTAAATTTATTATTTTAAAATTTATTTATTTGTGCTTAAATAATCATGTATGAAAAATAATTCTACATTAATAAAAAATCTACTTTCAGATTATAGAGTAAATGCTTTTTTTCAAAATATTTCTTTAATGTTGATTGGTACATTAATTTTAGCATTTTCATCAAAAGTACAAGTGCCATTCTGGCCGGTGCCAATGACTATGCAAACGTTTGCAGTATTTATAATTGGAATGACGTATGGTTCTAAATTAGCTTTCTTTACACTTTTGCTTTACCTATTCGAGGGAGCTATTGGACTGCCAGTTTTTGCTAAAGGAGGAGGATTACTTTATTTAACAGGACCTACTGCAGGATATCTTTATGGAATGACAATCGCAGCAGGGGTTATCGGTTTTTTTGCTGAAAGAAATTTTAACGATTCATACTTTAAAAGTTTAATTTCACTACTGATTGCAACTTCAATTATTTTTATAGTTGGGGTGGGCTATTTAGGCTCAGTTATTGGATATGACAAGGCACTTGCTGGTGGTTTATATCCTTTTTTACCAAGTGAATTGTTTAAAATTGCACTAGCAGTTGCAATTATTCCTTCAATTACAAAATTTATTAGATAATATTTTAAGAGTTATTTAACTGCTTTAAGTTGCCCTAAAAGAAATTTTTTATTATAAGCATTTATTCTCAATATGAAAATTAATAAAGTTGTTGTAATAGGTTCAGGGACGATGGGGAGCGGGATAGCTGCTCAACTATGTAATGCAAATGTTCCAGTGACATTACTAGATTTAACAACAGAAATATCTGAGAAAGCTAGAGAAAGAATTCTAAAATCAAGACCTCCTTTATTGATCGATAAATCAAAAATCAATAATATTAATGTTGGTAACATAAATGATAACTTTAATGAAGTTGGTGAGGCTGACTGGATTGTTGAAGCTGTTGTAGAAAGAATTGATATCAAACATAATATTTATGAAAAAATATTTAAAGAAAGAAAAAAAGGGTCAATTGTATCCTCAAATACATCTTCTATTCCAATCAAAGTACTTTCCGAAAAACTTTCAAATGAAGAAAAAAAAGACTTTTGTATAACTCACTTTTTCAATCCAGTGAGATATATGGATTTATTAGAAATTGTGAAAAATGAAAATAGTGATTTAGAACAGATAAATTCACTTAAAAATTTTTGTGAAAAAGATTTAGGAAAGGGAACTTTAATTTGTAACGATACGCCAGGCTTCTTAGGGAATAGGATTGGTGTCTATGCCATGCAAGTAGCAATGACAGAAGCATTCAAAATGAAACTAACAATTGAAGAAGCAGATGCAGTTTTTGGTCGACCAATGGGAATACCAAAAACAGGCGTTTTTGGACTATATGATTTGATTGGGATTGACTTAATGGCCGATGTTTTAAAAAGTTTTATAAAGGAACTTCCCGAAACAGATGATTTTCAAGTTGTTGCTAAAGAAATACCACTTGTAAAAAAACTTATCGAAACTGGTTACACAGGAAGAAAAGGCAAAGGTGGATTTTATAGAATGAATAAAACTGATGGTAAAAAAGTTCTCGAAGGTATCAATTTAGAAACTGGTGAATATTCAATATCACAAAAATTTAATCTAGGGTCAGAAAAGATGGATATTGTGAACTTAATCAATAGAAAAGATAAATATGGAGAATATGCCTGGTCTGTAATCTCAAAAATTATTAAATATGCATCTTCATTGGTCCCAGGAATAACTGACAAATTTAATGATATCGATGAAGCAATGAGACTAGGTTTTAATTGGTCTAAAGGACCTTTTGAAATGCTGAAAGAAATTGGAGTAAAAAATTTCTTTGAGAGAATAGATGCTTTTGAAAATAACAAGTTTCTTGAGGATTTATCGAAAAGTAAGGATGAAAACTTTTATGGAGAAAGACAACAATATACTGATCTAGAAACCCTTGGAAAAATTAAGCCGAGAGCAATCAAATTAGATAAAAACAATTCAGCTGAAATCTATAGATTTAATGATTTTAACATAGTTGAATTTACTACAAAAGCTAATGCATTAGATTATGACTCAATGGATAGTTTAAAAAATGCAACTGATAAACCCCTTATAATTATAAATGAGGCAATGCAGTTTTCTGCTGGTGTAAACTTATCTTATACAATGAATTTTGCAGATAAAGGTGATTTTAAATCTATCGAAAAGTTTGTTAAATATTTCCAAGAAACCTGTAAACATTTGAAGTATTCGAAATTTCCTGTTGTGTCAGCCCCATCTGGTTTAGCATTAGGTGGTGGTTTTGAAGTTTTATGTCAAAGTAATTTTGTAGCTTCTCATACAAATATTGTTGTAGGTCTAGTAGAAACAATGGTTGGATTAATCCCAGCTGGTGGTGGATGTAAGGAAATGTTGTATAGGTGGTCTCAAACTGACGAAGCAAAAAATGATCCTGATTATGCACCTCTTAAAGTATTTGATATTATTGGTTACGCAAAAACTGCAACTTCTCCGATTGAAGCTGAGCCATTAAAATACTTAAGACCTGAGGATAAAAAAATAATGAGTAGAAATAGTTTATTATCGGTTTCTAAAAATATTATTCACAATAATTCAAATTTTACCCCACCCAATGAGTGCTCGTTTAATCTTTCTGGAAAAAAAGTTTATGGAAAAATGATACAAATGTTAGAGAAATTATATAATGATAAAATTATACTTGATCATGGAATGGAAGTTGGAAAAGAATTAGCAAAAGTTTTGAGTGGTGGAGATACTACTTTGGAACACACTTTATCAGAGGATGATCTATACAAATTAGAATTAGATGCTTTTATGAAACTAATAGAGACAGAAAAAACTCAAGATAGAATTAAACATACATTGAAAACTGGTAAACCTTTGGTAAACTAGAATTATGACAAATAGACCAACAAAAAAACAAGTAGATAACGCTGAAAAGATTTTAATATCTTGGAGGAAAAAAATGCCATTTTATTATGCTGCAGCTATTATAATTGCTTTAATAATAATTCTATTTTCCTCAAATTCGAATAAAGAGCTTTCTATGCATCAAAAAAATATCAATGATTTTAAAAAAGCAGCTGAATTTATTCATAGAAATAGCTCGAAAAATTGAAAGAAAAAAATAAAAAACCAATCCAACCAGTAAGTGGAACAAAAGTACCCAGATACGCAGGACCATCGACATTTGCCAGATTGCCTGAATTAAGAGATGTAGAAAGTTGTGATGTAGCAATTGTGGGAGTGCCTTTTGACTCTGGAACAAGTTACAGACCTGGTGCAAGATTTGGACCACAGAGCATTAGACAGGCCTCAAGACATTTAAGAACTAATTACCATCCAAGTTATGATGTTGAACCTTTCAAAGTGCAACAAGTTGCAGACGCGGGCGATATTGCTTGTAATCCATTTAATATTGATGAGGCTATTAAACAAATTGAGGTAGGTGCAACAGATTTATTAAATAAAGTAGGAGGAATTATAAGTCTTGGTGGAGATCATACGATAGCAGTTCCTTTACTCAGAGCAGCAAATAAAAAAAATAAAGGACCAGTGTCTTTGGTTCATTTTGATGCACATTTGGATACTTGGGACACTTATTTTGGAGCGCCATATACTCATGGAACTCCTTTTAGAAGAGCACGTGAGGAAAATTTATTTTTAGATGATGCTTCCATGCATGTTGGAATACGAGGTCCACTATATAGCAGAGACGACATAAAGAATGATGAGAGTTTTGGTTTTAAAATAATTCATTGTGATGAATTTCAAACAGAGGGAACAGATAAAATCGCAGAAAGAATAAAAAAAAGAGTTGGAGATAATGCTTTGTATTTATCTATTGATATAGACGTATTGGATCCTGCATTTGCTCCAGGGACAGGAACCCCTGAAATTGCAGGGATGACAACAAGAGAAATGGTAAATGTTTTAAGGGGATTGTCAGGTTTAAATCTAATTTCCGCAGATGTTGTAGAAGTTGCACCAGCATATGATCACGCCGAAGTTACTTCTCTTGCAGCTGCTACGATTGTTTATGAATTGACAAATTTATTTGCAAAATCATAAATAAAGGATAATTTGCGCGCATGATTGAAAAGAAAAATTTTTATATTAATGGTTCATGGGTTGCACCAAAAAATCAAAAAGATATCCAAGTAATTAATCCTGCAACTGAAAAAAGTTGTGCAGTAATTTCTTTAGGAGGCAAAGAGGATATTAATGATGCAGTATTAGCAGCTAAAGAAGCTTTTAAAACCTGGGGATATTCATCAAAACAAGAGAGAATTGAATTATTGGAAAACTTTTATGTGCTTTATAAAAAAAGATGGAACGATATTACTGAGGCAATTATTCAAGAAATGGGTGCACCAAAAGATTTTGCCTCAAAACTTCAAACAGGAACTGGCGCTAGTCATACAAAATCATTTATTCGTTATTTAAAAGAGTTTGAGTTTGAAAAACCACTTGGAGAACATGCTAAAAATCAAAGACTAATATATGAACCAAAGGGTGTTTGTGCATTAATTACTCCTTGGAACTGGCCTATAAATCAAGTTACTTTAAAAGTTATTCCTGCTTTAGCATCTGGCTGTACTATGATTTTAAAACCTTCAGAGTTAGCACCATTATCTGCAATGATTATTGCGGAATTAATTGATGAAGCAAAGTTTCCAAAAGGTGTATTCAATTTAGTAAATGGAGACGGTGCAACTACTGGTGATGCATTAACAAGCCACCCTTATATAAATATGATTTCATTTACTGGCTCTACAAGAGCGGGAGCATTAATTTCACAAAATGCAGCTAAAGATTTTAAAAGGGTAAGTTTAGAGTTAGGGGGAAAAGGTGCAAATATCATATTTAAAGATGCTGATATAGAAGCTATCGAGAGAGGTGCTTTTAGATGTTTTAGAAATTCTGGACAATCCTGTAATGCACCTACAAGAATGTTAGTTGAAAAACCAATTTATGACGATGCTATTGAAAGGCTAAAAAAGTATGCAAATGAGTTTAAAGTAGATGATCCAAATAAAGAGGGTGAACATATAGGCCCTGTAATTTCAGAAGTACAATTTGATAAAATTCAAGGTTTAATCCAAAAAGGAATAGATGAAGGGGCAAAATTAATTGCTGGCGGCCCAGGAAAACCTGAAGGATTAAAAGATGGTTATTATGTAAAACCTACAGTATTTGCAGATGTTAATAATGATATGGAAATTGCAAGAACAGAAATTTTTGGTCCAGTCCTATCTGTAATTCCATTTGAAACTGAAGAAGAGGCTATTCAAATTGCAAATGATACTGATTATGGATTAACAAATTATATTCAAACTCAAGATAATGAAAAGGTACAAAGAGTTGCAAGAAAACTTAGATCAGGAATGGTAGATGTTAATGGAGCAGGTATTGCAGTTGATGCACCATTTGGAGGATTTAAACATTCAGGGATTGGAAGAGAGGCTGGAAAAGAAGGTTTGCTTGAATTTTTAGAAGTTAAATCTGTTGGTGGTTGGAATTAATTCAAAGACTTATTTTTTACACCATCTAAAAAACTAATACATTTTTTTATTTCAGAAAGTTTTATAAACTCATCAATCTTATGGGCTTGCTCAATTGATCCTGGACCACACACAACTGTACTTATTCCTATTTCTTGAAATAACCCTGCTTCGGTTCCAAAAGAGACTACCTCTCTAGAATTATCTCCAGTTATGCTAGATACAAATTCACATGCTTCAGAATTTGAAATTCTATCAAAACCAGTTATTTCACCGATGATATGTTTCTTTATACAGGATTTTGGATATATCTTTTTCATTTCCGGCAAAAGAGTCTCGTTAGTAAATTTATCTATTTCATGATTTAAAAAAATTCCATCTTCTTTCACAACAGGTCTTGTTTCCCAGTTTACATGACATTTGTCAGCAATTACATTATGAGCAATTCCACCAAATATTCCACCAACTTGCAAAGTTGAATATGGAGGATTAAAGATAGAGTCTTTTAATTCTCTTTCTTTCAATTTTTCTTTTAATTCGAGAAGTTTATTTACATATCTTGCAGCAAATTCAACTGCACTTACACCTTTGTCTGGTTCCGAACTATGTCCAGCAAGACCTTCAAAATAGGTTGTATATTCATAGCATCCTTTATGTGCATCAATAATTTTCATATTTGTTGGTTCACCAACAATACAAATACAATCTTTAATGCCTCTTTTTTTCAGTTCTGTAATCAAAATTGGTGCACCTTTGCATGCTGTTTCTTCATCAAAAGTGAATGAAAAATGAATATCTCTATCCAAATTTGATGAAGAGAAAATTGGTGCGTAAGCTAATGCACATGCAATAAAACCTTTCATATCACACGATCCTCTGCCAAACAATTTATTTTCCTTGATTGTTGCATCAAAAGGATCTGTTGCCCAACCTTTTGAAACTGGAACAACATCTGTGTGTCCAGATAAAATAATTGGTTTTTTATTACTTTTTTTTTTTGCTTTTAAAGTTGAGAAAAGATTTACTCTTTTTTTTTCCTCATCATAAGTTTTAAAAGAACTGGCTCCTAAAGAATTTAATATATCATCACAATAATCTATAAGTTGGTTATTATTTTCACCAGAAACTGTTTTAAATGCAATTAAATCTTTGAGAATTCTTATCGAATTATTATATATCTCTTCTAAATTATTTCCTGTACTCATCAATTATTAATTATATATTAAATTTATGAAAGAACAAATAACATACGATACATACGACAAAGTTGACATTAAGGTAGGAACAGTAATATCAGTAAAAAAAAATGAAAAAGCCAGAAAACCATCACTAGTTGTTGAAGTAGATTTTGGAAAAGAAATAGGGGTTAAACAATCATCTGCACAGATAACTCATTATTACAATGAAGAAAACTTAGTTGGAAAACAAGTTATAGGAGTTTGTAATTTTCCTGAAAAAAATATTGCAGGAGTTGTTTCTCAAGTTTTAATTCTTGGCTCTATTGACAAGGAAGGAAAAGTTGTCCTTGTTCATCCATCTCAAAAAGTTGAAAATGGTTTATCTGTAGCATAGTAATGCATCCTGAATTGCTGTCTCTTTGTTTATTTATGTTTGTGACAAGCTGTTCGCCTGGACCAAATAATATTGTAGCGTCACATTCAGGATTTAATCATGGGTTTAAAAAAACAATTCCTTTAATGTTAGGTGTTATTTTTGGTTTTACATTCATGTTGGCAGTTATAAACTTTGGCTTAATAAATATTTTTAAGCTTTATCCTATAATTCAAAAAGGTTTAATATTTACTGGTACAGCATTTTTAATTTATTTGTCATACAAGATATCATTTTCGAAATCTTCAGACGAAAATGAAAAATTAAGACCAGTAAATTTTATGGAAACTTTTCTTTATCAATTTTTAAATCCAAAAGGTGTGATAGTTGCAATTATTGCAGTTTCAACATATGTAGAATCAGGTAGTAATTTCATTTCTTATTCAATTTGGTTATTAGGTATTGCTTTCGTGTTTGCAGTTATTAGTATTATTTTTTGGACTATAATTGGAAAATTTATGAGGAAATTCGCGACAAATGAGAAATTTATTAAATGGTTTAATTATGTTATGTCGGCACTTTTACTAAGCTGTATAGCAACTTTTTATTACTAGTATTATGAAGCCTGGAAATCAAAATTCGTTCAATTCTTTAAAAGAGCTAAATATAAATGGGAAAAACTATTCTATTTATTCTCTAAAAGAAGCTGAAAAAAATGGCTTAGAAGGCATCAATAAATTACCAAAATCAATTAAAGTTTTACTCGAAAATCTCCTAAGGTATGAGGACAATATCACTGTAAATAAACAACAAATATTATCAATTAAAGATTGGCTAAATACAAAAAAATCAAAAACTGAAATTGCATATAGACCTGCAAGAGTACTTTTACAAGACTATACTGGTATACCAGCTGTTGCTGACCTTGCCGCAATGAGAGATACAGTCAAAGAAAAAAATAAGGATCCAAATAAAATTAATCCTCTTTCTTCAGTAGATTTGGTAATAGATCATTCTGTTCAAGTGGATAAATTTGCTACAAAGAATTCATTAAAAGAAAATGTTGATATCGAATTTGATAGAAACTTTGAAAGATACTCTTTTTTAAAGTGGGGGCAGCAAGCGTTTGATAATTTTAGAATTGTTCCACCTGGAACTGGGATTTGTCACCAAGTAAACTTAGAATACTTATCAAAAGTAGTGTGGAATGAAAGGTTTGAAGAAAAAGAATACTTATTTCCTGATACACTAGTTGGAACTGATAGTCATACGACAATGGTTAATGGTTTATCAGTACTTGGTTGGGGAGTAGGAGGAATTGAAGCAGAAGCAGGGATGCTAGGTCAACCAATATCTATGTTGATACCGGAGGTCATCGGATTTGAAATGAAAAATAAACTTCCCGAAGGTACAACTGCGACTGACCTTGTGTTAACAGTTGTAAAAATGTTAAGAGATAAGGGTGTTGTTGGAAAATTTGTAGAATTTTATGGTGAAGGACTTAAAAATTTAACACTCGCAGATAGAGCAACTATTGCGAACATGGCACCTGAGTATGGAGCAACATGTGGTTTCTTTCCAATAGATGAGGAAACTTTAAAATACCTAGAATTTTCTGGTAGATCTAAAGAAAATATACAGATTGTAGAACAATATGCAAAAGAACAAAATTTATGGGCAAGTGATGATCTTGTTTTCACTGATACTTTATCTCTAGATATGTCTACAGTAGTTCCAACAATTTCTGGACCAAAAAGACCTCAAGATAAAGTTCTTTTAACAGAAGCATCAAAAAATTTTATAAAAGTTTTTGAAGATGTTTGTAAAAAAACTGAGCCAACAATAGCAAAAGTTAAAGACACAGATTTTGAGATAAAAGATGGAGATATATTAATCGCAGCTATTACATCATGTACGAATACCTCCAATCCAAATGTACTAATTGGTGCAGGATTGTTAGCCAAAAATGCAATTGAAAAAGGTTTAACAGTAAAACCATGGGTTAAAACATCATTAGCACCTGGATCACAAGTTGTTACTGACTATTTAGATAAAGCTGGTTTAAGTAAATACTTAGACGAATTAGGTTTTAATTTAGTTGGTTATGGTTGCACCACATGTATTGGTAACTCTGGACCTTTACCAGATAACATAACTGATGCTGTTAAAGAAAATAATTTATACGCAGTCTCAGTTTTGTCTGGAAACAGAAACTTTGAAGGAAGGATCTCTCCTTTAGTAAAAGCAAACTATTTAGCTTCACCTCCTCTTGTAGTAGCCTATGCAATTGCAGGATCTATGAGAATGGATTTGTATAAAGATCCATTAGGTAAAGATAACAAAGGACAAGATGTTTACTTAAAAGACATTTGGCCTTCTAATAAAGAGATTGAGGACACTCTTAAACAATCTTTAAACCCAGAAATGTTTGTGAACAGATATTCAAATGTCTCTGAGGGACCAGAGCAATGGCAAAAAATTAAAGTGGACAAAGGAAGTATTTATAATTGGGAAGAAAATTCTACTTATGTAAAAAAACCACCATTCTTTGAAAATTTACCAGATGAACCAGAGGGCTTTAAGGAAATAAAAGATGCAAGACCGTTACTAATTTTAGGGGATATGGTAACAACAGACCATATATCTCCGGCTGGAAGTATTCAAAAAGAAAGCCCAACAGGAAATTATTTTATGAAGCATCAAATTTTGCCTAAGGATTATAATTCCTATGGTGCAAGAAGAGGAAATCATGAAGTAATGATGAGAGGTACATTTGCTAATATTAGAATTAAAAATGAAATGGCCCCAGGTACAGAGGGAGGTTTCACTAAACTATATCCTGAAGAAAAAGTAATGCCTATTTATGATGCTGTTGTTGAATACAAAAAAAGAGAAACTGATTTAGTAGTATTTGGTGGAAAAGAATATGGAACTGGTTCTTCAAGAGATTGGGCAGCAAAGGGAACAAAACTATTAGGTGTAAAAGCTGTAATTGCAGAAAGCTTTGAAAGAATACACAGATCTAATCTTATAGGCATGGGAGTTTTACCTTTGCAGTTTGTAGAAAATATGAATAGAAAGAATTTAAACCTTAAAGGGTCAGAATTAATTTCAGTATTAGGTCTTGAGAAAGGAATTAATCCTGGCGATTATTTAGAAGTTGAAATTAAATATACAACTGGGGACATTAAAAAAATTAAAATGTTATGCAGAATAGACACTAAAAATGAATTAGAATACTACAAGAATGGTGGTATTCTACAATATGTTCTAAGGAATATGATTAATGGATGAAGAAATAGAAATTATTAATACAAATACAAGAGTTGAAAAATTAAAAAACTTTTTAATATCAAAAAGAAAACAATTAATAACTTTGTTAATATTAATTGTTTTAATATTGATCAGTTTTTTTGGTTATCAAGAGTTCAAGTCTAGCAGTAAAGAAAAGTTAGCAAATAAATTCAATTTAATTGTTACAAAATTTGAGGCGGGCAAAAAAGATAATATAAATAATAAATTGATAGAAATCATAAATGCTAAAGACAAAACCTATTCTCCATTAGCTTTCTTTTTCTTATTAGATAATGATTTAATAACGTCTAGTGATGAAATAAATTCATATTTTGATCTTCTTATAAATGATGTGTCTCTTGAGAAAGAAATTAAAAACTTAACCATATACAAAAAAGGTCTATTTAATTCAGACTTTGTAAAAGAAAATGAATTATTAAATATACTTAACCCAGTAATAAAATCAGACAGTCTTTGGAAACCACAAGCATTATATCTTATGGCTGAGTTTTATTTATCAAAAAACCAAAAACAGAAATCAAAAGAATTCTTTAATCAAATTGTAGAAATGGAAAATGTTAGTCCAAAAGTTAAATTAGAAGTCCAAAAAAGGTTACGATCAGATTTCAGTGAATAAAGCTATTAAGTATATAATTATTTTAATATTTTTATCAAATTGTAGTTTTTCAAAAAAGGACGCAGTAGATAATGATAAATTAATAGATATTTTTAAAAAAAATGAGCCCATTGAAAAAGAATTTAATCAACAATTAAAGATTAAGAAGTTAAATACTTTTAAAATAAAACCTTTTCAAAAAAATAACAGTAATAGTAATGGAAATATTAATTTTGACTCTAATTTTGATAAATTTTTAACATACAAAATAAACAAAATTAAAAAATTTGATTCAAATCAGCCTGAATTATTTTTTACAGAAAACGAAAATGTTATTTTTTTCAATGGAAAAGGTTCTGTTATCAAGTTAAGCGAAGATCTTAAGAAAATATGGGAGATTAATAATTATAATAAGAAAGAAAAGAAACTTAATCCTATTTTATATTTTGCTCAAGCTGGCAAAAATTTGATTGTAAATGATAATTTGTCAAAAATGTATTCAATTGATTTAAATGATGGAAGAGTTGTTTGGTCAAAATATAGTTCGTCATCTTTTAATTCTGATATCAAAGTATATAAAGATAAATTTTTAACAATAGATTTCGATAATATTATTAGAGCCATATCCACTAAGGATGGAGAGGAATTATGGAATTTTAAAACAGACAATTCTTTTATAAAATCACAAAAAAAACTCTCAATAATTTTAAAGGATGAAATTGTTTTTTTTATAAATAATTTAGGAGATGTAACAGCCCTTGATGTAAATAATGGAAGTTTAGTTTGGCAAACACCAACACAAAGTAGTTTAATATATCAAGACGCATTTAGCTTAGAAAATTCAGACTTGGTTTTTGAAAATAATACAATTTATTTTTCAAATAACAAAAATGAGTTTTTTGCAATAGATGCAAGAACAGGAATAATTAAATGGACGCAATCGATAAATTCGAGTTTAAGACCAACTATAATCGAAAGTTTAATCTTCACAGTTTCCAATGAAGGTTACCTTTTTGTAATAGATGATAGAACTGGCAATATTTTGAGAATTACAGATATCTTAACAAATTTTAAAAATAGAAGGGATATAAAACCAACAGGATTTATACACGGAAAATACAAGATATTTGTCTCATTAAATAATGGACAATTATTAACAATTAATTCAATAACTGGTTTACAAGAAAAGATTACAAAAATTCATGGATCAAAAATTTCAAGACCCTATGTATTTAAGAGCAGTATGTATTTAATAAAAGACAATGCTATAGCCAGAACAAAATAATGTTTTTAAAGATTTTAGAAAAACTTGGGAGAAAAAAAGTAGTATTGGACCGAGGTCCATCACACCCAGAATTCGTAAAAGCAAAACCTTGGATGAATAGGTATTATGTCTTATTCAGACATAGACCAAAGTGGTTTCCATTTAACATACTAATCCATGAAATGTTAGACGATGATCATGGTGATGGTGTCCATAATCATTTATTTCCTTACATCACAATCATTTTAAGAGGAGGATATTGGGAAACATTAAAAACAGGAAAAGTGTGGCGAGCACCAGGATATATAGGGTTTAGATCTGCTAATAATTTTCACAGAGTAGACTTAGAGCCAGGAACTAAACCAATGACAATTTTTTTAGCAGGCCCATATGGATTGAGAAAAGGACCAAGATCGGAATATGGAATAGATTTTAAAACAAAAAAATGAGTTTGAAAAAATCTTATCTTAAACACTGCAAAGATAAGAACTTAGAAATAAACGAAAATCAAATAAAAATAGTCCAAAAATTAAGTGAATATTACAATCTTAACTTCGGTCAGTCATTTATTAAAAAACTATTTAAAGATAAAAAAAATAAATTAGGCTTTTATTTGGTTGGCGATGTAGGTGTAGGCAAAACTATGATTTTAAATTTTTTTTTTGAAAGTTTAAAAGAAAAAAAATCAAGATTACATTTTAATGAGTTTATGGTTGAATTTCACAATTTTATATTTGAAAATAAAAACAAAGGAAATGACAATGGGTTAGAAAAATTTGTTAAAAACTTAAGTGATAAAACAAAAATATTATATTTTGATGAATTTCAAGTAACAAATATTGTTGATGCTATGATATTAGGTAAATTATTTGAAAGAATATTTAATGAAAATATAAAAGTTATTTTTTCTTCAAATACAAATATTAAAGATTTATATAAAAATGGATTACAAAGAGATCAATTCATCCCTTTTTTAAATATTTTAAAAAATAATTGCTCTGAATTAGAACTTAATATTGAGGAAGATTATAGAGCTACAAAAAATACAAACTTAAGTCGATTTTTGTCACCTATAGATAATTCATCTAATTTTAAGTTTAATAAATTTTTTAGAAAAGCTACAAAGAATAAAAAACAAACCACTAAGTCATTAGATGTGAAGGGGCGCAAATTAGTATTTGAAAACTTTCATGAGGGAGTTCTTAAGGTTACTTTTGAAGAAATTTGTAATAGAAATCTTGGATCCGAGGACTACATTAAAATTGCGAACGAAAGTGACTTTATTTTTATTGAAAATCTTCCTAACTTTAATGAAAGTAATTCTAACCAGCAACAAAGGTTTATTACTTTTATCGATATTATTTATGAAAAAAAAATTCCGTTGATGATCAAATCAGAAGTTGAATTAAATTCACTCGAATCCACTAATAGCATGAAAAAGCCTTTCAAAAGAACAGTTAGTCGATTGTATGAACTAACATCACAAAACTTTAATTAATGTATGAAACAAGAATTTTACAATCTAGAAATTAATACAAATGGTCAAAAACTGTATGAGTTTACTAATAAAACAATTAACTGGATTAATAAAAATAACTTTAAAAATGGAATTATTAATCTTAGCATCCAACACACTAGTGCCTCACTGATTGTCCAAGAAAATGCTGACCCAGATGTACAAAAAGATTTAATTAATTATTTTGATAAATTGGTACCAATGGACAACAAGTTGTATGTTCATACAACTGAGGGAAAGGATGATATGCCAGCCCATATCAAATCTGCATTAACCAATAATCAAATCTCCTTAAGTATTAAACATAGTGAATTGCTTCTAGGAACTTGGCAAGGTATATATTTGTTTGAACACAGGTTAGATGCAACAACAAGAACTGTAATTCATCATTATATTGGAGAATAATTTTTTTTCTTAATTGATTGGAAGGCACTCAAAGCATCTGCCCTAGCTTTTTCATGAACAACAATTGGCATTGGATAGCTAGAGCCTATGATAGTATCAATTGCTTCTTGATATTTTTTTTCCATTTCCCATGGTTTGTGAATAAATTTTGGAGGAACTTTTGATAATTCAGGAACCCATTTTTTTACATAATTTCCCTGTTTATCAAATTTTTCACCCTGTAAAATAGGGTTGAAAATTCTAAAATAAGGTGCTGCATCTGCACCACATCCAGCTACCCATTGCCATTGTGCAACATTGTTTGCTTCATTAAAATCAAGAAGACAATTTCTGAAATATTTCTCTCCTTCTTTCCAATTAATTCTTAAATGCTTCACTAGAAAAGATCCAACGACCATTCTAATCCTATTATGCATCCAACCTGTTTCGTACAATTCTCTCATTCCAGCATCAACAATTGGATAGCCTGTCATACCTTTTTTCCATGCATTTAAAAATTTAGAATTATTTACCCATGGAAACTTATCAAATTCTTTTCTTAAGTTTCCTTTAAGCATTTGTGGAAAGTAATTTATAAGACTATGTGAAAACTCTCTCCAACCAATTTCATTAGTGTATTTTTTTACACTTATATTTTTAGACTTTAATTTTTTACATTTCTCCCAGATATCACCAACATTAATCTGTCCATTTCTAATATATGGAGAAAGTTTTGATGTTCCATTAATAGAAGGAAAGTCACGATCCACACCATAATTTAATATTTTTTTATTTACAAAGTTATCTAAGTATTCATGAGCCTTACTTTCTGAAGGTATCCAGTATTTCTCAAACTTCATATACCATTTTGACTTAGGTAAAATCTCTTCAGATTTTATTTGTTTTTTAAATAGCACTTCTATCTTTTTACATTTTTTGATCTTGTTTATTTTATCTGGAAGTCTTTCTAAATAATATTGTTCTGCATTTCTCCAAAAAGGACTATAAACTTTAAAAGGCGTTCCATCATTTTTTGTAATTTTACTATATTCATTTAGCACATTCCCTTTAAAAAATTTAAAATCAATTTTTTTATTAGTTAAATCTTTTCCAATTTTTTTATCTTTATCTAATTCAGTAGGTTCATAAACTTTATTCCAATAAATAGAAATTTTATTATTAGATTTTAATTTAGAAAAAAAATTAATTTCATCATCTTTAATTATTTCTAATCCAATATTAAATTTTTTTAAATCAGAACTAAAACTTTCAAGAGATTTACTAAGCCACCATTTTTGTGCCTCTCTTTTATTATCAAAAATATTATTATTAAAAATGAAAACTGCAGTTACAAGGTCATGATTATTTGTAGCATAAGTTAATGCATCATTATTGTTTATGCGAAAATCATCCCTTAACCAAACAAGAGCCTTGTTAGACATTTGATAACTTTTCTGATCCTTTGGAAAGAAGTTCGTTATATAATTTTATATCTGTATCACCTTCACATCCAATCAATAAAACATTTGCATTCATATCTAATTCAAGATCTTTTTTAATTTGTTCGTTATTGCAACTTACGTTTAGACTAATTACAGCAGGTGCTGAACATTCGCCCGCAATAATTTTGTCATCTCCAAAGTATCCTTTAGCTAACATTGCAACTGATAACGGAATGTCTTCATCAGGAATACTTAAACAATTATTTACTGAATTTTTAAGAATTTGCCATGGGACCAATGATACTTCTCCACATGACATTCCACCCATGATACTTTCTTTTTCAATTTCAACTTTTGTGAGTTTGCCAGCATCAATACTTTTTAATACACAATCTGCATTTTCTGGCTCAATAACAATAATCTTAGGAATTCTTTTAAAATATCTTGCAACACCTGCTATTACTCCAGATGCCATACCTCCAACACCTGCTTGTAAGAAAATATGCGTAATATATTGATCAGTTTGTTTTGATATTTCTTCAATCATTACGGAATATCCAGCCATCGTAAGTTTTGGAACTGTGAGATAATTTTCCCATGCCACATCTTGCACAATTTCCCAGCCATTTTTTTTAGATTGTTTAATGCACTCATTTAGAGAGTTTTCATAATTTCCTTCAACTTGAACTACATCAGCACCAAGTTTTCTCATTTCATCAGCACGTGTATCACTAACAAATTCACTTATGAAGATTTTACATGCAATTCCCAATCTTTTTGCTCCCCATGCAACTGATTTGCCGTGATTTCCTGCGGTTGCAGTTGCCACTACTACATTTTTGTTTCCGGAAGAGACTTGCTCTACAGCATAAGCGCCACCAAGAGCTTTAAATGATTTGAGACCAAACCTTTTCGACTCATCTTTATAAAAAATATTTTTTAGTCCTAGATCTTTTGAAAGTTTGTTTAAATTAAGAAGAGGGGTAGGGGCATAAGTTTCCCAATTAGATATTGTATTGTATGCTTTATCAATTGCACTTTTGTCTAATACATTTAATATTTTTTCTCTATTAAATGAATAATTATTATTTTCTATAAATGATGAAAATTTTTTAATCTGTCTATAGTCAATAGACATACTTTAACAATCTAAGGTGTTAGATCTCTCCCATTTTGTAATAGGTTTAAGTTTGTCAAAATTTTCTTTTAATTTGAAACTTTTAATTTCAGATTTTTTTAATTTTATATAGCTATTCAAAACATTTTTTCCAAAAGCATTTTTTAATACAGAATTTAAATTCAACATTTCTAATGAATCTTCTAAAGTATTAGGTAATTTTTTTAAATTTGGATATTTTTGATGGTCTGTGTACATATTGCAGAATAATGGTTTACCTGGATTTATTTTTTTTCTGATACCGTTTATACCTGCAGCCAAAACCCCCGCTTGTAGTAAATATGGATTTGCTGAGCCATCCATTAGTCTTAGTTCAAATCTTCCTGGGTCAGGAACTCTTATCATGTGAGTTCTATTGTTTCCCGTGTAGGAAATACTACTTGGAGACCAAGTCGCCCCAGAAGTTGTTGGTGGTGCATTTATTCGTCTGTAACTATTTAATGTTGGATTGAAAAACGCTGATAAAGAACCTGCATTTTTGATTATGCCACCTAAGAAATTATATGCTAATTTACTTAGACCCAACTTATCGTTTTTATCTAAAAATATATTTTTTTTCTTTTTCCAAAGTGAAATATGAGCATGACATCCGTTCCCTGTAAGTTTTTCAAAAGGCTTAGGCATAAACGTAGCTCTGAGACCATGCTTTTCAGCTAATGTCTTTACCATAAATTTGAAAAATGTGTGTCTATCTGCTGTAGTTAGGCAGTCTGAGTAATCCCAATTCATTTCAAACTGACCATTAGCATCTTCATGGTCATTTTGATAAGGGTTCCATCCCATTTCGATCATGCAGTCGCATATCTCCTTAATTAATTCATATCTTCTCATTAGCGAAGATTGATCGTAACATGGTTTAGATTGAGTATCTTTTGTATCTGCAATTGTGCTACCGTCAGAGGAGATTAAAAAATACTCACATTCCACACCAGATTTCATAATTAAACCTTCATTTTGAAGTGATTTTATTTGCTTTTTTAGCATTATTCTCGGAGATGCATCTACTGGTTTGCCATCCATCCATAAATCAGACGCTAACCATCCTACTTCTTTATTCCAAGGTAGTTGAATTAAACTATTTGGATCTGGAATTGCAAACATATCAGAATCCGCTGGAGACATGTCAAGCCAAGCAGCAAAACCTGCAAACCCAGCCCCATTTGTTTGCATCTCTTTTATAGCTCTAGTCGGTACTAATTTTGATCTTAAAACTCCAAACAAATCAACAAAACTTATTAGAAAGTATTTTATTTTTTTTCCTTTTGCAATTTTATATAAGTTTTTTGACACCTAAAGTTCTTATCATATTTTTTATAAAAATGATAAAAAGAAATCTTTGTAGTAAACAATATTGCCAAAAATAATTATCAAGATAGCTATAACAAGTCCATACTTTGCTTTTGGCCAAGCTAATCTTGCCATTTTACTCGGTGTTTTATTTATGTGATTTTTATTTTGCTCTTCCATGATTATTCGAGGGCGCATTTATTAAAATGCGCCCTCAATATTATATTTTTATCCGTCAGTCATATTGCTTTTCCATGCATTGGAACTGGGCTTCCTTCTTGCAAGCTCAGAAAGTTTATCACTTTCTTGTTTAGCGCTCACAACCGTCCAACCAATCCAAATAACAGCAAGTATAAGAACTAATATACCTTCTGATCCAACTCCTGGATAAACTGCGCCTGCAACTTCTTCTGCAGGTTTATTTAGATGATCTATCCAATTTGATACTGTAGCCATATTATCCTCCTTTAACCACTAGAAGAAGCAACAGCTTTTTCATCTTCTTTTGCTTCCTCCATTATTTGGTAGTCTAAACCAGCCAACTCAACCTCCCTAGGGATTCTAAGTTTGCCCATTCCATTTAACACTTTAGCAATTATATAACCTGGTATCATACCCAGAACAAAGAACATGATTATTGCACCAATAAACATTCCTAAAGGATTTATCGCGGCATAGTTGCTTCCATCCCACATTGCACCTACGCTATATCCTGAAGAAGGGTATCCATTTAGTACAAACCCACATATTACTAGTCCAGCAAATCCAGCATAACCATGTACAGCTACTGCACCAACAGCATCATCGATCTTGAACCTTCGTTCAACCCAGTAATGCAATTTGTAAGCAATAACAACACCTATCATTCCAATTATCAATGATTGAATTGGGTGATATAAGTCATTTCCTGCAGATGCACATATAATCCCAGCTAGTCCACTTGAATAAGTCCAGAAAGGATCACCTTTGGATATTACATATCCTGCTAGTAATCCACCTGATAGTGACATTAAGAAATTCATTGTAATACCACTAAGTGTTGTAGGAGTTACATAGATGTTAGTTGCTGTAAAGTAAGTTACACCTTCCATGCCATATTCTGGTCCTAAGTCATAAATTGGAATATTACACGCCGCGTAAAAACCCCAGAAACCTGTATAAATTAAGAATAATCCAACAGTTACCAACCAAGGATTTCTTGGTCCGATATTTCTAGGTTCTCCACTCGATGAAAATTTTCCAATTCTTGGTCCCAAAACTGCCAAAACACCTAAAGCAAATCCACCTGCTACTGCGTGGATTACTCCTGATGCATAAGCATCATGATATCCAAGTAACTTTAACATCCATCCGTCAAAGTGCCATCCCCATGCAGCATCTATACTCCAAAATACAGATCCAATTGCAATTGCAAGAATTCCAAATGCAAAAGTTGTAATTCTTTCAATTACAGCACCTGATACTATTGAAGCAGCTGTCCAAGAGAATAACAAAAATGCAGCCCAAAACACTCCGCTTATGTGATCACCTAAATTAATAGCCATGAGTTCACTATTTGGTAAATACCATTTAGCACTAAAAGCTGAGTCATCGGTAATCAGTGCTGCGCTTTCATTCATTATTGATGGTGCAAGACCTGGTCCAGTTGGAAAAGCCCAATAAATCCACCAACCAAATAAAAACCAAGTAACTGTTACCAAAGGTATCAGCATTGTGTTTTTCATTAGAGTATGTTGATGATGTTTGTATCGGGAAGCTCCAACTTCATACATACAGAACCCTACATGGATCAGAAACATAAGTACTACTGTTATCCAATAGTAAAATTCTGTGAATATGGTTGTCAATGCACCTAGTTCGTCAGTCATTTAACCTCCAATTGTTTAAACAAATTAATAAATTATTAATTAATGGAATAGATTGATCAATCTTAAATAAAACAATAAAAACGTGGCTTATTTATTTAAAGACAACTTTAAGTATATATAAATTTTTACTGATTCTAAAATTTTCTGTATGCTTTTTTAAGATCTACTAACGGATGATTTGGAGACATTTGGAATTTTACTAATAATTCCCTTGCAATCATATCTCTGTCCTGTTGATTATTTGGAAGTTTAATTTTTTTTGGAATTGTAACCCAGCCATTTGCATTTCTATCAAATACAGCAGGTCTATCTTCTTCATAACCCATATGAACATCTTCTAACCAATTTAAATCATCCCATCCCATTGCTTCAATGTATTTTTTTAAGAATGGTGTAATTCTTGAATAGTCTGGAAGTAAGTTCACATCATAACGATAGCCAATTGTTTGACCTATCATTTTTTCTCTAGCAGTCTCTTTTTTCTTACCTAATTGACCTTTAGATATTTTTTTACTCGATTTTTTATTTTTTTTCTTTGCCATAATTATATTTTATGAAAATCGTCGACTCCAACTGTATGATTTGTTCCAGAAAGTGGAACCTTTGCCAAAGCAGAAGCTTCCATTGTTAAAGCTGCTAAATCCTCAGGTTCTAATGAATGAATATTAGTTTTACCACATGCTCTAGCTAATAATTGAGCCTCTAAAGTCATTGTATGTAGGTAATTATAAACTCTCAAAGCTGCATCATCAGGATTTAATCTTTTTCTAAGTTTAGGATCTTGTGTTGCAACACCTACTGGACAACGTCCTGTGTGACAATGATAACAGTGGCCTGCTGGAACACCCATTTCTTTTTCAAAATTTGACTCAGGAATTTCTTTATTACAATTTAAAGCTATCATTGCTCCAGTTCCTATCGCAATTGCATCCGCACCTAATGCTAATGCTTTAGCCATATCAGCGCCATCTCTTACACCACCAGCATATATAAGAGTTACTTTTCCAGTTTTACCAACATCATCAATTGCTCTTCTTGCTTCTCTAATAGCTGCTATACCAGGAATTCCTGTGTTAGCTGCAGCTATGTGAGGGCCTGCACCTGTTGATCCCTCCATACCATCTAAGTAAATTGAGTCAGGATCACATTTTGCTGCCATACGAACATCATCATAAACTTTTGCTGCTCCAAGTTTTAATTGAATTGGAACTTTATTTTTTGTTAGTTCTCTTAGTTCTTGAACTTTTAATGCTAAATCGTCAGGACCTAACCAATCAGGGTGTCTAGCTGGAGATCTTTGATCAATACCTGCAGGTAATGATCTCATTTCTGCTACTTGGTCAGTAACTTTTTGACCCATTAAGTGACCACCCATTCCAACTTTTTGACCTTGTCCAATAAATACTTCTATTCCATCTGCGAGTTGGGCATGATGAGGATTAAAACCATATCTTGATTGAATACATTGGTAATACCATTTTTCAGAATATCTTCTTTCATCTGGAATCATTCCGCCTTCACCAGAACATGTTGCACTTCCTGCCATTGTAGCACCTCTAGCTAATGCAGTTTTAGCTTCATAAGATAAAGCTCCAAAACTCATACCCGTGATGTAAACTGGAATATCAAGTTCAACTGGATTTTCACATCTTGGTCCTATAACAGTTTTAGTTTCACATTTTTCTCTGTAACCCTCGATTACAAATCTTGTAAGTGTACCAGGTAAAAATACTAGATCATCAAATGTAGGAATTTTTTTCATTAGCGCCATACCACGCATTCTGTATCTACCTAGTTGCGCTTTTATATGTATGTCGTCGATTACCTCTGGAGTAAATATTGAATTATAACCTAATAAACTTTTATTTCTTTTTGAAAATTCACTTTGACCATTGCCATTAGAATGACCATTTGTTTTTCCATTTTTCTTTTTTGCCATTATATAGCTCCTTTTTTCTCAGTTGGTTCTAAAGCGTCATAATTCCAAAGTTTTTTACCCGCAACGACCTTAGTCATCTTAGAAACATCAAAATCCTCGCCAATTTCAGCTACTTTAAGTTTTCTTTTCAACCAATCTATATCACTTTTTGTCATAGGTGACTCAATCGCATCACTTCCATATGATCCAATTTTCCCCCCAACATAGATTGTTCCATCATACATAGAGTCTCCAAGGTTTATACCTACATTACCTAAAACCACTATTCTTCCTCTTTGCATCATAAATCCAGTAAAAGCGCCAGCATCACCACCAATTATTATTGTGCCACCTTTTTGGTCAATACCCGTTCTTGCACCAACACTTCCTTTGCAAATTAAATCTCCACCTCTTACTGCTGCCCCAAAACACGATCCTGCATTTTTTTCTATTACAACTTTTCCAGCCATCATATTTTCTGCACATGACCATCCAACTCTTCCATTAACTCTTACAGTAGGACCATCTATAGAGCCAACTCCAAAATAACCCAAACTTCCTTCAAAAATTAAGTTTAATTTATTTAAAATTCCAACACCTAGACTATGTTTTCCTTGAGGATTTTTTATTACAATTGTTCCATAACCCTGACTCATCAATTCATCAATTTTTTTATTTGCTTCTTTGCAATCCATATCATTTACATCAAGCTCAGTTCTTTTATTAAAATCTACATCGTATGTTCCCCAATAATAAAAGTTTTCTGCTTCATCTGGATTGAAAAACTTTTGTTGTGTTTTTCCTGTAAGAACTTCAGTATGAAGTCCCATTGATTGAGCTTTTGTTTTTTTCTCAGTTGTTTTTAAATTTGCCATACCTTAACCTCTCCATCAAATGGATCATAAGTATCTATTTCTTGAGGAAGAACAGATCTGATTGCTATTTCTTCTGATCCCATTGCAACTAAATCATCTGACTCATATAAAACTAATGGTTTTGCTGCCATAGTGTCTTTAGCCATCCCAAGTGAATTTTTTGTTGCAACAAAGTAAGTGAACACTCCGTCAAGTCCAGACAAACTATCTTTCATACCCTCTTCAAGTGTAGCTCCATTTCTCATTTTTTCTGCTAAGTATACTGCAATCAATTCAGAGTCACACTCCGACATAAATCTCATTCCTTTATTTTCTAAAATTCTTCTATTATTCCAATAGTTAGTTAATTGACCATTATGCACAACTGAAACATCGCTAAAAGGGTAGCCCCAAAATGGGTGAGCAGATTTAATGTCTACACCAGACTCTGTTGCCATTCTAGCATGCCCAATAGCGTGAGTGCCGACAAGATCCCCTAAATTGTATCTATCACAAACAGCTTTTGCATTACCTAAATCTTTAATAACTTCTAGGGATTTTCCCATTGAAAGGATTTCAACTCCAGGAATACTTTCTATTTTCTGAGAAAATTCAAGCAAATCTCCTTTATCATAGTCAATTTCATATCTTAGTGAATAGGGCAGTATTCTTTCTTCCTTAACAATCTTTGCACCCATTTGAGAAAGATAACTATCAACAATTTTTTTTCTTTCATCATAAACTGATACATCTTCCATTACTGATGAACTACCTTCACCAACATTTTCACCAACCTTAAATCGCATAATAAAGTTTTGACCATCTGTATCTCCATAAAGAGCATAACCAGTAGAATCCTCACCTCTATGCTTTAATGCTTGAAGCATTCCTTGAAGTTCTTGACCAACGTTTGAAGATTTTCCTCTATGAATTAGTCCAGCAATTCCGCACATTCTTTTCTCTCCTATAATTTTTCCTTATGGTAAGCAATCCAAATAAGTATCGAGATCCCATTGGGTTGTTGCGCCAAGAAATCTTTCCCACTCATCATTTTTATACCAATGAAATATTTTATACATTTCATCCGGCATCGCTGATTGAATAACTTTATCTTCAGCTAAACGATCCAATGCTTCACCAAGACTCAATGGTAATTTTTTAACATTTTTTCCAGCTTTTTGAGCTTCATAAATATTTCTAGATTCTGGTTTTCCAGGGTCAATATTATTTTTAATTCCATCATCAAATGCTTTTAATAAACCCGCTCCCATTAAGTATGGGTTATGCATTGAGTCAACTGATCTATACTCAAATCTTCCTGGAGCTGAAACTCTTAAACCACAGGTTCTATTTTGGTATCCCCAGTCAGCATAAACTGGTGCCCAGAAGCCTTGGTCCCATAATCTTCTATAAGAATTTACAGTAGATGATCCAATAGCAGTAAGAGCTGGCAGGTGTTTCATTACACCACCAATTGATTTTAAACCAATTTTACCTGGCAGTTGAACATCTTTGGTATCAGGCATAAAAGTATTTGTTCCACCCTCAACATAAGTAAATACTTCATCCATACCTGGTAAAGATTTGTGACCTAGTTTATTTACTTTATCCTTTCCACCAGTCCATAAGGACATATTAGTATGACAACCACTTGCAGAAACTCCCATAAACGGTTTGGTCATAAAGCAAGCAATCAAATTAAATTCTCTCGCAACTTGAGCACAAATTTGTCGATACGTAGATAATCTGTCTGCATTTCTTAAAACATCATCATATGTCCAGTTTAATTCTAATTGTCCTGGTGCATCTTCGTGATCTCCTTGAATCATATCAAAACCCATAGCTCTCGCGTATTCCATAACTCTCATAAATACAGGTCTTAAAGATTCAAATTGATCTATGTGATAACAATAAGGTTTAGAAAAACCTTTTCCTGTTGGAGTCCCATCCTCATTTCTAGTTAACCACATCATTTCTGGCTCAGTTCCAACTCTTAGTTGGTAACCATGTTTTTTCTTAAATTCTTTAGCGATTATTCTTAAATTTCCTCTGCAATCAGACGTAAGATGTCCACCAGGATTTTCTCTTTCTTCTCTGTTTCTAAAACAAGTAACAAATACACGAGCTACTTTTTTATCCCAAGGCAATTGACAAAAAGTCTCTGGATCTGGAATACCTACAAGTTCTTTTGCTTCAGGTCCATACCCAATATAGTTATTGTGACGATCTAAAAATAAATTTGCAGTTGCTCCATAAACTAATTGAAAACCTTTTTCACAAGTTCTTTCCCAATGATCTGCGGGAATTCCTTTTCCTACAACTCTTCCTGTTACTGATATAAATTGAAAAAAAATATAATCAATTTTAAGTTCGTTTATTTTAGCTCTTACTTGCTTAACCAATTTGGCTCTACCTGGTTGATTAACATGCTTTTCTAGATCAGTCATATTCCCCCTTAAGAATTTTTAGACCAAAAAGTTAACTGAAAATAAAACATCTGTCTACTTAGATAAATTAACTCCAAGGAAACGGACTATTAGATGTTGGGTGCAATTCCCCTTTCTCGTAACGGTTGAATCTAAAAGGTTTTAATAAATCACTTTCTGTTCCAAGAATTTCTTTTGCAACTAGTTCACCAACCCCAATCATTTTGTAACCATGGTTAGAGTCTGCAATCATGTATACGTTTTCTAAAAATCTATCAAATATTGGAAATGAGTCTGGTGTCATACATCCAAGACCACCCGAAGGTCCTTTTCTATATAAATCTGATTTTCCCTCAAACCTTTTTTGACAGTGAGCTAAAGCTGAACACCACATGTCATTAAAAGCTTCAGTTGTTTGATATTCAGGTGACTCTATTCCGTAAGGATCAACATTCACTTCGTCAAAATGTTTATCTACAATATAAGGTGATGTTCCGCCCTGGACACCTAGACCATCAATATCAGGTTTGTAATATATTCCCCAAATTTTATCTGTAATTAATTTTTTAGTTTTGTCTGAATACAAAGGAGCTGTCGAGTCCACATGAATTACTGGTGGTTGTTCACCGTTATTCATTTTCAAAAAATCAGCTTCCACACCAATTACACCTTCTTGAAGCATCCAATATTTCCACATATCAGTTTCATGCATCTTTCCATCTTTACCTTTAATGTGAGCAGTTTTTGGAAGTTCTAGCATATTCCAAAAATCTCTTGCCCATGGACCTGCCCCTACAACTACTTGTTCGCATTCAATAGTTCCTTTGTCTGTTTCAACACCGGTTACAGCTTTACTGTTACTTCCTCTTTTAAAACCTGTTACTTTAATCCCTTTAACTACTTCAACACCATTTGAAGTAGATTTATTTTCAAGTGCTTTAATTGAATCTTTATTAAATGCATATCCACCTTTTTTTTCATGAAGAACAGAAGTTATCCCTTTTGCCTGCCAATCATCAAACATACCCTTCATGTAGTTCATACAATCTTTTTCGCCTTCTATAAATTCTGAGTCATAACCAATTGCTTTTTGCTGTTCATAAATTGTAGCTACATCTGCGTGCATTACTTCTGGTGAAATCTGCAAATAACCTACTGCATTATATTTAAAAGCTTTAGGATCGCTCTCCCAAACTGAAACTGAATGAGCCATTAATTCTCTCATAGCAGGTTGAAAATAATTATTTCTTACAACTCCACAAGCAATACCACTCGCACCTGCTGCCGTATCTTTTTTTTCTAAAACAACAATATCACCAGGATTTTTATATGTTTCGGATAATTTCCAAGCGGTACTTAGTCCGTGAATTCCTCCACCAACTATTACTACTTTTGCTTTTGTCGGTAATGACATAATGAAACATTATTTTTTGGAAAAGGTTAAATATATAATTTTTTTTATATATAAAATTTAGAAATAAAAAATTATACAACCTCAAATTTACATACTATTAAAAACTTAAATTTTTAAGAGTGGATAAATAATCGTTAAATTCCTCAATAAATGAAGAACTTGGTTTAATATATTTTTTTCTTTGATCTTCTGAAGTTTTCTCTAAATAAAAAAACCCTTTTTCACATGCCTCATTAATAATTAAAGCAGATTTTGGTCGTGAAGTTTTAAATAATTTTGTTTTTAATTCTTCTACAGATAAATTTTGTTTTAATTTAAATGCAGACATTACAAGCAGCATCATATGGTAGTGAGATGGTGATTTTCTAAAAAAATAGTTGCTGGAAGTATGGGAAAGCTTCATTTGATCTTCCCAAAATTCTAATAGATCTTTTGTTGATTTAGGCATTATGATCTAACTTTTGTTTTCTTAGGATCGTAATGAGGAAATCCTACAATTTTAGCTGGAATTCTTTTTTGGTGACCATCTATTTTTCCAATTTCAACTTCATTTCCTATTTCTGAATGACCTACATCTATTCTACATAAGGCAATATTTTTATTTAGTGTTGGTGAAATACACCCACTTGTAATTACTCCAACTTGAGATCTTCCAATATGTACACAGTCTCCATGGTTTGCTTGTTCTTTACCAATCAATTCTAACCCAACTAATTTTTTTTGAGGGTTTTCTTTTCTTTTAATTAGGTTTTCTCTTCCTATAAAATCTTCCGTTTTAGATTTTAATGGTACAGAAAAACCAATCCCTGCTTCAAAGGGATCTTGTTGTCCATCAAATTCATTACCAAATAATATTAAACCAGCTTCAATTCTTAAAAGATCTAAAGCAGCAAAACCAGCAGGTATCAAACCTTCGTCTTTACCTGCTTCCATTACTTTATCCCAAACAGTTGGTGCATCGCTTGGGTGACACCAAATTTCAAAACCAAGCTCACCTGTATAACCTGTTCGTGAAACAATTAATGGTATTCCATTTAATTCTTCTAATCTGCAAATACTAAATCTAAACCATTCCAATTCAGATATAGAGGGCTGTGTAGGAGGAGTAAAAATTATTTTTTCTAAAATTTTTCTACTTTTTGGTCCTTGTAAAGATAGGTTATTTATTTGGTCTGTAGAATTTTTTATATGAACTTTATAATTTTTCTTTTTTGCTTGTTCTTTAAGCCATTCCCCACCATACTCATCTCCACAAACCCATCTAAAACCATGATCACTAAGTTTTAATAAAGTACCATCATCAAACATGGTCCCATTTTCATAGCACATTGCTGAATAAACAATTTGGCCCACTGAAAGTTTTTTAACATTTCGAGTTAAAGTGTAATTCATTAATTCTTCAGCATCAGGACCAAGAATTTCAAACTTTCTTAAAGAAGATAAATCAATTAAAACAGCTTTTTCTCTACAAGCGTTATATTCGTTTATAACTCCATGTTTTGTATAATCATTTGGTAACCAAAAACCTCTAGCATCAACAAAGTTTCTAGTTAGTTTAGAAGTTCTTTCGTAAAAACCTGTGTTCCTTGTAAGTTTATTTTCTGAGTCAGTTTTCATTCTAAATCCATAAGATTTTGTAAATTCTTTACTTTTTTCATATGTTCTAACAAAAATATCAGTAGGGTTCCATCCATTACAGCTATCAATATCGCTAGGACAAGCTGTTGTCCCACAGGTTAAATCTTTAAGTGCTTTAAAAATTACATAATCACCTGGTCTTGCATATGATTCGTCAGAAGTTACTGAATTGAGACCTCCAGCAGATGTATTAAAAAAAAGATTTATCGCTTGCCAACCTTTTTTTTTCTCTACTCCATATTTTTCCATAGATTCATTTAAATTATCAGAGCAATTTGCATGCCCAAAATATCCTGAGTCTTCATAGTATTTTGAAGTGCAGGCTAAGTTGAATGTATCGTGTATACCAACAGTATCTCTTATCACTTCTATTAAGGGTTCATGATCAGTGTCATAAAATTTTGAATATAGGCCTGGACCAGGAAAAGTATGACCCATAAAAGTTCTAGTTGTTTGCCAATCAAGACCTCTCTCCAAACCTTTTTCTAATTTAGCTGTATCATAAGCAACAAAGTCCGAACACTGTCTTCCTGTTGGTGTTATAATTTGAATGTAATCACCAGCTTTGACTTGATAGCCAGTTGCAGTTTTTCTATCAATATTTACTTCATGATCTGGATCATAAATTGGATCTGGTATTAATGAAAATTCTTTATCATTATTTTTAATTTTAGCTCTTTTTATTATTACTGTTAAATCTGATGGTGGATTTTGATCATGAACAAGCATATCATCTGCAGGTGCTGCAAATATGCAATAACATTTATCTTTAGATTTCAAATTTATTTTCTCACCGGCTTTAGTATTTTTATCAAATAATATTGCTGACTTAGCTTTTTCAATTTTTAAATTTCTTTTGTTTAATTGAAGTAAAGCCTGCATAGAGCTTTCTTCTCTTTTAAAAAGTATTTTTTTTATTTCAGAAGAATTTTTATTTTCTTTTAAATTTAAAAGACCTAATTCTGAGTTTCCGTTTTTATCGAAAGAATTGATTTCGCAAATTTGATTTCCTTCATTATTAATTATTTGAATTTCGTCATCAGGAAAAATTTGAATTCCAGTAATTCCACCTGCATTGACAATATATCTTTCAACTCCAGGTGGTAGTACATTTAAACCAGGTTCTTTTATTGCTAAACTAGTTTGCATATATAATTTAAATATGCCCAAACTATATTAAAGTATCAACAAATTTATATATAAATTTTATATATACATTTGTATCTATTTTGCTTGTTGACTGTCTCTTTAATAGAGAAGATAATTTAGTTCTTAATATTAAGGAAAGGGGAAATAATGAGAAAAATAATATCTCTACTATCAGCTTTAGTGATTTCTCTTGTAAGTTTTGCAGGAATTTCTAGCGCAGCGGATAGTAAAAAACCGATTGTTATCCCAACTCATAACTGGTCAAGCCAAATTGTAATGGCATATGTTATTGGTGGAATATTTGAAAGCATGGGTAACAATGTAAAATATGTAAATGCTGACTCACAGGCAGTATACGAGTCAATTAGAATTGGAGACGTAACAATATCTCACGAAGTGTGGGAATCTGCTTTTGGTAAATCATTCACAACTGCTTTAGATAAAGGTGGTTTATTAGACATGGGTGATCACGAAGCAAGAACTCTTGAAGATATGGGTTATCCTAACTGGGTTGTAGAAAAAGGCTTATGCCCAGGTCTACCTGATTGGACTGCTTTAAAAAATCCAGATTGTGCAAAAAACTTTACAACACCTGACTCTCCAGATGGAAAAGGAAGAATGTTGGAAGGACCACAAACTTGGCATGGAGATTTAATACCTCAAAGAGTTGATGCTCTTGGTTTAGGAGATTTATGGTGGGTTAAATTTGCTGGTAGTGCAGATGCATTATGGGCAGAATTAGCAGCAGCTAAAAAAGAAGGAAGAGGAACTATCATATTTAACTGGACACCAAACTTTACAGACGGTGCTGGTTTTACTTTCATCGACTTTCCTCCATACACAGCTGGTTGTAGACCAGAAGATGGTGGAGATGGAAAATGTGGTTCTCCAGATGGTTATTTGAAAAAAGCAGCGCATGAAGATTTTCCAAAAACTCATCCTGCAGCAGCTAAGGCGTTTCAAAAACTTTCTTTCTCTACAAGTCAAATTGGTGCAATGGCAGCTTTAGTTGACGTTGACAAAATGACTCATGAGGATGCAGCTAAAAAATGGTTAGCTGATAACAAGAGTGTTTGGCAAGCTTTTACAAAATAAGCTTTAAAAACTAAAAAATTAAATCTCTCCCAACTATGTTGGGGGAGATTTTTTTTAATAAAAATTAATGTGTGATGATCAAATTATTTTATTTAATATTTTTTAGCTTTATTACTCTCAGTAATGTTTTTGCAAAAAATATTAATATAAATGAAGATCTTAATTTGGAATTTCATTGTAAATTAGAAAAAAAAATAATCAAAAACTATGAATATAATTACAAAACGTTTTTAGCGGAAGAAGTTGATGAACAGAACTTAAATTCTTTAAAATTATATACCAATCAACCAAGTACTTTGATGGTAAATGGATTGTCCGATTTTTTCTCACAAAACTCAAATTTTGATGTGAAAATAGTAAATAAAGATGTGGTTTTATTTAAAGCATTCAATAAAGAAAAAAGTTATTCAGAATCTGCAATAATTACTAGAAAAACTGGAGAATTAATTCATGAAATAACTAAGAACATTAACAGCGAAAATTCAGAAAAATATATAACTATTTATTATTGTAAAAATAAAACAAAAAATGCCTAATTTTTTTTTGATAAATAATGTGTAAAATGAAAGCATGAAAAGACTCATATTTTGCATCCTTTTTTACCTTTTAGTAACGTCAATTGCCCAGGCAAGAAGCACAGGTTGCAAAGAAGGAAACTGTGAAAACGGGTATGGTAAATGGATTTACACGGACAAAACAACCTATGAAGGTGAGTGGGTTGCAACCAAAAAACATGGTCAAGGAGTAGAAACCTGGCCTAACGGATATATTTACAAAGGCGAATTTAAAAATAGCGAATGGAGCGGTGTTGGAACTTTATTTTTTCCCGATGGCTCAACTTACGAAGGTGAATGGGCCAAGGGGTTTATGAATGGTAAAGGAACTTTTACTTGGTCTGATGGAAAACAAAAAACTGGTATTTGGAAAAATGGAAAACTACAAGAGTAATTTTAAGGAATTACCAGAGCCTATCAAACAGTTTGGTGGCCTAATAGGAATAATGGTCATTATATTTATAACTTTTTTTATCTTAAATAAAATGTTTGGCGAAGGTGATGAGTTGGTTGCTAAAATGAAAATAGAAGAAGAAAGAATTGCTCAAGAGAGAAAACTAAATAAATTAATCTCAAGTCTTCCATCAGGAATTTTAGTTTCTTTTGATGGTACAGATCATTTTAGATTATCTGATGAATTATACGAGGCGGTTTGCAAAGCAACAAAACTTATTCCTCAACGTGCAATTATGGGAGCAAATTTTTTAAACTTTAGAGCACACGAAATTTACACCATTAATGGTAATAAGATAGATGAAACGTTTGTAAAATGGGATAAAGAAAAAAATAAATGCTTTGCAGGTTTTGTAGTGAGTGGAAATAATGTTGGCGTAGATGAAACTATTTCTGTAAGCGGAGAGGCTTTAAGTTTTTTAAGCACAGGAATTGATACAAGAGTTTATTTTATAAAAAATTTTTAGGGAGGAAATTTAACAAATTTAAGAGATTTTATTTTATCTTAATTTCGTATAACCTTATTATAATTTATGTCTGAACCAGTAATTAAATGTGAGTCTGTTTATAAGATATTTGGTGAAAATGCTAAAACTATGCTTAAGGAAGCGAATGGCAATGTAGATGCAAAAACTTTTCAAGAAAATGGATGTATAGTTGGCGTAAATAATGCTTCCTTTGAGGTATCAAAAGGAGAAATGTTGGTCGTAATGGGACTTTCAGGATCAGGTAAGTCTACATTGTTAAGATGTATCTCAAGATTAACAGATGCAACGGGTGGAAAGATATTTATTGAAGGTCAAGATCTATTAAATTTAAACAATAAAGAATTGATAGATCTTAGAAGAAACAAAATGGGAATGGTTTTTCAAAGCTTTGCACTTCTTCCTCATAAAACAGTTGTGGAAAACATAGCTTTTCCATTACAAATTAAAGGGATTAATACAGATGAGAGTATCAATAAAGCAATGGATATGGTCAAATTAGTTGGTCTTGGTGGAAGAGAAAACTACTTTCCGCGAGAATTATCTGGAGGACAACAACAAAGAGTAGGTATTGCAAGATCATTAGCAGTTGAGCCAGATATTTGGTTTTTAGATGAACCTTTTTCAGCACTTGATCCATTAATTCGAAAAGAGATGCAAGATGAATTTTTAAGACTCCAAGAAAAGTTACAAAAAACAATTATGTTCATTACTCATGATTTTGACGAAGCTCTAAAACTTGCTGATCGTATTGCAATTATGAAAGATGGAATTATTGAACAATTAGATACTCCTGCAAATATTGTCTTAAATCCAGCGACTGAATATGTGAGAAAATTTACTGAGGAGGTACCAAGAGAAAAAGTTTTATTAATTGCAGATGTTATGGACTCTACAACAACAGAAGATATAGGCGATTTAAAAGTTTCAAAAGACGAGATAATTGAAAATGTAGCAGAAAAAATATTAACACAAGAAAAGACTGTAGCTGTAATAGACAACAATAATAAAATTATAGGATCTATTAATCCAACAAAAATAATTAATACAGTTTTTGGAGGAAGAAAAAATAATAATTAATTTATGGAATTATTTAAAAAATACCCAAAATTATTTCAATGGATATTTTTATTAATAGTATTTTTTGCTTTATGTTTTGCAATTGATGTACCTGAAACTTATAAATTTATTAGAGGACAAGCTGAATTTGTAAAAGACCCCAATCAAAGCGTGTTTGTTTTTTTAGGAAAAGAAGTGAGGTATTACGCTTTTGACGTCTTTTGGAGACTGCCTCCTTTACTTGGCTGGTTACCAATTTGGATAAATGACTCTTTATTTTTCTTAATGAATGATTGGATGCCAATGGAGTTTTGGAACGAAGATACTCAAGAATATAAAACTAGACCTTTAGTTTTACAAATTACTAGAAATTTAACTGCATTTATGACTTTTCTTATTGAATTAATTAGAGAAATTTTACTTGGTGGACTTGAGACTATCGTTGCATTTACAAGTTGGGATTGGATTGATGCTAATCCTTGGGCAGAATTACCTGGCTTACCATGGACTATTGTTGCTGCAGGTTCTGCAATACTTGCTTATAAGTTAGGTGGTAGAGGGTTGGCCATTTTTGCAGGTTTAGCAATGACTTATATTTCTATTTTTGGTCAGTGGAAACCATCAATGCAGACATTATCTTTTATTTTAGTTGCAGCACCACTATCATTTATATTTGGATTAAGTCTTGGTATTGCTGCCTTTAAGAGTAAAAGAGTTGAAAAAGCTTTATATCCAATACTTTTAGTCATGCAGACAATGCCTCAGTACGCCGTATTAGTTCCTGCTCTTGTACTTTTTGGAGTTGGGGATCATGCAGCAGTAATTATAACAATGATTGTAGCTGTGCCTCCTATGATATTATTGACCTTATTAGGATTAAGAGCTGTGCCACCGGAAGTTATTGAAGCTGGTAGAATGAGTGGATGTAATAATTGGCAACTAATGTTCAAGGTTTTAATTCCAACAGCAAGAAGAGATATTTTGATCGGAGTTAATCAAGTTATAATGGTTTGTTTTTCTATGGCTGTTATCTCCGCTTTTATTGGAGCAAAAGGTCTAGGGTTTAATTTATTGTTAGCATTAAATCAGTTAAACATTGGATTAGCTTTAGAAGCAGGACTTTGTATTAGTTTGATTGCAATTCTATTGGATAAAATGTCATTAGCCTGGGCAAATAAACAAGTTGATTATTTTGGGAATCTAAATTTTTTCCAAAGGAATAAAAACTCATTATTTTTTGGACTAATAATGATTGTAGGAATTGCGTTAGCGTATTTTGGATCTATTTATTTTAAAGATGGATATAATTATTTATTTGAAGTTCCACATAATAAGGGGATATCAACTGCTGATTTTTGGAATAAAGGAGTTGACTGGATATTTGATACATTTTTTGTTTACATAAAAGCATTTAATACGTGGTTGATTGTTGAAGTACTTCAGCCAATGAGAGCTTTATATTTAAGAATGCCAGCGATAGCTACAATAGTGTTAGTAGTTGGAGCGGGATATTTGATTGGTGGCACAAGATCAGCTTTAGTAGTTTGTGGTTTGACTTTATTTATAGCATTAAGTCCTTGGTGGGATAGAGCTTTAGTCACAACTTATATGGCAACATTTGGTGTGATCGTGTCTTGTATTATTGGATTTACAGTCGGAACTTTATGTTTTCAAAATAAACACTCTACAAAATTTATGTTAAACGTATGCGATATTTTCCAAACCTTTCCATCATTTGTATATTTAATTCCTGTAATGATGCTATTCGGTATAACTGATACTTCTGTTCTTATAGCAGTAATAGTTTATGCAACTATACCTGCAACGAGATATACAATAGAAGGACTTAGAAGTGTCCCGTCCGGTTTACATGATGCTGCAACAATGTCAGGGGTAACAAAATTTCAAAGATTATTTAAGATAGAGTTTCCTTTAGCATTCCCACATATGATGTTGGGACTTAATCAAACTATAGTTTTTGCTCTATTTATGGTGATTATAGGGGCATTTATTGGCACAGAAGATTTAGGACAATATATTTTAAAAGCTTTGTCAGACAAAAAAGGTGCAGGAATTGGATTAACATTAGGAATATGTGTTGCTTTCATAGGTTTAATTTTTGACAATTTAATAAGAACTTGGGTTGATAAAAGAAAAAAACACTTGGGTATAGATTAAACTTGTGAAAAAGTTTCTTGTAGCTATTGATCAAGGCACAACATCTTCAAGAGCAATTTTATTTGATTTACAAGGTAATATTATATTCACATCTCAATTCGAGTTTACTCAATATTTTCCAAAAAATGGATGGGTAGAGCATAATCCAAATGAAATTTGGTCTTCATCTATTAAAGCTTTAAAGGGAGTAATTAAAAAAGCTTCAACTTTAAAAGGTAAAATATTAAGTATTGGAATTACAAATCAAAGAGAAACTACTATCCTTTGGAATAAAAAAACCGGCAAAGCAATTTATAATGCTATTGTTTGGCAAGATAGAAGAACACAAAAATATTGTGAAAAATTAAAGAAAAAAAAATTTGAAACTACTTTTAGAAAAAAAACTGGATTATTTATTGATCCATATTTTTCAGCTACAAAAATTAAATGGATCTTAAAAAATGTTAAAATTTCAAAAAAACTTTTAAAAACCAACAATTTATTGTTTGGAACAGTAGATACATATTTAATTTGGAAACTAACTAACGGAAAACATCATTTAACAGATGCAACAAACGCAAGTAGGACAATGTTATTTAATATTAATAACAATACTTGGGACAAAGAAATTTTAAAAAAATTGAATGTCCCAAAAAGAATTCTACCAGAGGTAAAAAATTCAGCAGATAATTTTGGAGTTACAAATAAAAAAATAGTTGGATATGAAATTCCTATATCTGCAGTTTTGGGCGATCAACAAGCTGCAGCTGTTGGCCAATCTTGTTTTGAAAAAGGCTCAATAAAAAGTACTTATGGAACTGGAGCTTTTGCAATATTGAATACAGGATCAAAAAAGATTATTTCAAAAAATAAATTATTAACTACAATTTGTTACAGGTTAAATGGAAAAAACACCTTTGCTCTAGAAGGCTCTATTTTTATTGCTGGGGCAGGTGTTCAATGGTTAAGAGATAAGTTAAAGCTAATAAACAATGCTTCTGATACTGAACAAATTGCTAAATCAAAAAAAAATAATGAAGGCGTCTATGTTGTGCCAGCTTTTAGTGGAATGGGAGCCCCATATTGGAGACCTGATACAAGAGGAGTTATAACAGGATTAACTAGAGATAGTGATTGGAAAACTTTGGTAAGAGCAGTGATAGAGTCTGTGGCATATCAAAGCTATGATCTTTTTAATGCAATGAGGAAAGATGGCTTGAAGCCTAATAAAATTAAAATTGATGGCGGAATGGTTAAAAATAATTGGTTTTCCCAATTTTTAGCAAATATTATCAATGTTAAAACAGAAAGACCCAAAGTTTTGGAAACTACAGCTCTGGGGGTTGCATTATTTGCTGGATACCAAATTGGTGTATTTAAATCATTAGATCAAATAAAGAGAACATGGAAAAAAGATAAAATTTTCAAACCTAAATTAAGCAATATTGTTAGAAATAAATTGTTGAATGGGTGGAAGTTATCCGTCAAGAAAACTTTATTATAGAAAATTTATTACTTTAAAAACGTATCCATAGAGTCATCCATCGCAGATGCCCAAGGAGTATGGTGAATAGGGGCAATGGATCCAGTTACAGGTGATGAAAAAGATTTATTTCTGTAAGTTGAAATATCATCTATTTTATGATGTTCCCAATCCTTGAAATGTTTTCTTATTAACTCAAAATCAATTTTTGGATAATCTGACATTTCGTGAAGTTCTTTAGTATATTCAGTTTGAAAATCTATCATTTGATCTGGGTTTTCTAATTTTTCTTCCATAGAAACCCATTTAGAAATATCTTTTTCTATTTCAGTATCATTGGGAAATTTAATTTTATTCATTATCACATCTCTTGCAAACCATGCTTGGCAATCAAACATATTAAAAGTATGAAATTGATCCTGCATACCAAGGTACATTAGCTTGTGATTATCTTGCCACACAACTCCTTTGTATAATTTTGGTGGATACAATCTATTGTGAGTTTTTAAACTCAGTTTTTCATTTAAAAAAGGAAAATGATGCAGGTATCCTGTACACAATATAATTACGTCTGCTTCTTGTTCTGTACCATCTTTAAAAATTGCTTTGCTACCCTCTAATCTATCTAGATAATAAACTTCTTTCATACCTGAAGGCCATTTAAAACCCATTGGGTTATGCCTATAACCAATAGTTACACTTCTGGCTCCATATTTATTACATTGTAGAGCAACATCTTCAGCTGAATAACTGCTTCCAAGAACAATAACATTTTTATCTCTAAATTCTTCAGCATCTCTAAAATCATGAGAGTGCATTATTCTTCCTGGAAAAGAACTCATGCCCTTGTATTCAGGTATAAATGGAACTGAAAAATGTCCAGTTGAAACAACAACATAATCAAATTTGTCGTGTAATATTTTATTATTAGTTTTATCTTGATAGCTGACTTCAAATTTATCTGAATTATAATTTACACTCTTTACACTTGTACTAAATTTTATTTTGCTTTTAATGTTTCCTTTACTCACTCTCCCAATTATGTAGTTGTATAATACTTCTCTTGGTGGGAATGACGGAATAGGTTTTCCAAAATGCTCATCAAATGAATAATCTGCAAATTCTAAACATTCTTTTGGTCCATTTGACCATAAATATCTATACATACTATTAGGGACAGGGTCGCCATATTGATCAGAACCAGTTCTCCAACTGTAGTTCCATAATCCTCCCCAATCATCCTGTTTTTCAAAACATATGATTTCTGGAACTTTTTCTCCTTTTTTTTCAGCATGCTCGAAGGCCCTTAACATTGACAGACCACAAGGCCCCGCACCAATTATCGCTATTTTATTCATATTAATTGTACAATTTTAAAAGTTATTTTATTAATAAAATCAAAAAAATAAAACTATTTTTTCTTTAAAATTACTTGTTAATAATAAATAGTTAAATTTAGTTAATTTATTTATGAAAAAAATTCTAATTATTGGAGGTGGGGCCATGGGCTCAGCCTTTGCTATTCCATGTATAGATAATAATCACAAAGTATTTATAACAGAACCATACAGTCAAAGGTTTATTAAAAATTTATCATCAAAAAATAAATTTCATTCAGCTTTAAAAATTAATCTTCCAAAAAGACTAAAATTTAAAAAATATTCCAATGAATTATTTTATGAAAAATATGATCTTATAGTTATAGCATTAAGCTTAACAGGTATCGATTTTATCACGAAAGAATTAAAAAAATTTAAAGTAAAATCTCCAATTTTATTACTTACAAAAGGTCTTAAATATGAAAAGCAAAATAAAAAGATTTTGACTATTTCACAAACTCTTTTAAAAAGCGTTCCTAGATTAAACTTATCAGTTTTGAAAGGACCATGTTTGGCTAAAGAATTAGCTAGAAAATGTCAAACAAGTGTAATCATCGCTAATAAAAATATTAAGATTGCAAAATTGTTAGGTAAAATGATTTCTACAAAATACTATTTGATCGAATATTCTAAAGATGTGGTTGGTGTTGAAATATGCTCAGCAATAAAAAATATTTATTCTATGATAATAGGCTCTGGTTTGAGTTTAAATAAATCTTCAAGTTTGTTTCAAAAATCATTGTTAGAAATGAAATACATAACTAAACGTTTAAATGGAAAAGAAGATACAGTTTTAAGTTTATCAGGTATAGGAGACTTGTATGTAAGTGCTGCGGGTGGAAGAAATAGTAAAATGGGAAACTACTTAGGACAAGGTTTTACTTTTCAAAGAGCTAAAAAAAAGTTTATGGCAAATGATACTGTTGAAGGCGAACAACTTGTGAGAGAAATTGCCCCTTTTATTTTAAAAAAATTTAATTCAAAAAAAATTCCTCTAATGTTTCAAGTGATTAGATCAATTCTAAAAAATAAAAAACTCTTAATTTAAAAAATATTATATTTATTGACTTTTTGAGATACAAAGACACTTTATACCTATTGTCTTTCATTTGCCTCGCTGATAGATTTGCATAATTAATCAACGAAAAGAGGGGAAATCAATGATTAAAAAAATAATAATAACTGTTTGCACTCTAATATTTTTTGTAACAAATGTTAGTTTTGCAGACATCACTTTTTGGACTACAGAGGTTCAACCAGCTAGAATGGCAAAACAAGAAGCTATGGCTAAGGATTTTGAGGCTAAAACTGGCATTAAGGTTGAAGTTATTCCTGTAGAAGAAAAAGATTTAGGAACAAGAGCAACAGCCGCAGCTGCAGCTGGTGATCTTCCAGATGTAATATATCATACTTTACAATATGTTTTACCTTGGGCTGAAGCTGGAATATTAGATGTAGATGCTAATAATGCAGTTGTTAAAGAACTTGGCAAAAAAACTTTTGCACCAGGTGCATTAAACATGGCTAAAAGTGGATCTAAAATAGCAGCTGTTCCAGTTGATGGTTGGACACAAATGGTTGTGTACAGAAAAGATTTATTTGAAAAAGCAGGTCTTGAACCACCAACAAGTTATGAAAATATAACTAAAGCAGTAGAAGCACTTTCTGGAGACGGAATGTTTGGTTTTGTTGCAGCTACTAAAACTGATGAAAACTTTATGAGTCAGGTTTTGGAGCATGTTCTTTTAGCAAATGGAGTAAACGTTGTTAAAAAAGGTGGAGTAAAAAAACAAGGTAAAAAATTAAAGGCAGCTTTAGAGTTTTACAAAGTTATTGCAAATGCAAGTCCTCCAGGAGAATTGTATTGGAAGCAATCTAGAGAATTGTACTTTGCTGGAAAAACTCCGATGATAATTTGGTCACCATTTATAATGGATGAGCTAGCAGGCTTAAGAGACTCTGCGCCTCCAACAATAAATGACGATCCAACCTCAAGCGAACTAGCTTCGAAGACAGGTTTTATTACTAAATTCAAAGGACCTAATAATAATAAAGGAGCTGCATGGGCTGATATAAGATATTTTGGTATAACAGCTGACGCAGATACTGAAGAAGCAAGTGCATTCATTAAATATTCAATGGATGAAGGTTACACAAAAACTTTATCAATTGCACCAGAAGGTAAATTCCCTGTGAGAAGAGGAAATGCAAGTGATCCTGCAGCATTTACGAAAGCATGGAGTAAATTACCTGTAGGAGTTGATAGAAAAGCACCTTTATCAGATTTATACTCTGAGGATGTTATTAATAACATCGTAGCTGGTTTAGATAAAGCTACTAGATGGGGTGTTAAAGAAGGTGAACTCGCTAGAGCTTCTAAAATTATAAATAATAAGTTTATAAATAGAATAACTAGATTATACGTTGATGGGCAGATTGATATTGATCAAGCGGTAGACATGATCAATCAAAAACTGTCTCAATTCTAGATTATTAAATAAATTTTAATGAAAGCGGATAATGTGTATTATCCGCTTTTATTATGAGCGATACACTTTCAAAAATAGAAAAAAGAACTGCTTATATTTTATTATTACCCGCAGTTTTTCTGGTTTTTTCAATAATATTGTTTCCTATATTTGCCAATGTTTGGATTAGTTTTAAGGAAGTAGGCTTAAAAGATATAAGAATACCTGAACCAAGAGCAAAAAAAATAGTTAAATCTGTAAAAGAAAGCCCTGATAAAATTAAAATAATTTACAAGTTAAGAAATAGTTCATTAATATTAGATATTAGGGATGTTAAGTTTCAAGATAAGATCCCAAAAAATACAGAACCATTAAATTTGGATGAAAGATGTAAACTAAAATCATTAATAATAAATTGTAATTTTGGAGATTGGAAAGCTAAGTATAAAGAGAATTTTCAAATAATACTTGTCAACAATTCAGGGGAGAAAATTGATAAAAAAGAAATTAAATCAATCAAACCAAAATTATCAGGTAAATCAGATAATATTCTTTTAAATACAAATTTTACATTAAAAAATTTCAAAAAAGTTTTTTTTCAAAATGAATTTTTTGATTTACTGTCTACCACTTTTTATTATACTTTTTTTGGTACAGTAGGATCAATAGTATTTGGAATTTTAGCAGCTCAGCTCGTAAACCAAAAATTTTTTGGAAGAACATTTATGAGAAGTATTCTTCTTTTTCCATATGTAGGACCTGTTGTAGCATTAGCATATACGTGGGAGCTATTATTGGATCCTTACAGTGGAACATTAAACAATCTATTATTAAATTTTCAAGTTATTCAGGAACCTCTAAATTTATTAGGTCAAAAATATTTAACTATTAATTTTTTTGGTTTTGATTTAAAGCTTAGACTTGCTTTAACAACTGTCATTATTTTTGAAATTTGGCGATACTTTCCATTAGCTTTTTTATTTATACTTGCTCGACTACAGGCTGTTCCAAAAGAATTGTATGAGGCAGCAGATGTCGATGGAGCTGGACCGCTTCAAAAATTTATTAGCATAACACTGCCACAGATTATCGCAGTAATATCAATTTTGTTTATGATTAGATTTATTTGGAATTTTAATAAATTTGAAGATATTTTTTTACTTACTGGAGGAGCGTCAGGTACTAGAACATTGCCAATTAATGTTTATGAGCAAGGTTTCACAATATCTGATATTGGAATGGGATCTGCTGTATCAATAGTTATAGTTTTGCTTCTTTTAATATTTATGTTTATTTATTTTAGACTATTAGGAAGACGAGCTGATGAAAATTAAAAGTTTAATATTATATTGTTTAATATCATCTATTTTTTTATTTTCTCTAGTTTCTATTTGGAAAGTTTTATCAACATTACAAGGAATAGATCTGGAAAATTTTAATTTCGCAATTATCCTAACTCTAGGAATTGGAATATCTCTAATAAATCTGATTGTTGGAGATAAATTTCATAAAGCTATAAAGTCAATAATATTTGCAATTTTATTTACTTTTGTTGATGGATATTTAGTCCAATTAATGCCTATTTGGTACAATATTGGCATATTTGGGATTTTAATCTTTTACTCTTTTAAAATTGATAAATATAATCAAAAAAATTTAGACCTCGATCATTCATCTCAAACAGTTGTATTTGAATTTTTAACTCTTTTTGGAATTGTATTATTTTCTTTTGTAATTTTATTTCCATTTTACATGATGATAGTTACTAGTTTTAAAACACAAGCTGCACTGCTTATAAATCCTTTGGATTTTAGTATTAATTTTGCACAGGATATTAAAGAACTATTTAAATCTTACTTTGTCATATTTGATACTTACAAATTTGGGAGATATATACTTATCAGTACATTTGTATCAGTTGGAACAGTTATAGTTACCTTAATTTTTGCTATTCCAGCAGCATATGCTGTTGCAAGACTAAATTTTTTTGGAAAAAACTTTTTGTCTACATCAATATTAATTATTTATATGTTTCCTGCTATAGTTTTAGTAATACCTTTGTATACCGTATTTAGTCAGCTAGGGTTAAGAAATAATGTAGGTGGGCTTTTAATAGTATATACAGCAACTACTTTGCCAGTTGCGATATATATGCTTCAAGGATATTTCAAAAGTATCCCTAAGGAATTAGAAGAAGCTGCTATTATGGATAAATTAAACTGGTTTGGAATTATTATAAAAATTATTTTACCACTAAGTATTCCTGCCATTTCTTCAGTTGCTCTTTATGTATTTATGATTGCATGGAATGAATTCTTGTTTTCTTTAATGTTTCTAGATAATCCAAATTCATTTACTTTATCAAGAGCGATACAATATTTGAGTGGTGATGCAGAAACTCCTAGACAATATTTAATGGCAGGATCAGTTGTAGTCACTATTCCAGTTTTATTTATTTTTGTTTATTTTGAAAAATATCTAGTAAGTGGACTAACTGCCGGAAGTGTAAAGGGTTAATGAAAAAATTTATTAATTCAGCTAAAAAAGTGTTATTAGGTAATAAAAAAAAGGGATACACTTTACCAACCAATAATAAATTATACCCTGCTCAATGGAATTGGGACTCTGGATTTATAGCTTTAGGTTATTCACATTTTAAACTTAAATATGCTTTAGATGAATTAAATACACTTATTAGAGGTCAATGGAAAGATGGAATGATACCACATATTTTGTTTCATGATTTAAATACTAATTATTATCCAAACCATTCTGTTTGGGCCTGTGGAAATAAAATTCATTCATCTGGAATTACCCAACCTCCTATTTTGGCAATAATAATAAAGCTAATTTTAGATAAAAATAAAATTAAAAAAGAAAAAGCTGAATTTAAAAAAATTATTAAAGGTGTTTTAAAATATCACAAATGGTTCATTAAATTTAGAGACCCAAATAATTCAGGATTAGTCTCAATTTTACATCCATGGGAGAGTGGATATGACAATTCACCTCTATGGGATGATCCAATGAGTAAAGTAAAAATTCCAAAGAATTTAAAATACAAAAGGGGTGATAACAAGGTGGTTAACCCTGAATACAGACCTTTAGACATAGATTATGATAGATATGTAACAATTAAAAATCACTTAAGAAAAAATAATTATAATCCAAACAAACTTTTCAAAGCTTCATTATTTAATGTTGTTGATGTTGGATTTAATTCAATATTTTTGAGGGCAAATAAAGATCTTGTTAAACTATTAAAAATGTTTGATTTGAAAAGTAATGAAATAGAAACGTATATTTCAAGATCTGAGAAAAAAATTGTTGAACTGTATAATAAAAAAAATAATAGTTTTATTAATATTGATTTAAAAAATAAAAAAAAAATAACTATCCCATCTATCACACATTATTTTATTTTATTTGCTGATTTAAGAGATAAAAAATTAAACAATAAAATTATCAAAAATTTAAAAAAACATAGCAATAAAGAAAAATATTTTTTTTCAAGTATAAAATCAGATCATCGAAAATTTGAAGAAAAAAGATATTGGCGAGGCCCAGTATGGATTAACTGTAACTGGATTATCTATCAAGGATTAAAGAATAAAGATATTAAATTTGCAAATCAAATCAAAAAGAAAACAATAAATCTTGTAAAACAAAAAGGTTTTAATGAATACTTTAGTTGCAAAACTGGAAAAGGATTCGGTGCAACCAACTTTTCATGGACTGCATCCTTATTTTTAGATTTAATTTTAGAGAATAAATATGAGTAATTATAATTGGAATTATCCTACTACTATTTGGGTTGGTAAAGATAGAATAAAAGATCTTTATTTGGCCTGTTCAAATTTAAAAATTCAAAATCCTTTATTTGTGACCGATAAGGATTTGATAAACTTACCAATGGTTAAAGAAGTAATTTCAAAAATTAAAAATAAAATTGATAATATAGTAGTGTTCTCTGATTTTTCAGGAAATCCTTTTGGTGAGAATGTTGAAGAAGGTGTTAAAGAATTTAAGAAAAATAATTGCGATGGGGTAATTGCTTTTGGAGGTGGAAGCGGACTTGATGTGGGAAAAGCAATTGCATTTATGTCTGCACAAACAAGACCTATATGGGACTTTGAGGATATTGGAGATTATTGGAAAAGAGCAAATAATAAAAATATACCCCCTATAATTGCTATCCCAACAACAGCAGGAACTGGTTCAGAAACAGGGAGAGCTTCTGCGATAATAAATAAAGAAACTGGAGTTAAAAAAATAATTTTCCATCCAAAATTTTTACCATCAATAGTTATTTTAGACCCAATTTTAACAAAAGATCTTTCTCCACGATTAACAGGAGCAACAGGCATGGATGCATTAGCACATAATTTAGAGGCGTTTTGTGCACCAGGCTTTCATCCTATGGCTGATGGAATTGCAATTGAAGGAATGAAACTAATAAAGAAATCTTTATTAAATGCAGTACATAATGGTAATGACCTTGATGCAAGATCTGATTTGTTAGCTGCTGCCAGTATGGGTTCAACTGCTTTTCAGAAAGGTCTTGGTGCCATTCATTCATTAAGTCATCCATTAAATGCTAAGTTCAATATTCATCATGGATTATCTAACGCAATATTCATGCCATATGTATTAACTTTCAATAGAGAAGCTATAGAAGAGAGAATTATTTCTATTTGTGATTATCTTAATTTATCGAAAAGTTTTAATTCTTTCTTAGAATGGATACTAGATTTAAGAAAAGAATTAGAAATACCTCATAAATTATCAGATGTGATTGATATAAATAAGCTCGATATAGATGAACTCTCTGAAATGGCTTTGAATGACCCGTCAACTGCATCTAACCCCAAAACATTGACAATTTCTGATATGAAAATAATTTACAAAAATAGCATCTCTGGAGAATTGTTTAAATGAAAAAAATATTAATAGTTGAAGGTAATCTTAAAGAGGAAAATCAAAGTTTTACTGAAGGTGGAATAAAAACTCACACTGAAAGTCTAAAGGATAGTATTAGTTATTTCACAAATGATTTAGAAATTGATGTAGTTAATCCTTCATCTGATAAAAATATTTCAGAAGTTGCAAAAGGTTTAGAAAAATTTGATGGAATGATCTGGGGAGGAAGTAGTCTAAATATATATAATGATACACTAGAAATAAGAAGACAAATAGAATTTATGAGATCGTGTCAAAATAAAATAAAGAAAATACTAGCAATTTGTTGGGGTCTTCAGGTAGCCGCTACTGTTGCTGGAGGACAAGTAAAGAGATGCATGACTGGATCTCATAGAGGAATAGCCCATGATATTGAGATCAATAGTAATGGATTGCAACATCCAATTTATAAAAATAAAAATGAAACTTTTAACACTCCAGCATTCAATTTTGATGAAGTTGTAAAATTACCTGAAAATTCAATCTTGTTGGCTTCAAATCCTATAAATAAAGTTATGGGGGTCAATTTCAAATCTGGAGTAAGTGATATTTGGGGAATTCAATACCACCCAGAAATTACTTATGATAAAATGATAAATCTTATTCATTTTAGAAAAGATCGTCTGTTAAATAATAAAGCTTTTGTTGATGAGCAGGAGATAAACAATCATGTAGCTATGATTGCAGAAGAAAATAAAAAATCAAATAAAGATCTTAGAATGCGAGAACTTGAAAATTGGTTAAATTATCTTTTAAAATAAACCTTCTGTTTCACCTTTATCATTAATTTTTATTTTATCTGCAGCTGGCACTTTTGGTAACCCAGGCATAGTCATTATAGCACCGCAAACAACTACGATAAATTCTGCTCCTGATGATAACCTTACTTCTCTTATTGGTAGGACATGTCCGGATGGTGCGCCTTTTAAATTAGGGTCTGTAGAAAAACTATATTGTGTCTTTGCAATACAAATTGGCAAAGATTGGTAACCTGTCTCTTCAAAATTTTTTAATTGTTCTCTTATTTTAGTATCCGCTACAACTTCACTTGCTCTATACAATTCCTTAGCAATCGTCTCAATTTTTTTAAATAATGATATTTTATCATCGTATAAAAATTTGAAGTCACTTCCTTTTTCACACAGTTCAGCAACATTGTTTGCTAAATCTACTGCTCCTTCTCCACCTTTTTCCCAATGTTTAGATATTGATGCTGACACACCTTTTTGTTGACAAAATTTTATAACTTCATCGACCTCTTTGTCTGTATCCAAAACAAAGTGATTAATAGCTACTGTAACAGGCAAGCCAAATTTTTGAATATTTTCAATATGTCTCTCTAAATTCACCAATCCTTTTTTTACAGCATCTATATTTTCATTTTTAAGTTCATCTTTGTTAACACCACCGTGCATTTTTAATGCTCTTATAGTTGCTACAATCACCACACAACTTGGTTTTAATCCTGATTTTCTACATTTTATATCTAAGAATTTTTCAGCACCTAGATCGGCACCAAATCCTGCTTCAGTAACAACATAGTCTGATAGTTTTAATGCTGTCTTAGTTGCTAATACAGAATTACAACCATGCGCAATATTAGCGAAAGGACCTCCATGGATTATTGCGGGATTATTTTCCAAAGTTTGAGTTACATTTGGTCTAATTGCATCTTTTAACAAAACAGTCATTGGACCATGTGCATTTAAATCTTTTGCATAAATTGCTTTTTTATCTCTTGTGTATGCAACAGTTATATTTCCAATTCTATTTTCAAGATCATGCAAATCATTAGATAAGCAAAAGATCGCCATGATTTCAGACGCAACTGTAATATCAAAACCATCTTCTCTTGGGAAACCATTTGCAACACCACCAAGATTAATATTGATAGATCTTAATGCTCGATCATTCATATCAAGCACTCTTTTCCAAACTATTCTTCTTACATCTATATTTAATTTATTACCCCAATAAATATGGTTATCTATTAAAGCGGATAAAAGATTATGAGCAGAAGTGATTGCATGAAAGTCACCTGTGAAATGAAGATTTATTTGTTCCATAGGAACAACTTGCGCATAACCACCACCAGCTGCGCCACCCTTCATTCCGAATGAAGGACCTAAGCTCGGCTCTCTTAAACAAACAATAGATTTTTTACCTATTTTATTTAATCCATCAGACAATCCCACTGAAGTAGTTGTTTTTCCTTCTCCAGCTGGAGTAGGAGTAATTGCTGTAACTAATATTAATTTTCCGTCTTTTTTATTTTTAAATTTTTCAAGATATTCCAGTTTGATCTTAGCTATGTATCTACTTATTGGACTATATGCCTCAGCATTATCTGGAACACCAACTCCATCCAAAATCTCTTGAATTGGTTTCATATTTGCTTCTCTTGCAATTTGGATATCTGATTTTGACATTTGGTTTAAAACCTATAATAAATTAGTGTGCAAAATTTCTATACTTTTTTAATAGGATTTTAAACATCTAAAAAATATATATATAAAAAATAAGAAAAAATTTAAGTTTAATTAGATAAAATTATATAATGCAAAAATACTCAGTTTTTAGTCTAATAAAAAATGCATTCTCAGATCATCAAAATTGGGAAGTTGCATGGAAAGACCCAACACCTAAAAAAGAATACGATGTAATTATCATTGGTGGGGGAGGCCATGGATTAGCAACCGCATATTACTTAGCAAAAGAACACAACATTACAAATGTTGCTATCATTGAAAAAGGTTGGATAGGTGGAGGAAACGTTGGAAGGAATACTACAATTATTAGGTCTAATTACATGCATGATGAGAATGGTTTGTTTAGCGAATTTGGTATGGATCTTTGGAGAAAGATGAGCCAAGATTTAAATTACAATGTAATGTTTTCCCCAAGAGGAATAATTAATCTTGCCCACTCAGATGCACAAATGAATGCCTATTCAAGAAGGGGAAATTCGATGCGTTTGAACGGCATTGATGCGGTTTTGTTAAATAGAGAAGAAGTTCAAAAGTTAATTCCAATGGCAGACTTTTCTGACAATGTAAGGTTTCCAATTTTTGGAGGCTTGATGCAACCAAGCGCTGGAACAGCAAGACACGATGCTGTTGCCTGGGGTTATGCGAGACAAGCAGACTCTATGGGTGTTGATATAATTCAAAATTGTGAAGTTACAGGATTTGATGTCTCAAATGGAAAAATTCTTGGAGTAAGAACTTCTAAAGGAGATATTAAAGCAAAGAAAGTTGGTTTATGTGTTGCAGGAAGTACAAATATTTTGGCAGAAATGTTAAATATGACTTTACCAATTGAAACTCATTTGCTTCAAGCATGTGTATCAGAGCCTATTAAACCTTTGCTTGATCATGTTGTTACATTTGGTGCAGGACATTTTTATTGTAGCCAATCAGATAAAGGGGAAATGGTTATGGGTGGAGACTTGGATGGATATAATAGTTATTCTCAAAGAGGAAATTTACCTACTCTTCAACATGTTTTAACAGAAGGGATTGCGATGTTTCCATTTCTTAGCAAATTAAAAATGTTAAGAACTTGGGGTGGAATAATGGATATGTCCATGGATGGTTCACCAATTATAGATAAAACACATATTAACGGATTATATTTAAATTGTGGTTGGTGCTATGGTGGATTTAAAGCAACTCCAGCTTCCGGATGGACTTTTGCACATACAATTGCTCAAGACAGAGTTCATGATTTAAATGCCGGTTACAGCCTCAACAGATTTAGCACTGGAAATTTAATTGATGAAAAAGGCCTAGGAACTAAAACCTGGATATCATAAATGTTATATATCAACTGTCCACATTGTGGACTTAGATCTCAGAATGAATTTGCTTATGGCGGAGATGCAACAGTAAAGCGTCCTGAACTTAATAAAGAAATAAGCGATCAAGAATGGGATAATTTTGTATACTTAAGAAAAAGTCCAAGAGGAAAACATTTAGAATTATGGCATCATATTTCTGGATGTAGACAATGGATTAAAGTTGAGAGAGATACATCAACTCACGAAATTTTTAAAACTTATAAAGCAAACGAAGCAATAGAATAATGACCCAGGATTTTAGATTAGATAATGTTGGAATGGTCAATAGAGAAAAAAAAATCTCGTTTAAATTTAATGGCAAAAAATATTTTGGTTTCGAGGGGGATACTATCGCATCTGCCTTAATAGCGAATGGAGTTCATTTAGTAGGTAGAAGTTTTAAATATCACAGACCTAGGGGTTTTTTTGGAGTTGGCGTTGACGAGCCCTATGCAATTCTGCAGTTAGATAGAAATAATGAGAGAGATCCAAATATAAGAGCAACAGAACAAGAAATTTTTGAAGGGCTAGAGGTTAAGAGTGTTAATTGTTGGCCTAGTGTAAATTTTGATATTGGGGCGATAAACAATTTCTTAAAAATGTTTTTTCCAGCTGGTTTCTATTACAAAACATTTATGTGGCCTCCTAGCTTTTGGTATAAAATATATGAACCTTTTATTCGAATGGCGGCTGGATTTGGAGAAGCTTCAATCAAACATGATAAAGAGAGATACGAGCATAAATATGAGTATTGTGATTTATTAATAACGGGATCTGGACCTTCAGGTTTAGCAAGTGCTTATGCCGCTGCCAAGAACGGAGCCCGAGTAATATTAGCTGAGGATAAACCAAGATTTGGAGGCAGCTTATTAACAAGTGATGTAAATATCGGAAACCAAACAGGAGTTGAGTGGACAGAAAAAATTATTGCAGAACTAAAGTCCATGCCTAATGTTACAGTAAAAAATAGATCGCAAGTTTTTGGTTACTATGATCACAATATGTTAGTAATGTCAGAGCGTATTAGTGATCACTTGCCAAAAACCCAAAAATATCTACCTAAACAACGTCTGTGGTACATTAGAGCAAATGAAGTATTGATCTCATCAGGTTCAATTGAAAGACCTTTAGTTTTTGGAAATAATGATACCCCAGGAGTTATGTTATCGTCAGCTGCCAAAGAGTACATGAAAGTTTATGGCGTATTAGTTGGAAAAAAACCTTTAATTTTCACCAACAATGATAGTGGCTATGAAACCGCAATTGAATTTAAAAAAAACGGGGTAAATCCAATTATATTGGATACAAGAAGCGATCCCTCTTCAGACATTATAGTTGAGGCAAAAAATTTAAATATTGAAATTAAATTCTCACATGTAGTTGTTGCTGCAAAAGGCTATAAAAAAGTTAAATCAGCAGATATTGCTAAAATATCTGACGATAAAAAAGAATTATTTAACATAGAAAATATAGAATGTGATTGTATTTGTGTATCAGGTTTTTGGACACCATCTATTCATTTAGCTTCACAGTCAGGAAACAAATCTAAATTTAACGAAAAAATTGATGCATTTGTACCAGATAAATCTAAACAACAAGAAAATACAATTGGGTCAGCAAATGGAATATTTACATTAGAGGAAACAATTAAAGATGCTTTTGACAAAGGTTTTGACGTTTCAAATAAAATAACTGAAAAAAATAATAAAATTTCAGTACCGACAGTAGTAGAAAAAAAATCAACAGATCATGACAAATTTTGGTGTGTTCCTTTACCAAAAGGTAAATCTTATAAAAGGTTTTTAGATTTTCAAAATGACGTAGCGGTTTCTGATATTGAGCTAGCTCTAAGAGAAGGTTTCAGATCTATCGAGCATGTAAAAAGATATACAACGCTTGGTATGGCAACGGACCAAGGAAAAACGAGTAATTTAAATGGATTACAATTAGTTTCTGATATTGAGAATAAAGTTGTTCCACAAGTAGGACATACTACTTTTAGACCTCCTTATACCCCAGTTTCAATTGGAGCAATCGTAGGAAGAGAAGTTGGCAAACATTCTAAACCAACAAGAAAATCACCTATGCATTCATGGCATGAAAAAAATAATGCAGTATTTGTTGATGCAGGGGTTTGGTTAAGACCAAGATATTACAAGCAAGGAAATGAAGGGTTATTTGAAGCATCAAAAAGAGAGGCAAAGAATGTAAGACAAAATGTAGGTGTATGCGATGTTACAACATTAGGTAAAATAGATGTTAAAGGTCCTGATGCAGCAGAGTTTTTGAATAGAGTTTATACTAATGCTTGGCTTAAACTTCCAGTGGGTAAAGCAAGATACGGCGTAATGTTAAGAGAAGATGGAATTGTTATGGATGATGGAACAACAACAAGGATTTCAGAAAATCATTATCACATGACAACTACAACAGCTCAAGCAGCAAATGTTCTATCTCATTTAGAATATTATTTACAACTAGTGTGGCCAGAATTAAATGTAAACGTTGTATCAACCACAGAGCAATGGGCAGGTGCAGCAATCGCAGGACCTAATTCAAGAAAATTATTAATGAAATTATTCCCTAATTTAAATGTTTCAAACGAAGGTTTACCATTTATGGGTTATAAAGAGGCTGATTTATTTGGAGTTCCTGCAAAAATTTACAGAATTTCGTTTTCTGGTGAGTTAGCATATGAGATTAACGTTGAATCTGATAACGGATATTTCATGTGGGAAAAAATCATGGAAGTTGGAAAAGATTTTCAAATACAACCATATGGAACTGAAGCTTTATCAACTCTAAGAATAGAGATGGGTCATGTTGCGGGATCTGAATTAGATGGAAGAACAATCCCTTATGATGCATCTTTAGAAGGGCTAGTTAGTAAGAAAAAAGATTTTATAGGTAAAAGATCTTTAAATAGATCTGCCTTTACATCTACGGATAGAGAAAAATTAGTTGGTGTAGTTCCAATTGATAAAACTACAAGTATACCCGAGGGGTCTTACATAGTAAAAGATCCCAAGGCAAAATTACCTAATCCAAAATTAGGTCATGTTTCGGCTTCATGTTGGAGTGTTGAATATGATAACCCATTTTCTTTAGCAATAATTAAGGATGGAAAAAATATGATAGGACAAAAACTCTTTGCTATGTCACCTTTAAAAAACAAAACAATACCTGTAGAGATCGTCTCTTCTCATTATGTAGATCCTGAAGGAAAGAGAGTTAGATCATGACGATGATATCACCTTTGCAGAACATTCATTCAGAGGGCTCTTATGGAAATTTTGAAAATAAAACTGAAAAGGAATTATTGAAAATTTCTGAGTTAAAAAATTTATTAATTATTCAAATAGTTCAGTACAAAAATTCTTCAATTAAAATAAATGATATAAAACTTAATAATTTGCAATTTGTTAATGAAGCACAAAAAGTTGTCGCAAATGAAAATTTAAGAATATTGTGGAATTCACCAAACAATTGGCTTGTTGTTTCCAAAAAAAAAGAACTTTTTAGTGAAATTTTGAAAAATTTTAATGATAGCGACTTTGCTGTTACAGATCTCTCACATTCTAAGGCGATTATAGAAATAGAAGGGCCTAATGTTAAAGAGGTTTTAAAAAAAGGTTGTCCGTTTAATTTCAATATATTTAGTAAAAATATGTGCATCAACTCATCATATAACGGAATATCTTTTTTAGTTGATATGGTTGAAGATGATCCTGAAAAAGCTAGAATTTTTTCACTTCGTAGTTTTGGGGAATCTATGTACCACTCAATAACTGATGCTTCACTAGAATATGGCTATAAATGTATCTAGAAACTATTCTAAAGTTTTAAATCTTGTTTTTTGAATAATAAATACGAATAAAATTGGTAAAATTAAAGTCAGCAATGTTACAGTTATTAATAATATTCCCAATTCTGAGTAGTCAGCAGTCGTCAATATTGCATTAGTCACCTTATCTTTGACTTCACGAGTAATTGTGTAAATTTCATTTAAGTATTTTGTTCCTAAAGCACTTGCTGATAGCGCCAAATTTGTAAAAGACGCAAAAACTGCAAAAAAAGTAGCTTTTAAGTGCGAAGGCGCATTCTTAGCAATCCATGCTAGTAAAGGTATCATTGAGACCTGACCTAAAGGTGACTCTAAAGCTGTATTAATTAGTGCAATAAATTTAGCATCAACAATTCCATTTGTTATTGATGAAGTCCAATTATGAAATCCGTAATACATCCCAACACTTGGCAAAAATAATATTGCACCAGCAATTGACAAAACTACAATAATTTTTGCTATTGAATTATTTGACATAAAAGGTCTCAGCAAAATAATTCCTAACAATGTTAAGACCGAAGCTAGTAATGATAATATAGAAAAAAACTGCTCGTTAAATTTTAGTTCATCTATTTCGAACCAAGATAGTCCTGGACCTGGACCTGGCATTGCTCTAAATACAAATATAATCACAGCCGTACCCACAATCGTAGATCTTAAATTTTGAGGCAGTTCTTTTATCAATTTACTCATCAGGAACAAAATAATTACCATAGATCCTAAAAAAACTATTTCTTGAGCAAAAGGAACTCCGAAGGAACCAACGCTGAGTGTAAAAATTACAAAAATTAAACTACCTCCTAAAATCCACCAATTAATCTCTGTTTTTTCATGTTCGTAATTATCTTCGTTACCGACTAAACCCTGACTAATTAATTTATTTTTTTTTTTATTTTTAAGATAGTTAGCAAAAATTACTCCTAAAATTGAAACAAATGGTATTACTAGTGCATAAATATAAATTGATCCATAGAGCTCTATTTTGTCCGCTTGTTCTAAACTATCTACGCCTTTAAATAAGATTACATTTACTAAAGCAACTAGAACAGTACCACCGATAATTGCAAATCGTCCAAGTGTCTGCATTGTAGTATGCATTGTTTTAATCTGATCTTGTGAAAATTTTTGACCTTCTTCATCAACAATTGGAACAGCCTCTACTGTCATTGCATCTGCAACAACATCTTGAACCACATATCCAATGGGAGCTAAAAGAACACTTATTACAAACCAAGTCTCTACTTTTAGAATTGTGGACATCCATTCCGTATGGATAATTAATCCATACATTATCAATAAGCTTAGACCAATTAGTGTAGCTCCTACATAAACCATATAATTTTTTTTGTTCCAAATTAGATCTACTAAATGACCCAATGGCATTTTTAGTGCCCAAGGAATACCAGCCCAAAACCCTAACCCAGCAAGAAAGGCTGCTGATAAATTTAGATAATCTTTAACAAAAAATGTACCCACTATTCCTGTTAAACCTGAAATTCCAGCTGCAAGATAAATCATTAAAGGTGGTAAATAAGATAGTTTAAATTGTCTTCCTAAATCTAGTAAAGTGGAGTCGATAAATTTGGAAATTTGATTCATAAATTTATTCAATTATGTTTAATTTTATTAACTTAGTATTCTTTGTTTCATTACACCACAACTCGTAACTTTCACACACTCTCCACAGATGGTTAATAGCTCTTTGAGAAATATCTAAAGGAAAATGGCTTTTTGCATAGTATAAATCAGGAAATTTAATTAATTGCTTCATCATTGCTTCTTTTTGAAGATTTAAAAGCCGAATTACTTCAGCAGAAATTTTTTCTCCAGAATTATTATCAATATAATTATTTTTTTTTAACTCTTCAAACCAATCATCATGATACTTACCACTACTTATTTTTTCATATAATGGTGAACCCATGAATCTTTCCATAGCATCAATATTACTAATATTTTGCTCTTTACTTTTAATTTCACTTATTGCTATATAAATAACCTCAGCAACATAAAGTATATAGGGTTTGGCTAAATTTTTTTTCATGAGATTACAAATTTAAACTATAATAACATGAATTTGGATCTTCTTTGTAATGTGCAAAAGGTTTACATTTTTTGAATCCAAAATTTTTGAATAATTTTCTTGCTGGAGCAAAAAATTCTCCAGCTCCTGTCTCAACACTTAATTTTTTAATTCCAATTTTTTTTGATTTATCAATTAAGTGAGCGATGATTTTTTCTCCATATTTTTTTTTTCTAAATTTGTCTGCGACCCTTATTGACTTAAACTCCCCATGTTCTTCTGAAAGGGTTTTTAAAGCTCCACATCCAATTAAATCATTATTCTCCCATAAACTCCAAAATTTTATACTCTGAACTCTCAAACCTTGCACATCTAGTACATGTGAACTGCCTTCTGGCGATACAGATCTTAATTCAATAAAATGGATTCTAAGAAGTTCATTTACCTGTGGGTTATCAAAGTTATTTTCTATTGATTTAATCATTTTGAAGAACATATAATCGAAAAACAAATTAAACCAATATTAAATATATGTGTGGAAGATACGTAATTACCAATGCTGTAACAAAAACAAAAAATATTGTAAAAACTGCGATTAATGTTCAAGACAGTGATAACTATAATGCACACCCATATCAAAATCTTCCTGTAGTCAAAAAATATAAAAATGGCAATACTGTTGAAAATCTCAAATGGGGAATTATCCCATCCTGGGCAAAACAGAAAGATTTTAAAGCCTTAATAAATGCAAGATTAGAAACAATTGATGAAAAGGTTTCATTTAAAAAACTTATAAAAACGCAAAGATGTGTAGTTGTTGCCGATGGCTTCTACGAGTGGAAAAGAACAAAAGATAACAAAATTCCATATTATTTTTTCAGAAATGATAAAAAAACAATTTTTATAGCTGCAATTTACGATGAAGGCCAATTTTGCATGATAACTGAGGAGGCAAGCCAAAATATTTCAGAAATTCATCATAGACAACCAGTAATACTTTATGAAAAAGATATAGATAAATATTTAAACATCGAACATTTTGGTTCAACTTTTTTAAAAGAGTGTAACAAAGTAAGTTTGACTTTTCACGAAATATCTAAGGATGTCAATAAACCAACAAATAATAGCGCATCATTAATTCAACAAATTTAAGACATTATTTTTCAATAATTGTTATATGACCCATTTTTCTTTTATTTTTTATATCTTTTTTAAGATAGTCAAAAAAGAATTCGTTCTCAGAAAATTTTTTGTCTCTATATATTAAAATATCATCACCTATTAAATTTATCATTTTGGCATTATATATTTTCTTTGTTTTAATTTTTTCTAAACCACATACAGCTCTAACATGATTTTCAAATTGACTTATATTGTGAGAATTAATTGTCAAATGTCCTGAGTTATGAACTCTGGGAGCTATTTCGTTAGCATATAAATTATCATTTTTGTCAATAAAAAACTCTACACATAATGTTCCAATATAATCTAAATCCTCTACAATTTTTTTTGACCACTCAGTGGATTTAATTATAATTGCATTCGAAACATCTGCAGGGATTTTAGAGTGCTTTAAAATTTGGTCTTCATGAACATTTTCAATTGGTTCATATATTTCATATTTTTGATTACCAAATCTTGTAATGATAACAGATATTTCTTTTTTTAAATTAATGAATTTTTCTAATATGTATTCTTTAGAAAAATCTATTTCATTAGATATATCCTTTTTGCTATTTAATTTGTATTGACCCTTCCCATCATATCCTAATGTAGTTGTTTTTAGCAATCCTGGCAAAAAATTTTCATTTTCTTTTAATTCATCCATATGTTTTATAGAAATATATTGGGTAGTTTGAATATTTATATCATTGAGAAAATTTTTCTCTGTCAATCTATTTTGGATTAAATTATTAATCTCAGGTTTAGGCAAAACTGTTTTTTCATTATTTATACTTTGAAGAATATTAAATGGAATATTTTCAAATTCGTAAGTAACTAAATCGACACTATCGATAAATTCCTGAGTAATTGATTTGTTATCATATTTTCCATGTATGAATTTTTCCGTAAAATTTTTAGCTGGCGCATTCTCATCATCGCTTAAAATAACAGTTTTAATGCCAATTCTGTTAGCAGCTACTGACAGCAAACTTCCAAGTTGACCTCCACCTATAATTCCTAAAATAGGATTTTTCATTTAATTTGGTTTTTTCTTAACAGATTTGGATTGTTTAGATCTCCATTTTATTAAGCTGTTTTTAATTTTAGGATCAAAATTAGAAATTATTGATGCTGCATACAATGCAGCATTTATGGCACCATCAGTTCCTATGGCAACTGTTCCAACCGGAATACCTTTAGGCATTTGGGCTATAGATAAAAGACTATCTAGACCTTTTAGTTTTTTACTTTCAATAGGAACGCCTATTACTGGTATTCTTGTTAATGCAGCAATCATGCCAGGTAAATGTGCAGATCCTCCTGCGCCTGCAATAATAACATTAATGTTTCTCGATTCTGCTGATTTTGCATAATTGAACATTCTCTCAGGTGTTCTGTGAGCAGAAACAATATTAGTTTCATAGTTAACTTTTAGTAATTTAAGAGTTTTTTCACATAATTTCATTGTGGAATAGTCAGATTTGCTCCCCATTACTATGGATACTCTGTGACTATATCTTTTCTTTTTCATGCTAAGTTTTTGAATTAATATAATCAATATAGTCTTAAAATTAAAACTAGTCGACAAAATTTGTAATAATTATAATGTGTTTTTAATATGAATTATCGAATTGATAATCTTCAATATTGCAACTGGTCAAGAGATATTTTTAAAATCAACAGAGATGCTGGACTGAATGCAGTACATGCAACAGTAGTATATCATGAAGACTATGATGAATTTTTAATTAAATTGAAAGAATGGGATAACTTATTTAATGAAAATTCAGATCTAATATTTTTGGGAAAAACTTTCAAAGATATTATAAAGGCAAAGTCAGAAAATAAAACTGCAATATTTTTTGGTTTTCAAAACTGTTCTCCAATTGAGGATGATATTAGCTTAATTGAGAAAGTTCACCATCATGGATGCAGATTTATGCAACTTACTTATAATAACCAATCTCTATTAGCTACAGGATGTTATGAAAAAAACGACTCTGGTGTGACAAACTTTGGAAGAGAAGCTATAAAAGAAATGAATCGAATTGGAATAGTTATTGATATGTCCCATTCAGGTGAAAAAAGTACATTAGATGCTATAGATATTAGCGAAAAACCAATTGCAATTACTCATGCTAATCCGTTTTTTTGGCATAGTGCTTTAAGAAATAAATCTGAAACACTTTTAAAACATTTATCAAACAGTGGAGGAATGCTTGGACTTTCTTTGTATGCACATCATCTAAAAGATGGAACAAATTGTAAATTAGATAGCTTTTGTGAAATGGTTGCAAAAACCGTTGAAATAATGGGCGTAAAAAATATAGGTATTGGTTCTGACCTTTGTTTGAATCAACCAAATAGTATAGTCGAGTGGATGAGGAATGGAACGTGGAGTAAAACAAAAAATTATGGTGAGGGAAGTAAAAGTAAACCAGAATTTCCTGATCAACCTGAATGGTTTGTTGATGCAAGAGGGTTTAGTAATTTAGAAAAAGGATTGAAAAAAATAGGTTTTAATGAAAATGAAGTAAATGATATTTTAGGAAACAATTGGTTTAATTTTTATAAAGGAATTAATTAATGGAAATTAAGTTAAGAGACCCTAAATCCCTGATGAAGTTGTCTAAACTTGGTTCTTTCCATCAATCAAAACTCTCTTTTTTGAGATCTTTCTTAAAAGAGTTTAAAGATTGGAAATATAGTAGAGACCTTTTTCAATTAAATGACAAAGGATTTGGAAGAGCAATTTACTCTTTTACTAAAGAAAAAAAAACTTATTCTTTAATTTGTTTTGCAAATGAAATTAAGGATGATGAAAGGTCAGATAGAGTTATTGCCACTAAATGGGATGCTGCATTTACTCTATTTGATGGAATTCCAACAAAAGAAGATGTTGATAGACTTAGTAATAATGTGCCTAAACAGGAGGTCGGAAGGCTATCTTACAAAGAATTAACCCTATCAAGAGCCAATAAATCTGTCAGGTTGTTTAATCATGTAGTTGAAAATTTATCAAAAGGTCAACAACCAGATAAAGAATTTATATCTAAAGTTGGTTATCTTTATAGAACTACTGCAGTCTATGGATCTGGTAAATTTGGTTTAGCTGATAGATTTAGGATTAAAAATAGGGATGAAATATGTGGGCCATTTAGACTAGAGATGATGTTGGTTTATTTGGTTAGACAATTCACATTTGACCAAGTTAATCATATTGCCAAAAGTATAAGTCCGAAGAACGCTGTTGAACTAGATAACAACATTAGCAGAACTCTAGGCATAGGAAATTCTACAGGACTTGGCATGGCACCATTTATAGTAAACCATCCTACTCTACTTAATAACTGGATAACTGCTAGAGAAACAGTTTTAAAAAAAATAAGAGAAATAGAAAAAGTTTCTAAAAATGATTTAGATATTTTTTATCAGTGTTTAATTAAATCACTAAAAAATATCACGAGCTGGCATACTGACAGTGAATTTCAAAAAGAAAAAATTAAAAATTTAATATTTGATTTAAAAAAATTTATAAAATTTATAAAAGATGAGTTTAAATTTGAAAATTCTTATCAATTTAATAATATTTATATGTGGGCTGAGGAGAATTTAAATGATGAATGTATTGAGTATATTGTTTCTATGATGATGGAGCCATATGATAAAATAGTAGATCCTTTAGTATCTAAAATGAGTTCAAATGAAGAAAAATACTTCAATATTCCTGTTGAAAGAACTATTGAGGATTTAAGAAATATAATTGAAAAGAATTACTCTGAAATTTTGAAAATTGATTTTAGTAAGGAAGAAAATAATAAAAATTTCTGGTTTATTTCAAAAAATAAAGAGGAGCCAAGAATAGGGGATAGGTATATCGATAACGGATCAAATTTAGAACAACCACTTGCAATCGCAAGAGATATCAAAAAGCTTTATGAAATAGTATTCACAAAAAAAAATAGTTCCAAAATTGGAAAATTTTTATTGGATAATAATCATTTAAGACATGTAGTAAGAAGAGTATTTATTTCTGAAAAATGTCCTTATGCAGAAATTCAAGATAATACAATTGGTTCTAAATTAATGCCTATTGATATGTTAAGGCTTAAGTTGTCTTTTTTTGGTGCAATAAAATTTGATCCTAGATCAGACAAGTGGTTACGTATTTGCATGTTTCAGGGCGCACCTTTGCCATCAGAACTCTCAAATTTTGATAATTATTGGATGTATAATTAATTTCGTATGAGAAGTTATAGCGAAATAGAAACTACAATTAAAAGAGCAACTAAGGCTAAAGGTTTTTCATGGGGTATTTCTGAGGAAGTTGGAAAAAATATAAGATTAATTGAAATGTTTGGTTTGCCAGGACTTAAAAATCTTAACCAATACTTTAAAATTTATAATATTAGTAACTTTGAAAATATTGGAGAAATTTCATCTACAAATACAGCAAAAGGATATTATTGTCCTATACTTTGTGGGTTAAATTTTTATGATCAATCACCTGTAATTTTAAAATTTAATGAAATTGAAATTAATAAAATAGCTTTTCCTCTCATATTTTTATCTTTTTTGAGTAGGGCGTCAGAGATAATTGGTAAAAGAATATTCTTAAAAATGGACAATAAAGAGTTTTTGTTTAATTTTAATGAATCTATTTATTCTAATTATTTAAGTGGAGATATTTTAGAAAAATCAGACAAAATAAATATTAAATTTTTAGATAATAAAAATAACTTCTCCGAGGATGATTGGTTAGAAATGCATAAACTTTCAATTAAAACTTATGTTGAGGAAAGCGAGGAGTCTAAATCAAGAACTGCAGGGGCTGGTTTAACAGATAATGACTGATAAAAAAAAAGATGATTTTTTGGAGAAAAATTTAAAAGATTTAGACGAGATTTGTGAAGAATGTCATAAAGAAGATGAAAGCGTTACGCAAAATTTAATTATGACAGGATACAAATTGTGTAAATCTTGTAGAACCTCAAAGACTGTATTTCCTATTTAACTTATATTGCTTATTGGGATTGAATTCATTCTATTTATAATGAATGTTATTGAGAGAAAAGCGATTATAAGAAAAGATAAAAACACTACTCCAAAAGATTTTAGGTTAGACTTTAAATTCAATATTTGCTTTGTAGATATAATTAAAGAAGCAAATATCCAAAACTGTGTAAGAAAAATTATAGGCAAAACTAAGTCTGGTGAAACTGCAAAAAATCTTATTAAACCTGGTGCGTGAGCATATCCTACCGCAATTAAAACTTTTTTAAACGGCACCTTACTCCCTTTATCTGGAAAAATTTTCACACCTATCACAAATATAAAAATTGCCCAAACAAACCATGTTAGAAGAGCCATTAATCCAGATATACCAACTGAGGTTTTAATAATTGAATTTGCTGCTACAGCTCCTGCAACTCCATCAAGTATCATTACAAGACCAGCAAAATAGATTGCAGCTTCTCCAAAATACTTATTATCTTTGTATAAACTTCTATCTAACTTTAATGATTTAAAAAAAATTTCTAAAAATTGTGCTAACATTGATTTTGAGGGAGGAGTTTTGCTCCTCCCTTTTAATTTTAACCTTTTACAACTTCTCTAGTATTTGCGTTGTAAGACTCTTTAAATGGTATATCAACTATTACAGCATCTACTGGTTTACCTGGAGTTTCAGAATATTTTTCAGGTAAATGCACCTTAAATTTAGATCCTACTTTTCCTTTTGGAAAACCATTTGCGTTCAATGTTCCATCAAAAGGCACATATCCCATTGCAATATTTTGTTTTTTTTCAGGGTGATACCAAGGCGAAGTAATAAACCCAATTGGCTCTCCACCACCTTCATCTGAAATTAACCAAAAATCAGGAGCGTATTCCTCAATTGGCTTTCCACCTAACTCTAGTCCAACTAGTTGAAGTTTATAAGGTTTATGTCCAGCTTTTAAATCAGCTTTCATTTTTTCAAGAGCTTTTTTTCCAACATAGTCAGCTTTTTTATTCCATTCACCTTTTCCGGATAATGAAACTTGATAACCTAAATTACATTGGAATGGATTGTGTTGATTATCCATATCTTGCCCCCAAGAAAGAATTCCAGCTTGAATTCTTCTATGGTGAGCTGGAGCAATTACCATTAAACTATGTTTTTTACCCGCTTCAAGAACAGCATTCCACATATCTTCAGCGTATAAAGTGCATTCTCTCAAATATATCTCATAACCTGCTTCACCTGAGAATCCTGATTGAGAAATTACACAGCTTCTTCCACCAACTTTAGCTTCAGCTAAACCGTAGAAAGGCATGTTATCAAAATCAACTTGATCTCCACATAAGTCTTTCATTAACGCTTTAGATTTTGGTCCTTGAATTTGAACAGGACTTACATCTATCTCATCAATTTCTACATTAAATCTCTCATCGGAGTTTACACCCTGTAAATAAAGACCTATATCACTATCAGACAAACTAAACCAAAATTCGTCTTTTGATATTCTTAAAAGTATAGGATCGTTTAATACGCCGCCATATGCATTACAAAGAATTACATATCTTGCTCTCATCGGAGAAATTTTTGTAGCATCTCTTGTAATTACATAGTCTACAAATTTTTCTGCATCAGGGCCCTTCACTCTAATTTGTCTTTCAACTGCAACATTCCACATTGTTACATGATTAACAATTGCATCGTACTCAACCATTGCACCTCCGTCTTCAGGTTTTACATACCCTCTTGGATGGTAAATACGATTATATACAGTTGCTCTCCAACAACCAGCTTGCATTGACAAATGCCAGTATGGTGATTTTCTTACACGTGTTGAAATTAACATTTCAACTTTTGTTGGTCCGCTTTGTCTTAAATTATAAGGCACTTTTCTATCAGATTGATCTACTGATGTTACGTGTCTTAGCTTACTATAGTCAAATTCTTTAGACATAGTTATTCTCCTTCAACCACTTGTTTGTTTCCTTCAAGCCGCCGAATGTATAAATGTGAAAATAATCAGTATGCGATTTAACTTTCCCAATTAGATCATTAGGGTCTTTAGGTTTCAATAAATCTAATGCCTTAGTAAAATTAGATTTAAGAAAATTAATGGAATTTTTTGCCCCTACAATATTTGCAAACTTTATTAAGCTTGAAATTTTCATTGGCCCAGTTATTCCGACATGAACTGGTATCGTTTGTTTAGAAATAAAATCTACAATAGGCTGAGCATCAAGCAACCACTGAGTAACTATATAATCAGCATAAGGCTTTTTATCTATCATAGCTTTTTCTAAATTTGAATCGGATATATCAGGACTCCCCTCTGGATGTCCAGCAATTCCGATCTTAATCTTATCAAAATATCCTGTTTCTAATATCTGATAAGAGCTATCAAATTTTCCAATAGGTTCACGACTGCCTCCAATTACCAGAACTTGTTTCACACCTAAATCTTTGCATCTTGAAACATAATCTTTCAATTCACTTTCGCTATTAATTGATCTAGCTGGAAAGTGAGGAACTGGGTTAAACCCTTTTTTTACTAAATCTCCAGATTTATCAGCGGTCTCTTTATAATCGCCTCCAGGTAGCATTGTAACATAAACATCTTTAACTTCAGGCAAAGTATCAAGATCAGTGTGAGGTCCAATTTCTAATGAAAAATTCATTTAAGGATAATTATTTATTTTAAAATAACTGTCTAGAAAAATATTAGATCAAAGTGTCAGGGTTATTTTTTTTGACCTCTGTGTTTTTGAATTCTTTGACCATACTGTTGTGTAACTCTATCGAAGATGATTGCCAGAGCAACTATTGCAAGCCCATTCATCATTCCAAGTGCTAAATATTGATTAGAAATAGCCTGTAAAATAGGTACTCCTAGCCCTTTAACTCCTATCATTGATGCGATTACTACCATAGCTAATGCCATCATAATTGTTTGGTTAATTCCAGCAAAGATTGTTGGCAATGATAGAGGTATTTGTACAGATTTTAATTTTTGCATAGGCGTTGCACCAAATGCCTCACTTGCCTCAAGTGTTTCTTTATCTACTTCTCTTATTCCAAGATTTGTCAGTCTTACTACCGGTGGTAAAGCATAAATACAAACTGCTAACAACCCAGGTACTTTTCCTATACCTAAAAGCATAATTATAGGTATTAGATAAACGAAACTTGGAATAGTTTGCATCATATCCAAAACGGGTAAAATTGCTTTTTCTGCTCTACTTGATTTAGACATTAATACACCAATTGGAATACCGACTACAATACAAACTAGTGTTGATACAGAAATGATAGCAACTGTTGCCATACAGTTTTTCCACATTCCAAAATAACCAATAATCATAAAACAAACTATTGTACCTATTACCAGTTTAATACTTCTTGATCCAATCCATGCCAACAAAGCAAATACACCTATTACTAATGGCCAAGGACTATTGACTAATAATTTTTCCAACCAAATTAAAAAATGCAAAAGTGGATCAAAAAAACCTTCAATTCCATCTCCATAGGCTCTTGAAAATTCTTTAAAACTAGAGTCTATTCCTTTTTTAAGCTCTCTTAAAGCTGTTCGATCCATTACAGGAATTTTATTAAAGAAATCCATAATTTTACTCAACCAAACCCACTAAAGAGTGGGTTTGGCAATATTTTATTTTATTAAAGTGCTTTTTTTATTTTTGCAGCAGCTTCACTTGAAACCCACTTAGACCAAACATCTTCTTGGTTTGTTAGGAATTCAATTGCAGCATCAGCACCCTCTGCTTGGTTTTCACCCATCCAAACTAACATACCGTTCATTACTGGACCTGGATAAGTTCTTTTTTTGAAATAATCCATACCAGCACTTCCAGCTGTATTTTTGAAATTGTCAGTTACGATTGTGTAAACTTCAGATTTTGTCCATGAAGTTGCTTTAGGGTCTCCACATTCTTGTTCTGGTAAAACTATACATTTATCCCAGTTATCTTTTCCACCCCAAGCTCCCATGTCCACAGCTCTCATATCATATTTACCAATGATAGCTGTTGGTGACCAATAGTAACCAAACCAGTTTTCACCTCTTTCAGCAGCTTTAGCAATTGATCCATCTAATCCTGCAGCAGAACCTGTTTCAACAATAGCCCAACCTTTTGCTTCCATGTCAAAAGCTTTGTAAAGATTTCTATTACTTAGTTCACAGTTCCATCCTGGAGGACAAATATGAAACCCACCTTTTGATGGATCCTCTGGATGAGGAAATAGATCCGGTCTTGCCAAAATTGCTTCAGCAGTTGTAAGTTCAGGATGTTTTTCTAAAGTAGCAGGTAACACCCACCATCCTTCACCTAAACCAGTAATAGGTGCTTTATTAAGTGAGTGCATTTTTCCTTCATCAACTGCTTTATTTAAAGCAATGATTGCAGCGTTAGCCCAAAATTCTGGAGCAACATCTGGCTCACCTTTTTCTTGCATAGATGTAAATGTAGGCATTGTTGCACCTGGCACCAATTCAACAGAACATCCGTAACCTTCTTCTAATATGATTTTGTCAACTTCAGCCATGAAGTTTGCTGAAGCCCAGTTCATATTAGCGATAGTTATGTTCCCACAAGCTGCGTTGGCAACACTTCCAAAAGAAGTTAGTCCAAATATTACAGCAGCAGATAGAAGTAATTTTTTGATTTTCATTATTTCTCCTAATTAATTAATTATAAATCATCAGAACATATAGATGGGAAAATTGCAAACTAGTTTCAACTTTGAGTTGCGTTAAAATTGTCTTTATCCTATCTTTATTTAGAAATAAATTATTAAATAAATATGAATAAAAATTTATTATCAAGATTAGATGAGGGTCCCGTAATATTCGCAGAGGGATATTTATTTGCGATGGAAAGGAGAGGATATCTTTCTGCAGGTCCATTTGTGCCAGAAGTAGTTTTAGAGCATCCAGATGTAGTTACACAATTACATAGAGAATTTATTAGAGCTGGTTCAGATATTGTTCAAGCTTTCACCTATTATGGACATAGAGAGAAATTAAGAATTATTGGAAAAGAACATTTGCTAGAGCCGATGCAAAAAAATGCACTTAAAATTGCAAAGGATGCTGCGAAAGAATTTAAAGATTTAGACTTAATGGTTTGTGGAGATGTTGCTAATACAAATATTTTTGATCCAAAAGACAAAAACTCATTCAAAGAATGTCAAAAGATGTACGAAGAGCAAGTTCTTTGGGCAAAAGAGGCTGGAGTTGATTTCATAGTTGCAGAAACAATTAATTGGGTAGATGAAATGAAAATAGCTTTAAAGGCTATTAAAGATGAGGGCTTAATAGCTGTTGCAAATTATGCAATACCACGAGGAGATTTAACAAGAGATGGTCACACAGCAGAAGATGCATGTAAAATAATAGAAGATCTTGGTGCAGATGTTGTTGGTTTGAATTGTTACAGAGGTCCAGAAATGACCATGAAACTTTTAAAAAAAATAAGAAAAAAAGTTTCCTGTCATGTTGCAGGTCTTCCTGTTCCATATAGAACAACAGAGGAAGAACCAGGATTTTTGAATCAGACAGATCACGGATGTGACTGTATTCCTGGAGGAAATGCATTCCCTGTTGCTTTAGATAATTTATATTGTAACAGATTTGAAATGGCTGAATTTGCAAAAGAATGTCTTAAAGAAAAAATTAATTTAATCGGTATTTGTTGTGGTGCTGAAGCTCATCATGTTAGAGAAATGGCTGTTGCAGTTGGTAAAAAACCAATTGCCATGAAGTACATGCCAGATATGACTAAACATTTTCACCATGGGACAGACAAGACATTGAAAGACGTAAATAAAGAAATAAAATACTAACATGCAAAATCATGCAAAAGTAGTCATCATAGGTGGTGGCGTAGTAGGCTGTTCCATTCTTTATCATTTATCAAAGTTTGGTTTAAAAGATTGTATTCTTCTTGAAAGAAATGAACTCACATCTGGATCCTCTTGGCATGCAGCTGGAAATGTACATGTGATTTCATCTGACCCAAATATTTCTAGAATGATGGCTTATACAATCGGATTGTACAAAGAAATTGAAAAAGAGTCTGGCCATTCAGTTGGATTCAAATCAAGTGGGGGATTTTATTTGGCTTCAAATGATGTTTGGGCTGATTATTTAAAAAGAGAGAGGTCTAAAGCAAGATATATGGGTCTTGACCAAGAGTTTGTTTCTTTAGAAGAAGTAAAAAAGAAAAATCCCTTAATTGATCCATCAAGATACCTTCTGGCATTATGGGACCCTATTGATGGGGAAGTAGATCCATCAGGTGTAACTTATGCTTTTGCTAAAGCAGCAAAAGTTCATGGTGGAAAATATTATACACATACAGTTGTAAAAGACACAAAACAAAAAGAGGATGGAACTTGGAATGTGATAACAGATAAGGGCAATATAAATGCAGAAATAGTTATTAACGCTGGTGGTTTGTGGGCTAGAGAAGTTGGTCAACTTGCAGGAATTAATCTACCAGTTCAACCAATGGAGCATCACTATTTAATTACTGAAGCTATTCCAGAAATTGAAGCCTTGGGCGATCAAAGAATTCCTATAGGTACAGATTTTGAAGGTAATATTTATTTTAGACAAGAAGGAAAAGGAATGCTTCTTGGAACTTATGAACCAAAGTCAACACCATGGAAGGTTGAAGGAACACCTATGAATTTTGGTCATGAGTTATTAGAACCAAAACTAGATAATATTCAAGATAGATTAGCAATAGGTTTTGAAAGAATGCCAGCATTAGAGAAAGCAGGAATTAAAAATATTGTTAATGGGCCATTTACTTTTGGTCCTGATGGATCACCATTAATTGGTCCTGTTCCAGGAATGAAAAATTATTGGGTAGCAGTGGGCGTAATGGCTGGTTTTTGTCAGGGAGGTGGAGTTGGAAAATGTATTGCCGAATGGATAATTGACGGAGAACCATCAATAGATGTTTGGGCAATGGATGTTGCAAGATTTGGAGATTATGCATCACCTCAATACGGAACAATTAAATCTTCTGAAAATTATGAACGAAGATTTATTATGACATTTCCAAATGAAACTTTACCAAAAGGAAGAAAACAAAAAACAACAGCTCTTTATGACAGGTTTGTTGATCAAGGTGCAGTTATGGGAGACAGCTTTGGTTTAGAAAATGTTTTGTGGTTTGCAAATGATAAAAAAGATGCATACGAAGAGCCAACTATTAAAAGATCTAGATCGCATAATTATGTCTCAAAAGAAGTTATTAATGTAAGAGAAAATGTCGGTTTTATTGAAGTTGCTAATTTTTCAAAACATCAATTTAAAGGAAAAGATGCAAGAAAATTTTTAGATCATGTTATGGCTGGCAAACTTCCAAATCCTGGAAGAATATCGTTATCTCCTATGTTATCTTATAGAGGAAAATTATGTGGCGATCTTACAGTTTCATGCCTTGATGAAAACGAATTTATGGTTTTTGGTTCAGGCGCAGCTCAAGAAATGCATAGACGTTGGTTTGAAAGCCATTTAGATAAATTTAATGTTGAATATAAAAATAGATCAGATGAATTTCACGGAATATCTATAGCAGGACCTAATTCAAGAAAAGTTTTAGAAAAAATAGTTAGAGACGATGTATCTAATGAAAAATTTAAATTTAGAGATTCAAGAAGAATGTTTGTTGGAGGTGTTCCAGCAATTATAAACCGAATTTCATTCACGGGTGAACTTGGTTATGAAATATATGTTGCGCCACATTTCCAAATAAAACTTTATGAGGAATTAATGGAGGCGGGAAAAGAATTTGGCATTAAACCTTTTGGTGGAAGAGCTTTAATGTCTATGAGATTAGAGAAAAATTGGGGTGCGTGGACTTTAGACTATCGACCTGATTTTACCGCTAAAGAAACTGGATTAGATAGTTTCATTAATTGGAACAAAGAATTTATTGGTAAAGAAAAAGCTAAACAAGATAATAGTTTGAGTAGATTAGTTCCTTTAATAATTCAAACAAACGACATAGATGTTACAAACAATGAAGCAGTAATGAAGGGAGATAATAGCATTGGGTATATAACTTCAGGTGGATTTGCTCATTTTGTAAATAAAAGTGTTGCTTTTTCATATCTAGATCAAAAAAATTTATCATCTGAAGATGGAATACAAGTAGAAATTAATGGTGATTTATTCAATTGTTCAATTATCAAAGAACCACTTTATGATCCAAGTGGAGAAAAAATGAGAGGGTAATGGCCCAAAAGGATGTAGGTAACAAAGTTCCAATTTATAAATTAAAAGAAACAAAAGAGGTCATGGATTTTTATGACGAATGGGGTCTGAATAATAAATATGATAAAGATATGGTTGAATGGAATTATACTGGTCCAAAGGAAACAGTAGAAGTTTTCAACAAATATCAAAAAGATAAAGATATTAATATTTATGATGCTGGATGTGGAACTGGATTGGTTGGTGTTGAATTAAGAAAGTATGGTTTCACTAATTTTTTTGGTGCCGATCTATCCCAAAAACTTTTAGATTTAGTTCCAAACAATCTTTATAAAAAATTAGATAAAGTTGATTTAAACAAACCAATCAATGAAAAGGATGATCAATATGATGCTTTAATGTGCGTTGGTACATTTACCTTTGGACATGTGAAACCACCTGCGTTAGATGAGTTTATTAGAATTACTAAAAATAAAAGTCTAATTTGTTTCACTATCAATGAGGGAATATATGAGGAATATGGGTTTGATAAAAAAATTAAACAATTAAAAAATGAAAATAAATGGAAAGAAATAGAGTTTTTTAAATCTGATTATATTGCTAGTAAAGATGTAAATGCATGGCTTGGTCTATATGAAGTGACAAAATAAAATGTCAGCAATATATAAAATTATAGATAAAAAAAAATTAGATATAGTTAAAAGACCAATTTCTAAAGCACATGGACTTCCTAACGAATGTTATACAAGTAAAGATTACACTTTAATAGAACGAGAGAAAATATTTGAAAATAAATGGACCGTAATAGGAGTTGCAAGTTCTTTGCCAAATATTGGAGATGTAAAACCATTTAACTTGTTAGGACTACCATTATTTTTAGTAAGGAATAAAAAAAATCAGATAAAAGTTTTTCATAACGTCTGTAGTCATAGAGGAGTAAAGTTAGTAAACAAAAAAGGTAATATTAGAAATGTTATTAGATGTCCTTATCATTCATGGTCATACACATCTGATGGAAAGCTAATTGCAACACCTCATATAGGTGGGATGAACCAACATAGTAGCCCGAAATTTAAAAAAGATAAAAATAATTTAAAAGAAATAAGATCATATGTTTGGTTAGATTTAATTTTTATTAATATAAGTAACAACGAAATTCCATTTGAAAAATATATTAAACCCTTAAGTGATAGGTGGACAAAATTTTGGAAAATAAAAGACAGGAAATTAATTAATCATGCAAATGATTTTGGTTATTTTAAATTAAATGCAAAATGTAATTGGAAATTTGCAATTGAAAATTATTGTGAAAGTTATCATTTGCCATGGGTTCATCCAGGTTTAAATTCTTATTCAAAAATAGAAGATCACTATCATATTCAAGGATTGCCAAACCGCTTTGCAGGCCAAGGCACAGTTGTTTATAATCCAAAATTTAAAGGTAAGAAAAAATTTCCTTGCTTTCCTAACTGGCCCAAAGAAAAAGAAAATATTGCAGAGTACGTGGCTTTGTTTCCCAATGTCATGTTAGGTATACATAAAGATCATTTCTACGCATATTGGTTAGAACCTATTAGTCATAAAAAAACTTTAGAGCATATGGAAATATATTATGTAGGTGAAAAAGCCTCAAAATCATTAGAGTTTAAATCATTAAGAAAACAAAATCATAAATTGTGGGAAGATATTCAAAAAGAAGATGTAGATATAATTCAAAGAATGCAATTAGGCCGCAACTCACATGCATATAATGGTGGAAATTTTTCTCCTGATATGGATAATCCAACACATCAATTTCACAAATGGGTAGCAACTAACATTGTGTAGAAAGTGCGGATTATATGTATAGACCTTTGCCAGATGAATTAACAATTAAAAGTTCACCGATTGAAGGTTTGGGATTATTCGCAACCAAAGAAATTAAAGCTAATACTTTTATTGGCATTACTCATATAAGAGATGAGCAGTTTGAAAACAAATATATCAGAACTCCATTAGGTGGTTTTTATAATCATTCCGATAATCCTACAGTTCAAAGAATGGTATCTAATATTTTACCTACATTAAAATTTGGTGATCCAATTGATCCTACCGCAAAAGCAAAGAAGTTTAACGAAAATGATGATAACTTAGAAAACATGTATTATAATTTGAGAGAGAAACCAGATGCAAAATATTTTTTTATGGTTTCAATAAAAGATTTGAAACCTGGAGATGAACTTTGTGCAAATTATAATTTATACACCTATCCAAAAACAGGAGTTGGTGTACAGATGTTATAGGGATGAAGTTTAACAGAAAAATTCTTTCAGAAAATCAACCAATTAAGAAATACATTTCAAAAAAAAGATTAAGAGAGGATGAGATAGATTTTGACAAACTTAGATCTTATAGACTTGACAGAGTAAGAAATGAATTAAAGAAAAATAATATTGAGGCATGTATTTTATTTGATCCAGTAAATGTAAGGTATGCATTAGATACTGTAAATATGAGTGTTTATAATATGCATAATCTTACAAGATATTGTTTTATCCCTGTTGATGGTCCAACAATATTATATGAATATTTTAATTGTGAAATATTATCTAAAGGTCTTGATTTAATAGATGAAATAAGACCAGCAATTACTTGGGATTATTTTAGCAATGGTGACCAATCAGAATTGCAACTTAAAAAATGGGTCAATGAAGTAAATGATTTATCTAACTCTTATTTTAAAAGCAAAAAAATTGCAATTGATGTAATCAATGGTCCAGCCGTAAATGAACTTAATAAAAAAGGAATTCAAGTTTTAGAAGCGAAAAAAATACTTGAACAGGCTAGAGTTATTAAATCATCTGAAGAAATTAAATGCATGCGAGCAGCTTTAGATGTTGCTGATATTGGAATAATTAAAATGAGAGATTACTTGAAATCAGGAATTACTGAAGACGAGTTATGGTCGATTTTACATAAAACGAACATTGAAAATGGTGGAGAGTGGATAGAGTGTAGAATATTATCTTCAGGCTCTAGAACCAATCCTTGGATGCAAGAAAGTAGTAATAAAATTATACAAGATGGCGAGATCGTATCGTTTGATACAGATATGGTAGGCCCTTATGGATATTGTGCTGATATTTCAAGAACATTTGTTTGTGGAAATAAATTCAACGAAGATCAAAAGAAATTATATCAAACGGCTATTGAGCAAATAGATTATAATTCAAGATTAATAAAAGCTGGGATAACATTCAAAGAATTTACAGAAAAAGCATGGACTCTCCCAGAAAAATATTATGGAAATAGATACTCAGTTATGCTTCATGGAATAGGTTTATGTGATGAATGGCCTGCGATTAGATATCCAACAGATGGAGGTGAAAGAGGTGGAACATTTCAAAAAAATATGACAATTACTTTAGAAAGTTATATTGGTGAAGTTGGAGGGAATGAGGGAGTGAAATTAGAGCAACAATATTTAGTTGGTGAAAACGGATTAGAGTTAATGTCACATCATCCATTAGAAAAAATTTAATGAAAATAATTTTAATTATGGGATTACCTGGAGCTGGCAAAACAACATTAGCAGATGAACTTGCATCCAAAATTAATGCAAAAAGGTTAAACGCAGATGAAGTTAGAAAGGCAGCAAATGACTGGGATTTTTCAGAGGAGGGAAGAACAAGACAATCTAAAAGAATGGCAGATTTTGCTTTTAAGTTAAAAAGTGAAGGAAATTATGTTGTAGCAGACTTTGTTTGCCCAACACCAGAAGCAAGAAGTTTATTCCCTGCAGATTTTATAATTTGGGTTGATACAATTAAAGAAGGAAGATTTGATGATACTAATAAAATGTTTGTAAAGCCTGCTAAGTATGATTTTCATGTGACTACTCAAGATGCTAAATCTTGGGCTGAAAAAATTAAAAAGGAAATAATAAAATGACATATAAATGGGATAATAAAAAACCAACAGCACAGATGCTTGGAAGATGGCAACCGTTTCATGAAGGCCACTATACTTTATTTAAAGAGATCATAAAAAAAACTGGTCAAGTGTGTATCCAAATTAGAGATGTACAAGGAGTTGATGATAATCCATTCGACTTTGAAACAGTAAAAAAAAATATTGAGGATAAATTAAATCCTGAATTTGAAGGAAGGTTTAAAATAATGATGGTGCCAAATATTACAAATATTTGTTACGGGAGAGGAGTTGGTTACAAAATCGAGGAGATAGTATTATCTGAAGAGATACAAAAAATTTCGGCTACGAAAATTAGAGCTAAAATGCGTGAAGATGGTAAGTTAAAATAACTAAAAAATGAATGTAAAAACAAAAAAATTAGGTGACGGAATTATAAATGTAATAATTAATGATCCCAAAACTTATAATTCACTGTCATTTAAAACTTTAAGAGATCTTTTGAATACTTTTACTCGATTAGACAGGGATGATGATACAAGAGTAATAATATTAGAGGGATCAGGCAAAGGATTTAGTGCTGGTCATAATCTTAAAGAAGTTGGTGGAATTAAAAATAGATCAAATCACTTAAAATTATTTAATCTTTGCTCAAAATTAATGATGAAAATTGTTGAAGGAAAGAAACCTGTTATTGCAAAAGTGCATGGTGCAGCTTATGCAGCTGGATGTCAGTTAGCTGCAAGTTGTGACCTAGCTTATAGTACAACAAATGCCACCTTTGCAACACCAGGAGTAAATATTGGACTTTTCTGCAGCACTCCAATGGTTGCTGTAAGTAGAAAAGTAACTCGTAAAATCATGATGAAGATGCTTCTGACTGGAGACCCAATAAATGCAAAATATGCTAAGGAAATTGGTTTGATTAATGATTATTTTTCAAACAAAAAACTAAATGCAGAAGTTTTAAAAATTGCAAAAAAAATTTCTTCAAAATCAAATTTAACAATTAAAATTGGAAAACAAGCATTTTATAAACAATTAGAGATGCCACTAAGAGATGCTTATAAGTTTACAAGTAAAATGATGACTGTAAATATGGCTTCGCAAGATGCAAAAGAGGGAATATCAGCTTTTTTACAAAAAAGAAAACCCAGTTGGAAAAATAAATAATAGTTATTCAGAAAGAAAATAATGAACGATAATGAAATTAAATCTATTTTAAGAAAATCAAAAACCATAGCTATGATTGGAGTGAGCTCTGAAAAAAAAGGAGAGGATAGAAAAAATCTTAAGAGAAAACCAGCAAATGTTGTTATGAAATATATGCAAAATTTTGGTTATAAAGTTATTCCTATTAACCCTTTTGCAGCTGGTGAGATTGTAAATGGGGAACAGATGATCGAAAGTTTAGATAAGATAAAGGAAGAAATAGATATAGTTGATGTTTTTAGACCTTCAAAAGAGGCTGAAGGAATTGCAAAAGAAGCAATTAAAAAAGGAACAAAAGTTCTATGGTTACAATACGGAATTCACAGTGATGAGGCAAAAGTTTTAGCAGATAAAGAGAATATCCAATTTATTTCCAATAGATGTATTAAACAGGAGTATCAAAAACTTTTTCAAAAATCTAATCCAGTTTTCCCAGTCCTTAAAGATTAATGAAAAAAGTATTTTTGGTATATGGGCATTACAACGATAAATCTTTTAATTTTGCTATAAAAGATAATTTCATAAAATCCGCTAAAGAAAATGGTCATTTAGTTGAATGTGTAGATTTATATAAAGAAAAGTTTGATCCAGTATATGCTGGTGAAAATGCTGATGGTATTGTTTTGGATCACAGAAGAAAAATTGATGATTCTGATTTAATTGTTCTAGTTGCTCCTATATGGAATTATAGAATGCCTGCTATTGTAGAAGGTTGGATCGATAAGGTTTTGGCGCCACCCTGGGCTTTTTCATTTAAGAAACTATTCGGTAATTATGGATATGCTGTTGGTAAACTAAAAAGCAAAAAAGCTTTGATTTTTTGCACATATGGTTCACCTAGATTCTCAATTTCAGATTTTTTTTTAAATTTACCCCTTAGAAGAATTAAAAAAGGTATTTTTAATAAGTGTGGTATTTATGACATTACCTATAAACGATATTTTGCTGTACCATTTGTATCAAATGAAAAAAGAATTGAGTTTTTGGAAGATGTTAAAAATACAGCCAGGCATTTATAGAATTTTTTTTGTATTTATATTTTTAATTTTTTCTACAAATGAATTAAAAGCTGAAATAAAAAAACCAAATCCAGATATAAAACCTAGAGAAGTTATTGAAATTCAACTTAATGCTTTGATGAAAAATGATACTCCCAGTAAAGATCATGGGATAATTCAAACATGGTTTTTTGCGCACCCAAACAATCAGAGAGTAACAGGACCTATTGAGAGATTTAAAAATATGATCAAAACAGATTCCTACTCAATGCTTTTAAATCACGAGAACTATGAAATTGTAGAGGTATACAAATCAAAGGGCGTATCGACTTTTGAAGTGACAATTATGGATAAAGACAAAAAGTATTATAAATTTAAATGGCAAGTTGAAAAATATGAGCTCGATGGATTTTTAAAAAATTGTTGGCTTACTACTGCGGTCTCTCAACCTATGCCGATGGGTTCATCTATCTAATGAAAAAACCAAGTTTTCCAGTTAGAATTGCAATATTAATGGCTATTCTTTGTATCCCGCCAATTGGCGCGACCCAAATTGGATGGTACTATTTTGGACAAGAGATGGGGGTAAATTTTGGTATGGTTGCAGGTGTCATTAGTGTAATAACCGCAGCTTATCTGATGTACCAAATGGGATGGAGAGATGACGATGATGACGATTATGACTATTAGAATTATGTTTTGTTTATAAGAAAAATTAGGTAAAAATCGCATGATGAAATCAAAAGCAAAAGTCGTAGTAGTTGGTGGAGGCGTTGTTGGTGTCAGCGCGCTTTATCATTTAGCAAAAAAAGGTTGGTCTGATGTTGTATTAGTTGAGCGAAAAGAATTAACTTCAGGTTCCACATGGCATGCTGCGGGACTTCTTCCATTATTTAATATGAGTTATTCAGTAGGACAACTTCATAAGTATGCAGTTAATTTATATAAAAGTTTAGAAGAGGAAACTGGAAAGAATGTTGGATTTAGTGTTGTATCAAATATTAGATTAGCAAGCAATAAAGACAGGATGGATGAATACCACCAGTATGCAGGTGTTGCTAAAACAATCGGAGTAGATGTAAATTTTTTATCTCCAGAACAAGTTAAAGAAATTTGGCCATTATGTCATACAGATGATCTGGTTGGAGCAATACAACATCCTGAAGATGGCTACATTCAACCTGCCGATCTAACTCAAGCGTTAGCAACAGGGGCGAGAAATAGAGGTGCTGAGATTTATAGAAACACAACTGTTTTAGCTATGAGACAAAATAATGATGGTTGGATTGTTGAAACAGATAAAGGGTCAATAGAGTGCGAACATGTAATCTCTTGCTCTGGAAACTTTGCTAGACAGACTGGAAAAATGGTAGGTTTAGATATTCCAGTTATACCAGTTGAACATCAATATATTGTGACAGAACCACATCCAGAAATTCAAAAAAGAAAAAAAGATGGATTGCCCGAGATGGGAGTTTTGAGAGACAGTGATAGTAGGTGGTATATGAGAGAAGAGGCTGGTGGTTTAATATTAGGTCCCTATGAGGATGGAGCTCCAGCATGTTATGTTGATGGCCCTTCCAAAGAGTCTGAATACGAATTATTCCAAGAAGACCTAGATAGACTTGCACCACATATTGAAGGTGCGATACACAGAGTCCCAGCTTTTGGGGAAGTAGGAGTTAAAAAAGTTTATAACGGTGCTATCTGTTATACACCTGATGGAAATCCCATTGTTGGACCAGCATGGGGTTTGAAAAATTTTTGGATAAACGAAGGTCACAGTTTTGGAATTACTGCTGCAGGCGGAGCAGGTTGGCAATTAGCAGAGTGGATAGTAGATGGTGAACCCACAATAGATATGTTAGGTGTAGAGCCAAGAAGATATGGTGATTATTGTTCAAAATCTTATTTAAAAGAGAAGAATGAGGAAGCATATAGCCATGTATTTATTACACATTTTCCAGATGAAGAAAGACCTGCCGCAAGACCATTAAGAACAGCTCCATGTTATGACAGAATGAAAAATCTTGGGGCAGTTTTCGGTCAAAAGTTTGGATGGGAGCGACCTAATTTTTTTGCAACTGATGGGATGGAACAAAAAGATGATTGGTCTTTTAGAAGATCCAATTGGTTTAAAGCTATAGAGAAAGAATGTAAGAACGTTAAGGAAAATGTTGGTTTATTAGATATGACAGCATTTGCAAAATGTAGAATAAAAGGTCCTGGAGCTGAGGAATTTTTAGATAAATTGGTCGCAAACAAACTTCCAAAAAAAATAGGTAGAATTAATTTATGTCATGCATTGAATACTAAAGGCGGTGTTCATTCAGAATTTACAATAATGAGAGAATCTGAAAGTAGTTTTTATTTGGTTTCTGCAGGAGCGTTTCAAAGGTTAGATCATGACTGGATATTAGGTTGGATGCCAAAAGATGGATCTGTTCAATTTGAAAATTTAACTAACAGCAAAGGTGTTCTAGTTGTATCAGGACCTAAAGCTAGAGAATTAATGCAGAGAGTATCAAATGATGATTTTTCAAATGAAAATTTTAAATGGTTGAGCGCAAAACAAGTAGACGTGGGCTTTGCTCCTGTAAATGCAATGAGAGTAAATTTTGTAGGAGAGTTGGGTTGGGAACTGCATCATCCTATTGAATATCAAAACCATATTTTTGATAAGTTAATGGATGCAGGACAAGATTTAGGTTTAAAACCATACGGTATAAGAGCGATGAATAGTTTAAGAGTTGAAAAATCCTATAAATTGGTTGGAACTGAATTATCTATTGAATACTCACCATATGAAAGCGGTCTAGATAGATTTGTACATCCAAATAAAGGAAGTTTTATTGGTTTAGAAGCTTTGAATAAATGGAGAGAGAAAGGTTTTGATAACAAACTTGTTACTTTAGAAGTTCATGAAACAAGTGATGCAGATGTGCTTGGAAATAACCCTATTTATGAAAACGGTAGTGTTGTCGGTAGAGCAACAGGAGGTGATTTTGGTTTTAGACTAGGGAAATCTATCGCACTAGGAATGGTTAAACCAGAGCTAGCTAATATTGGACAAAAACTAAAGATTGATATACTTGGTAAGATGCACGAGGCAACAATTTTAGAAGAGAGTCCTTATGATGCAGAAAATAAATTATTAAGAGCATAATGAAAATTTTAGTCGCTGTAAAAAGGGTTATTGATTATAACGTCCAAATAAGAGTAAAAGAGGATGGTAGTGGCGTTGTGACAGACAATGTTAAAATGTCAACTAATCCACCAGATGATAATGCAATTGAGGAAGCTGTTAAAATTAAAGAGGCTGGAAAAGCTTCAGAAATAATAGCTGTAACAGTTGGAGAAGAAAAAGCCCAAGAGACTGTTAGAAAAGCACTAGCAGTTGGAGCGGATAGAGGAATTCATATAAAAGTGGATAGTGTATTAGAACCTCTTGCTGTTTCTAAAATTCTTAAAAAAATTGTTGAAAAAGAAAATCCAGATTTAGTTTTCATGGGCAAACAAGCAATTGACGATGATTGCAACCAAACTGGTCAAATGTTGGCTGCACTTTTAAACTGGCCTCAAGCTACTTTTGCATCAAAAATTGAAGTTAAAGAAAATTCATTAGAAGTAACTAGAGAAGTCGATGAGGGTTTAGAAACTATTGAAGTTAATACACCTGCAATAGTGACATGTGACTTAAGATTAAATGAACCAAGATATGCATCACTACCAAATATTATGAAAGCAAAGAAAAAACCTATTGAACAAATTAATGCGTCAGATCTAGGAGTTGATACTAACCCTAGAATAGAACATATTAAAATTGAGGAACCGCCTAAAAGAAAAGCAGGTATAAAGGTTGCTAGTGTTGAGGAGTTGGTGCAAAAATTAAAAAATGAGGCTAAGGTAATATAATGTCAGTTTTATTAATAGCAGAGCATAACAATAAAGAAGTCAAATCATTTACTTTAAACGCAATTACAGCTGCATCTCAGATAGATCAAGACTTACATGTTTTATTGATTGGTCATAATGCAGATGACGTTGCAAAATCCTTATCTGAGGTACCTTTGGTAAAAAAAGTACTTCATATGGATAATGAAATTTATGAAAATTATATTGCTGAAAATTATACTTCAGCAATTTTAAAACATGCTGATAAATATTCTCATATAGTCTGTTCAGCAAATACCTTTGGAAAAAATCTAATGCCTAGAATTGCTGCATTATTAGATATTTCTCAAGTGAGTGATATAATAAAAGTAATTGCTCCAGATACATTCCTGAGACCAATTTATGCTGGTAACGCATTTGCTACTGTCAAAAGTAATGACGATAAAAAGTGTATAACAATAAGACCAACATCATTTGAGGCGGCTGAAACCACAGGTGGGTCAGCAGAAATTGAGAAAGTGGATGCAGCAGATAAAACTGAAAATACAAAATTTGTGAACAGAGAGGAAATTAAATCAGATAGACCTGAATTAGGAACAGCTAGAATTGTAATTTCTGGAGGAAGAGGGTTGCAAAGTGGTGAGAATTTCAAATTAATAACTGATGTTGCAGACAAATTAAATGCTGCAATAGGGGCATCAAGAGCAGCAGTTGATGCAGGTTATATTACAAACGAACATCAGGTTGGACAAACAGGTAAAGTAGTAGTTCCAGACTTATATATAGCAGTTGGAATCTCTGGGGCTATCCAGCATTTAGCTGGCATGAAAGAAAGTAAAGTTATCGTGGCTATAAATAAAGACGGTGAGGCACCAATTTTTAGTGTCGCAGACTACGGCTTAGAAGCTGATTTATTCGAAGCACTTCCTCAATTCTTAGAGGAGTTGAATAAATTAAACACTATACAAAAATAACAAATACTGTAAAAAAATAATATGTCCAGAGAAGTGATGGAATACGATGTAGTAATCGTAGGTGGCGGACCATCAGGACTTTCAACTGCAATTAAATTAAAGCAGTTAAATCCAGATATTAATGTCTGCCTGTTAGAAAAAGCATCTGAAATAGGTGCACATATTTTATCAGGGAACGTGTTTGAAACACGAGCTTTAGATGAACTGTTGCCTAATTGGAAGGATCTTAATGCACCAATTAAAACAAAAGTTACTAAAGAAAAATTTTTATTTTTAGGAAAGACTAAAAAAATTAGTTGGCCAACTTGGTTATTACCTAAAGTTCAACAAAATCATAATAACTATATAATTAGTCTTGCTAATTTATGTAGATGGTTAGCAGAGCAAGCTGAAAATTTAGGTGTTGAAATATTTCCAGGGTTTCCTGCAAGTGAGGTTTTATATAACGAAGATGGTTCTGTGAAGGGTATTGCAACTCAAGATATGGGTTTAGATAAAGATGGAAATAAAAAAGATAGTTATGAACCTGGAATGGAGCTCCATGGAAAGGTAACAGTTTTCGCTGAAGGTTGTAGGGGTCATTTAGGAAAAGAATTAATTAAAAAATTTGAATTAGATAAAGGAAAAGATCCACAACAATATGGAATTGGTTTCAAAGAAATTTGGGAATTAAAAGAGGAAAAACATGAAGAAGGTTTAGTAATGCATACAGCAGGCTGGCCTTTAGATAATAATACTTATGGAGGAAGCTTTGTTTATCATGCTGAAAATAAACAGATTTTTTTAGGTTATGTCATAGGGCTTGATTATAAAAATCCTCATCTATCACCTTTTGATGAATTTCAAAGATTTAAAACTCATCCTGCAATCAAGTCAATGTTGGAAGGTGGTAAAAGAATATCCTATGGAGCAAGAGCACTTATAGAGGGTGGTTTTCAAAGTTTGCCTAAAATGTTTATGCCGGGTGCATTATTGGTTGGTTGTGATGCTGGTACTTTAAATATGCCAAAAATAAAAGGTTCTCACACGGCAATGAAGAGCGGGATGATTGCAGCTGAAACTATTGTAGATCATTTAAATTCAAACAAAGAATTATCTGTTTATGAGGAAAAATTTAAAAATAGTTGGGTTTATAAGGAATTATATGAAGCCAGAAATGTTAAGCCAAGTTTTAGTTGGGGTTTAATTTTAGGAATAATATTTACAGGAATTGATCAAATTTTATTTAAAGGAAAATTACCTTTTACTCTTAAACATAAACATGCTGATCACGAAACATTGAAGCCCGCTAATGAAATGCCTAAAATAGAGTATCCAAAACCAGATAATGTGATTACATTTGATAAAACTAGTTCAGTTTACTTAACAGGAACAAACCATACTGATAATCAACCTGTTCATCTTCAACTTAAAGATAAAGATTTGCCAATCAAATATACTTTAGGAAAATATGATGAGCCTGCCCAAAGATATTGCCCTGTTGGTGTTTATGAAATACAGAAAGAAAATGAAGTTGAAAAGTTTGTTATAAATTCTCAAAACTGTATTCATTGCAAAACTTGCGATATAAAAGAGCCATCACAAAATATTACATGGGTTACTCCAGAAGGTGGCGGCGGACCAAAGTATGGAAATATGTGATTAGGAAAGATCTATTGCAAACTTTTTTAAAGTTTCAATTGGTACAAGTTTTAAAGTGTTCATATGAGTTTTTTTTAGATAAATAGAACATCCAATTCCTGCTTCTAAGGCTCTAGCAACCCAACCTGCACATACACACCAGTTATCACCATCTTTAAGTCCAGGAAAACCAAACTCTGGGTGAGGTGTAATTAAATCATTACCAGCCTCTTTACACCATTGTAAAAATTCATCATTAACTTTTACACAAACTGTATGTAACCCATGATCATTTTCATCTGTATTGCAACAACCATCTCTAAACCAACCGGTTAAAGGATTTTTTGAACATTCTTCTAGATCTTCTCCAAGAACATTTTTTTGAATTTCACTCATTAAATTTTGGTAGGATTTGGTTGTCCTTTATAAACAACTTCTGGATCAAATTTTTTATTTTCTTCTTCAAATTTCATTTCGACTTTTCGACCATTCTCAATTTTTCCCATTGGAACCGATCTATAGAAGCAAGATCTATAGCCAACATGGCAACTAGCTCCATCACCAATATCTACAGTAATCCATACCGCATCTTGATCGTCATCAATTCTTATTTCTTTTACTTTTTGAGTAAATCCACTTGTTTTTCCTTTATGCCAAATCGCTTTTCTAGATCTACTCCAGTAATGAGCTTCTTTTGTTTCAATAGTCAATTTTAATGCTTCAACATTCATATACCCATGCATTAGAATTTCTTTAGTTTTACTGCATGTAGTAATCACAGGAATTAAACCATCATTATCAAATTTTGGCGATAATAGGTTACCTTCCTCTATATCAGCGACATTTTCTCTTTTTTTAAACATATATAATCCGCATTATCTAGCATATTAATGAATATATTAAATATTTTAAATTTGACGATTTATATATATAAAAACCCTTCATGAAATTAGTAAAAAATGAAAATAACAAAAAGCCCGAAAGCGTTTCCGATGAGGAGGCTAGAGAGGCATTTATTAAAATTTTAAGATGGATAGGAGAGGACCCTACTAGAGAGGGTTTACTAGAAACTCCTAAAAGAGTAACAAAAGCGTTTAAAGAATATTTTAAAGGCTACCAAGAAGATCCAAAAGAAATCTTAAGTAAAACATTTGGAGATGTAGAAGGATATAGTGATATGGTAGTTCAAAAAAACATATCTGTTCAAAGTCATTGTGAACATCATATGGCTCCGATTATTGGTATTGCTCACGTTGCTTATATTCCAAATGAGAGAGTTGTAGGTTTGAGTAAAATTGCACGAGTTGTTGAAGTATTTTCTAAAAGACTTCAAACTCAAGAAAGGTTAACAGTACAAATTGCAAATACATTGATGGAGTCGTTAGATGCAAAAGGTGTTGCTGTAACAATAGATTCAACTCACCAGTGTATGACTATGAGAGGTATAAAAAAAGAACAAGCTACAACAGTTACTAACTTTTATCTGGGTCAATTTAAAGATGATCTTAGCTATCAAAATAGATATTTGAGATTTATAGCAAAATAGAGTTTAATTAAAAAATGCCTGATACTTTTAAAGCCTTGGTTATCAACCAAGAGGGAGAAAAGTTCACTAGAGCAGTTAGTGATTTAAATTTAGATTTTCTAAAAGACGGTGATGTCTTAGTAAAGGTAGATTACTCTGATTTAAATTATAAAGATGCTTTAATTTTAAAAAATGGTGCAAAGTTAGTTAAAGAGTTTCCTAGAATTCCTGGGATTGATTTTTCTGGATCAGTTAGCGAGAGTAAATCAGATGAATTTGAAGTTGGAGATGAAGTAATTCTTACTGGTTGTAGAGTTGGTGAATTATTTCACGGTGGATTTTCACAATACGCAAGAGTTAAAGCAGAACATCTAATAAAAAGACCAACAAATCTAAATAGCAAACATGCAATGATGATGGGAACTGCTGGCTTAACAGCAATGTTATGTGCCTTTGCCGTAAAAGCTAAGGAGGAGTTATTTTTACAAAGCAAAGTTAACGATGTACTTGTAACCGGATCTACCGGAGGTGTTGGAATGGTTGCAGTAATGGTATTATCTAAAATGGGTTGCAATGTAACTGCATTGACAGGAAAACCAGATAAAGCAGAATATTTGAGAGAATTAGGCGCAAAAAACGTTATAGATCGTAAAGAATTTGAGGGTGAAGCCAGTTTAATTGGAAAAGGTACTTGGGATGGCGTTGTAGATACCGTTGGTGGAAATATTTTAGCAAATGCAATTTCTCAAACTAGATTAAAAGGAATAGTAGCAATTTGTGGTAACGCAAGTAGCAATAAATTAAATACCTCTGTTGTGCCTTTTTTTCTAAGAGCAGTAAAATTATGGGGCATCGACTCAGTAAATATTAGTAATAAAAGAAAAGAGTTTGTTTGGGGCGAAGTTCCTAAATATATAGATTTCAATATTTTGGAAAAATCAATCAAAACTGTGGATTTGAATGAACTTTTAGATGTTTTTCCTGAAATGTTAGAAGGAAAATTAAAAAATAGAATATTAGTTGATGTAAATAAATAATGGATTGGGATAAATTAAAAATTTTTCATGCAGTAGCTGAAGCAGGTAGTTTCACCAGTGCTACAGTTATACTTAATCTAAGTCAGTCTGCTATAAGCAGACAAATTCAGTCACTAGAAGAAGATTTGAAAGTAAAATTATTTGAGAGACATGCTAGAGGCTTAACTTTAACTGAAAATGGAGAATACGTTTACAAAACAGCTCATGAGGTAATAAGTAAACTTAAAGAGGTTGAAACAACATTAGGGGACCAAAAACATAAACCAACAGGAAAATTGACTATTACTACTGTAAGAAGTTTTGGCACTCACTGGTTAACACCAAGGATTCAAGAATTTATGCAATTAAATCCAGAAATTGAAATAGAATTAATTTTTGACGATAAAGAATTAGATCTAAGTACTAGACAAGCTGATATTGGCATTTTTATGAGAAGACCTAAACAATTAAATTATATTCAAAGAAAATTGATGGATATTAATTACCATATTTATGGGTCTACTAAATATTTAGAAAAATATGGAATACCAAAAACAATAAATGATTTAAGCAAACACAAATTTATATCTTTTGGAAGAGGTGCACCGTCTCCTGTTTTTAACCCTGATTGGGCATTAAAATTAGGAGTGAAGGACAATAAAAAAAGAAAAACTATTATGAAGGTAAATAGTGTGATGGGATTATTGCTAGCAGTTGAAAGTGGAGTAGGTCTTGCTGCTTTGCCTGATTATTTGGTATCATTATCAAGAAATGTAATTAAAGTTTTACCTAACGTCGAAGGCCCAATTACGGAAGCACATTTCGTTTTTCCAGAATCTCTTAAAAACGTGGCTAGAGTTACAACCTTCAGAAATTTTCTTTATAGTAAAATTTCTGAGTTTAAGTCTTAAAAACCCTAAAAATCACATAAATTATATCTGCGACACTATTGAGATTGATAATCATTATCATTGCGAATAGTTCTCAAAATCATTATAAATACATTAACAATTAACATAGAGAGATAAATGAAAAAAATATCAATTTCAGCATTAATTCTATCATTATTTGTTTCAACTTTTGCGAAAGCAAATGAGGTGAATATATTCAATGCTAGACACTATAAAGCTGACGCAGAACTTTATAGCAAATTTACTGCAGCAACTGGAATTAAAGTAAATTTAATTAATGGTAAAGCTGGAGCTTTAGAGAAAAGAATGATCGAGGAAGGTGCAGACTCAGCTGCCGATCTTTACATCACAGCAGATGCAGGAAGATGTGGTGCTTTTAAAGCAAAAGGTATGACGCAAGCAGGACTTGTTTCACCAACTATCAAATCTTCAGTTCCAAAAAACTTTAGAACAACTCACTGGGTTGGCGTAGCTAAGAGAGCTAGAATAGTCTATTACGCTCCAGAAAGAGTAAGTGGAGCAGAATTATCTGGACTAACTTATGAAAGTCTGGCTGATCCTAAATGGAAAGGTAGAATTGCAATAAGAGCATCTAGCAATATTTACAATAAATCTTTAGTAGCATCATTAGTAAAAAATAATGGAAAAAAAGCTGCTAGAGAGTGGGCAAAAGGTGTTGTTGCCAATATGGCAAGAGATCCTAAAGGAAATGACAGAGCTCAGATTATGGCAGTTGCCGCAGGAGAAGCAGACATAGCAGTTGCAAACACATACTATTTAGCTTTGATGTTATCCGGGAACAAAGGTGCAGAACAACAAGCAGCAGCTAGAAAAGTAAAGGCATTTTTCCCTAATCAAAATGATAGAGGAACACATATGAATATTAGTTGTGCTGCTCTAGTTAAAGGTGCTCCAAATAAAGCTAATGCAATTGCACTTGTAGATTATTTGTTATCACCAGAAGCACAAGAACATTTCACTAATAATACTTTTGAGTTTCCGATGATTGCAGGTGTTTCACCAAACCCATTAGTAGTAAACAACTTAGGTTTAGATTTTAAACAAGATTTAACCACAAGCGTTGCTAGTTATGGAGCTAAGCAAGCGGATGCATTAGAAGTAATGACAGCTGCAGGTTGGAAATAACATTGAGGACTAAAAAAAAATTTATGTCTGATGTTAATTACAATAAATCAGTCAAGACATGTATCCCATGTGCTGAGGAGTGTAAAAAAATTAACAAAAGAATAAATAAAAGAAAGTTATCAGAGATAAATACTAAAGATTTTCCGCACATTCTAAAAGTATTCAATATCTGACCTTTTTTAATAAAAGTGCCTATGTATCTTTCGTAGGCACTTTTAAATTATTAAATTGAGACTATATTTAAAATATAATTAAATTACTCTTATGAATTCAAACAAACTTAATATATGGTTTCTAAGCTCTTTATTAGTTTCATTACTTGTTATTATTCCAATTATAACCGTTTCAATTAGTTTTTTTGAAGAAACCTCTCGATATTTTGAAATTTTAAAATCCACTTTTCTATTTGAGTATATTCTTAATTCTTTATTGCTTTTGATTGGTGTTTTAATTTTAACTTTTATCTTGGGAGTAGGAGCATCATATTTAGTATCGTTTTATGAATTTCTTGGAGTTAATTTTTTTAAATGGGCTTTAATTTTATCTTTTGCAATTCCACCTTATATATATGCATATTCGTTATTTGCCTTCTTTGATAATTACGGAACAGCATTTACTATATTAAAGACCTTATTTGGTGAAGGCGAATTTAATCAACATATACCAAAATTTGACGGTATGTTTGGATTAATTTTATCAATTTCATTTTCACTTTACGCTTATGTTTACATATTAGGAAGATCTTCATTTTTATATCAATCACAAAACTTAATTGAACTTGGAAAAAACTTAGGTTTTTCCAAATTTAAATCTTTTTTTTTTATTATATTACCTGCTTCACGACCTGCAATTGTTGCAGGTCTATCTTTAGTTGCAATGGAAACATTGGCAGAATTTGGAGCTGTTGACTTTTTTTCAGTTAATACTCTTACAACAGGTATTTATAACGCATGGATAACATTTGATGATTTAGCTTTTGCAAATAGAATATCTTTCTTTCTACTATTATTCATATTTATTTTATTTTTAACAGAAAAACTATCTAGAAAAAAAGCAAAATATCATTTGGACTCTAGAGGTGGATTTAAACAAAAAGAAAAAATAAAACTCTCAGGTATAAATTCTTTTTTTGCTTTCTTATTTTGTTTTCTATTATTTTTTTTTAGTTTTTTATTTCCATTAAGTCAAATGGTCTATTGGACAATTAAATTTCCAGAAAACTTTTTTGATGTAAATGTAATGAACCTTTTATTAAATACTTTATATTTAGTGACACTATCCAGTATTGTTTTAATATTTTTTGCATTGCTTTCAAATTATGGTAACCGTGTTTCAAAAAATAAAACTCTTAATTTTTTATCGACACTATCAATATCAGGATATGCAATACCAGGTGTAATATTAGCTGTAGCCTTTATAACTTTTATTGCATGGTTTGATAATAATATAATTAAATCTCTTGGTTTTTTATCTATTAAAAAAATATTTATTGGGTCAATCTTAGGATTAATAATTGTTTATTTCATTCGTTTTTATTCATTAGCATTTAATGGGATTAAATCTGGTTATGAAAAAATAAATTTTTCAGTTGATGAAAGTGCCTATCTACTTGGTTATTCAAAAAGAAAGACTTTTTTTAATATCCACATTCCATATTTAAGAAATTCACTTTTATTTGTAATTATACTAATTTCGCTAGAGATAATTAGAGAATTACCAATTACCTTAGTTTTAAGACCTTTTAATTTTGAAACATTTGCAACAACAGCATATATTTCTGCATCCGAGGACATGCTTGAGGCAGCAGCAGTACCATCATTATTTTTAATTTTAATTGCAGCTTTTTTTATTACAATATCTTCTAAATATATTTTAAAAGATAATAATGAGTAAAAATTTTTTAGAAATTAAAAATGTTGACTTTATAGTTAGTGGTCAAACCAAAGTAAAAAACGTCTCTTTTTCAATTCAAAATGAAGGCGATATAATTTGTCTATTAGGGCCATCTGGAATAGGAAAAACAACAATTTTAAGAACTATTGCTGGCTTAGAGAAGATCGTTAATGGATCAATAACAATAAATAATAAGTTAATGTCCTCAAAAAACAAACATGTTGAACCAGAGGACCGAAATATATCACTTGCTTTTCAAGAAAATAGTTTATTTCCTCACTATAATGTAGAAAAAAATATTTTAATTGGTACTGAAAAAAAAAGTAAAAAGAAAAAAAAAATAAATCCAAAAGAAATAATTAGTTTTTTAAACCTAAAAAAAATATTAAACAAATATCCCCATGAAATTAGTGCTGGAGAAGCTCAAAGAGCATCGTTAGCAAGATCATTAGTTTCTAATCCAGATTTACTTCTTCTAGATGAACCACTTTCAAATGTTGATCAAAGTTTTAAAGAAGAAATTCAAGTTGAGCTAAAACAATTATTAAGTAAATCTAAAATAACAACTATAATTGTTACTCATGACTCATATGAAGCTTTTTATTTAGGAAGTAAGTGTGGAATTATTTTAAATAAACAATTAAAACAGTTTGATGATCCATATAATGTTTATCACTTTCCTAATTCAATAGAGGTTGTAAATTTCCTAAATAGAGGAATTTTAATTCCTGCTAAAGTAACAAGTGAGAATAGTTTAGAAAATAAAGATTTAGGAACAATACAAGGGAATTTTGTAAAACATTACCCTAATGGTTCAAATGTAAAACTCTTACTGCAACCTGAAGATTTAGAACATGATGATAAAAGTAATTTAAAACTAGAGGTAGTTGATCGTAAGTTCAGAGGTACAAATTTTATTTACACCCTTAAAACTGAAAGTAATTTACAAATTCCAGTATTCGTGCATTCTCATCATATTCATCAACATGAAGTAGATGAAAAGTTCGGAATTAAAAGGCCAATTCACATTGACCACATTGTTTGTTTTTGAAAAATTCAATTATAGGTTTTATAATTAAATAAGTTTAATTTAAAATATATTTTTAAAATGTTATTAATGTTTATGAAAAAATTTTTGGTTCATATTATTTTAATAATTTTTACATTAAATAATTACACTGTTGCCTTAGCTAAATGGGGCAAAGGTGAACTTAAAATGGATGCACAAACTGTTCAGCACTTTTTAGAATATATTTACGGTGGTGGCAGTGAAAAATTAAATTTATCAAAGGATAAAAGGTCCGACCCATTAGTATTTTCAGTTTCTGAGAATGGTGATTGGTCTAATTATTATTATTGTCCATATGTTCAAGGATGTATAGATGACCCTAGTGTTCAACATCAGGCAAATTTGGGTTGTGAAAAAGGTTCAAAAGGCGCCACATGTTACACATTTGCGATAGGAAAAAGAATTGTTTGGAAAAATGGAAACAAAAAAATGAAAATTAAAAAAAAGGATATGAAAAGTCCTTTCATAATTGCAAAAAAACTACAAGATGCAGGTTTTTTTGATGGAGATATTAATAAACTATATGGTATTAACATGAAAACTGGTAGAACCGACAAAACAATAAATATCACGGGTGAAGATAAATCAACAGTTGTAGCAGATACCAATTCAGAGTCTAATATAGTTAAAGAATTAACTAATCTTAAATTATTATTAGATAGCGGTTCTATAACAATTGAAGAGTTCGAAATAGCAAAAAAGAAAATACTTGATAGTCAATAGTCTTAAATATGTAAAAGAAAAAAACTTTTTTTTAATATTTTTATTATTTTTTTTTATATATTCTTCTCCCATCTTCTCCGATGAGATAAAAAAATTAAGGGACTTATACAATCTAGGTTTAATAACTGAAGATGAGCTTAAAAAAGCAATATCTATTTCTGAAAAACAAAAAAAAAATACAATTACAAAAAGTAGAATTAAATTATCTAAACTCAACGACGATCCGTCTGGAACGAAATTTGAAAAAATGCAATTTTATTTAGATAACTATAGAATATATACATTGAGACCTGGCTCAGTTGTATTTGATAATTTACTTACAGGTGAAACTGACGTTATTATAAAAGACAATTTTAAAATTATCTTAAATTCTAATGGCAAAAAATTATTCAAATTTATATTTGATGAGGAAAATCTAACTGCGCAGCTTAATTACAAAGGCAAAATGTTAATTAATTGGACAGGAAAATATGTATCAAAACATAGAGCTACATTTTATCAAATGCAGGTATTAGGATATTTACCTTTTCATTTTTATATTAAACTTCAGTCAATGAATAAAACTATAGCATTAAACGTTGATCATTTTTCCGCAAAGATTGATAAAGCTGTAGAAAAAGCTAAAAAAGAAATTGCTATTAAATACAATTTATCTGTATCTGATATAGACAATATATTAGATAAAAAACGAGAAACAATTGACCAAGAAGTTGAGAAAGTAATAAGTGAAGAACAACAAAAACTTATCAAAGAACTTACAGAGAAATATGCCGGCCAAGCAATAGATGAGGAAATAAGGGCAGAAATTGAGAAAACTGTTGGTGAAGAAATAGCAAATGCATTTATATCTGCCATAGAAGATGCTTCTGGTATGGCAATAGATGCCGCAATAGAGCAAGAAATTGCAAACGAAGTGGATGCTGCAATTGCTGAGGCAGTAGAAATGGGTGTTTCAGCTGCAGCAGCTGCAGCAGCTATTGAAGCTATGATTTGGGTCTACGCCATGGGTGGTACAGATGCAGAAGCAATGGAGGCATGTAGATACTATGCTGGTGATGCTTGTTAATATTATGAAAAAAAATTTTTTTTCACAAATTTTAATTTTTTTAACAATCACTTCAAATCTTTTTGCACAAGAATATTATTTTAAATGCCCAGAAATTATAAATAATTTAATTAGTGATGAAAACAATTTGTTTTCGCAGGGAAATAAACTTGGAGATAATATAATTAAATTAAACAAATATAATAGTAAAATTGATATTCATTTTATAAAATTTAAAAATAATAAAATTGATAAAATTTTAAAAAATAAAAATATTGAAGTAACTACTTTAGGTTTTGATGTTGAAAACAAAATCAATAATGATTCAATGATCAAAGAAAGTGTTTATTCATTTTTGGAAATTGGAAAAGACTATGCTTTCACACATAAGGAATTTTTTTGGAACCCAAGTGACAAATCCTCAGTAGAAATAAAATACGAATATGAATCAAGTGGTAGATGTAAAAGTATTAATAAAATTGAATATCAAAAAATTTTAAAAATTAATGATAATAAAAACATTACAGCTGAGAAAAAAACCAATAATACAATAGATACCAAAATAAATAATCAACTGTCTGGTAAAAGATCATTTGCATTATCCTGGGAAGGATATGATGAATTAATTTTAGGCTCTGTAATTTTCAGTGAAGAGAATTTAATAGGTAATATTAATTTTGATTTACCTAAAAATGATGGATCTTGTTTAGGCACATATGTTTTGTCAAAAGGCAAGGGTACTTGGTCACTTAGGTGTGATAAAGATGATATGAATGCATCTGGTTTACTCGATTGGGATTCAAATAATGGAACAGTTGTTGGGCAAGGTAAAGATAATAAAGATCGAAAAGTAAAATTTAAAGTTGGTTCAAAATAACCTAAAAAAAAAAGTATATTCAAAAAATTTTATGTAATATATTTTTCTAATGGATCATAACATTCCAAAAAATACTAAAGTAGTAATTATAGGAGGTGGCGTAGCAGGAACATCCTGCGCTTATCATCTCGCTAAATTTGGCTGGAAAGACGTAGTTCTATTAGAGAGAGACCAATTAACATCTGGAACTACATGGCATGCAGCTGGTTTAATGGGTCAATTAGGGGCTTCATCTACTATTACAAAGTTAAGAAAATATACTTTGGATCTTTATCAAGAATTAGAAAAGAAAACTGAATTATCTATAGGGTTAAAACAGAATGGAGCAATAACAGTAGCTACCACAAAAGAGAGAATGCAAGAGTTATTGAGACAAGCAACTACCGCTCAACTATCTGATGTTGAAGTACATGTTTTGGATAAAAAACAAACAAAGGATTTATATCCTGTTGTAAATAATGATGACATTATTGGAGGTGTTTACATGCCAAAAGATGGTCAGGCTGACCCAGTAGGTGTTACAAATGTTTTAGCAAAAGCTGCTAGGATGGAAGGTGCAAAAATTTTTGAAAAAACACCTGTTACAAAAATTTTGGTCAAAAATAAATCTATAGTTGGAGTAGAGACTCCACAAGGAAAAATAGATTGTGAGTATGTTGTTCTAGCTACCGGTATGTGGTCTAGACAAATTGGTGAAAAAATGAATGTGAGCATTCCATTATATCCTAATGAACATTTTTATGTGATAACGGAGCCGATGAAGGATCTACCTAGCAATTTACCAGTTTTGAGAGATTATAATAATTGTCTTTATTTAAAAGAAGATGCTGGGAAAATGTTAGTTGGAATTTTTGAACCAAATGCCAAACCAGCATTTAAAGATACTGGCATTGTACCTGAAAATTTTTCTTTTGGAGAATTGCCAGATGACTTTGATCATTTTGAACCTTATCTAAAAAAATCTTTTCATAGATTACCAATGTTAGAAAATGCTGGAATTAGAAAATTTTTCTCAGGCCCAGAATCTTTTACACCTGATACACAATATTTATTAGGAGAAACTCCGGAGATTAAAAACTTATTCACTTGTTGTGGGTTTAATAGCATCGGTATAGCAAGTTCGGGTGGCGCAGGTCGAGTTACTGCTGAATGGATGATCAATGGACATATTAATGAGGATTTATTCTCGGTAGATATAAAAAGATTTCAACAATTCCATTCTTCAAAAAAATTTATTATGGAAAGAGTGACAGAGACACTTGGCGATTTGTATGGAATGCATTGGCCATATAAACAACATAAAACTTCAAGGAACCAAATCACTTTACCATACCATGAGGAACTAAAAAAATTAGGTGCTTGTTTTGGATCTTCAGGCGGTTTTGAAAGACCCATGTGGTATTCTTTAAATGGTGCAAAAGCTGAATATGAATACAGTTTTGGTTATCAAAATTGGTATCCATCTGCTGAATATGAGACCAAAAATACAAGAAAAAATGTCGGTTTATTCGAATTAACACCTTTTTCTAAATTTGATGTTACTGGAGAAAATGTTCATGAAGAATTACAAAAATTGTGTACTGCAAACATAAAAGATTTTGAAGGTATATCAACTTACACTCAGATGCTAAATGAGGACGGTGGTATAGAGACAGATGTTACTATAACTTGCCTCACTAAAAATCATTTTAGAATAATAGGTCCAGCTGCAACAAGAGAACACGATAAATATCATATAAAAAAATACCTCTCAGAAAAAATAAACTTTAAAGATGTAACAGAGGATTTTGCATGCTTAGGATTATATGGACCAAATACAAGAAAACTATTATCAAATATAAGTGATGACAATTTTTCAAATGAAGGAATAAAATTTAGTCATGGCAAAAAGGTGAAAATAGATGGAATTGATGTTTGGGTTCAAAGATTGTCATATGTGGGTGAAATTGGATTTGAGTTATACGTAAGAATAGAAGATAGTAAAAAACTTTTCTTAACTATAGTCAATGAAGGTAAAAATCATAATTTATCTCTATGTGGGGCGCACGCAATGGATATAATGAGAATGGAAAGTGGGTTTTTACATTGGGGACATGATATATCTCCTGAAGAGAATCAATATCAAGCAGGACTTCAATTTGCTATCAGTTATAAAAAAAATATTAATTTTATTGGAAAAGAAGCTTTATTAAAAATTAAAGATCAAAAACCAACAAAATTGTTGGCAATGATGGTTCTTAAAAATAATAAACCAGGACAACCTCTACTGCTTCATGAAGAACCGATTTACTTAGATGATAAAATAATTGGTAGAACAACTTCAGGGAATTATTCATTCAATTTTGAAAAAAATATATCTTTTGGTTATGTAAATTCTGGAAATACAATTGAAAATTTAATTGATAAAAATTTGTCTATTGAAATAGAAAAGAAAAAATATCCTGTTTCATTAATTCAAAAGCCACTTAATCAAAAAAATATTAAAAATGCCTAATGTTTAAAATTATCCCCAAAAAAAACAAGGCAGCAGAGATTATTTGTAATCTCAATAAAATTAATAAGAATGAATTGAAACAAATAAAATCTACACTTGATAAATTTGGTATGATTTATTTTCCAAAACAAAAGCTAAATTCTAAAGCTTATCTAAATTTTGCACAAAAATTTGGAAAACCTGCAAACTATCCAAGGTTGAGAGGATTAAATAAAAAATACCCACAAATTACTGTCGTACAAAGAAAATCCTCAGACAAGGGACCAAGCTTTGGTGAACAATTTCATACAGACTCTTCATATACAAAAAAACCACCAAGATACACAATGTTGCTATCAAAACTGGTACCTAAAAAAGGTGTTGCAAATACTGAGTTTTCTTCACAGTATTTAGCATATGAAAAACTGACTAATAATCAGAAAATTAGACTTAATAAATTAAAAGGCATTTACTCATCACATGGACCTATATCAATTACTACAGTCGAAAGAGAGAAAGAAAAGGGAAAAATTTCAAAAGAATTAATTGCCAGTCACAAGATTATTAAAACTATTAATAGCAAAAAAACTATATACTGTAGCCCTGGGCACTTTATAAAATTTAACACAAACATGACTAAACAAAAAAACAAATTAAAGAATTTTTTATTCAATCACCAGACTAAAAAAAAATTTCAATATGCTTTAGAATGGGAAAAAGACCAGCTTGCTATTTGGGATAATAGAGCAATGCTTCATCAAGCTACTCCTTTTAAAGGAAATAGAATTCTTCACAGAATTACAATATTATAATCAAATGTATTCGATCTTTCTTGGGTTAACACCTTTTATTTTTATAACTTTGCTTGGATTTATATTTGGAAGACTGAAAATATTTGATCTAAGCCATGCAAAAGTTTTAAACTTATTTTTATTCTACGTTGCAGTACCTGCGCTAATTATAAAATTTGTTGCACAGAGTGAAATTGGCCAGGTAGACATTAAGCAAATAATTTCATATTTTTTAATGCAAGCTAGTCTAGGTATACTTACTTT